>NZ_CALNWX010000006.1:0-340376 GCF_940807095.1 Chryseobacterium sp. Marseille-Q3244 | reverse complement strand
CTTACATCGTTTCACAGATCAATAAAGGAACCTGCCATCACCGAGAAATAGAGGAAGATATCCTGGAAAAAATGTACAGTAATATTGAAAAAGAAATGGAATTAGGGAATATTGAGAAAATGGCCCCAAAAAAAACTTATTAAAAAAGTTTGAATATTTTCTTTATATTGACAATAAGGAAGTGAAACACTCAGATTTGGATTGCATACAGGAAGATTCTCATTTCTTTGTGAATGTCGAGGCCCCAAAATCAAATCAGAAGATTATTATAAAAGGATTATTTACTGAATTATTTGAAGATAATAATAAGAATCCCGGTCAGAATGAAATTTATGTTCTGGATACATTAAAATAATAACAAAAGCAACAGGCTGCCTTGGAAAGGCAGCCTGTTTATTATTAATATTAAAAAAATTAAGCTAAGTCAAATCTATCCAGATTCATCACCTTCGTCCAGGCAGATACAAAATCATTGATAAATTTACCTTGTGCATCAGCACTTCCATATACTTCTGAAATTGCTCTTAGCTCAGAGTTCGATCCGAAAACAAGATCTGCACGGGTAGCTGTCCATTTTGGCTGACCTGTTTTTCGGTCTGTTCCCATGTATATTTCTTTATCTTCTGACATGGCCTTCCATTGGGTTCCCATATCCAAAAGGTTAACAAAGAAATCATTAGTAAGAACCCCTGGACGGCTGGTGAATACCCCATTTTTTGAACCATCAAAATTAGTATCCAAAGCACGCATTCCTCCTACCAAAACAGTTAATTCCGGAGCAGTAAGAGTTAATAACTGTGCTTTATCAATTAATAAGGATTCTGTAGAAACAGTGAATTTCGTTTTCAGATAATTACGGAATCCATCAGCGGCAGGTTCCAGATATCCCATAGATTCTATATCAGTTTGTGCTTGAGAAGCATCCATTCTTCCTGGTGCAAAAGGGACTTTCACCTCATGACCAGCATTTTTTGCAGCAGCTTCTACAGCTGCACTTCCTGCTAAAACAATTAAATCTGCTAAAGATATTTTCTTACCTCCATTTTGAGCATTAAATTCATTTTGAATCCCTTCCAATACTCCTAAAACTTTCTGTAATTGAGCTGGATTATTGACTGCCCAGTTTCTTTGAGGCTCTAATCTTACTCTTGAACCATTAGCTCCTCCTCTCTTATCACTTCCTCTGAAAGTGGAAGCAGAAGCCCAAGCTGTTGAAACCAGTTCAGAAATAGTCAATCCAGAGCTCAAAATTTTCGCTTTAAGTGCTTCAACATCGGCATCATTAACCAATTCATGATCTACTTCCGGAATAGGATCCTGCCAGATTAGTTCTTCCTGAGGAACATCCGGTCCCAGATAACGGGCACGAGGTCCCATATCTCTGTGGGTTAATTTAAACCAAGCTCTTGCAAAAGCATCTGCAAACGCATCTGGATTTTCATAAAAATGTCTTGAAATTTTTTCGTACACCGGATCTAATCTTAATGAAAGATCGGTTGTCAACATAGTGGGTCTATGCTTTTTATTAGAATCAAATGCGTCAGGAATGATTTCCGCACCGTCTTTTGCTACCCATTGGTGAGCTCCGGCAGGACTTTTCGTCAGTTCCCATTCATTTTCAAATAAATTTTTAAAGAAATAATTGCTCCATTGAGTCGGAGTTTCTGTCCATGTTACTTCTAAACCACTGGAAATAGCATCTCTTCCACTTCCGGACTTATAGCTACTTGACCATCCTAATCCCTGCTGTTCAATTCCGGCGGCTTCCGGTTCTTTGCCAACATGATCTGCCGGACCAGCACCGTGGGTTTTCCCAAAAGTATGTCCACCTGCAATTAAAGCTACAGTCTCCTCATCATCCATCGCCATACGTCCGAAAGTATCTCTGATGTCTTTAGCTGCTGCAATCGGATCAGGGTTTCCATCCGGTCCTTCAGGATTTACATAAATTAGTCCCATCTGCACCGCTGCCAATGGATTTTCAAGGTTTCTTGAGTGAATGTCTCCATCTGCTTTATCATCGGTAGGAAGAACCGCAGAATGTCCTTCAACGACCCCTTCAGAACCGTGAGCATATCGTAAATCTCCACCTAACCATGTTTTCTCAGATCCCCAATATACATCTGCATCCGGTTCCCATACATCTGGACGTCCTCCTGCAAATCCAAAAGTTTTGAATCCCATAGATTCAAGGGCTATATTTCCTGTAAGAATTAAAAGGTCTGCCCATGATATATTTCTTCCGTATTTCTGTTTAATAGGCCATAATAGTCTTCTTGCCTTATCAAGGCTTACGTTATCCGGCCAGCTGTTCAATGGGGCAAAACGCTGTTGTCCTGCTCCAGCTCCACCTCTACCATCGCCTACACGATAGGTTCCGGCACTGTGCCAGGCCATACGGATAAATAATGGTCCGTAATGACCAAAATCTGCCGGCCACCAATCTTGTGAATCTGTCATTAACGCGTGAAGATCTCTTTTCACTGCTTCAAGGTCAAGGCTTTTAAATGCTTCTGCATAATCAAAGTCCTGATCCATAGGATTAGACAGTGATGAATGCTGGCGCAAAAGATCTACTCTTAACTGATCCGGCCACCAATCTTTGTTTTGGGTACCTTCACCTGCTACATTCTTCTTCATTGTTCCGTTGTGAAACGGGCATTTACTGATGTCATTCAAATCTTTTTCCATTGTCGTTTATTTATTTTTTATATTGATTAATACAGCTTAAGTAACTTCTTTATTGTAAGGACATGACAAACTTACAACGTTCATTCAATAAATACAATCTATTAATAATTATTTCAATGATAGTTAAAAACTATAACAAAACAGCTCCGACAGCATCTGAACTATAGACACAATTGTGGTATTAAGTTAGTCATTTTTTAAATCCATTGGGTTACCTCTGCTCTATTTAGAATAACTCAACGTAAGAGAAAAAAGCAGGAAGGGGGAGGCTGAAAAATTGAAACTTTCTTGTAGTAAGAAAACAACTTTACAAATTCATTTTGTTGATTCGCTTTTTTTCCAGTAACAAAAACTTCACTTGTTCAGCTCTGGCATCAACCTAACCTTCTCATAAAAGAACATCTAAACCTAGTCTTCAAGTACCTCCCGATCCCATCTTCCAACTTTCAGTCTCACCATTAAAAAATTAACTATCTTTATAATCCACAAACATAAATTTCTATGAAAAAAGTACTCATCATTCTCCTTGTAGCCTTTATTATCATTCAGTTTTTTCCTATCGATAAAACCAATCCACGCCCTACACCCGGCATGGACTTTTTGAAAATAAAAAATACTCCTGAAAAAGTAGCTAAGATCATCAGGACATCCTGCTATGACTGTCATTCCAATGAGACTAAATATCCGTGGTATGCTGATATTTCACCCGTCTCATGGTATGTAAAAAATCATATTAATGAAGGCAGAAAGCATCTTAATTTTTCTACCTTTGCAGTATATGAACCTCAAAGACAGCTTCGTAAGCTTGAAGAGTGTATAGAAATGGTGGAGAAAAAAGAAATGCCGCTTGAATCCTATTATATCGGACATCAGGATGCCAAGCTAACCGATGAACAGCGTGCAGATCTTGTGAAGTATTTCAAACAAGCCAAAGAAGACACAGAAAGAAGGATCATGTTTAATAAATAAAAGTTGTGGAAAACTGGGAAAACAAACATATTGTATTTTTTGACGGAGATTGTGGAGTCTGCAATTTCTGGGTGCAATGGATTCTGGAAAGAGATACCAAAGACCAATTTATGTTTGCTTCACTTCAGTCCGAATTCGGACAGCAGTTCTTATCAGAAAGAGGTTTAGAATCAAAAGTTTTCAACACTTTATACCTTTGGAAACCCAAACAGTATTATTTCATAAAATCCAGAGCGGTCCTCCAAATTGCCAATATTTTAGGCGGAATTTATAAACTTTCAGCTATTGGTAAAATAATGCCAGCCTTTCTGAGTGACAAGGCTTATGATGTTATTTCTAGAAACAGAATGAAACTGGCTAATCAGAAATGTTTTCTTCCGGATCAGCATCAGAAGAAAAAGTTTATTCAGGTATAATTTCCCACAGATTTCACATCTACACAGATGTTTATATTATTCATAAGAATCTGTTTAATCAGCAAAATCTGCGAGAGATTATATTATTTTGAGTTCAGAATCCGACACTCATTACTCATTACTCATTACTCATTACTTATAAATTAAGCGACCACACAGAATAGCTATTCGGAGGGCACTGAATTTTCACCCGTTTATCTCCTTGTGTTGTAGGATACCAGCTTGAATTTCCGGTAAAATCCTTAATCTGCTGATTACTCCAATTCGTATCGATCCATCTTTCCTGCCAGCTTGATGAGGTGTTAATATAAACCACAAGTCCCGGATTCCCATTGTAACCGTTACGTCTTGCGATATATTCATCATTATCTGTATATAAAATAGAAGTGGTTCCTGTAGCTTTATTGTTGTGAATCCAGATCAGGTTGTTCAGCCTTTCTTTATTCAGCCATTCTTCATAGTCTCTGTAAAAAATAGTAGGATATCCTTCATGGGTTAGAATGTAAGCATAAGCAGGCATTTTATTATAAATGATATCCGTATCATGATTGGCAACGAAGGTCACCGCTTTGTACGGGTTTCTTTTCCACATCATATCATCATTAAGTACATTCAGATTTCCGTTATCGAAAGCTTCATCCATTTTATAATAAGCAGCAAAATCAAATACGGAACTATTGGCATTATTGGCCCACCATTCTAAGGTATTCACATTAGAGTCCCATAATTCACCAACAGAGAAGCCTCCTACTTTAGAATTCCAGGTATTCACAACCCAAGGTCCGAATCCTTTCACATAATCGAATCTCCAGCCATCAAACTTCATTACATTTTTATAATATTTTGCGACAGAATCATCTCTTCCCCACAACCAATCCTGTACATGTGGATTGGCATGGCACAAATCCGGGAATCCACCAAAGGAACCTTCATCATTATTTCCATAAGCATTTTTATAAAAGTCATTGTAGTTTCTTTGAAATTTTCCGGAAGCAACTCCTGAGAAATTAGTCCAGGTATTAGTTCCGGTAAATGGATTGGCTTCAGACTGACCGCCACTGTTGTGATTGATAACAATATCAGCATAGACCTGCATATTTTCTGCATGGGCCTTTGTAATCAATGCTTCCAGTTCTGTTCTTGATCCAAACCGGGTTTCTGTACTTCCGTTCTGATTAAAGTTTCCGAAATCATAATAATCTGTAGGGTCATATCCCATCGAATAGGCTCCGTTTTGGGCTTTTGAAGCCGGAGGAAGCCACACAGCGCCAACTCCGGCATTGGACCACGCCGTTAATTTATCTTTAACAGTATTCCACCAATTTCCTCCATCGGGAACATCCCAATAGAATCCCTGCATGAGAACGCTGCCACCAGGACCTGCCACAAACTTTGCCTGCGCTGATCCAGATCCAGTTCCCGTACTGAATGGTCTTCCGTCATGATGGGTTACATTTACTATTTTATCATGTACCTCTTCCTTCTTCACGGATTTTGTACTTAATTCATCGTTATTCTGGCAGGAGCCAACAAGCGCTAAAGCCAGTAGGGAAAGAATAAAATGTGTTTTTTTCATTGGAATATTTAATTATCAATATGACAGCCAATTTACAGTTTTATTAAAAACAAATTCAAAATAAGGAGAAATATTTTTGTTTTAAATAATAATTCAAAGAGAATTGGATCTGAAATTTTCATTAAAAAATCATAAATTTTTAAGATTCTCGAAACAATTTTTCTTTTAATCCATATATTTGCATACTATGGAATACAATACCCAAAAAACTCAGCTTCATATGCCGGAATACGGCAGAATTATACAACAGTTGGTTGAGCGCTGCAAAGAACTTCCTACCAAAGAGGAAAGGAACGAAATGGCTATGGCAATCATCGATTTTATGGGTCAGAGAAACCCACAACTTCGCGACGAGGAAAATTATAAACATAAACTTTGGGACCATCTTTTTATTCTTGCTAATCATGATCTGGACGTAGAATCTCCTTATCCGTTCCCTACCCCGGAACAATTGGCAGAAAAACCTAAAAGAATGGAATATCCAAAACTTCAAGGTGACTTTAAGTTTTATGGAAAAAGTATTCTTCAATTGATAGAAAAAGCAATAGAACTGGAAACAGGTGATGAAAAAGAAGCCCTTATCGAGGTTATTGCCAACAATATGAAGAAATCCTATAATGTTTACAATAAAGAACACGTAACGGATGATGTTATCTTCAGACACCTGAAAGAATTGTCTGAAAACAGGTTGGATCTTACAGGAATTGACTCTCTTGAAAAAAGTAAGATTTACTACACCAGCAATAACAACAACCGAAATAATAACAATAACAACAATAGGAACAGTAACAATAAGAATAATAACAACCAACCTAATAAAAGAAGGCATAATAACAATCATAAAAACAGAAAATAATGAGTGGAACATTTCAAATAAGAGGAGGGAAAAGACTGCAGGGTGAAATAACTCCACAAGGAGCCAAAAATGAGGCTCTACAAATTTTATGTGCAGTGCTGTTGACTGATGAGGAAGTAAGGATTAAAAATATTCCGGATATCCACGATGTAAACAGATTGATTGAAATTCTTGGAGACTTCGGTGTAAAGGTTACTAAAAATGGTCATGGAGACTACACTTTCCAGGCTGATAAGGTAAACTTCGACTATATAAAATCCAATGAATTTAAAAAAGACGGAGCCAAACTTCGTGGATCAATTATGTTGATGGGTCCTATGTTGGCACGTTATGGAGAAGCTTATATGCCAACTCCCGGAGGTGACAAAATCGGAAGAAGAAGATTGGATACCCATTTCCAGGGATTGGTTGAACTTGGTGCTGAATTCCATTACGACGAAGAAGAATATTTCTATTCTTTAAAAGCGAAAGAACTTACAGGAAAATTCATCTTATTAGAAGAAGCTTCTGTGACCGGAACAGCTAATATTGTAATGGCTGCCGCTTTAGCAAAAGGCAAAACAAGAATTTATAACGCTGCCTGCGAACCTTATCTTCAGCAATTATGTAAAATGCTGAACAGAATGGGAGCTAATATTTCAGGAATCGGATCTAACCTTCTTACCATTGAAGGAGTAGATTATTTAAGAGGTACGGAACATACCATGCTTCCTGATATGGTGGAAATCGGATCATGGATTGGTCTTGCTGCCATGACGAAATCTGAAATCACCATCAAAAATGTAAACTGGAACCAATTAGGAGTTATTCCTAACACCTTCAGAAAACTGGGAATTGAGCTTGAGCAAAGTGGTGATGATATTTATATTCCTGCTCAGGAACATTATAAAATTCAGAAATTTATTGACGGATCTATTCTTACCATTTCTGATGCTCCATGGCCTGGATTCACCCCGGATTTATTATCCATCATCTTAGTTGTAGCTACACAGGCAAAAGGAAGTATCCTGGTTCACCAGAAAATGTTTGAATCCAGATTATTCTTCGTAGATAAATTAATTGATATGGGAGCTCAGATCATATTATGTGATCCACACAGAGCGACCGTAATCGGATTAAACCAGGAAGCTCCGTTAAGAGGAACAACAATGGTTTCCCCGGATATCAGAGCCGGAAATGCCCTTCTTATCGCTGCTCTTTCTGCAGAAGGAAAATCTATTATCCACAACATCGAGCAAATCGACAGAGGATATGAAAACATCGATGGAAGACTAAAAGCACTTGGTGCCGATATCGAAAGAATCTAAACTTATTTTTATTACATAGAGCGTTCAGAAAAGTCTGAGCGCTTTTTTATGACTATATCTCACCATTCTAACATAAGCTTCGTTAAATCAATTTTAATTGATTATTACTTTGCTTCCTTAGAATATAAGGTTTGGAAATAAAAATTTGCGTTTACAAAATAATACAAGTTCTTTTTAGAACCACTCCGTCAAAAATTCAAAGAATTTTTGACACCCCTCCTCCGGAGGGGAATTTTCGCTCCTTCAATTGTAATCTTTGACAACATTGAAAGTTGACCCTGGAAAATTTATTCTTTATTTCATCTTTTTTCATATTAAAATATCTTTGTAATCTGTTTGATCTGCGAGATAATAAAAAATTATTCAGAATAAAATAAAAAGTGCCCGGTAAAAGAACCAGACACTTTGAGTAATTAAAACTATATGAATCTCCCTTAAAAATACTTTCGGCAGAGATATTCTACCGTTGTATTCAAAAGTTTATTTTTATTCAGATAGACTTCCAGTTTTTGATAGTCTTCTGAATTGACATTAATATACAACTGTACCGAACCAAAACTATATCCGTTCACATACTCCACATTCGCTGATAACACTCTATGACATATCCCCATTTGATTATAGATGGTATTCATTAAATGCTCAAATTTCATTTTGCCATTCAATTCTATTTCCAATAATAATTCTTTTTTAGGCAGGTTCAGTTTATTTTGAAAAACCTGCAGGCTTGGGTTAGGTGTAATCATTGCTAAACATTTTGGGTTAGTACTCAGATCATATTGCGCTCTGCATTTAAATCTGTCACAAAAATATAAAAAAATATTAGTACACCAAATTAGTAGACTAATATTTTTTAAAAATTAACATAAAAAAAAGAAGCCATTAAGCTTCTCTATATTTTACTCAGATTCGGTATGCAATGAGGTCAGAGACTGGAAGTCATGAAATGACAAACATCAATAACACTCTTTTCTATCATTCCTGATACGACCTAATTCCGGCCTTCATAAGTAATATCAACAATAATAGCTTCCGGCATCTCTCCTCCAGCATCCAGCCTTAAAGGTCACCTACTCTTTCTATTTTTTCAGATCCGGCCAATCCGTTCGGATTACAACCAGGCTCTCCTTCAGGAACTTTAAGGTTCTTCTTAGTATAAAATCCTTCCCAGAATGCATTTGTTTTTCCTGTCTTAGGATCAATGAATGTCATAGGTTCTAATTTAAAAATGTGATCATTCCGAAAAGCTCTTTCCACAAAATCTGAACAGTAATAAGAATCTTCATCCAAAATATAGTTGAAATTATAAGGCTTTCCCAACATAGAATGAGCCTTTTCAATAGCAACAGGAATTGATTTCTGATATTCGGGTTTCAGACGATAGACTACAACATTTTGCTGATCCCTTTTTTGATCTTTGACAAAATCCTTGAGAGTTTGCTTTTGGGAACCCCCTTTTGGAGCAGCATGCAAAACAAACAAATTCTTTCCTTCTTTTTCAAGAATACCGATATGATCGAAAGAAGCTATTTTCTGCTTTTGGGTAACATTATTAATGGCTCCGGAAAGTCCTGTTTCTTTAGCTGTAACAAAAAGTAAATCTCCGTTTTGAAGCTGGATAGTATTTTGCTGGGTAGTACATTGAGTCAAAAACAGCACTAATAAACATAAAATGCCCGCAATTCTACTCATTTTTTTCTTAAATTCTAACATTCAATTATATCTATTCCGCCAAAATTACAAAATAGAATTCATTACATTTGTGAAGAATATCACTTCACCTTTTCACTCACAAACACTTCACCTATTCTTATGCCTCATATTTTATTAGTAGAAGACGATGACAGACTTTCCAAGCTTATCACAAAAGGACTTCAGGAAGCTGAATTTGAAGTAAGTACAGCATATGATGGATCAACAGGACTAAAACTGGCATTGCAGAAAAATTATGACCTTGTAGTCACTGATATTGTTTTGCCTAAAAAAAGTGGTCTGGAGTTTTGTAATGAAATAAAAGCTCTGAAACCTAATCTTCCGGTCATAATGCTTACAGCTTTGGGCACTACGGACGACAAATTGGAAGGATTTGATGCCGGTGCCGACGATTATATGACCAAGCCTTTTGAAATGCGTGAGTTGGTGGCGAGAATTAATGTCCTTCTAAAGCGTTTTTCACAACAGAGACAGCAAAAAGTTTTTGTCCTTAAATATGAAGGGATTGAAATGAATCTGGAACAGAAAACGGTAAGCAGAGATCATGTTCCTATCAAACTGACCCCTAAAGAATTCAACCTTCTCAAATTTATGATGGAAAACTCAGAGAAAGTACTTTCCAGAAGTGAAATTGCAGAAAAAGTATGGGAAACTCATTTTGATACCGGCACTAATTTTATTGATGTGTACATCAACTATATCCGAAAAAAAATTGATAAAGATTTTGAGAATAAGCTGATCCATACCAAAGCAGGAATGGGTTTTATTCTTAAAAAAGGATATGAAGAACACCAACAATAACTTATACTTATAAGGCATGAAAATAAGAACCCGGCTTACCCTACTCTTTACCTTTGTCACGGCTATGTTGATGATATTTTACGGTATTGCAGTATACTATTCTTCGAGTGAAGCCAGGGAAGTTTCATTTTATGCCCAACTCAGAAACGAAGCGGTAGCAAAAGCCAATCTTTTTTTTCAAAGTACATTAAGTGAAAAGGAAATGCACCGTGTATACAAGAATAACACAAAAACAATTAATGAAGTTCAGGTAGCCATCTATGATCCTGAGTTCAATCTGGTCTATCATGATGATTCAAAGGTAGATTTTGTTAAGGAAGATCCGAAAATGCTTTCCAGTATTCTAAAAAAGAAAGACATCAGTTTTTTCATTGATGATCTGCAGGCTATAGGAACCATCTATTCTCACAATGGAAAGGAATATTTGGTAACCGCTGCGGGGTACGATCAATATGGTTATAAATCAATCAATCATCTTCTTACCATCAGTATTATTGCCTTCATTAGTATTTTAATATTAATTTATTTAGCCGGAATATTTCTTTCAAAAAAAGCATTGAACCCGCTAAGTGAAATGGTTCATCAAATAAAGAATATCACTGCCGGGAAATTACAACTGCGCTTAAAAGCCACGGGTGAGAAAGATGAGCTTAATGAACTGGCTGAAAATTTCAACGGAATGCTTGAGCGCCTGGAAAATTCGTTTGATGCTCAAAAACATTTTGTATCCAATATTTCACACGAACTGCGTACCCCACTATCTGCTATTATTACAGAACTGGAATTCTCTTCTGAAAAGGAACAGACCCAGGAAGAATATCAACAGACTATTCAATACGCTTTGGATGACGCCCGTAATATGGTAAAGTTATCCAATAGCCTGATGGATCTTGCCAAAGCCAGCTATGATCCTAATGAAATCAGTTTTTCAGAAGTACGATTGGATGAAATTTTATTAGAATCTTATTCGAAAATAATAAAGGAAAATACAGAATATAAAGTTTCATTGAATATTGATAACGCTATAGAAGAACATCAGCTTGTTGTGCAGGGAAATGAATATTTGTTACAGGTTGCTTTTAATAACCTCATCGATAATGCCTGCAAATATTCGCCGTTCCATACCTGTCTGATTGATGTAAAAGTAAATACCGAAAACCTTCTGATCCGCTTTATCAATACAGGAATTACCATTTCACAGGAAGACTTACTCCATATTTTTGAACCTTTTTACAGAAGTGAAGCCTCCAAGCAGGAAAAGGGGCATGGAATTGGGCTTTTTCTGACTGAGAAAATTATTCATCTTCATCACGCAACCCTCAAAGTAACATCTGAGAATAATGAGACTGTTTTCACAGTGATATTTGATATTGAAACAGCTTAATTTTTTTTATCTGACAATATTTTGAACCGCAAAAGACACAGAAGTTTAGAAATTATTGATTTTCTTGTGTTCGCAAATATCTGTGTACAATAATCAAGAAATCTGTGTAATCCGTTCAATCTGCGAGACTAAAATATTTTTACCAGATTTTATGCAATCATCTGTGAAAATCCGTGTAATCTGTGGGAAATAAAATTAATCTTCTTAGAAATTAATTATGAGAGGTCGCCGTTTTATTGAACATTGTAGTTCCTATACTGGCAGCAATTACACAGCTAATAGAAATCCACTGTAAAAAAGATAACTCTTCAGCAAGGAAAACTAATCCTGAAAGGGCTGCAAATGCAGGCTCCAGGCTCATCAGGATACTGAATGTCTTTGCAGGAAGCTTTTTTAAAGCCATCATTTCTAAAGAAAACGGTAAAGCACTTGATAAAATAGCGACTCCCAATCCTTTGACAAAAATAGTTGGTGTAATATTAAAGACCGCTCCATCCCATATTGTGAAAGGTATAATTACCAGACTGGCAAATAACATTCCTGTGGTTACGGCATCTTTTCCATCCATTATTTTAGAAACTTTCCCGCCCATTACAATATAAAGAGCCCAGAATATTCCAGCGAGAAAAGCTAATCCCAGCCCTAACAAATCTATATGATCGCTCTTCCAGGGAACAATAAGCAATATTCCTACACAGGCTAATAATGCCCAAACTACATCCAATAACTTACGGGATAATGCCAATGCTAGAAACAAAGGACCTGCAAACTCTACGGTTACGGCCAATCCTAATGGAATTCTTTGAATCGCCATATAAAAAATAAGATTCATTGCAGCCAATCCCACTCCATACATTGCACAATACTTCCATTTTTGTGGAGTAAACTGTAAAAATTTAGGACGATTGATGATAGTAAGCAAAATAGCAGAAAGTACAATCCTCAAAGTAACGGTTCCAATAGCTCCAATTGCCGGAAAAAGCTGCTTGGCAATAGATGCTCCACCCTGTACACAGATAATGGCTAACAATGTGGCAGGAATCGCTAAGTTTGAATTTTTCATTTCTAAAATATATAATTTATAAAGACAACTTTTGGTTTGAAACCGGGAGATAAAACAAACTTTATTGTATAAAGCTGAATTATTGCCAAATGTATTGAAATTTTATCTTAAAAAATGGTTACAGATGAGAGCTTTAATTCTAATCTGTAACCATTGATAAATCTACGAACAGTATCAACCTTAAATAGAACTCATTAAAAACATGATTCTGCTTATATTTTTTATTTTAAAAAGTGTCATCATTATTTTCTCTAATATAATTCTAATAACATTCTAAAGCTTTTCTAACAGGTGAAAAAAGCCAGTTCTACTACTTTTGCAGTGTAAAAAATAAAGCACATGGACGCAGATCCTTACAGTTATTATCAATCTTAAAAGCTTTAGTTGTACTCACTTTTCCCGTACAGCTTTACAAGCTTTATAAAAAAAGGAAAAGTTATGAATACATTCGAATTTACTCTTCGTCTTTTCACGGCATTTGCTTTGGGTGCCAGCATAGGTTTTGAAAGACAATGGCGTCAAAAAAGCGCCGGTCTCCGAACCAATACTCTGGTATGCCTTGGCTCCGCAGCATTTGTTCTTCTCTCTATCCGGATCGGTGGTGATGCCACAGGCAGAATAGCTTCTTATATCGTCAGTGGTATTGGCTTTTTAGGAGGTGGAGTTATCATGAAAGATGGACTTACCGTAAGAGGTCTTAATACCGCTGCCACCATCTGGTGCTCTGCATCAGTAGGAGCACTCTCCGCATTAGGACTTCCTTTGGAAGCTGCTATTACCAGTGGTTTTATTATCCTCACCCATCTTATTCTCCGACCATTGGGAGTAAAATTAGGGAACAATATCAGCAGCAGAAATCACTACACCGAATATCTACTCAGCATCAAATGTAAAAGTGAGGTAGAAAATCATATCCGGGTACAACTCATGCAATCATTAAGTGGAAATGATAAAGTACTACTGAAATCTCTTACCAGCGATGATAACGGTGTTCCGGAAAACGCCATTATCACGGCAGAAGTTCATTCTTCTACACCACAAGACAGTTTTATGGAAAAAACCGCCAGCAGACTTACTATTGAAGATAAAGTTATCAAGGTAAGCTGGGAAATTATAGGTACTGAAAATGATTTATAACCATTGAAGCCATGTTAAAAAAATCTTCCAACAAAAATCTCAATTCAGCCGCTCTTGTTAAGTTAAAAGAAGCCGCTTCAGAGAACGAAAAAATGGTTTACGCTATGCTGGAAACTTCAGAAGAAGGCCTTAGCGAAAACACAGTGAAAGACCGTTTGAAAATTTACGGTAAAAATGAAATTGCTACTCAAAAAGCCCCCTCATGGCTGAAGCAATTTGCTCATTCTTTCTTTAATCCCTTTAATTATATATTAGCATGCATTGCTGTAATTTCCTTATTTATCGATGTAATTCTCGTTCCTGAAGGAGAGAAAGATCTAAGTACAAGTATTATTATTTCTGTAATGCTATTGTTTAGTACTGTTTTAAGATTTATTCAGGAATTTCGGAGTAATAAGGCAGCAGAAGCATTGAAAAAAATGGTAAAAACAAGCTGTCTTACCAAAAGGAAGTTCAAAGAAAGTGAAGAAATAGAAATCACTGAAATAGTTTCCGGAGATATCGTGATTCTTTCTGCCGGAGATATGGTTCCTGCCGATTGCAGAATTTTGAAAAGCAAAGATCTATTCATCAGTGAATCTATTCTCACAGGAGAAGCATTACCTGTTGAAAAAAATGCATTTCCTATCCGTGATGCCAAAAACAGGAATCCACTTACCCTTCAAAACATCTGTTTCATGGGAACCAATGTAGTCAGTGGATCAGCTACGGTTGTGGTTGTTAACACCAGCATTTTCACTTATTTCGGAAGCATCAGCAGAAGCCTGGTTTCCAAAAGGCCTGAAACCGCATTTGATATCGGAGTCAACAAAGTAAGCTTTTTACTGATTCGGTTTATGCTGGTCATGACTCCTGTCATTTTCCTTATCAATGGATTCGTGAAAGGAGACTGGATGCAGGCACTCTTATTCGCCATTGCAGTGGCAGTAGGACTTACTCCTGAAATGCTGCCTATGATTGTTACTGCTAACCTTGCCAAAGGTGCTGTAAATATGAGTAAGAAAAAAGTAATCGTTAAAAGATTGAATGCCATCCAGAATATCGGCGCTATGGATATTCTCTGTACGGATAAAACCGGAACCCTTACCCTTGATAAAATCGTTCTGGAAACTCACCTCAACGTGCGTGGTCTTGATGATGATGAGGTTTTGAAATGGGCTTACCTCAACAGTTTTCATCAAACCGGCTTAAAAAACCTGCTGGATCAGGCTGTTCTGGATCATGCAGAAGTCCACAATCTCATGAAGGCTGATGAACTCTATCTGAAAGTAGACGAAATTCCTTTTGATTTCGAAAGAAGAAGAATGTCTGTCATTCTGAATACTTCAAAAGGAAAACACCTTATGATCTCAAAAGGAGCGGTAGAGGAAATGCTGTCTTTGTGTACATATGCTTTAGATCCGGGTGATGACCACAGCCTTCATATAGAGAATGACAATATCATTCCGTTAGATGACCTTATGAAGGAAAAAATCATCAGAATGTCTGAAAAGCTCAATGCAGAAGGGCTTCGTGTCTTACTGGTTGCCATCAGAGAATTTGAAGGAGATCATCCACTCAATTATTCTGTTGCAGATGAAAATCACCTCATCCTTACCGGTTTTATTGGATTTCTTGATCCCGCTAAACCTTCTGCAGAGCCAAGTATCAAAGCCCTGCATAAATTAGGTGTTGAAGTAAAAGTAATCACCGGAGATAATGATATTGTTGCGAAAAAAATATGTCATGATGTAGGAATTCCCATCAATACCATCATGCTTGGTGATGAACTGGAGAATATGAGTGATGAAGAACTCAGCAAAGACATGGATTTATATTCCGTTTTTGCCAAGGTAAGCCCATTACAAAAGCAACGCATTGTAAAAATATTAAGATCCAAAGGTCATACTGTAGGATTTATGGGTGACGGAATCAATGATGCAGCAGCTATAAAAGAAGCAGACGTTGGAATTTCTGTCGATACCGGAGCTGATATAGCCAAAGAAAGTGCAGATATCATTTTGCTCGAAAAAGACTTAATGGTACTCAGAAGTGGAGTTATTTATGGAAGAAGAACATTCGGGAATATTATTAAATATATAAAAATGACAGCCAGCAGTAATTTTGGAAATATGTTCAGCATGATTGGCGCCAGTGCATTGCTGCCATTTCTGCCAATGCTGCCGCTGCAAATTCTGACTCAAAATCTGTTGTATGATATTTCACAATCCTCTATTCCCTGGGATACGATGGATAAAGATTTTCTGGAACAACCCAAAAAATGGGAAGCTGACAGTATTAAAAAATTCATGCTTTATATTGGTCCTTTGAGTTCCATTTTCGATTATATGACGTTTGCTGTAATGTTTTTTATTTTTAAAGCCAATACACCAGAACATCAGAGTCTATTCCAGACCGGATGGTTTGTAGAAGGACTGTTGTCCCAAACTTTGATTGTTCATATTATCAGAACCAAAAAGATTCCATTTATCCAAAGCTGGGCTGCTGCACCGGTTGTTGCCCTAACGAGCTTAATCATGTTGATTGGAATCCTTATTCCTTTCACCCCATTGGCAGGATATCTGAAAATGCAGCTTTTACCTTTAAGCTATTTCCCTTATCTGATAGGAATTCTTACAGGATATTGCATCCTTACTCAATTTGTGAAACAATGGTTCATTAAAAAATTCGGACAATGGCTATAATTCCTCAGAAATACCATCCTTTCTAATGGTATTCTAATAGCATTCTAAAGGTTCTCTAACCGGCTATCAGAAAGGATAGAAATACTTTTGCAACGGCAAAAAACAAGCATTTAAGGTATTTTAAATAAATATCACACTGTATTGATATAAAAAGAAAATTAGAATTAAATTAGTGGTTATAAACATCTTATATGAGAAAAGCAGTATTCACAATAGTACTTTTGACATTTATTACCTCTTGTAAAAATCCCAAAAGTGAAGATTCTCAGGATCAGGATCTTCTGGTAAAAGGAGAAAATGTAATCGTCCCTGAAAACAACCCAGTATTCAAAAAAATAAAAACAGAAGTCGTTTCTGAGCAGGAACATAGCGACGGAATCGTTTCAGCAGGAACCATTCAGGCTATTCCCAACCATTATGCTGAAATTGCCAGCCCCTTTTCCGGAAGAATTACAAAATCATTCATTCAGCTTGGACAAAATGTTTCAGCAAACAGCCCTCTCTTTGAAATCCTTTCCTCTGATTATTTTTCAGTTCAGAAAGATTATACAGATGCCCTGAATGATGTACAGCTCGCAGAGAAAAATTACAGACGTCAGCAGGATCTGGTAAAACATGGAGTTGGGATTCAGAAAGAACTTGACGAGGCAGAAACCGATTTCAAAAATAAAAAAACATCCCTTTCCAATGCTTCTTCTGCATTGAAAGTTTATAACAGCAAAGGCGGAGGTATCGGAAGTCCCCTTATTGTAAGAGCCCCAATTAACGGAGAAATTATTTCCAATAAAATTGTCAACGGCCAATTTCTAAAAAGCGATGCAGACCCTGTCATCATCATTGCAGAATTATCCAAAGTTTGGATTTCCGGAGATGTAAAGGAAAAAGATATCCGTTTTGTCAATATCGGAGATCATGTTTCGGTAAAAGTAAGTGCTTATCCGGACAGAAATATCACAGGAAAAGTGTATCACATCAATGAAGTCGTAGATGAAAATACCCGAAGTATAAAAGTCCTTATCGAATGTGATAATCCGGACAGAAAACTCAAACCCGGTATGTATGCAACTGTCAATTTTGCTACGACTCCTCAAAAAACAGTTATGATTCCGATCAGTGCACTCATGCAGCAGGACAGTTCTCAATATGTGTGGATCAAAACAGGCAAGAATCAATTTGCCAAACGTTCAGTAACCACCGGAGAAGCGGATCAGAAAATGATCAGAATCACTTCCGGATTAAAAGTGGGAGACACCATCATGACCGAGGGTGGAATTTATATGCTGGATGCGAAATAATGTAAAATGAACTGATGTAAAAAGTACAATACACATCTGTACTGTACATAATATCGATTAAGAACATGAAAAAACTTTTGACAATCTCTATACAGAAGAGGTGGCTGATGTTGGCACTCTTCCTTTTACTGGGGTTCTTTGGTTATTATTCCTGGACCAAATTATCCGTAGAAGCTTATCCTGACATCGCTGATGTAACGTCGCAGGTGGTTACCCAGGTTCCCGGGCTGGCTGCTGAAGAAGTAGAACAACAAATTACCATTCCTTTGGAAAGGGCTCTTAATGGTCTTCCTGGAATGCATGTTATGCGAAGCAAAAGTACCTTTGGACTCTCCATGATTACCATGGTTTTTGATGATGGGATAGACGACTATTGGGCGAGACAACGTATTCAGGAGAGGCTTACAGATGTTACTCTTCCTTATGGTGCACAGCCTGGTCTTGATCCTCTCACCTCTCCTATCGGCGAAGTATACCGTTATATTATTGAAAGTAATAATCATAGTTTGCGGGAACTTACAGATTTACAAAAATTTGTAATTATTCCACGCATCAAACAGGTTTCCGGGATTGCAGATGTGACCAATTTTGGAGGAATTACTACCCAATTTCAGGTGGAATTAGACCCTCATAAACTCGAACAATATGGTCTTTCATTATCAGAAGTTACCGAAACCATTTCAAAAAATAATGTGAGCGCCGGAGGAAGTATGCTTCCCCGTGGAAACTTAGCGTATGTGATTCGGGGAATAGGTCTTGTAAAAGATTTAAATGACCTTGGAAAAATTGTAGTAAAAACTGAAAACGGGGTTCCGGTATTTCTGAATGATGTAGGAACATTGAAATACGGAAATCTGGAACGAAAAGGAATTCTGGGATATACAGACAGAAAACGAAACTATCCTGAAAGTGTAGAAGGAATTGTTCTCTTATTAAGAGGTCAAAACCCATCACAAGTATTAGAAGGTGTTCATGAGGCGATTGATGAATTAAACAATGAAACGCTTCCTCCCGGTGTAAAAATTCATCCTTTCCTTGACAGAACAGACCTTGTAAGTACTACCCTTCACACGGTTTCCCATACCCTTACTGAAGGAATTGTACTCGTTATTATTGTCCTGATAGTCTTCCTGGGAAGCTGGCGAGGTGCTTTATTGGTGGCTATTACCATCCCGCTTTCTTTATTATTTGCATTTATTTTAATGCATTTTACCAATATTCCTGCTAACCTTCTTTCGCTGGGAGCTATTGACTTCGGGATTATTGTAGACGGAGCCATTGTAATGCTTGAAACCATTCTGAAAAAAAGGGAAGAGAACCCTGAAGAAGCATTAGAAGAGAAAACAATTACCCAAAGAGTAATTGAAGTAGCAAAACCGATCTTCTTTTCTACCATCATTATTATCACAGCCTATCTTCCACTATTCGCATTCGAAAGAGTAGAGAAAAAGCTGTTTACGCCGATGGCATTTACAGTAGGGTATGCTTTACTGGGTGCTCTTGCAGTAGCATTGCTCCTTATTCCAGGTCTGGCTTATGTGATCTATCGGAAACCACAAAAAATATATCACAACAAATGGCTGGAAAAAATAAGCGCAGCCTATGGGAAAAGAATCGAAAAAATAATGCTAACCCCTAAAAAAGTAATGATCCCGGTAACCATCGTCTTATTATCAGCAGGAGTACTTTCTTATACTGTAGGAAAAGACTTCCTTCCCGAGCTGGATGAAGGTTCTATCTGGCTACAGGTACAGTTACCTCCGGGTATTTCCCTGGCCAAAGCAAAAGAAATGAGCGATACCCTACGTGCCAAAACATTAAAACATTCTGAAATTACCTATATGATGGTTCAGGCTGGCCGCAACGATGACGGAACCGATCCATGGACCGCTTCTCACTTTGAAGTTTCTGTAGGAATAAAACCTTACGATCAATGGCCATCCGGGAAAACCAAAGCAGACCTCATTAAAGAATTAGCTGCTGATTACAAAGAAATGCCGGGGTTTACAGTAGGATTCTCACAACCGATGATTGATGGAGTAATGGATAAAATTTCCGGGGCACACAGTGAACTTGTTGTAAAAGTATATGGAGAAGATTTCAAAGAAACCAGAAGAATTGCTGAAAATGTATTATCTACCTTAAACAAAATTCCGGGATCTGCTGACCTTGCTATTGACCAGGAACCTCCTCTACCTCAGTTGCAGATTATTGCAGACAGAGACAAGATTGCTCAATATGGATTAAACGTGGCTGATGTGGCTGATCTTATTGAAGTCGCTTTAGGCGGAAAAGCCATCTCGCAAATCTTTATCGGTAATAAAGTGTATGATATTTCCTGCCGTTACACTGAAGACAGCCGTGATACTCCTGATAAAATAGGAAACCTGATGCTCACCTCAGCTTCAGGGGCAAAAATTCCATTATCTCAGG
The DNA here is from genome assembly GCF_940807095.1 of Chryseobacterium sp. Marseille-Q3244. NCBI lineage: Bacteria > Pseudomonadati > Bacteroidota > Flavobacteriia > Flavobacteriales > Weeksellaceae > Chryseobacterium > Chryseobacterium sp. Marseille-Q3244. Next base: position 320,051 of record NZ_CALNWX010000006.1, on the reverse strand, counting down.
TTGCTGAAGTAAAATTAAGTACCGGAGAAAGTACCATCACCCGTGAAATGAACAAGAGGCATCTTACCGTTAAACTGAATTTAAGAGGAACAGACCTTTCTTCTTTCCTGAAAAAGGCTCAGGACAAGATTGAAAAAGACATCAAATATGACCATGAAAAGTATCAGATTAAATGGGGCGGACAGTTTGAAAATCAAAACAGGGCTTATTCCAGATTGGCGTTTATTGTTCCTTTGGCATTGGCTATTATGTTCCTGTTATTGTATGGAGCGTTTGGAGATTTCAAACAGGCATTGGTATTGATGTCTATTGTTCCGCTGGCATTATTTGGAGGAATGCTTGCTCTTAATATACGTGGAATGTCTTTGAACGTATCGTCTGCCGTAGGATTCATTGCCCTTTTCGGAGTCGCCATTCAGAATGGTGTGATTATGATTTCCCATATCAATGACCTCCGTAAAAAAGGATACGATTTGAAACTTGCTGTCATTAAAGGAGCAAAGGATCGTTTCAGACCGGTATTGATGACCGCAACAGTAGCAGTAATCGGATTATTCCCCGCCTCACTAGCAACCGGAATCGGTTCGGATGTACAACGACCGTTGGCTACTGTCATTGTGTATGGATTAATGTTCTCTACTATTTTAACACTATTCGTTCTTCCTGCTATCTATTTTATGGCAGAACGTCGCAACGAAAAACAAAATTTAGAATCAGATGAAGCACTTACATATGAAAATTAGAGTATACTTTATCATAGGAGTGACCTTATTACTCAGTATGACGAATAAGGTACAGGCACAGGAAAAAGAAGTTCTGAATTTTGAAGAATATCTAAGCCTTGTCGGAAAGAAAAATCTGGGATATGCCGCTCAAAAGTACAATATAGGCATGGCAGAAGCTTCCATTCAGACAGCAAGTATGTTTCCGGATCCGCAATTGGATCTAGAAACAACCAATAATGGGATTAAAGAAAATATGGGATACGTATATGGAGCTTCCATTGGCTGGACCCTTGAACTGGGAGGCAAAAGAAAAGCAAGAGTAAACCTGGCTAAGGATCAGTCTGAATTAAGCAAAATTCAATTACAGGATTTTTTCAGAAATCTTCGTGCTGATGCTACTTTAGGTTATTTGGAAGCATTAAAATCTAAAGCAATCCTCGAAGTACAGCAGGATTCTTATAAAAATATTCTACAGCTTGCTAAATCTGACAGCATACGTTATCGCCTGGGAACAATATCTCTGGTCACTTCAAAACAGAGTAAATTGGAGGCTGCTTCCCTTCTCAATGAGATATATCAGGCAGAAAGCGCAGAGCAACAAGCAATCACAGGATTAGCTGTATTTCTCAGCGATGGCAAAATAACAGATAGAGATGTTGCCGGGGACTTTAATGCTTTCAATAGAGATTTTAATATTGATGATCTGATCATTCAGGCATTAAATACAAGAGCAGACCTACTGGCTGCCAAACAGAATACGCAAGTAGCCAAAAGCCAGATCAACCTTGAAAAAGCAAACCGAAAAATAGATCTTGGCATCAATGCCGGGGCAGAACGTCACACTGAAGCTACGAATGAAATAGCTCCCTCACCAACTGTAAATGCAGTAAAATTAGGGCTCAGTATTCCTTTGAAGTTTTCCAACAGAAGAAATGCAGGCGTGAAAATAGCAGAAATGGCTCACTCACAGGCAGAACTTGAATACCATCAGATAGAACAGGGAATACAGGCTGAAGTCATGCAGGCTTATCAACAATACATAGCCACCCAGAAACAGGTAAAACAATTTCATAACGGAATGCTTACTGAAGCGAAAAGTATATTGGATGGCATCACCTACAGTTACAAAAGAGGAGAAAGCTCTATTCTCGAAGTACTGAATGCTCAAAGAACCTATAATGGAGTAAGAAAAGATTATTATCAGGCCCTTGCAGATAATGCAACAGCTTTGATCGAGCTGGAACGCAGAGCTGGAATCTGGGATATTAATTTTTAAAAGAAAGGAAGTTGGAAGATGGAGGTTGATTCAGTCGGAAAATAACTCAAACTCCTATTAATTAACCTTTTCAAAATTGAGAATTGATTCCATTAAAAGGCTGAAAGAAAGTCAGTAGCACGACAAGTACTTTCCTAACTTCCTTTCTCTAACTCCCAGCCTTCAACAAATAAACCAAATGACATCAGTCTTCCTCATTCAAAAAAAGCCCTGAATCTTATAGATCTCGGGGCTTTTTGAAATAAAATTTGACAATTATATCTCCTTTATTTATACCTCTTGTCATTCTGACGTAGGAAGAGTCCCGTAAATAGTTAGATTATTCATTTCTAATTTGTTACATTCAGAATAACACTACCAAATAACAAATTTTAAAATGAGCATCGAACCTTATCCAATTAACAAACAACTGAGGTTTCAATTTTAATGTCTTAAAATTGAGATTATTTTCCATCAAAAGACTTAAAGATGCCAGTAATGATCCAATTACCTCCGGATTCCAACTTTCTCCCTTTACTTTTTATACTGAGACTCATAAATGCCAATCCAATCTTCTACCGTCATTTTTCCACTCAACTCTGCTATTAAATCAAAAGGAATATCTTCCGGCTTTTTGAAGCGTACACAGGATTTTCCCATATCCAGCTTTTTCTTGGAATGTTTAGGATATTCAGCAACAAACCAATCCAAAAGTTCGGGACGGGAATACAATCCCATGTGGTACAATGCTATAAAATTCTTTTGTGAAGCCAGATTGATAAAGGGTAAAGGACTTCCTGGTGTACAATGATACCCCGCAGGGTAAGTTTTCAAAGGAACAACCCAGCCTAGCATTCCATAATTGGTTGCTTCTTCAAAACCTTTTGGAAGATTGTCATTAATCACATCAAAAAGTTTTTTAAAGGATTCCTGTCTTTCCTCCGGAATCTTTGAAAGATAGTCTTCCAGAGAGTTTGATATAATTTGCATTTTCAGTGAGTTTTAGAGGTTTAAATTAAGAAAAAATATTGATTATTAGGCAAGAAGCTGAAAGAGGGAGACTGGAAGTTACGATTCGACATATCATTGCTGAAAGTATCATAAATCAATATAATTGGATTACATGATTTTAAAACTTTGATGACTTCCTTCTTACAGCATCACGATTCCTCACATTATAAAAAAGCAGCGGTACAACAATGCACCGCCGCTCAACTTTATTTACACTAAAAAATTATTTCTTGATTGCTTTTACAGTAGAATGAGATCCGTCTTTAAAGTAAATCGTTACAAAATACAGTCCCGAATTTAATCTGCTTAGATCAAGTTCTTTCCCAGAACCTTCAACCGTTTTCACTGTTCTTCCTGTAGTATCTGTTACGGTTACAGACTTAATATCTCTTGTGTCTGATATATACAGGATATCCTTAAACGGATTCGGATGAACGGATACTTTTTTCTCCTGACGGCTTACTTCCGAGGTACTTAGTTGAGCATTTTCAATGGTGAAATTCTTCACATAGAAATTATAATCTAAGTCTTCATCTTGTGATCCTGTACTTCCATAAAAAGCAAATATAGTATTTGCATTAGTAAAGTTAGCCAGATCGAAGGTATATTCATTTGATGTGTTAGATGGAGAATTACTTGCATCCCAGGTTTGCAGAATCATCCATGTAGTTCCACCATCATTGGAAACCAGGAAATGAACAACATCATCACTATCCATTGAAGAAGAAGCCGTCCCTGAATAGGTAGTGACTCCATAATTAAATTTCACTTTATATCCTCCTGCTGAGAGGTTAAAAGCTCCCGTTTTCAGCCACCCTGTTCTATCAGAAGAATATAAATTCATAGATGCTGAAGGTCCATTAGCTGAAGTATTTAAAAAGCTACGTGATCCCCAATAAGAACTACCTGTACCTGATGGCCCAGTAGCCGGATCTCCTCCTACTAAATTATTAGCCCAGCATAATCCAGGAAAACTATTAAAGTTATTAGTATAGAAAGGCACTAGTGCACCACATTGTGTTGTGAATGATTTAGCAAGAGACCATACACTTTTACTTGTTGCTGTACTGCAATTGGCTCTTACCCAATAATAATAAGTTGAACTTGGAGATAAGTTATTCAGGGTATAAGAAGTTCCTGTAACATTGGAATGATTAGGATTGGCATTACTCGCAGGTGCAGTTGAACTTGTGCTATAATAAATATCATAACTTGTGGTTTGATTGCTTGCCGGAACTGTCCATGAGATTTGTGCAGTATTTGAAGTTATTCCTGTTGCAGCATCTGTAACAGGTGCCATACAATCTGAAAAAGCATCTGCTGAGAAAGCAAATATATTAGGAATACCGGTTCCTGAACTTTTAGTCACTGTAATACTTTGTACTGGCTTAGCCTGATTGGCGGCATCAATATTCAAAACAGACTGATACAGTCTTGGATTATTACTGCTAGGGTCCAGATTATCGTTATCCCTATTAATCCTTCCAATTCCCTGAATGGCAAAATTAGAACCGTTGTACCAATCTGAAAGACTGATATTGGAAAATGTTTGAGTTGTATTATCTGTGAAAGTCACTGTAGCACTTACAACTGACGTTCCACTACCACTCGTGGCAAGCATATACAGTTTAACAGCAGCTTTTGGAGTAGTCAGCACCAAAGTTCCGTTCTGCCCGCTTGAAGCTAGCTTTAAAGAGTTATTAGCACTTAAATCTCCCAATTGATAGGAAAGTCCGGGAGTAGAAGCTACAACTGAATTGATGATTCCGTCTACAGGAAGACCATACGTGAGAGGAGTACTGGTAGAAGTCAGTTTAAAATCTTTCGCCACAAAAGCAAAAGACACCCCGTCTACATCAGACGTTGTAGAAACCGATGCCGATCCTATTCCATTAGCAATTACATCAGCTGTAAATCCGGATGCAATGGGCATCGTTTGAAAATTTTGAGCCATCATGGCCGTTGCTGAAAAAAGAGCTATAGCAGGAAAAGCTCTAAAAAATAAATTTATTGTCATTTTATTCACATTTGGATGGTAATTTAATGAAAATATCAATATAAAAATATTATTTTTAATAAATAATCAATAAATAATTGAAATACCATTACTATTGATAGTAAAATCAATAAAATTATCAATTCTGAGAGGAGATGATAAGCCGTTTCTTCTTATTCTTAATTTTATTATTGAGAAATTAAATCCTATTTTTGTCATACAAATTTTTGAACAATGCCGAATATTTCAAACAGAGCACTGCATATGCCGCCATCGCCGGTAAGAAAACTGGTTCCCTTTGCGTTACAAGCAAAACAGAAAGGAATAAAAGTATATCACCTTAATATCGGACAACCTGATATTGAAACTCCGGAAACAGCATTAAATGCTTTAAAGAATATTGATCTTAAAGTATTGGAATATGCACTTTCTGAAGGTAATTTAGACTACAGAAACGCCCTTACAGAATATTACCATTCTTTAGGCTTCTCAGATCTTACTCCTGACAATTTTATTGTTACCAATGGGGGTTCTGAAGCGTTGAACTTTGCCATTTCAACGTTGTGCGATGATGGAGATGAAGTAATTATTCCTGAACCTTATTATGCTAACTACAATGGATTCACCAGTACATTTGATGTGAATGTAGTAGCTGTTTCATCTACCATTGATACAGGTTTTGCCCTTCCTCCAATTGAAGAATTTGAAAAAAAGATTACAGAAAAAACAAGAGCAATCATCATTTGTAATCCAGGTAACCCTACAGGATACCTTTATACTCGTGAAGAACTTCAGCAACTTTCTGAGATTGCTTTAAAATATGACATTGTAATCATCTCTGATGAGGTATACAGAGAATATGTATATGATGGAAAACAACAGATATCTATCCTTGATTTCCCTGAACTGAAAGAAAACTGCATCGTTATTGATTCAGAATCCAAGCGTTATTCTATGTGTGGGGTAAGAATCGGATGTATGGTTACCCGTTCTCAAAAAATCCGTAATGCAGCGATTCTTTTTGCACAGGCAAGATTAAGCCCTGTTCTTTTGGGACAGATCGCAGCAACAGCGGCTCATCAAAATGACGGAGCTTATATCAGAGCGGTAAGAGAAGAATATACTCACAGAAGAAACGTTTTAGTAGACCTTTTAAATGCTATTCCAGGGGTAATCTGCCCTAAGCCAAGAGGTGCTTTCTACTGTGTTGCTGAGCTTCCGGTAGATGATACTGAAAAATTTGCACAGTGGTTGCTTGAATCTTATTCTAACAACAAAGAAACGATTATGGTAGCTCCTGCCGGAGGTTTCTACAGTGATCCTGAATTAGGTAAAAAACAGGTAAGAATTGCTTACGTCCTGAAAGAAGAAGATCTTAAAAGAAGTGTTGAAATTCTGAAAGATGCTTTAAAACAGTATAGAGCAGAATTCAGCCTATAAATTATACATGATGCCGACAACAAAAAATGTATATCTGAAACTCATATTTCCGATCTTTTTGCTGTCGGCATTTTTTTCCTGTGATACCAAAAAATCAGAGCAGCCTGCAACTTCTAAAAATTCAAATGAAATAACATTGATCAGGCTATCTCATATCGGAGGAACTATGGGTGAATACAGGATTATTAAAGTGACCAAAGACTCTGTTTTTGCAGAAAAAGGAGCTACGGCCAACAAAACTCACCAGGAATGGGCTTCAGCAATATCTATTGATACCTGGAAGCAGCTCATCTCCTCAATCAATGTTAAAGATCTTGACTATATAAAAAGTTCACCGAGCCAACAGTCTGTAGATGGTATTGATGAAACTTTTCAGATACGCACTGCTAAGAAAGCTCATTTCTATGTCAATTCTTTTGCCGATCCGGAACATTACAAACAACTTCAACTGCTTAAAGAACAACTAGACAACATTCTTCCCAAAGAATACAAATAAAACATGCAAGAAAATTTTTCCTTACAACCTTACAATACATTTGGTGTGAATGCCCAAGCAAAATACTTTGTTGAAATAAACAGCATCGAAGAATTAAAAGATGCACTTACTTTCTCAAAAGAAAACACCCTGCCGCTTTTATTTTTAGGAGGTGGAAGTAATATTCTGCTGACAAAAGATTTTGACGGCCTTGCTATTAAACTTAATTTAAAAGGAATTACTGAAAAAGAAGTCAATGAAAATGAAATTCTGGTTACAGCCAAAGCAGGTGAGAACTGGCATGAATTCGTCATGTACTGCCTGAACAAAAATTATGGCGGATTAGAAAACCTTTCTTTAATTCCTGGGAATGTAGGAACTTCTCCTATGCAAAATATCGGAGCTTATGGAACGGAAATAAAAGATGTATTTGTCAACTGCCAGGTATTGGATTTGGAAAATCTTGAGCTTAGCACTTTCGACCTTGAAAAATGCAGATTTGGGTACAGAGATTCTATCTTCAAGCAGGAAGGAAAAGGAAGATTTATTATTCTGGAAGTGACTTTTAAGCTTACTCAAAAAGACCATCACATCAAAACAGCCTATGGTGCCATTATTTCTGAACTGGAGCACCTGGGAATTACAAATCCTACCATTCAGGATGTCTCCAAAGCTGTTATTAATATCAGACAAAGTAAATTACCAGATCCTAAAGTAATCGGAAATGCCGGAAGCTTTTTCAAGAACCCAACGATTCCTTTAGCCCAGTTTGAAGAACTAAAACAGAAGTTTGAAAATATCCAAGGATATCCCAAAGGCAATATGGTAAAAGTACCTGCCGGATGGCTGATTGAACAATGCGGATGGAAAGGTAAACAAATTGGAAATGTTGCTTCTCACAAACTTCAATCATTGGTTATCATCAATGCAACCGGAGAAGCAACCGGAAAGGAAGTTTTTGATTTTTCCACTGAAATTATCAACTCTGTGCAAGAAAAATTCGGGATAGAGCTGGAACGGGAAGTGAATATTATATAACATTCACTTCAGATTATATAACAAAGTTCCGGGTATTTTCCAGAATTTTGCTTTCTTATTTTAAATTATTCTAAATAATCATTGGTCAGCATCATTATATTTTATAATTTTGCAGCCTGCTTATTTAGAATAAATAAAAATGAAAAGATCTTTATTTTTTGTTTTCTTTTTTATTTTCAGTCTACAGTTTATACAGGCTCAAAATGAAAAATCGCAACTGAACATTACTGTTTTTGATGAAAACAATAAAGAATTAAGGGGGGCTTCCATCACCGTCAATCAAACCTCTTTGACTACAGATAAAAATGGAAATGCAGACATTTCCATTCCCAATGGTAAATATCACCTGAAAGTTCTTCATTCTGATTTCCAGGAAAAAGAGCTTAACATTACACTTACTTCCGCTCAAAATATTACCATTAAGCTTCAGCCTATTAATAAACTGGAAGAAGTGGTTGTATTTTCAAAAGAAGGAAAAGGGTTAACCACCAAGTCTGTTATTGACAGACAGGCTATGCAACATTTACAGCCTTCAAGTTTCACCGACCTTATGGAACTTCTTCCCGGCGGGCTTTCGAAAGCTCCCGTCTTAAACTACAATAATAGAGCGACTCTTAGAGAAAATACAGCAGGATATAGTGGAAATGAATACAATACTTCATCTCTTGGAGTACAATTCATGATTGATGATAACATCATCAATTCCAACGCAGATATGCAGATTTCGGTAGATAACAGGCAATTTGCAGAAGGCCCAAAAGGTAGAGAAACATCTACTTCCGGAGTTGATATGAGAACCATATCCACCAATGATATTGAAAAAGTAGAAGTAATCCGAGGTATTCCTTCAGCAGCTTACGGAGATCTTACTTCAGGATTGATAAAAATTGAACGTAGAATAAAAGATTCTCCCCTTCAGGCAAGATTTAAAGCGGACGGTTTTAGTAAGCAGTATTATCTGAGCAAAGGCTTTAAAATTACTGATAAGTGGCAACTGAGCGCAAGTGCAGATTACCTAGATTCAAAGGCAAATCCTACTGATGATTTTGAAACTTACCAGCGTATTACTGCATCTATCCGTTCAAAGAAAATTTCAACGCTATGGTCAAGACCATTGGAGTGGAAATCTACTATTGATTTTTCCACTAATATCGATAATAAAAAATATGATCCGGATAATGGCTACCCTTCAACAGATAAGTATGAATCGAATAATAAAAGAATCAGCATAACCAATAACTTTATCTATCAGCTGGATAAGAGTTCTTTTTTCAACAAATTAACTTTAAATACAGCTATCCGCCAGGGATTTGAAAAAATAGAACAGGTAAAACTGGTTCAACTATCCGGTCCTCGTTCTTTTTCTTTGGCTACAGAACAAGGCGAGAATGTAGGATATTATCCGAATCTGCGTTATATCACTGAATTTTCTACAGAAGGAAAACCTTTGGATATCACTGCTTTTTTCCAGGCAAGCGGGACCAAGAAAACATTCGGAATTACTCACCAATACGAAGCTGGACTTGATTGGAGATATTCAAAAAATAATGGTAAGGGGATGCAATATGATATGAAAACTCCTCCTTCTGCCAACTCAGGAATAGCAAGACCAAGACCTTACAATGATATTCCTGCTTCCAGCCTATTAGCTGCTTTTTTAGGCGATCAAATGAGCTACGCTCTCAATCAACATAAATTTACATTATATGCAGGACTGAGATTGTCCAAAAACCTGGGAATTGATAATTCTTATTCTATCAGTAAAAAAGTTTTTGCTGAACCAAGATTAAATTTCCAATACAGCCTGCCTCATCTCATGATAAATGATTATCCATTAAAAACAGATGTTACCTTAGGATATGGTCTTTTCTACAAACAACCTACGCTGTTGATGCTTTATCCAAACAAAGAATATTGGGATTACACTCAGCTGAATCACTATCATAATGATGAACAGTATCGATATGTAAATTTTATGACCTACGTACAGCCAAGGGAAAATAAAGAACTTCAGGCAGCAAAAAGTATTAAAAAAGAAATTCGTTTAGACCTGACCTACAGAAATCATGAATTCTTTATGACTTACTTTAAAGAAAATATGAACAATGGTTTCCGAAATATGGATCAGACTACTGTTCAAAGTTATAAACAATATGACAACACAAAGGTAGATTTAACCCAATGGACCCCTAACGGACCGGATTTAACCAATGTTCCCTATGAAGTTAAAACTGTTTTTGGGCAGTACACCACTACAGAAAACGGAAGCGAAACGTTAAAGCAAGGAATTGAATTTGGATATACCTCACCAAGAATCAAGGCCATCAATACAAGATTCACTTTCACCGGAGCATGGTTCAAAACCCAATACAGAAATTCAGCACCTGTTATTAAAAGACCTACCGCCTCTATCGGAACAGAAGCTTATCCTTATTATGGAATCTATAAATCTGATTATGGTTATGTGAATTCAAACCTCAACTATAATTTGCTTATAGACACTTATCTCCCAAGTCTGGATATGATTATTTCAGCTTCTATACAAGGAAGCTTATATGACTATAGCAGAAATGACAGAAGAATTGCTGAACCTATTTCTTATTACGGAGTAGACGGAGTGGTACATCCTTTTACAGAAGCAGACAGAACAGATACTTATAAGCAGTGGCTGGTAAGAAGCGTTTCAGTTTCTGATAATCTGGATAGACTTTACACTTTTACCATGGCAGGAAATATTAAAGTTACCAAAAGTATTTATAAGGCGCTTCGTACCTCATTATTTGTCAACAGACTTTTCAACTATAGTGCCCCTTATACTTTCAACAATGTAAAAGTTTACAGAAAAGGAGGTAACAGTCCTTACTTTGGAATGGAATTAAACTACAATTTTTAATATATATCAAAAAAATAACATGAAAAAAAGAGTTTTACTACTAAGTTTAGCCGCTATGATGGCTACGACATTTACAGTAACATCATGTACAAGTGATGATTTCGGAGCAACAACTACGCAAAATGGAGTTTTAACATTAACTTTTTCAGGTGAAAATATTTCGTCTTACAAGAGTTTGGATCTTGAGATCAGAGAAGTAAATACAGGTGCTATAAGAAGAGAAACCATTAAAAATGTGAACACTTATTCTTTACCTTTACCTTATGGTTCTTATAAAATTACAGTAAACGGTGCCGTAATCTCCGGTAATGAAGAAGTATCAGCTGGAGCTATGGCTCAAACCGATATTGCTCTATCTGCTACTAACCTTACTATTCCAATTATTATTAAGAAATTCCATGATGACTTTATCATTGAAGAAGTTTTCTTTACAGGGATTAAAACAGCAGAAGGTAAAAACTATAACTCTGGGCGTTATTTTAAATTGACCAATAACACCAAAGAGGTTTTATATGCTGATAAACTAATCATCGGGCAGTCTGAGTTTCTTACTGTAGAAGACAAAAACCCTACTCCATACAATGCTAACCTGTCATTCCCGGTAAAAGCAGTAATGGTATTACCAGGTGCTGGCACCGAATATCCTGTACAGCCAGGAGATTTCATCGTTATTGCAGACAATGCGATCAATCATAAGGCTCAGACCAGTACAGCATATGACCTTCACAATGCCAACTTTGAATATCCTTCAAACAACCCGGCATTAGGACAGGTAGACAACCCAGCTGTTCCAAATGCAAAAGTGATCTATTCACAAATGAACTTTAACATGTTCTTTTTACACGACCGTGGTTTTGAAAGTTATGTAATTGCTCGTTTCCCATTCGGAGAAAATGAAGAAAGCTTCCTTCAAAAATACACCTATGAATATACTTACATCAACAGTGCTGGTGGAGTAACTGCAAAAAAAGCTTATTCCATCCCTAATTCATGGATTATTGACGGAGTCAACAACAGTATCTCTTCAAAATTTGCTCATACCCTGACTTCTGCAAGTATTGATGGTGGATGGACTTCCGTAGGAACTATTGATAAAGATCCTACCCGTTTCGGAAAATCGGTAAGACGTAAGGTAAACGGACAGATGACTAATGGTAAAAACCTTTATCTGGATACCAACAACTCATCTAATGACTTTGTAAAAGATGCTCAACCAAGTTTAAAAGATGGTATCGTTCACTAAAATACAGTTCGATATTCAACAGCAAATTATGTTACATACAAAAACATTTTTCTGCCTGTTATTGATTGGCGTTTCTTTTAATATAAAAGCTCAGGATAGTATAAGGCTATTCAAAACGCTCAATAATCAATACAATCAGGAAAGAGATTTTAAAAATAACTTTTACTATAACCCGGCATCTATGTCGGGTTATAGTACTTCTTCATTTTCAGAATTCAGTGTCGGTTATCAGGACAATAAAGAAAATGCTTACCGTCAACAATTAGGAAATGGCAGCAAAGGACTGATGATAAAAGCCCAGTCTTTTCAAAAGCTGAAACCTAACCGATCTGTATGGGGAAGTGCAAGCTATCAGAACTTAAAAATGAGTTCTGTAAAGTGGAACGAAACATTAGATTATGAACGTATCGCTCCTTACATCACCTCAGACTCTGTTGGAGGGAAATTAAATCTGGAGCGTTATCAGTTTGCCGGAGGATACCTTGAGAAAATGGACCGATGGACTGTTGCCGGACAGATAAGTTATTCTGCACAGATGGGCTATCGTTCAAAAGATCCCAGACTGGAAAGTAAAACTTCAGACCTGAGAATAAATGCCGGTGTGAATTACAGAATCTTCAGAGAATATGAAGCCGGAGTTTTTGGTGAATTCAACAAATACACCCAAAATAATTCGATTCAGTTTCAAAGTCTTCTGGGAAGACCTTATGTATACCTCATGTCTGGACTTGGTTTTTCTAACTATCTGTTTAACGGAGGAACACGTCCTACCAATACTTTTGAAGAATTTGCTTATAAAGGAGGAATCCAGATCTCCAACAAACAAGGAAGAGACTTCTACCTTCAAGCTGTTATAGGAAAAGCGAACAACATTAAAAGCTACAATGATGGCTCCAATACCTACAATGACATTTCTGACTTGAAAAACGAGGAATTTAAATTGGAAGGAGCTAAATTTTTTAATATTAACGAAAAACACCGTATCGGATTATTAGCAGGATATACTTCTTCCCGAAAAACAGGGTCTGAATATGGGTATTCAATGAATACTTCCATAATGACTCAAATCTTCAAAAGAGAAGCTTACCGCAGAGATAATTACATTGCAACCGTCAAAGGTTTTTACCAATATAACCAGGAAAGGTTCTCCATTACAGCAGTTCCGTTTTTTGGATATGAAGAAATCAAGGAACGCAGGCTTTACCCAAATTCAGGACAGAAATTTGTATATTCTTATTTCGGACTTAATGCTGATTACAAACAGCAGATTAATAATAATCAGATGCTTACATTCCAGCCGTATTTTTATAAAAGAATGGTCAACCAATCTATCAATGCTTTAAGCACAACAGCAAATCCGGCGGTTGATGAATGGGTATTACAGGACTACATGTTCCAGGCCAGTGATATTAATGCTTTTGGAGCAGTTCTGAGATATGACTTTAAATTAGATAAACTACCGGCATTCTTTGTAAGTGCACAATACCAGACACAAAAAATCCAGGAAAAAAACAATAATTTTGCAGCGGCAAGCATAGGGATAACATTTTAGACATGAAAAAATTAATATATTGGGGATTAGGGGGTATTGTATTGACTTTATTAAGCTTTACACCTAAGGTAAATCGCGATTTACTGGAACTTCAGGACCCTACCATCGAAGATATTGTAAAAAGTTATAAAAAAGCAATCTCAGAATGGCCCAAACCGGATATTGATCATGGTGTAAAATGGAAAGAATTTTCCCCTATTAAAAGAGACTCCACATTTTTTGTAGAACAGGATAAGCCTGGTGTTATTCTGGGGAAAATGCTATTCTTTGATCCAAAATTATCCCAATCTAGTCAGATTTCGTGCAGCTCATGTCACGATCCTGAAATGGGTTGGTCAGACCGAAGACAGGTAGCATTAGGGAACAATCATCTTCTTGGAAACAGAAATACAATATCTTTGTATAATATAGCAGAAAGACAGTCATTTTTCTGGGATGGAAGAGCAAAAACGCTTGAAGAGCAGGCAGCCGGTCCGTTGGGAGCTCATCATGAAATGGCAATGGATGTGAAAACATTACCTGCAAAAATTCAGGCTATAAAGGGATATAAACCTCTTTTCAAAAATGCCTATGGTGATGAGAAAGTAACTTATGACAGAATTGTAAAAGCAATAGCTGATTTCCAGAAAACCATTAAAAGCCAGCCAAGCCGTTTTGATAAATTCCTGGAGGGAAAATACAATGCATTGTCTGATGAAGAAATCTATGGAATGCATGTTTTCAGAACAAAAGCACGCTGTATGAACTGCCACAGCGGCCAAAATCTTACAGACGAATCTTTCCACAATATTGGCCTTACCTATTACAAAAGAAAATACGAAGATCTCGGATTGTATAATATTACCAAAAAACCTGAAGATGTAGGAAAATTCAGAACCCCTCAGTTAAGAGATCTGATGCTTACTCAACCATGGATGCATAATGGCTTTTTCGGAGAATTGGAAGGGATCGTAAATATATACAACAGTGGAATGCACATGATAGATCCTTCTCCTGAAGCAAAAGAGAAAGATCCACTGTATCCCGTAACTGATCCTCTATTAAAACCTTTAAAGCTCACCAAAGAAGAGAAAAAAGCTTTGGTTTCCTTCCTTGAAGCTCTTTCAGGCACAAAATATAAAATGAGACGACCTGAATTTCCGGTAGAATAAATAAAAAGGTTCGGCATTGGCCGGACCTTTTTGTTGCTGAAAATACTATAATACCTCCCAGCTTCCCATCTCTTCCTCATCCCGATAAAAAACATTAATTTCGTTAGAAATAAACACGCCAATATGAAAATAGCTATTTTGGGAGCCGGAAACATGGGACTATCATTTTCAAAATCATTTTTGAAATATGAACTGATTAAACCGGAAAACCTTCACCTGATTACCCGAAGCCAGACTAAAATCTCTAAAATAGCAGGTGAATTTCCCAAATCAAAGACATCCACCTTTGATGAAGTTACAGAGCTGGATGCAGACTTAATTATCATTGCCGTAAAACCACAGGATTTCCAGACAGTTGCTCAGAATTTTAAGTTTACCTTAAAGGATAATCAAATGGTTTTATCCATTATGGCTGGAATTAATATTGAGAAAATTCAAAAATCATTAAACCATCCACTCGTTGTAAGAGCAATGCCCAATTCTCCTACCCTTCTGGGAATGGGAATTACAGGTTATACGGCTGCAGATGGTATTTCCTTCAGCCAGCTTATCAATATTGAAAGATTATTAAACAGTACAGGGAGATCTGTTTATTTAGAAGATGAAAATCTTTTGGATGGCGTTACTGCGCTTTCCGGAAGTGGACCTGCATATTTTTACTATATTATTGATGCTATGATTAAAGCAGGAATCGAAATGGGAATTGAAGAAAACCTTTCCAAATTATTTGTAAAACAAACCATGCTGGGAGCTTATCATCTCATCAATAATTCTGAAAAAAATCTTGAAGAACTGATCAAAGATGTAGCCTCCAAAGGTGGAACCACAGAAGCCGCTTTGAAAACTTTTGAAGAAAACAGCTTTAAGGAAATTCTAAAACTGGGAATTTTAAATGCTGAAAAAAGAGCAAAAGAACTCAATAGCTAAATCTTTTTTCAATAAATCTGCATACCAGCCATCCTAAATACACTCCAAACGTGTTCAGGAGGATATCATCTACCTCAAATATTCCCATTCTTGTAAAATATTGAAGTCCTTCCACAATGGTAATGGCTGGTATAAAAGTAAAAAGTAAAGATTTCAGATCTGCCAGTTTTGGAAAAATCCAGCCCAGGAAACCAAAAGGAATAAACATCACAATATTTCCCACCACAATAATTACAATATCCTTCCATGACATTGCACCCTGGATAAATTTTATGGTGGAAAACACGGGCTCTACCGTAATCAGGTTATCCTCATACTGAAACCTGCCCATTCCAAAAAACATCAGATAAAGCAGAAACAGTGTGTAAGGAAGAATAACAATTTTATATAATTTCTTTAACATCGGATGCTAATATATTCATTTCAAAAACATTAAATTTGTATATTAAAATAATTTAATGAAATACGTTCTGCTAACACTTATTTCAGCAATGCTGCTGTCGGTCTCTTGGCCTACTTATGGAGTTCCGTTTTTTATATTTTTCGCCCTCGTTCCTCTTCTCATGATGGAACATGGAATTTCAAAATTTTCAGACTATAAAAGAAAAAGCTGGATGATCTTCGGGCTATCCTATCTTTGCTTTGTTATCTGGAATATTGTCACTACAGGATGGCTGTATGGCTCTAAAAACCCGGATGGCAGTCACTCTCTGATGGCTGTTGTATTTCCGGTTCTTGTCAATTCACTTTTATATTCTTTGGTGTTCCAATGTTATCATTGGTATAAAAATGCACAGGGAACCTATTGGGGATTAGGATTCTTTATCGCCATCTGGATGAGCTTTGAAAAATTCCACTTAGGCTGGGAACTTACCTGGCCCTGGCTGAACTTAGGGAATGTGTTTTCAGATTATCCAAAACTGATTCAATGGTATGATACCTTAGGAGCTACGGGAGGAAGTTTCTGGATCTTATTAATCAACGTTCTCATTTTCTATACTGTAAGAACATGGGAAGCCGGAAGAAAGAAAAAAGACTTGATTAAAAACTCATCAATTATAGTAGCTTTAATTGCTGTTCCGATGATAATTTCAATCATTAAATATAATGGTTTTAATGAAAAGCCATCCGGGCAGGTCAATGTACTGATGCTTCAGCCTGATCTTGATCCTTATGCTGAAAAATATTCAAAAGACAGCTTAACGATTGAACAGGATCTTTTGGCACTGGCCGAAAAAAATTCAACAACAAAAATAGATTACTATATTGCCCCGGAAACATCTCTGCCTGGCAGAGGTTCTATTTCTGAAACAGGCATTGAAAAGAGTTTACTTTTAAATAATATCAAGGACTTTTTATCTAGACATCCCGGATCTGTTTTTGCAACAGGAATTTCCTCACACCGTTTGTATTTTGATCCCGCAGCACTACCAAAAGAAGCTTACCAGATCAATCCTGGAGTTTGGGTAGCAAGCTATAACACTGCTATTCAGCTTGCTCCACAGCAAAAAACTCAGATCTATCACAAAGGAAAACTGGTTCCTGGTGTTGAAATTTTCCCTTACATGAATGTTTTAAAACCTATTTTAGGGGATGCCATGCTGAATTTAGGAGGAACAGTTGCTTCTTTAGGGACAGATAAAGAAAGAATGGCCTTTTCCAACCCTTACAACAAAGGAAAAATGGCGCCTATTATTTGCTACGAAAGTATTTATGGGGAATTTGTCACTGATTATGTAAAGAAGGGAGCTAACTTTCTGGGTATTATGACCAACGATTCCTGGTGGGGCGTTACAGAAGGACACAAGCAGCTTTTATCTTATGCAAAATTAAGAGCTATTGAAACCAGAAGAGAAATTGCCCGTGCTGCCAACAGTGGAATTTCAGCCCATATCAATGCTAAAGGAGAAGTGATGGCAGATACCTTCTACGGAGACCAAACCGCATTATTTTCAAAGATCAATCTTTATGAAGGGATGACATTTTACTCAAGAGCAGGAGATCTTCTTTCGAGATTTTCAATATTTGCTTTAGGATTTTTATTATTCTATTATCTGATTAAAAGATTTCAGGCAAAAATCAAAAAAGCTTAGTATTTGAATATCAGCCACACTGATTTTTATACTGAAAAAATATAATCTGCGTTATCTGCAAGATCTAAGAGATAGTAAACTCTCGCTGATTAAGCTGATGACGCAGATTTTTTTATTTAGCAGGCACTCAATATCATAATTTTCACACAAGCATCTATGTGAAGCCTGTAATCCATGAGAAAACAAGCTTATTATCATACCGCTATCCATAAACACCTGCCTAATCCGTGAGATCTGCGGGAAACTTTTTAGCATCATTTCCATCAAATCAATCTTTTTCACGGATAATAACAGATTATCAGAACAAAAAAAAGAGAAGCCAGCTGGACGTCTGACTTCTCTCAAGATAGAATAAATGATTCAGTTATTTATTTAATAGTAATTTTTTTAGTGGTTATTTCGTTTTTTATCTTCAGTTTTAATAAATATACCCCTTTAGGAAGATGAGATACATCAATAGACTGATCTCTGTTTAAAATCACATTCAGCTTTCGGCCTTCCATTGAATAGATCTCAGCTTCTGAAACCTTCTCCCCTTTTATATAAACTTTATCAGAAGTTGGGTTCGGATATATAACAAAGTCTTTTTCACGATTGATCGTATTCTCTTTCGTTGCCAATGTTCCTTGTGCAGATGCATCAGAATATACCTTTGAAGCATCAATTGATCTTACACTCCAGTATACATTCTGAACAGACGGATCAAGATCCAGAAACCATGAAGGAGTTGTTACAATATATTTGGCAATATTCTGTGAACCTGGTGTAGATCCTACTTTAATTTCATAACGTAGCGCGTTAACTGGAGTTTTATCATCTGTTGCTCCACTCCATGTAAAGTTAAATCGGTTTCCGTTTTTAGTCAGATTTAAGTGCGTTGGGGCCATTGGCTTTCCATTTTGCGCTGTAGAATTATTTTTAAAAACCTTTGTCAAAGATGGATTATCCTGACCCGCCCAATCAAATCCACTTAACAGGACATCTAAATGATTATCATTATTAAAATCAAACAGCTGCATCGTTCCCGGGCCTCCTAAGCTGTGTAAGCCAGTGACAGCTCCTTCTGTAAACGTCTGACTGGATGTATTATATAAATAGGATTTTACAACAGCGTTATAATTAATATCTCCGGCAATCATAAAGTCATAATATCCATCATTATTCAAATCTCCAACACTTATGGAGGCTTCAGAAACCTCTGATGTGATCTGGTGAGTGATTAAATTACCGGTTCCGTCATTCATCAGAACTGCAAGATAAGGGTCATCATTGGCATCTTTACCCGCCACTACAATATCCTGGAAACCATCCGCATTAAAATCAGCCACTTCCAGTTTTCCTGAAATTAAGGAATCAAGAGCCTGGGTATCAACCAATGTTCCATTCTGATTAATATATACTTTAGAAACCGGATCACCGTTAATATCTGAGCCTATAATAACCATATCCAAAAGCTGGTCATTATTAAGATCTACCATTTTAAAGCTTCCATTTTGAGTTCCATCAGCCCAATTTTCAGTCATATCAAAGCCCGATCCTGTATTTTTATAAAAATCAACCGTATTTCTGAAGCCTCCTCCATGAGCAAACTGAGTCCCATTGATGGCGTAGTCCTGCTTTCCGTCATGATTGAAGTCAAAAACTTCTAAAGAGCCATAAATTTTTCCCGGAAGCTCCTCCTCTCTTGTGAAGCCTACTCCGGTATTTTTAAAACGGTAATGCTTATAGTTTACAATATCCATATAGCTCAACCCGGTAGAAATAATATCCATCAACCCATCATTGTTATAGTCGATGAATTTTATATCCCCCAAATGTGTTACATCTCCACCCAGGTCCGTATAAGGCTGAAAGGTTGTTCCTGTATTCTGATACACTTCATTATAGGTAGCATCAGGATTTCCATCCCCATCTGAATCTATAGCTCCATTGACTACAATATCCAGTGTACCGTTATTATCTACATCAGCGATATCAGAAGCTGAGAAATAAAAATTGTTCATCCCGGTCTGTATCTCCGTAAAATTCTGAGCACATAAACCAACAGGCAGCATAGACAATAGAATATAAATTCTCTTCATAATTTTTATTTAGATTAATTAAAAACAAAGATAGAATATTAATTTTTTTGATTAAAAAAAAACGGGTATGAAATATATCAGCACTGATTTACTGCTATATCCCGAAAATTCGAATATTTTAAAAAATCAATATTTATAATCAGTCACTTATTTACAAATATTTTCCAAAAGATTTGTCTATCTAAAAAATTCTTCGTTATTTTGCACTCTCAAATATTATACAAATAAGAACATCGAGATATGTCAAGAATTTGCCAAATAACAGGAAAGCGTGCAATGGTTGGTAACAACGTTTCTCACGCTAATAACAAAACGAAGCGTCGTTTTGAAATTAACTTACTAGAGAAGAAGTTTTACCTTCCAGAGCAAGATAAGCACGTTACACTGAAAGTATCAGCTCATGGATTGAGAGTGATTAACAAGATTGGAATCGAGGAAGCTATTGAAAGAGCTACAAGAAACGGATTGATTAAAAAGAATTAATAAATCATGGCAAAAAAAGGAAACAGAGTTCAAGTAATCCTTGAATGTACAGAGCACAAAGAAAGCGGTATGCCAGGAATGTCTAGATACATTTCTACAAAAAATAAAAAGAACACTACAGAAAGATTGGAATTGAAAAAATACAATCCTGTTCTTAAGAGATCTACCCTTCACAAAGAAATTAAGTAATTTTTAAATAATAACTTACCATGGCAAAGAAAGTAGTAGCAACCCTACAAACTGGGTCTAAGAAAATGACTAAAGTGGTGAAAATGGTGAAGTCTTCTAAATCAGGAGCTTACGTTTTCGAAGAAAAAGTAATGAATGCTGATGAAGTAGATGGTTTTTTGAAAAAATAATCAATACTTTATTTACAATATAAAAAACTACTCATATTTTGGGTAGTTTTTTTGTTATCTTTGTTCACCAGATTATTAATCAGTGAAATATGAAGAAGATTCTTGTACTAATAGGCACAGTTATTTTTCAATTTTCATTCAGTCAGAAAACGATGGATCCTATAGTATACAAAAGTTCACCAAAAGTTTTCAGCATCCCGGGATTATCACAATCAGTAAGCATTGATTGCGGTACTTCCAGAATGATTTTATTATCTGGTCAGGTTCCTTTAGATTCAAAAGGAAACCTGGTGGGAAATAATGTAGAGGAACAGACCCATCAGATTTTCAAAAACATTGAAAATATTCTGAAGGAGTATGAAGGTACAGGGAAAGATATCGTCAAACTGACTATCTTCATCACAGACATCTCAAAAACCCCGGATTTCAGAAAAATAAGGGATGAATATGTCAATCTTCAGAATCCTCCCGTAAGCAGCCTTGTAGAGGTCAATAAGCTTTTCAGGAATGATGTACTGATAGAAGTAGAAGCCACAGCAGTGATTAAAAACAAAAGATAAGAATAAACTAAAACTATGAGTTGGTTTAAAAATATTTTCAAAAAGGAAGAAAAAGAAACACTGGATAAAGGATTGGAAAAATCCAGCCAGGGGTTCTTTGAAAAAATGACGAAGGCCGTAGTCGGTAAAAGCAAAGTAGATGATGAAGTTCTGGATGATCTGGAAGAAGTACTGATTGCCTCTGACGTAGGCGCTTCCACTACCATTAAAATCATAGAGAGAATTGAAGAACGTGTTGCCCGCGACAAATATGTTGGAGTGAACGAACTGGATGCTATTCTTCGTGAAGAAATTTCAGGATTACTGCTTGAAAATCCTCATGCAGGCACAGGAAATATTGATACTTCTAAAAAACCCTACGTCATTATGGTAGTAGGTGTAAACGGAGTTGGAAAAACAACCACTATCGGAAAACTGGCTCACCAGTTTAAATCCGAAGGTAAAAAAGTAGTTCTTGGAGCTGCTGATACCTTCAGAGCTGCAGCTGTTGACCAACTTGTTATCTGGAGCGAACGAGTGGGTGTTCCTATTGTAAAACAGGAAATGGGTTCCGATCCTGCTTCTGTAGCTTTTGATACCGTACAAAGTGCCGTAGCTCAAAATGCAGACGTTGTTATCATTGACACTGCAGGAAGACTTCATAATAAGATCAACCTGATGAATGAGCTTTCCAAGATTAAAAGAGTAATGCAAAAGGTGATTCCTGATGCTCCTCATGAGATTTTATTGGTACTTGACGGTTCTACAGGGCAAAATGCATTTGAACAAGCTAAACAATTTACAGCAGCAACAGAAGTGAATGCTTTAGCCGTAACAAAATTAGACGGAACAGCAAAAGGAGGTGTTGTTATCGGGATCTCAGATCAGTTCCAAATTCCAGTAAAATATATAGGAGTAGGTGAAAAAATGCAAGATCTGCAGCTTTTCAATGGTACGGAATTTGTAGACTCATTCTTCAAGAAAAGATGATTTACATCATGTTTTCCCTTATATTAGTAAAACAAATCATTTTTAAATATTAACCATTAAAAAATTTGCAACTATGGGAATTATAACATGGATCTTATTCGGTCTTATTGCAGGTGCAATCGCTAAAATGATTATGCCGGGAACTCAAGGAGGAGGTTGGCTAATCACTATTATCCTAGGAATTGTAGGAGCATTTGTAGGAGGAGCTATAGGAGTTTACATTCTACATTGGGGAGATGTTACTTCATTCTGGAATCCAAGAAGCTGGATTCTTGCCATCGGAGGAGCTTTAATTGTCCTCTGGATTTACGGAATGGCCACGAAGAAAAGCTAATGTAATGCTGATAAAAAAATAAAATCCCGGATCTGAAATTTCAGATCCGGGATTTTTGTACAATATAATTTAGTTAGTTGTTGATTCTGATTTGGTAAGGCATTTCCATTTTTACCTCAGACTGTAATTTCTTGTCTGTAATCTGTTGTAAGATTTCATAGTTCGCCTTTCCTATTTTATTTTTGATGATTCTTGCAGAAACATCTTCTTCATTAAGATCTTTAAAGATCTGCTCGAATGGACTCATTTTCTTAGGATAAGATTCTACATAGTAAGATTTCACTCCTGCTTTCTGTGCTGCAAACTTCACCGCATCGTTAAGCGTCCCCAATTCATCTACCAAACCGATTTCCTTTGCACGAACACCACTCCATACTCTACCACCACCTACATTATCAATTTGCTCAAATGTTTTCTTTCTGTTTTGAGTAACGAAATGTACAAATCTTTTATAAGTACCTTCCACACTTCTCGTCATCATGTTTACTCCATAAGGAGTCACTCCGTTTAATCCTGAATAATACATTGAGTTAGCATTGGTAGCCACAACATCCGCACGGATACCATTCTTATTGGCTATATCCTTATAATAAGGTAATACTCCGAATACTCCAATAGAACCCGTAAGTGTATTAGGCTCAGAATAGATCTTATCTGCAGCCATCGCTACATAATAACCACCTGAAGCTGCATAATCACCGAAAGAAACTACCAATGGCTTTTTCTTTTTCAGTTGCTGCAATTCAAATAAAATTTCATCTGAAGCATTCGCACTTCCTCCAGGAGAGTTAATTCTGAATACAACCGCTTTTACTTTATCATCTTCCTGAAGCTTTTTAATATACTTAACATACTTCTCAGAATGAATATCATTATACTGATCACCATTATTGATAGATCCAGAAGCATATAATATAGCCACTTTTTCTCCTGACTTATCTTCATCAGTTAAAGAACTGATATAGTTGGTTAAAGAGACCTTATTCAGTTTTTCTTTATCTTTTACATTCAACTTCGTTTTAAGCATATCCTCATATTCTGATTTTTG
This sequence comes from Chryseobacterium sp. Marseille-Q3244, assembly GCF_940807095.1. NCBI lineage: Bacteria > Pseudomonadati > Bacteroidota > Flavobacteriia > Flavobacteriales > Weeksellaceae > Chryseobacterium > Chryseobacterium sp. Marseille-Q3244. The sequence goes on along the minus strand of NZ_CALNWX010000006.1, from coordinate 296,418 downwards.
GATAAGCTTATCTGCCAGTTTATATTTTACCCCCTGCTCAGGAATCATTCCATATAAGCTGTCAACAATCGTTCTGAATTGAGCAGTATCAATTTTTCTTGAAGTTGCCATTTTATAAGATGTATTTTTCCAAAGGTCATTCAACAGGGTACTTAGCTGTTCTTTATTTTCCGGAGAAATATCATTTCTTAAGAAAGGCTCCACCGCAGACTTGAATTTACCATGACGGATCACCTCTATTCCAATACCATATTTGTCTGCAAAATCCTTAAAGAATGTAACCTCAGTAGAAAGTCCTTTCAATTCTATACCTCCTGCTGGATGGAGATAATACTGATCTGCCACTGATCCCAGATAATAAGCAGATTGAGAAACTCCGTTTCCGTAAGCGTATACAAACTTTCCGCTTTTCTTGAAATCTTCAATAGCATTTCTAACATCATCAATTTGAGTGAGTCCTGCATTTAGGTCATCCATCTCAATACTGATCCCTTTAATATTATCATCAGTTTTAGCTTTATTAATGGCCTCAAGTACATCATACAGGAGTACATTCTTATTTTGGCTGCCTAAACCAAACAGATCCATTTGTTCTTCTGTAGGGCTGTCTATTATATTAGTCTTTACATTAATAGTTAGAACCGAATTCTTTTTTACTACCACAGATTTGTCGCTTCCCATAGAACTAAACACAAGCATCATAATAAAAAAGACGAAAAACACAGCGCAAAGTATGATTATTGCTACTATATTTGCCAAAACATTTTTAAAGAAACTTCTCATAAATCAATCAATTTTCCAATATGTCGCAACAAAAGGTAGTTTTGTTACTCGGAAGTAACCTCGGAGAGCAAAAAAAAAATATAGAGCTTGCTTTACAGAAAATAAGAGATGCCGGAAACCACATTTCACAAACAAGCGAATTTTTAATCTCTGATCCTGTAGAATTTGTCAGTTCCAATATTTTTTGTAATATTGCAACAATAATATTCACGCATCTTTCACCAATTCAGCTGCTTGATTGTATTAAAGAGATAGAAGTTGAAATGGGAAGAATTAATGATTCAAAAGTATCCGGAGGTTACACAGACAGGATAATAGATATTGATATCATTAAGTATAATGAATTAAATTTTAGATCAGAAAGATTAGAAATCCCTCATAAAAAACATCTTTTTGAAAGGGATTTTTCCAGAATATTATTAAAAGATTTTATTTAAAACATAAAACATATTGTATGAAATTAGGTTTATTATTATTGGCTACAACCTTGCCAATTGCAGCTTTCGCTCAGAATAGCAGTACTACAGTAAACTCTTCTACTGAGTATCCTAATACCTTCTCTTCAGGTTCAGCTAACGTACAGCCTTTTGACAACAAAGCCAGACGCTTCAGAGACTGGTCAATCTCCGTAGGAGGTGGTTCCGCATTTATGGTTCACTCTGCACTTAAATCTCTTCGTTCGGATAAGACGAACTGGGGATACAATGCTTATATAAGTATTGATAAGCAGATCTCACATACTTTCGGTTTAAGCCTTATCTACACCAGAGGAGAAACGAAACAAACAGGACAACTTCCTGGAGCTCCTGGAATAGCTGCGGGCGTAGCTACCGGAACTACACAGTTTGACCAAATCGCTTTGATGGGTGATATCAACTTTTCCAACTTATTAAGAAGAGTAGATAATCACTCCCCTTACAGATGGGCATTCCACGGGTATGGAGGAATTGGACTTCAAGGGTACAGAACTTCTTTACACGATAATGATCGAAACAGATGGAGTGACAATCCTAAAAGAACACCATTATTTGTAAAGCAGGATCTTGATATTAATTCTGTATACTATCAGGCTGGTTTAGGACTAAAGTATAATGTTTCACCACTTATTGATGTTGAAGCAAGAACCATGTATATTATCAGTGGGGAGCAGTCATTTGATGGTAGTGGATACAATAATTCAAGTTATGATCCTAAAGCCCCTACAGAATCAGGATATCGATATACAATCCTTAACAACAGAAGATCTTACAATGCCTGGACGGTATCTTTGGGGGTATCTTTCAAATTAGGAAAACATCTATCTCACTTAGCATGGCATGATCCACTTCAGGAAGCATACTACAAAACCAATGTTTTAGAAAATGCTACTACAGATCTTGTGGTTTGTGAAAAAGGAGACCAGGACAATGATGGAGTATGCGACGATTGGGACAGACAACTTGATACTCCTGCAGGAGCAAGAGTAGATGGTGCCGGTGTTGCTTTAGATATGGATCTTGATGGTGTTATTGACTTATACGATAAGTGCGTAACCGTTCCTGGACCTGTTGAAAACAACGGATGCCCTATCAAATAATAAAAAAAGTCCAAAAAACTATTTTTTCAAAAAAATCAAAAATAAATAATACACGATGAAATTAAGTTTAGCAATCGTTGCATTAGCATTGACGATCCCTACCGTCAGCTATGCACAGGATTCATCAGCAGCTGCAGATGGAAAGTATCCTAATACTTTTACTTCTGGATCTGCGAATGTTTCCCCATTTACCAATCAATCAAAAAGATTTAATGACTGGTCTATTTCTGTAGGAGCAGGAGTTCCACTGCTTCAATCTGCAGATTTAACCTCCATTAAGAATGGTAATGGTAAAAACCTTTTTGGATATTCAGCTTATGTAAGTATTGATAAAGCGATCACCCATGCTTTTGGAATCAATTTACAATATGACAGAGGTGAAACAAGACAAGGATGGTTCAATACCAAAGATGCAGCACCTGATGCAAAAGCAGTAGCAGGTAGAACTCAATATGATGCGATCTCAATTCTTGGAGATATTAACTTCTCTAACCTTTTAAGAAGAGTTGATAACCATTCTACTTACAGATGGGCATTACATGGATATGCCGGTATTGGTACCATTGCTTACAGAGCATACCAAAAAGACGCCACTGGACAAAGATTGATGACTGAAGTGAAACCATTTGAGTTAGGCTCTATATTCATGCAGGCTGGTACAGGTCTGAAGTTTAAAGTAAACAGAAGACTTGATATTGAAGGTAGATTAATGTATGTAGTAACTGGTGATGATACTTTTGATGGCGGAGGTAATCCATACAGTGAGATCAACAGACGTTCTTCACAGGTTTCTGATAACTTCTTTAATGCAACTTTAGGACTTTCTGTAAAATTAGGAAAACATGAGTCTCACTTAATGTGGCACGACCCACTTCAGGAAATCTATTACAAACTTGATGTTTTGGCTAATAAAAAACAGGATATCGAAGTATGTAAGAAAGGAGATGCTGATAATGATGGAGTATGCGACGACTGGGACAGACAGCTTGACACTCCTGCAGGAGCTAGAGTGGATGGTGCCGGTGTTGCTCTTGATGCAGACCTTGATGGAGTTATCGACCTTTACGATAAATGTGTAACAGTTCCAGGACCTGTTGAAAACAACGGTTGTCCAATAGAGAAAAAAGATAATCATAAGACTGCTGTAGAAGTAGAAAAAACGTTGAAAGACATCTACTTTAACTTTAATAAGGCTACGATCAGACCTGAATCTAACAGTAAACTTGATGTAGCAGCTTCGATTATTAAAGAAAACGGAGGTACCTACTTACTAACAGGACATACTGATATTAAAGGAAATGCAGCTTATAACCTAAGATTATCTAAAGAAAGGGCTGCTGCCGTAGTAGGAGCGCTTGAAAACAGAGGTATCAATGAAAGTGTACTGAAATCAAGAGGAGTAGGATCTGTAGATGCTAAAATTCCAGCTTCAGCCTCTGATGCTGAAAGAATGGCAGATAGAAAAGTTACGGTAAGATTTATAGAAGGTTCAGAATGGGATTCTCTTAAAAAGAAAGACTATGAAGATGCTTCTGTAAAAAAACCAGTAAAAAAAGCACCATCTAAGAAAAAGAAGAAGTAATTTCTTATAATACATGTAAAACCGAAAAGAATTGTTCTTTTCGGTTTTTTTTTTTCTACTACGAATTTTTTTACATACCTTTATATCATTTTCCGGGGAATAGGTGCAATATTGGCAAGATATAGACACTATTGTTTTGGAAAAAATAATACAAAAATCACTTTTTAGCGTAAAAAAATCATTTAAAATAACTTAACTAAAAAAATAACACTATGAAATTAAGTTTAGCAATTGTTGCATTAGCTTTGGCGATTCCTACTGCCAGTTATGCACAAGACTCAACGGCAGTTTCAAAAGGAGAGTATCCCAATACGTTCTCGTCTGGGTCTGCCAACGTTTCCCCATTCACAAATCAATCAAAAAGATTTAATGACTGGTCTATTTCTGCTGGGGTTGGAGTTCCACTACTTCAGTCAGCAGATTTAACCTCCATTAAGAATGGTAACGGTAAAAACCTTTTCGGATATTCAGCTTATGTAAGTATTGATAAAGCGATCACCCATGCTTTTGGAATCAATTTACAATATGACAGAGGTGAAACAAGACAAGGATGGTTCAATACCAAAGATGCAGCACCTGATGCAAAGGCGGTAGCCGGTAGAACTCAATACGACGCGATCTCAATCTTGGGAGATATTAACTTCTCTAACCTTTTAAGAAGAGTTGATAATCATTCTCCTTACAGATGGGCCCTACACGGATATGCCGGTGTTGGTACCATTGCTTACAGAGCATACCAAAAAGATGCCACTGGACAAAGATTGATGACTGAAGTGAAGCCATTTAAATTAGGTTCTTTATTCATGCAGGCTGGTACAGGTCTGAAGTTTAAAGTGAACAGAAGAATTGATATTGAAGGTAGATTAATGTATGTAGTAACTGGTGATGATACTTTTGATGGTGGAGGTGATCCATACAGTGAGATCAACAGACGTTCTTCACAGGTTTCTGATAACTTCTTTAATGCAACTTTAGGACTTTCTGTAAAATTAGGAAAACATGAGTCTCACTTAATGTGGCATGACCCACTTCAGGAAATCTATTACAAACTTGATGTTTTGGCTAATAAAAACCAGGATATCGAAGTATGTAAGAAAGGGGATGCTGATAACGATGGAGTATGCGACGATTGGGACAGACAGCTTGACACTCCTGCAGGAGCTAGAGTGGATGGTGCCGGTGTTGCTCTTGATACAGACCTTGATGGTGTTATTGACCTTTACGATAAGTGTGTAACCGTTCCAGGACCTGTTGAAAACAACGGTTGTCCTACTACCACTACAGGACCAGTAGTAGAAACAGAAACTAAACTGGAAGGTATTGAGTTTGACTTAAATTCTGATAGAATTTTACCTTCAAACACTCCTATCTTAAATAATGCTGTAAACTACATCAATTCTTCAAACGGTTCTTACAATGTTGTAGGAGCTACTGATACAAGAGGTACTGATGCTTACAACCAAAAACTATCTCAGAGAAGAGCCAACAACGTTAAGAACTATCTAATCAAAAACGGAGTTCAGTCTGGCAAATTAAACGCTGTAGGTAAAGGTGAAAAAGACCTTAAATATCCTGAGTGTGAACCAGCAACGAAATGCCCTGAGTGGAAAAACAGAGCTAACAGAAGAGTATACTTCGAAGCTAAATAATAAGCTTATTAATTTATTATATAAAAGTCACGCCTTGCGTGGCTTTTTTTGTCTTAATACTTTCCTTATTTTTACAACATGATTTCTCCGCAGGACTTTCAAAAGCTAAAATATGATACTCTTAAGTATTTCTGGGGCTATACCGGCTTCAGAGATTCTCAGGAAGAAATTATCAATGCTGTTATCAATGAAAAAGACAGTCTGGTACTTCTTCCTACAGGTGCCGGTAAGTCATTATGTTACCAGCTGCCTGCTTTATTAAAAGAAGGAACCTGTCTGGTGATTTCCCCTTTGCTGGCTTTAATGAAAGACCAGGTGAATCAGCTGAAATTTCGTGGTATAGAAGCAGAATACTTGTCATCTGAATTGGATGAATATGATGCTGAAGCTATTTACAATCGTTGCAAAGAAGGTCTTACCAAGCTGCTTTATGTATCTCCTGAAAGACTAACCAATATTCAGTTTCTTCAGAATATCGAAGAAATTGAACTCTCATTCATTGCTGTTGATGAGGCACACTGTATTTCTGAATGGGGACAGGATTTCCGTCCAAGCTATCAGAATATCAAAGGTTTCAGAATGAATAATCCGGAAACTCCATGCCTGGCACTTACTGCAACTGCAACTCCAAAGGTTCTGGAAGAGATCAAAAATAAGCTTGAACTGAGAAACCCGGCTGTCTTCCAGAAAAGCTTTAAAAGAGATAATATCAAAATATTTACAGAAGAGGTTTCCGATAAATTCCAACGGGTTCTGGATATTTTAAAATACAATACAGATTCAGGAATTGTTTATGTAAGAACCAGAAAAGAAGCTGAACTGCTTTCAGAGTTTTTAAAGAAAAATCAGCTAAAAAATGTAGATTATTTTCATGCAGGTTTAACTACAAAGGAAAAGAATACAAGACAAAACACCTGGAATAATAGTGATAATCAGGTCTTAATTTCTACCAATGCCTTTGGAATGGGAATTGACAAGGATAATGTTCGTTTTGTGCTCCACTACTCACCTGCTGCTTCAATTGAAAATTATTACCAGGAAATAGGAAGAGCCGGAAGGGATGGTAAGGAGAGTTTTGCGTTTATGCTTTGGAACAAACAGGAGCTTTTGAACTTTGATCAAATTCTCAAAAACCAGATTCCCAACAAGGCTGAATTTTTAAAGATCATCAACTACCTCTACTCTATTTTTCAGGTAGCAGAATTTGAGTTACCCGAGAAAACATTCCAACTGAATACAACCGGAATACAAAACTTTACCAGGTTATCAAAAGCCAAAATCAATAATGTCCTAAATTTCCTTCATAACCAGGAAGTCATTTACTACAATGACAATAAAAGCCTGTCATCTTTGGAGCTTTTTATTAAATCTGATGAAATAGATCAGCTGCCACAAAAAGATGCCTATTTCATAGAGCTTTTGCTCCGCACTGTGTCCGGAATTACAACCCATAAAGTGATGTTCAGTGAACAGCAGGTAAGCCATAAAATTGGAGTGAGTATTCCTTTAATCAAAGAACGTTTAAAGGAACTTCAGCAGAGAAACTATCTTGAATACCTGGACGGCGCTTTATCGAGTATCAAATTTCTGAAACCTCGTGATGAGAGAGCTGTCAATAATGCTTATTGGAAACTTTTTGAACATATTCAACGAAATAAGATTCAGAAATGGGAAGAAATGAAATTCTATGTTGAAGATAAGGATTATTGTAAAATGAAACTTATTCTGGCTTATTTCGGGGAAAAAAATTCAAAAAACTGCGGACAATGTTCTGTTTGTGAAAAGAATAAACAGTCTATTTTTGGCAAAAACATTTCCCAGCAGATCATTAATTTACTGGCAAAAAAATCAGCAACCATCGAAGAACTTTCTGTACAGCTAAGTTATCATTCCAAAGAAAGCATATTGGAAAACTTAATTTTTCTATTAGACTCCGGAAAGGTAAAAATGTTGAATTTCAGAACATATGCACTTAATCATGGGTAATGTGAGTAATGAGTAATGAAATGGTTAAAATAAGAAATAGGGGTACGATTTGCATTTTAAAAATACCATTTCTCTTCTCCTAAGTCTCATACGCTCCCCACTCTCAGAGCAAAAACTTATCTTTGCATTATGAAATCATTGAAAGTCGTTTTTTTAGGTACTCCTGAGTTTGCAAAAACTTCTTTGGAGGCTATTCATCAATCTCATCATCAGGTTGTAGGTGTGGTAACTGTAGCGGATAAAGCAAGCGGACGTGGCCAGAAAATAAACCAATCACCAGTAAAAGTTTATGCTTCAGAAAATAACATTCCTGTTTTTCAGCCGGAAAAATTAAGAAATCCTGAATTTTTAGAAGAACTCAGAAAACTGGATGCTGATGTTTTTGTAGTGGTAGCTTTTAGAATGATGCCTAAGGTTCTTTTTGAAATGCCTAGAATGGGAACATTTAACCTTCATGCCTCTTTACTTCCTGATTACAGAGGGGCTGCTCCTATCAACTATGCAGTTATTAACGGCGAGGAAAAAACTGGAGCAACTACGTTCTTCATTAATGAAAAAATTGATGAAGGAAATATTCTTCTTCAGGAAGAGCTTGAAATTCTACCGGATGAAAATGCAGGAGGTCTTCATGACAGATTGATGGAAATGGGTTCAAAATTAGTCGTAAGAACATTAGATGGATTGGCTGACAATGCTATTGAAGAAAAACCCCAACCACAGGTTGAACACCCGAAAAATGCCTATAAAATATTTAAAGAGGATACTAGAATCAATTGGTTAGCACCCTCTAAAACTGTACATCAGTTTATTCTGGGAATGTCGCCTTATCCTGCTGCTTTCACAACTTTGAAAATTGGTAAAGAGGAAAAAGGATTAAAAATATTTGGTGGAAAATTTGAAACCTCCCATCATGGAAAACCTGCCGGAACATTGGATATTTCAAAAAGTGAGTTCAAAATATATACTCAGGATGGTGTATATTTTCCCCAGGAACTTCAGTTAGAAGGCAAGAAAAGAATGACAGTAAAGGATTTCCTGAATGGTTTCAGAAACTTTGATGAAATAACACTGTAGTTTTACAGTTGAATTTTAACCATACATACAAGTCACAACAGGTATTTTTGTTGTGGCTTTTCTTTTTTAAACCATTCAGGATCGTTAAGTCAAATAATTTTTTTAAGCAAAAAAAACCGAAACTTATTCATCTTTCTTTACAATATTTTTACGAACTCTGCTGAGAGATTCAGGAGTTACTCCCAGATAAGCTGCAATCTGAATATTGGTAAGACGATGGGCTGTTTGGGGATATTTTTTTAAAAATTCAATATAGCGCTCTTCAGAAGACTTGCTTAAATTATCAATAATTCTACGTTGTAATGCAATAATTGAACTCTGAAACTTAAGTCTCATTAATCTTTCCACTTCTGGCATCTCCTGGTAAAGCTTTTCTTTATCTTTTCTTGAAATCAAAAGAATTTCACTGTTCTCGAGTGCCTGAATGGTAAGCTTGGATGGAATCCTGTTGATAAAGCTGTCTATATCCGAGATCCACCAATTTTCAATAGCAAAATATAATATCTGCTCTGCTGCATTTCGATTGGTATGAAAAACCTTAAAACAACCACTCACTACAAATCCTTCAAAATCACAGATACTTCCTTCCATTAATAAAAACTCTTTCTTTTTTATTTTTCGATGGGTAAAGGCATTGCAATATTTTTCCAGCTTTTCATCTGAAATTTCCACATACTCCCGGATATGTTTTTGTAAAGACTCGGTCATGGTTTAAAAATAAAAAAAGGTTTAGAAAAATCCTAAACCTTTTATTTCATTTTATAAACAATTATTCAAAGTGAAGTAAATTCACTATTGCCTACTTATTATAGCTGTACCAATTCAGTAACCTCTACATCATATCCTCCAACCTGAGGCTTGATAGCAGGGTTTTGAGTGATTACTTTAAACTTATTGATTCCTAAATTCTTTAAGATTTGCGTTCCGATACCATAATCTCTATAGTTGTACGCTAAAGTAGGATGCTGCTCCTGCCCATCCTGATAGTTCAGGAATTGCTGAAGTTTTCTTAATGTATTTTCTGAATTTGAAACGTTATTGATAAAGATGATGGCTCCTTTTCCAGCTTCGTTCACCATATTGGTTACTTTTTCCAATAAAGGTTTTTCACCATTATTCAATCTTGTTAATACATCAAAATACGAATCTGAAGACTGTACTCTTACCAAAACCGGCTCATCTACTGTCCATGCTCCTTTTGTCAATGCAAAATGGATCTGATCGTTAGAAGTCTCTCTAAATGCATAGAAGTCAAAGTCACCGTAATGTGTTTTTACTTTTTTCTCTTCCAGTCTTTCTACAAGATTCCCTTTTTTAAGCTGATAGTGAATTAAATCTTCAATAGAAACGATTTTCATATCGTGCTTTTGAGCAAATGCTTGAAGTTCAGGTAAACGGGACATTGTTCCGTCTTCGTTCATGATTTCACAGATTACTCCACCTTCCTTCAAACCTGCTAAATGAGTAAGATCAATGGCAGCTTCAGTATGTCCTGCTCTTTTCAATACTCCTCCTTTTCTGGCACGAAGCGGGAAAATATGTCCTGGTCTCATGAAGTCTGTAGGTTTGGATTTTTCATCCATCAAAGCTAAAATCGTTTTCGCTCTGTCTCCTGCAGAAATTCCTGTAGAGGTTCCGTTTCCTAAAAGGTCAACAGATACGGTAAAAGCAGTTTCTTTAGGATCGCTGCTTCTGCTTACCATTACTTCAAGTCCTAGTTCATCACATCTTTTTTCAGGGAGTGGCATACAGATAAGCCCTCTTCCGTGAAGCGCCATGAAGTTGATAATTTCTGGTGTTGTTAATTCTGCTGCGCAAAGAAAATCTCCTTCATTCTCTCTATCCTCATCATCTACTACTATGATTATTTTCCCATTTCTAAGGTCTTCAATGGCCTCTGGAATAGTATTTAATTTAATCTCAGACATTTTTACTTTTTATTTGTGCAAAGATACTCATAAAAATAAGCATCTGCCAATTTATATGAATGGTTTATTACGCTTTGGATAAAGAGTTCACCGCTTCTCTGATGATCTCGTAAGATCTTACTCTTTTCTGATGATCGTAAATATGTGAATTAATCATCAGTTCATCTACATTAAACTTTTCCTGAAAATCTTTAAGCTTTGTCTTAATTTCATCCTGATCTCCGATAAACGTATATCTCAGCTTCTGCAAAACCATTGATTTCTCCATAGGTGACCATATTTCATCCATATCATCTACCGGTGGGGCAAAAGGTTTTCTGTCGTTTCTTATAATATTGATGAACGCCTGAAATAAAGTTGTAGAAATTTTATGAGCTTCCTCAGAAGTTTCTGCTGCTACTCCATTCACGCAGGCAATGATATACGGTTTCTCTGAATAGACTGAAGGTTGAAAATGTTCTCTGTAAATTTTAAAAGCCATTTCCATCTGTTCGGGAGCAAAATGTCCTGCAAAAGCGTAGGGCAGACCAAGTTCTGCAGCCAGCCAAGCACTATCTGTACTGGATCCTAAAATGTACAATGGAATATCCAATCCTTCTCCTGGAATAGCGCGAACCATTGCATCAGCATTTTCTTTGGAAAAATATCGTTGAAGTTCCAGAATCTGTCTTGGAAACTGCTCGTTAATGATCGCAGGATTTCTTCCTAGCGCCTGAGCCGTTAAGCCATCGGTTCCGGGTGCTCTTCCTAGTCCGAGATCAATTCTTCCTGGGAAAAGGGATTCCAATGTTCCAAATTGTTCTGCAATAATCAGAGAACTGTGGTTGGGAAGCATAATTCCTCCTGATCCTACTCTGATTTTTTTTGTTCCATTGGCGATAAAACCTATTAATACGGAAGTGGCTGAACTGGCAATACTTTCCATATTATGATGTTCCGCCAGCCAGAATCTTTTATAGTCTAAGCCTTCTGCATGATTGGCTAAGGACAAACTGTCCTGAAAAGTATCATGAATGCTTTTCCCTTGCTTTACCGGTGCAAGGTCTAAAACAGAAATTTCAAAATTTTTCATATTGAGATGTTAATTTTTAGATTTTAAAAATCATACAAATTTAAAACATCTGAATTGCATTAGTTACTTTTTGTAATTAATAGGATCTATTGATGAGTTCAGGGAAAAACTATTGGAAAGTATTTCACCTTCCTTATTATTTTTGTAATCCAACGAAATCATTAATGATCATTAATAAATCGGATACGGCCCTGTTTATAAAAGATATTTTTAAACTCATTATTTTCATCAATTGCATTATCATAGTTGAGCAAGACTTTTACAGCCTGATTTCCGCAAGCAATATATCTTATCCTGTTCAAAGAGATTTCATTACCAGCTTTTATCGCCTTTATGGAATCTTTATTATTAAATACCCTTGGCTCTACATAGGTAAAGTTTTCAAAATCATTAAGCTTTACAAATTTAAAATCACATCCTAAAATTTCGGATATTAACCGGGTGGAAGTATGAATTTCTTTATTTGCCTTAATTTTATAATTAATAACAGTATTAATATTCAAAGTATCATTTTTTCTCCTAAACTTCCAGATCATTTTCTCTTTATCACTTTTAAATATCATTGTTGTATCAGTAATTTTCCCGATAAAATAACTATTAAAAAAATAACTGTTTCCCTTTTTTCCGATTAAATAAGTATTCTTATCCTTATTCAAAATATATCGGGAAGGAGTTGTTGAAACAAAAAACATATGATTATTCTTAGTATTTACAATAATATACTGAATTTCTGTTCTGTATTTTTTGGAATCATACCCCGGCTGATTTACTCTCTGAGTATTGTTAAAGTACAAATATTTAGATTGATTATATCGTACATAAACTTCGTATTCTTTCTTATCTTTTTCATAAACTGTTATGAATTCATCATCCTCTTTGCCACATGCAAATCCAAGCTCAGCCGTTTCTTTATACATGACGTAAAATTTGCAGCTCATTAGTGAACAGATCACCATAAAGCATAATAATATTTTTGTTTTCATGGCATTATTGTTTTCTTATGTATAGAAATGGTTCAACAGAATAAAATTTATTGTAGGGAACAAAATGATACGGACAGTAGGTGAGCCAATGAATCAAATGTTGGGCATCCCATTTTGCAGAATTATACTGGTTAATATTGACTCCATATCCAACATTATTTTCTGTATATCTGGCGCTAAGCTTCCATAAGCTCTTATTATATTTATATTGATCTTCATCTTTATAGGTAACCATAGAAGCCCCAATATCATAACTTAACTGAAATGTTTCGTCTGTATACCCTGTAAATTTATGATAAGATAACTCCAATGAAGCATCTTGCAGATTTTCAGCCTTTCTCCAGCTGGTAGTATAAGACAATCCCCCTCCTCCTGTATAATAACGATCTTCACCATCTCCCAAAAACATTCTAGCAAAAAAGCTCCCATCGTTATAGGTGAATGCCTGAACTCCTTTAACATTGAGACCGGCAAAGCCCACTCTTTGAGTTTCTCTCTTTTTATCTGTTGTAAAAATCAAATTAGTTCCTAGTGATCCTGAAACAGAATATGGATTGTTTAAAGCAGGGATAGCAAAGTCTGCAAAATATTTTAAAGGATTATGAGTATCAGGATTATAATTAAATCCTGAAGTAAGTGTTAAAGCAAAGATGGCATCTAAAATCATACGATTGCTAGCAGATTTCCTTACATTATCACTTCCTAAACCCCCATTATATAGGTGAATTTCAGTATTCAGAGAGGGGTAAAAGCTTTTACTCAACCAAGTATTTGCCACTCCAAATGAAGTGGATATCTTAAAAAATAAAACCGGTTCATTTTTTAATCTGTTCTTATTCTCTTTACTTGTAAAATTAATACTGGCTTTCAGCGTCGCTCCAAACTGAAAATTATCCGAAGATTTCTCCTGAGCATGGTATAATCCGCACACAAAAGAACAAACTGAGATTAATATTGTTTTCATGGGCATTAGTTTATCATAAAGTTATAAACTAATGCCATCGTATACCATCCCCCTTTTGTGTTATTTTTTATATTTATTTCTCAGGTTACTCTCGCCACTTTTAAAATAATCTCAAGCAAATTCATTATCACTTTCATCTATATATTTATAAACATTTGAAAAATAATTCAAAATAAAGAGATATATTTATTATATTCGTATATAAACAATTTGAAAAAATCTTTATCATGAACAAAAAAATTAATAACTTGTTTTCTCAGGAAGTATTGACTAAAAGAACTTTCATAGTAAGCCTTGCGATGACTGCAATAGTATCCTCATGCAGCAAAAGTAATGACGAAATGGCAAGCGAAACCCAAACCAATGCAGTGAATATTGCTCATCTTAAAAAAGGGCAATTAAATGGCCAGGAAATTACTTATGAAAGAAAAAATGATTTGAATTTTTTCCAGGGAGACATTGTTCTTTCTGATCAACAATTATCAGAAGGAGGCACAGCCAATAAAGGAGGCGCCAGTTTATACAAATGGCCAAGTGGTAAAATATATTACACAATTGCCAGCAATATGGGCTCTATCAATGTTAATAAAATCAATACTGCAGTAAGTGAGTATAATAACAAAACCAATACTCAGTGGATTCCACGTACCAATCAATCTAATTATGTTGAGTTTATCTTCGGAAGTTCAAACGGATCAGATGGATGGGCTCATATAGGATACCAAGGCGGAAAACAGACTGTTTCTTTGGATCAATATATTTCGGTGGGATCAGTGATTCATGAAATGGGTCATACGGTAGGGCTTTATCATGAACATGCCCGTAAAGACAGAGATCAGTATGTAAGCATTCAGTGGAACAATATTCAGGACGGACAGGCTTATAATTTCAATAAATATACTTCCGGAACGGATATAGGTCCTTTTAATATCAATTCTGTAATGATGTACTGGCCAAATTCCTATTCTAAAAATGGTTTACCTACTATTAAAAGAGCAGACAACACTAATTTTACCTACAACAGAACAGGATTTACAACCGGAGATATCAATACCATTAATACAATGTATCCATAAATCTCAAACTCCTATTAATATCATGCAAAAAAGAAAAGAATTCCCTAGGAATTCTTTTCTTTTTTATAATTGTAATGATTGATTAAAATTCTGATTTCATTAAATTCAAAATGGTTAGGTAAAGCATTCTTCCACTCTGTTAAAGTCTCATGTGGATTTTTATAAAATTCATCTTCAAATGCCTTGATCTTATCTGAGGTAATGACTCTTGAAATATCCAGCAATCCCTGTTCCGCAAACTTGGCAAGATGGCCAATTACGGTTTCTTTCACCAATCCTCTTTCCAATGCAATTTCACCAATTGTTTTGCCTTGTTCAAAAAGTTGAAAAGTTAGAACCTGTGAAGGAACTTTAGCAATTTTCATGCTGACTTCTTTATCATTCTTTTCATCAAGAAGCTTTACTTCAAGAAGGTGAATATCCTTTAAACTATTTAGGTATTCTTCAATATCTTCCAGCCAGCTTTTCACTTCTTCATTGTATTGTTTCAGACCTTTTGCCCCTTTAATTTCAGCATAAAACTCTTTCAATGGATCGAAAATTTTATTTCGGGTTTCCGTAAAGAAGAAATTAACCGCTCCTTTGGACTTGCTTTCAATTTCGGACCATTCTTCTTTCTGTTCAATGAAATTATTCACCTTTTGAAAGATCACACGTTCCAGCTTTTCAAAGATTTTTCCAAGATTGGTAGCTTCATGTTTCAACTGAAGATACAGCTGATTGGCCTTAGCGCGGTCTATATTTTTAGTGGTAACAGAAAGCTTGTTCCACTCCTCTACTTCATTTAAAAACCATTGACAATCCACAGTACGAAGTACTTTTCTAATACTGTAATCGTATTTCTCCTGGTTCAAAATAGCATCTATATGATCGTTCGCAACCGTATTGCTATGGAATTGCAGGATTCTGTTGTCTTTAAAAATAACCTCAGGAGTGATTTTTGATTTTAAAACAATTCCTTCCAACGTTCGGCAACGTGATAAGGCTACATAGACCTGACCGGCAGTAAAACTTTTTCCGGCATCAATAATTACTTTATCAAAGGTAAGCCCCTGGCTTTTATGAATGGTAACAGCCCAGGCTAATTTGATAGGAAATTGCTCAAAACTTCCTAAAACTTCTTCCTTGATTGTTTTATCTGTATCCAGGAAATATTTTTTCTGTTCCCAGGTTTCTTTTTTTACGGTAATTTCTCTTTCACTTTCATCCAGAACAACGCGAATTTCATCTTCATCCAACCCGATAATCTCTCCAAGCTTTCCGTTAAAATATTTCTTCTCTCCGGAAATATCATTTCTGATGAACATAATCTGGGCACCTATTTTAAGTTCCAAAAACTGGTCATTGGGAAATTGATTTTCTTTAAAATCTCCAACAAGTTTGGCCTCATAGGTTTTAGGGTCTACTTTTATTTCCTTCAGTTTTTCCTGGTTGATTTCATCTGCCATTTTATTGTGAGAACACAGATAAACGTAAGATTCTTTCCCCATATCAAAATCCGGATCGTATCTTTTGTTCAGATGGTTGAAATCTATATTGGCTACATCACCATCACGAATGGCGTTCAATATCTCTAAGAATTCCTGATCAGACTGCCTGTAGACTTTTGTAAGTTCAATGGTAACAATCGGAATGTCTTTAATGGCATGACTGTCAAAAAAGAAAGGCGAATCATAATACATTTTTAGAATGTGTTCGTCTCTTACCACAGGCGGAAGCTGAAATAAATCCCCAATGAATAACATCTGTACTCCACCAAACCTTTGATTATTTCTCCTGATAAATCGTAAAGAAAAATCCATCATGTCCAGTACATCAGCTCTCAACATGGAAACCTCATCAATAATAATGATCTCAACCTCTCTTAGAAGCTTAAGTTTATCTTTACGATATTTAAAATGGGGCATCAGATCGGCAATATTATTAGCCAAACTGGTATCTATCCTTTCTGTGGTAGGCAAAAAAGTTCTCAGGGGTAATCCAAACATGGAATGGATGGTGACTCCACCCGCATTAATTGCTGCAATCCCAGTAGGGGCAATCACTACATGCTTTTTCTTTGTTCGTCTTACAAAATCGTTAAGAAACGTTGTTTTACCTGTTCCGGCTTTTCCAGTCAGAAAAACACTTCTGTTGGTATACTCTATTAAGTCAAAAAAATGATTGTTCATCGTTGTCAAAAATACGGAAATGAATTTGATTTTCTTACCTTGGCATAAGTTTTGAAAAATCTTAAAAAGAAAAAAGTCAATTGTGAAAAAAATTTTCCTGCATATCCCTGCAATAGTATTATGTACTACATTAACGCTGGTTTCCTGTAATTCAACAAAGAATCTTGATACTAATCTTCCCATAGATATTAGCAATCGACCTGCTGATGAAGACAGTCAAAAGTACGACCAGGCACAGCTGGATAAATTAAAAGCTTCCATTGAATCTGAAGCTAAAGGGGAAAATTGTACAAATGCCAGCGACTGGACCTTCGCTCCCATGGGTGTAAAGTCCTGTGGTGGACCTCAGCAATATATTGCTTATCCTAAAAAAATTGAGTCCTCAATTTTACCGAGAATTAATGAGTATACGGATAAAGTAAGAATTTTTAACGAAAAATATAATATTATGTCTGACTGTATGATGATTACGCCTCCGTCATATATTAAATGTATTGATGGAGAAGCACGATTAATTACTCCAGAATCAAAATAAAAATAAAGCAAAGGTTCTATATCAAATCAACACAGAAGGCTTGATATACAAAGCTCCGTCGAAAGACAGAGCTTTTGTTTTTTATGTATTAGATTCAAACCAGAGACCTGGAAGTTTCATATCAAGACCTGCTGTTCAATCAAAAATCTTGCATCCGAAACTCACACCATGCATCTCGTACTCTATTCTCTACAATTCGTAATCTTTCACATTCTCTTTATACCATGATGAGTATTTCACATAGTTATCTGCAATTCTGTTTACTTCGCCCTCCAATAGCTGAGCGTTGATATCCTTGATCTTTTTGGCAGGAACTCCACCCCAGACTTCTCCGGATTTAATATGTGTTCCCTGAGTTACTACAGAACCTGCTCCTACAATTGAATTTTCTTCAACCAGGCAGTCATCCATCACAATTGCTCCCATTCCGATCAGTACATTATCTTTGATTGTACATCCATGAACAATAGCATTATGACCAATGGATACATTATTTCCAATATTCAATGGATGTTTCTGATAGGTACAATGCAGCATTGCATTGTCCTGAACATTTACTTTATCACCCATCTTAATATAATGAACATCACCTCTGATCACTGCATTATACCAAACGCTGCAGTCTTTTCCCATCGTAACATCTCCAATAATGGTAGCGGTTTCAGCTAAAAAAGTATTTTCTCCGATCTGTGGTATTTTTCCTAAAAGTTCTTTTATAAGTGCCATAGTTTTAATTTGAAAATTTGAAAATAAGCCTGTTTGAAAGTCATGATTTTTACCTTCTGCTTTTTAGTATCTAACTTCTAAATTACAGTGATAGCAAAAATCTAACTCCCAATTTACAGCTTCTAACTTCTAATGCGTATTTTTGTATCTCAAATTTAACGAAAAAAATGCGTACCGTACTTATAGAACCAACTGAAAACCCAAAAGTGATGAAATTTGTAGCAGATTACAACTTGATTCCAGGGTCTTTGGAGTTGGACAGAAATTCAGATATTTCAGAAATTCCTTTGGCACAGGAACTTTTCAATTATCCGTTTGTAGAAAGAATTTTCATCACAGCTAATTTTGTAGCAGTAGCAAAACAGGATACTATCGAATGGGAACATGTAGCTGAAAGCCTGAAAAATGTGATTGAAGACGAATTATTGGCCAATCCAAGAATTTATCTTCAGAAGAAAAAAGAAATGTATCAGATCTATTCTGAGATGACGCCTAACCCGAATGTAATGAAGTTTGTTTCCAGCAAACTACTTATGGAAGGCTTTATAGAAGTAAAATCAAGAGAAGCAGCAGCTGAGGTTCCTTTAGCGGCAGCTATCTTTAAGGAATTTAATTTTGCAACTGAGGTTTTCATTTCAGATAACTTTGTAGCAGTTACCAGAGATAACTCTGTGGAATGGCATGAAGTAATGATGACCGTGCGTGCTCTTATTGCTGAGTATCTTCAAAATGGTGGTGAAATTTCAAACATTGAACCGCAGAAACACGAAAATCCTGTAGAAAAAATCATCAACAGAGACTATACTGATGATGAGCAGAAGATTTCTGATATCTTAAATGAATATGTAGCTCCGGCTGTAGAAAATGATGGTGGAAAAATTTCCCTTATGGAATATGATGAATCTACCAAAACAGCTAAAATGCTTTTACAGGGAGCGTGTTCAGGATGTCCAAGTTCTACGGCTACTCTAAAGAACGGAATTGAAAATATTTTAAAACAATTCGTTCCGGACCTTGTAGAAAGAGTGGAAGCAGTAAACGGATAATCAGGAGTTCATGATCCCTTCAAAAAAGATCCTCATCATTATTGGAAGCGCTACAAACAATTCCAGTAATCAGAAACTGATAGAACAGGTATTGGATAAGAATCCCAATATTACATTCCAGATGTATGATGATCTTTCTGTTCTTCCTCATTTTGATACGGCATTAACGGATGTTGATACGCCTGAGGAAATTATGAAGATCAGAGAAGATATTGAAGATTCAGCAGGTGTTATTATTTCTACTCCGGAATATATTTTCAGTATTCCGAGCAGGGTAAAAAACCTATTGGAATGGTGTGTTTCCACGAATGTTTTTCTGGATAAGCCTGTTGCCATCATTACAGGTTCTGCCCATGGAGAGAAAGGTCATGAAGAATTATTATTGATTTTAAAAACCCTTGGTGCTGTCATTGATGATAAACATCAGCTTTTAATCAAAGCGATAAAGGGTAAGTTTGAGCCTGATGGCTCAGTTGAAAACAATACCTTTGCTAAAGTATTAGAATTGGTAACAGATTTTGAAAAGTCTGTTTCATCATTAAAATAAAAAAATTGAATAAAAAAGGAATTTTACTGGTCAACCTTGGATCACCAAGATCTACAGCTGTAAATGATGTAAAGGAATATCTTGATGAATTTTTGATGGATGAAAGGGTAATTGATTACCGTTGGATCTTTCGGGCGTTGCTTGTTCAGGGGATTATCCTGAAAACAAGACCTGCTAAATCTGCCGAAGCCTATAAAACGGTATGGACGGATGAAGGTTCACCCTTGATCGCCATTACTGAAAAGATTCAGAAAAAGCTTCAAAAACTGGTAGACGTACCTGTGGAAATCGGGATGAGATATGCTGAACCCAGTATTGAAACCGGAATTCAAAAACTGGTGGATCAGGGAATTTCTGAAATCGTTCTTTTCCCGCTTTACCCTCAATATGCAATGAGTACTACAGAAACTGTTATTGAAAAAGCAGAAGAGGTAAGAAAAAAGAAATTTCCAACCGTAAAGATCAATTATATTCAACCTTTTTACAACAGAGATATCTACATCAATTGTCTTGCTGAAAGTATCAAGGAAAAACTTCCTGAGAATTTTGATGCTCTTCAGTTTTCTTATCACGGAGTTCCGGAAAGACATCTGTATAAAACAGATCCTTCCAACACCTGTAAAATTGATGATGCCAATTGTATCAACAGTCAGGTAGATACTCATAATGCTTACTGTTACAGACATCAATGTTATAAAACCACTGAGGCAGTAATTGCCAAGATGGGACTTCCAAAGGAAAAAACAATTGTTTCTTTCCAGTCAAGATTAGGAAAAGACAAATGGATTGAGCCTTATACAGATCAAACTCTGGAAACCATTCCTCAAAAAGGTGTTAAAAATCTTGCTGTGGTTTGTCCTGCGTTCGTATCAGACTGTCTTGAAACACTGGAAGAAATTTCTGTAGAAGGAAAAGAGCAGTTCATGCATGGTGGTGGGGAAAACTTCCACTACATTCCCTGTCTGAATGATGAAGACCGATGGATAGAAGTGGTAAAAACACTTTGCGAAGAAAAACTGAATGATTTTTATCTAGTATAATCATTTATCACAATATAAAAGGGCTGCCTCATCTTAAGGCAGCCCTTTTTATTTTTATGGGATATTCTTTTTAATTAAAAATTATCATACGAACCAAACCATGCAAACTCTGTAGTATGCGGAACAGAAACTTTGTTTCCGGCTTTATCATACAGGGTTATTCTGGTCATTGTTTCAGATTCTCCATCCCAGGTTCTTCCTACCCAGTTATGATCCAGCTTAAATCCTTCTTTGAACATTTGTTCCGGAACATGAATGGATGTAGAAGTTGGAGTAAAATACTTCGTATATGATCTTGTTATATAGGCCCCTGAACTATTACTTCTGAATGAAACATCAATATCCATTCTTGAGAATTCGTTGGTATTGTTAGAATTCGCTTTCAGGTTTAGCACTTTTACCCCTCCAAATCCTGTCCAACGTTTATCTCCTTTATAAACATAAGTTACAAGTTTAGCTCTATCAACACTTGTAGGATTGTCCAATTCAAGAGTTTCATCAGTAGCTACACTTCTCATTTGAGTAAAAATAGGGTAACCATAGAAATTAGAATCAAATTTCACATTGAACATAGAATACAGGTTATCCAAGGAATTTCCCCAGAAAGGCTCTGTACTCTTATCTCCTGTAGTCATAACCGTTACTACAGATTTTGATAAAATTTCTGTTGTTTCCTGGTTATATCCACCACCACCTGATACTTTCCAGATATTAAAGGTAGCCTCAATAGCAGATTTTACTTTTTCGTAAGAATATTCACTTTCAATCGCTAAATAAGCATATTTTCCATAAGTTACCTGTTTAGTAAAGTAAGGTTTGCTGGTAAAATATTGAGAAGGAACACCTGTCTGCTGAATGGTTTTAGCATCGTTATTGTGCTCCGGTGATTTAAAAAATCCATTTTTGCTAGGTTCGAATATTACATCGAATGAAGTTGCTACAAGTCTTGCAAAATAGATACTCTTATATTTTGTAGTATGTGTATTTTGAGACATTTTTGTAGTAAAAATGGTTCCTAAACCAACATTAAAAGAAAGTGCCTTCTGAACATCTGAATAGCTATAACATTCTGTTGCTGAATAATCAACACTTTTTTTCACCCCTGAATTGATATAATCATTGAAATTTTTAGATGTAACTGCCTGAGACAGCATATTATTATAGGTAGTAAATCCTTTTGGACTATCTATTCCTTCAATAACATAAGGATTAGAAAATGAGAAAATCAAATCATATGGATTCTTATCATAATTAACTTCTGAATCAAATGTAAAATTTTCAATTCTGTTTAAAGGATATACCGCTCCCGGATATATTGTTGAACTGTTAACACTGATATTTTTCCCTGTAGCCGGGTTAACTCCTGAAGCTCCCGCTTTTGTACTGTTATCTCCAACAAAGATGTGATCTTTATCAATAGTAGAGACATCCCAACTAAAAGGCTGAGTGTCGAAACGACCCATTTTTTGAGATTGATCAGAATGTAGAAATTCTTCATTGTTATTATCCCTTACACAGGAAATAAGGCACAGAGAAACTGCGCAGCAAAATAAAATAATCCGCTTCATTTTTTTATATTTTTTTTATTAGAATCCCCCATTAATAAATGGGGTCAGCGAATTTAAAAAAATATATTTCAACAAGAAGTGACTTCATAAATCAAAAATTAAATAAATGAGAAATATCATTATTAAGTGAATAATACACCCGAAATTTGTCTAGCTTTCAAATTAAATTTATAGAGAACAATACATAAAAAACCAAAAATAGCTTTAAGATAAAGGATTTCACAGGTTTATCATTTGATGTCAAACCTGTAAAAACAAAAGAATCTGCCTCTATTGAGGACAGATTCTTTATTTAAGATATATAAAAGATTATTTTTTAATTAAGTTTCCAGCTTTCTGTCCGTTCACGGTTACAACATAAACACCAGGAAGCATATTGGATGGCAGCTTTATTTCCAGTTTATTTGTCCCATCCGTAAGATTAACTTTTTCAGAAAGTTCTTTTCTTCCTGTTAAATTAACCACTTCTACAGTTCCTTTACCTTCTTTTCCATTAAACAATACAGTAAACCTGTCTGTTGCCGGATTTGGACTGATCGTATAAGGAGACTCATTAGCTGCTGATGCAATAAGTCCTGCCGGAGAGGTACCGCCTCCAACACCTACTGCATTCCAGGCATTAGTCACCTGTGTTACTTCATTACTTCCTGCCCCATACAAATCTGTAGCAGCTTGTAAAGAATATGTTCTTGTATTCGCATAATTGGAACTAGAAGTAAGGTAATTAGTCAGTGTTCTATAAGCAATTGCAGCTGCTTTATCAAATCCTATTCCTGAAACATTATAGGCAAAACCTTTATCATTAGTTCCTGTACCTCCTGTTACCAATAAATAATACCAAAAGTTAAGAACTCCCGAGTTGGTATGAACTCCACAATAATCATTGGATTGGCTAGGAGTTACACAACCTGAGGTAGTGGTAGTTTTCCAGTAGGTTCCCATATAAGTATCCGGCTGGCTGTAAGCATTAGGGTTTGCCATATTTCTGATCACATAACTGAAATCTTCACCCAATGTCCAACTCGCCTGACTTGGTCTGGCCCATTTTTCTATTGTATTACCAAAAATATCTGAAAACCCTTCATTCAGAGCTCCCGGTTCTCTTTGATATACCAAATTCGCAGTTTTAGAGGTCATTCCATGTGTGATTTCGTGTCCACAAACATCAATGGCTGTCAGAGGCTTTCCTCCGTTTGTGGTAGAACTTCCATCACCATAGGTCATTCTTGAGCCATCCCAAAATGCATTGAAATAATTGGTGGAATAATGAACATATGATTTTATAGCAAAATGATTGTTATCAATACTCTTTCTGCCAAATTTTGTATACAAGTAATCTACCGTCATTTCTGCTCCCCAGTGTGCATCTGTTGCATACTGATCTTTATTGGTATTTACATTATTCCAAACATTATCAGAGTCTGTAAAATCTACTGCCGTTGAGTAATTTGTTCCTTTTTTTAAGTCATAAGTTTCAACAGCTGTTCCACCGTTTCTTCCGGTCTCTCTTAGTCTGTAACTTCCATTATAAGAGTCTGCAACAATATTTCTGTTTCCGCTATAACCTGTTGTAGCTGTTCCCGGTGTATTAATATCATGAATCAATGCGTCAGTTCCTAATATCTTTCCATTTTTTGCATCTACAAAAACATATTGTCTGCTTAATGGCTTTTCTGCATAAATATCAAATTTATAGGCTAAGGTAAGATCATTTAGCTTTTCGTCAGTAGGTTCTGAATAGTAAACCAGCTCACCCTTGGGTGCAAAACTGGCATTTTTATCATTCGTTTCTCTTTTAATAAAATCTTCTTCATCTTTATTCTGCCATTTATAAGATTCTGCCCCTACAAATGATAAGGCATTTTGCAGCGCTATACTTTCAGAAAGGTTTGCCTGTTTCTCAACGCTTTGAGGAACATCAAGAATCCATTTTCCTGTCTGTCCTACTATTTTACCGTTTTTAGTCTGTACAGCCATCATTCCATATTCTACAGGAATACCATTCACTGTTTGCTGGAATCTGTGAGTTTCAAACCCTAGCTGGTCTGTTTCAGCACCCAATTTACGAGATTGCCCCGGTGAAAGTCTTTCAGATCTTTCATCAAATAAAACAGGACTTCCCTGAAAAGCAGGCCCGTTTTTATCAAATCTTAGAAATTCTGCGTGTAATCCATTTTTACCGGAAATTACTTTTGATGGAGTGTTTTGTCCAAAAACGAAGGAGCAGGCTGCAACGCTGACTGCTAAAATAAATTTTGTTTTCATAAATAATATTTGTTAAGTGTAAAACGAAGGTATAAACTTTTCACAACAAAATGATATATATGTTATTTAAAATTCAATTGAAAATATAAATCATTAAACAAACCACAATAACGATTTTAAAACAAAGAGAAATAATTAAACATAATTTTATTATTATAAATAGTTTTCATGAATTAATTTCACAAAAATCATTCTTTTGTGAATTATTATTTTCATTATGTACTGCATTTTATTGGATAAAATTATCCTTATTTGATATTTTGGATAAAAAAAATAAGGTTATCTCTTTCGAAATAACCTTTATTATCATTTAATATTGATTTTACATTTTTATTTTCTAACCGGAGTCCTGAATTCTCCATACCCCATCAATCCATCATAATTACGCCCAAAAGGGGCAAAGTAAAGAAAAGCCTGATAAAGGTTTTCAGTCTGCCAGAAATTACCATTCACCTCACCAAAATCTAAAGGTGCATCCCCTTGTTTTGTGGCAAGAATATAGTTATAAAACCCTTGCTTCAGGAATAATTTAGCTACATATTGTTTCGTTGCAGCATCATATTGCATCTGATTTTCTTTGCCAGGTTTAAAATTATTGAATCCTCCAAGAATATAAATATCTTTATCTACCGGATCTGATTCCAGATAAAAATATACCCAGGAATAATCTGCTTCTCTTTCAGCATCCCTTTCTCTTCCCAGGTCATTTCTTCTATAGTACCAGGCTCCGTTTACATCGGGTTGGTATTGATAATTTAAAGGAAATGCCCAAACCGGATATAAATACGTATGATTGACATCATCTTTAACTTCTACGGCACGAACCATATCCGCAGGAGTCGTCATGTTTTTATTATCGAAATAATAGAATTCATTATCTCCGGGGAAAGCAAGATTCATTTGCTGGAAAAGCAGCTGGTTCCCCAAAACAGAACTTGGTTTCAAATTGGAAACCGTCATATTGGGATTGTTATTCTGCATCACATTCAAACTCATAGAGTTTACATTGGAAGAAAGATCACCAGCTTTCGGTAAAGCCTGTATTTCTACTCTCTGATTGATATTAGGATTTTTGGCGTCTGCTATTCTTGAAACATTCACGCCTAAAGTCGCCATATCTTCCACCAGATAAAATCTTCTTTTAAAAAGCGGTTTATCTACAGAATCTTTGTAAACAATCAGTTCATAATTTCCTGATATTTTCGGTTGAATTTTATCATTAGGAAAAGTCAGCTTATAATGAGTATATGCCTGTAAAGTGTTGAATGAATATTGAAACTTGTCTAAAAGCGCATTCATAGTACCCGTGGCAAATTCCGTAAAGAACAAATTATCATCATTCCAGTTTCTGTCATAATGTTTGATGGTATATCTGTAGATCTCACTACCATTGGTAAGATCATCAAAGCTTAACACCAATTGTTCACCGAATTTGATGACCGGCGTTTCATCATTCGTCTGTGGGTTGAATAGCTGGATACTTTGGATATTTTGTCCATAAACCAGTCCACCCAGGGAAAGTAAGAGTATTCGCAAAGTTTTCATTATGACGAAGATAACGAAAAATAGCCATTTTCTTAATAATATCGTATTTTTGAATAAAAATATTCAGATTATGCTTCAGATTCAAGGTTTCGTATGCAACTTCGCGAGTGAGAATACCTATATTCTTTATAATGAAAATAAAAATGCCTGGTTAATAGATCCAGGAAATATGAATGAGCAGGAGACCAAAGCCATTGATAATTTTATCAAAGAAAAAGAACTGAACATTCAGAAAATTCTTTTAACTCATGCACATATTGACCATGTTTTGGGACTTCAATGGGCATTTGATACGTTTAAGGTTCCGGTGAATATGCATCAGGAAGATCAGGAAGTTCTTGATATGCTTCAGGCGAGTGGAATGAGATTCGGATTCCCTGTTGATCCTGTAAAAGTAGATATCGAATATATTAACGAAGGAGAAGAACTTGAGCTGGATGGAGAGAAATTTAAAATTTATCACGTTCCTGGACATTCTCCGGGAAGTGTTGTTTATCACAACGAAAATCAGAAATTCATGATCTCCGGTGATGTATTGTTTGAAGGCAGTATCGGCAGAACAGATCTTTACAAAGGAAATTATGAACAATTAATTGATGGTATCAAAACAAAACTTTTCGTACTGGACCCTGACACACAGGTTTTCTCCGGTCATGGAAACCCTACTTCGATTGGTTTTGAAAAGCAGTATAATCCGTTTTTTAAATAGGCAGGAATCGGGTTTTAGAGTCGGAAAGTTTGAGGGTATAGGTGCGACACACATCTTTATCATTCTGGAAGAATCTAAGTATTGTATTTAAAACAATCAGGAGTGCTGTGAAATAAGATATTTAATCGCTCACAGATTATGCAGATTTCTATTTATAATAAAAGCGGTTTAATCTACATCGTCTGTGAGGGAAATAAAAAAACCGTCAGGACTAGGCCCTGGCGGTTTCATGTTATAAAGAAATAGAGTTTAGAAATCTAAAGTAATAGATGCTCTGGCAGCTGCTCCCATAATAGGTCTTGCCATTCTTATATTTCCGGCTACAGTCTGAGACCTTGGATCTCCTTCTGTAATTCCGATCGTATTAAAGATATTGGTTCCATCTACTGCAAAGCGAATTTTTCCTAACTGATAAGACATTCCGGCTCCAAATTCAGTAAATGAAGGCAGAATATTATCATCTGTATTTCCTTCATTCTGGAAACGTTTTCCATAATAATTCATGCTCACATACGCTCTCCATTCTTTGGTAATATTCACCGCAGGCGCAATATTGAAATAGAACTTAGGAATTCTTCTTACAATATTTCCACTATAATCGAAGGTAGTACCATCAGCATTTCGTCCGTTAAAATCTTTATATTTCGGATTCTGAATGGTCCCGTTGAAAGTAACTTCAAAGACATTATTGAATAATCTCGCATATCCTTCAATTTCTACCCCAAAATTGGTAGTATTGGCAAATTTATTTTCCGAAGTTCCGTCTGAGTAAACATCTGTAAATGAAAGGTTTTTAAGTGCCGAATAGAAAGGAATCACTGCAATATCGAAAGTACGGGAATAATACTTATACCCTACTTCCAACTGGTTGGTTAATACAGGTTTTACAACACTTAAATTTCCTATATTATTGTAATATGCTTCTTCATTTGGAGATCTGAATCCATGGGAAAAACGGGCATATATCGCATTTTCACGATTGATCTTATAATTAGATGCCAATGTATAAGAGACTTTATTAATATCATAATACCAATAGGTAAACTGATTTCCGAGAACATTCATATGGTCATCAGCAGTCGTGGTATCAAAACCATGAGTTCCATCAACGGTTAACCCTGAATTATTAAGATTGGCTGTAGTCGTATTAACTTTGTATCCTCTGTAGAAGTCGCGGCTGTAGCGGATTCCTCCATTAAAGCTTAATGCATCCGTCACATTGTAATCCAGATTTAAATAAAGATCATTCAGACTTCCCTGGATCTGTGAATCCCTAAGCAAAGTAGACATATCCGTCACTCCGTTATACGTTTTAGAATATCCTACACTGCTTGGACTAAGAGATGGATCTACCAGGTTTAGCAGCTCGGGCCTGTCTGTAGCAGTAGTCAGGATATTACTCCAGTTCCAGTATTGATGGGATTTCCAGTTTGATTTATAAAATCCGGCCGTTACATTTCCTTTGTCGAATTTATAATTGAACTGTAGATCATTCACAAAATTATTCATCTGCTTATCAATCGCCCAGAACCCTAGTTTTTGAACAAATTGAGGATCAACCAAAGCTCCATTGCTTACCATAGAATACTGGTAATTGGTCATTCCCATACCTTTCGCAAAATCTGCTCCGGTTTGAGGTGCCCCTGCCGGGAAAATCCCCGTATAATTCATATTGATATTGGTGTACCGGGTTTTATTTAAAACGCTGAAGTTTCCACCCAGGTCATATTTAAATTCTGCTCCTAATACATCTACTTTCGGATGAATTCCATCTTCCAGGTTTCTGCTGAAAAAACCACCTCCGGCCTGTGGAATGTTTAACTGACTGATGGCTCTGTAACTGTACGTTCCATAATTAGGATCAAAACCGTTGAATCCTTTTAATTTATCACCATCTTGCGTCAATGGAATCGGGAGGAAGAAGGTATTTCTGTCATCCAGTTTTTTATAATACACTTTAACGTAGCCTTTATCAAAGACATACTTCAGGTTCATTCTGATCTGCCCACCATTATTAGCTTTGAATCCTGTTTTTCTGATTCCGTCATCTGATCTATAGAAACCACCTATATTGAAGAATAATTTATCTTTCACCAAAGCACCCCCCACATTAAGATCTGTACGCATTAATCCATAAGTACTGGTTTCAAGCTTGGCAGTTCCTTTAAAGTCATTAGTTCCTTCTTTGGTAATAAAGTTGATAAGCCCTCCCGGAGAATTATTGGCATAAATAGACCCTGACCCTCCTCTTAAAGCTTCCAGACGGCTTACAGAATTATCTACACGGAAAAAATTATCCGCATTGGCAAACTGAAGTGCTCCATCTTCAAAAACCGGAAGACCATCTTCCTGAACCTGCACAAATTCGTACGCTCCAGCAGAAGGGATTCCTCTTGCAAAAAGGTTATTTCCAACCTCACCTCCTGAAGTTTCCACAGCAAATCCCGGAACTCTCTGTAGCAAAGCTGCTGCACTGATGGGATTCTGCTTTTGAATTTCCTTGGCACTGAATGTGGAAATAGCAGTACTGGATTCTATTTTTTTCTTGGGATTGGAATTCCCTGTAATGACAACCTGATCGATAGAAGAAACCTTCACAGAATCTTGTGGAGTTTCCTGTGCATATGCTTTATTGAAATATAATACAGCAGTTGCGGCAATTAAAAAGATTGATTTTTTTTTCATAGCCCTATTTTTTATTGTTAGTTTCAGTTTTGTTGTAGTTTTAAATACACTCCATTCGTCCAACCGAATCCGTCCTGATTGGGATATTCCCCGCCTCCTGCAATTGTTTCCGTATCTAATGCATTGTATTTTTCCATCAATTTTCCAGTGTTCTTATACACTCTTTCCACATTCGAACACCAGTTGTTTTTAATAAGTTCCGCCTCATCATCAAAACCATAATTTTTCATGGCTTTAAAGCCAAGCCATTGATAAGGAGCCCATGCATTGGGTAAATCCCATTGTTGACCTGTTTTTTTAGTCGTAGTAACCAACCCTCCCGGATATAAAAATTTTTCAAAAATGGTTTCAGCCACTGCTTTGGCTTGATTCTGATCTGCAATTCCCAGAAATAAAGGGTAAAGAGCAGCAATATGTTCAGACGGTGTTTTTGTGTTTTTTTGAATATGATAATCTTTGTAAATCTTCGTCTTTTCATCCCAGAAGTATTTATTAATCATATGTCTTCGGCTTGCTGCTCTTTCAGTAAAATAATTTTCTTTGTCTTTCAGATGTTGAAGCGCTGATGATTTTGCCAGTGTTGTTTCTAAATGCCATAAAAGACAGT
The DNA here is from genome assembly GCF_940807095.1 of Chryseobacterium sp. Marseille-Q3244. Classification (NCBI taxonomy): domain Bacteria; kingdom Pseudomonadati; phylum Bacteroidota; class Flavobacteriia; order Flavobacteriales; family Weeksellaceae; genus Chryseobacterium; species Chryseobacterium sp. Marseille-Q3244. Next base: position 266,301 of record NZ_CALNWX010000006.1, on the reverse strand, counting down.
TTAAGTCTACCTCAGCAAGATTCAGCGTTTCAATAGTCTGTATATGTTCTCCATCTGCAAACCATCTGCTGGAAAAATCCCAGCCGGATTCACAGGCACTTCTTATATTTCTATAAAATTCTTCTCCTGACGCATTTTCCTGGTCTTCAATATCAATCAGATAACTTTCAGGACGAGGTTCGTTTTCTGTGTCATAATATCTGTTCAGAACATCTCCATCCTTAGTTTTTACTACTCTTTTCAACCCAGTCCCAATTTTTGTTTCCTCTTCCCCGTCCATCCAGAAAGCATATTCTTTTTCTAAAGTATCATCATATTGAGTATAAATAGTATCATCATTTTTAGTCTCAGCAAGAAGATCAAGCATCAGCGAAAAATAGGGAGGCTGTGAGCGGCTTAAGAAATGAGTCCTGCTGGCATTGGGAACAAATCCAACATTTTGAATCAGGTAAGAACAGTTTTCTACAATATTCTCCATCATTTCTACTCTACCTGAAACCTGCAGCCCAAGCATAATAAAATAGCTATCCCAATAAAAAAACTCATTGAAACGTCCACCCGGAACGATATAAGGTTTTGGTAATTTTAAAAGAGTGCCTTTTTCTTCGTAAGCTGTGCGTGTCAATTCATCCCAAAGCTTTTCTATATGCTGCCCGATTGGAAGATGATCTTCTCTACGGATAGAAACTTTAGCACCTAGAAAATCAAAATAAGTCATCACAAAATTTTTCAGGTCGAAACCGGCAGTATCTTTTTCCTGTTCGTATTTTGCATTAATCTCCGCAATCGGAAATAAAGGAACGGCATCGGTCATCATTTTCTGATCTTCAAAAATCTTCGACTTTTGTACGGCATCAAAAAGTACCTGGATTTCTTTTATATAAAGCTGATTACTCATAATTATTTCTTAGGGTTAATTTTTAATTTATTCATGAAAATTGCTGAAGTTATCAACAATGAAAGGGGAATCAAAGACAGGTAAAATGCCTGCTGTCCGCTGAATTCCTGAAACACAAAACCTGTAATGATTGAACCTATTGTTCCCCCGATGGCAGAGAAAACCACGATCAATCCAGACATCGCACTGTGTAAGTATTTAGGGATGGAAGCAAGAATCACTGAGTTGATACTCGGATAAATCGGGGCCAGTAAACCTCCCATTAATGGAAATAAATACACTACAAGTGGTGCATTCAGCCAATTTGTACCGGCATCAATATGAATATTATGAGTTAGCGGAAGCACCAAAAGTAAACTTACAGCAAAACCAATCACACAGAATGACACCACATAAATCCAGCTGATTTTCCTGGAAAAGAAACCTGATAAGAATCTTCCCAATGCAAAAGCTCCTGCTAAAACAGCACCCGCCTGAATACTCATGGAGGTTGGAACTTTTAAAATTTCTTTATAAAAAGTGGGAGTCCATGTCTGGAAACTCTGCTCCACCAATACAAAAAGAAATGCACACAGTAAAAAGAACAATACTTTTTTATAGCTAAATAAACTTACGCTATTTTTTAAATCACCTAATAAATCGGTTTTCTCACTTTTCGCTTCTTTTTCATTCAGTTTTGAAAAGAATAAAAATAGGAAAGACAAAGCTGAGAGAATTCCTAAGATCCAATATACATTAAGCCAATGGGTAGATTTCGGATTGTGATCGTCAATATATAAACTGAATAAAACATTTCCTGCCAAAACTCCGATCATAAAAAATCCTTCCAGAAATCCCATAAAGCTTGAGTGCTCTTTATCCGTTTCTGTTACCAAACCAATGGAGGTAAAAACAGAAATTTTAATAAGCGCAAAAGAAACTCCTACAATGGCAAATAATACTTTGAAGATCCAGAAATCATTTGTAAACGGCATCACAAAGCACATTCCGCTCACCAGAAATAGTGCAATCAGCATTGAATTCTTAATCCCAATTTTAGGAAGAAACGAAGCGAGAATAAATGAACAGATCGCAATCGGAAGATCTTTAAAGCCTTCCAGTACACTAGCAGATGATTTTGAAATCCCGAAGTTCTGCTGTACCTGCAAAATCACTGTTCCCACAGAATTCAGAAGAATTGCGAAAACAAAATAGTTCAAAAATAAAACCGCCTTGATGTTGAAGTTTTTCATTCAGGTTATTTCTTTGCGGCTAAGATAGAAGCATTTCTGTTCACAATAATTTAACACAATAAATCAATATTTGAACAATATTAATATAATTAGTATTTTAGTGATTAAATATGATTAATTAAATGAAAGTTACTTTTGAAAGAGTAATTCCCAATGAGAAAAGCTCCTTTCGTACCATTCATAATAACTCTCCTATTTCAGAATTCAAATGGGAGTACCATTATCATCCCGAAATTGAGCTGGTATGTGTCATTTCCGGGAGCGGAACCCGTCACGTTGGCTATCATAAAAGCAATTATACACATGGAGATCTCGTTCTGATCGGTTCTAATATTCCCCATTCAGGATTTGGATTGAATTCTATTGATCCGCATGAAGAAATAGTCCTTCAGTTTAAAGAAGAAATTCTCCAGTTTCCCCAACAAGAAGTGGAAGCCAGATCCATCAAAAATCTGCTTGAACTTTCAAAATATGGCATTCACTTTCATCATAAAGTAAAGAAAGCTCTCCTTCCGAAATTAAAATTGATGTTGGAATCAGAAGGTTATAAAAGATATTTATTGCTGTTGGAAATTCTTTTTGAACTTTCAAAGTGTACAGACTATGACCTTTTGAATAAGGAAATTATGCCTTACACCATTATTTCAAAGAATAAAACGCGTCTTGAAAATATTTTCACTTATGTAGAACACCATTACGACAAGGAAATCAATATTGAAGATGTCGCAAAACTGGCAAACCTGACTTTACCGGCCTTTTGTAATTTTTTTAAAAAAGCAACCCAGATCACCTTTACAGAATTTGTAAACCGATATCGCATCAATAAAGCCTGTCTGCTGATGGCTCAGGATAAATCGATTTCAGAATGCAGTTACGGTTGTGGCTTCAATAATGTAACCTATTTCAACAGGATGTTTAAAAAGTATACAGGAAAAACACCTTCAGAGTTCATTAAAGATTATGCTCATAATAAGGTAAGTGTATAGATTAAAAATATTAAGTCTAATTTTTTTTAATCCCTCGGTTTATGGAAAACCGTAAAGACATATAATTGTCATAATCTATTTTTGTTAAAACTATTTATTAACAATCTTAAATATAAAATTATGTCAATTAGAATTACATGTATTAACAAAGACAATGGCTATCACGAGAACCCTAATTTAGCAATTACTTACCTCGGCTGGATAAATGAAACAACTAAAGAATCTGGAAAAAATACTAGACTAGAAATATATTCTTGGATAAAGGAAAACAATGGATATGCTTATGTTACTGATAATAATGGTAATAAAGCAAAAGTTATTACTGCCGAGACAAGCTATGGAACTAAATATTTAAAGACAGAAGCAGATAATACAACGAAAAACAATTTATTATCACTACCAGAATGTAAATAATTGTTTCATCTTTTAAATTTAAAAAGCTGTTCCTAAAGAACAGCTTTCAATTTAATATTATATAAATAACTTTCAATTCTCAGCTAGCTACTTCCATTTAATATTACATCCCATACTAGGTCTCTGAATTTCTTCCTGAGATTCTCCAGCTAAAAGATTTTCAAAAGCAATAATCAAATCTTCTCCGGTAACATCTTTGTTATTTCCAGGTCTTGAATCATCCATCTGGCCTCTGTATACAAGGTCTAATTTATCATCAAAGAAATAGAAATCAGGAGTACATGCCGCTTCGTAAGCTTTTGCAATAGCCTGGCTCTCGTCAAATAAATAAGGGAAATCAAAATTTCTTTCGATTTGGAACTCAATCATTTTTTCAGGAGAGTCATCCGGATATTTTTCAATATCATTAGCATTGATCGCGATGAATTCAATTCCTTTTTCATTATAGTCTTCATACAATTCATTGATTTTATCAATTACATGAAGAACAAACGGACAGTGGTTGCACATGAAGATAACCAGCGTTCCTTTTTCTCCTTTCAGTTCTTCTAAAGACTGAAGTTCATTCGTTTTTGACGGGTTCGGAAGCTCAAAAAACGGAGCTTTTGTACCTAATGCCAACATATTGGAGGGAGTATTCATATCCTTTTTCTTTAGTTTCACAAAGATAAAAATTTCTTTGGTTATATTGGTAAGGAAGATGGAGGCTGGAAGATGAAAGTTTATTGAAGCCATAAAATATCTATTCTCATATTCTATTTATTGACTCAGGCTATTTACCTTATTAATTATTACAATAATTTTTTAATTATATACTTAAACTACTTCCAGCAACCATTCTTCCAGCTTCCGGCCTATCTCAAATTCCTTATTTTTTCATTAAATTTAAAATATCGTTTGGAAGATATCTTCAAAAGTTTGTAGTTTTGCTAACACTGTTAGAAAAGAATATCATGGGCTTACATGAACGTCGTCAAAGAGAAAAAGAATCCATACGTGCAAGTATCTTGCAGGCGGCATTCACTTTGGCGAAATCTGAAGGCTGGGCATCACTATCTATGCGTAAAATAGCGGACGCTATTGAATACAGCGCACCGGTGGTGTATGATTATTTCGAAAACAAGGATGCTATTCTATTTGAAATTTCATTAGATGGCTTTCACAAATTACACATAGAATTATTAAAAGCACAACAGCAATATGATACTCCGGAAGAGCAGCTTGTAGCTCTTGTAGATGCTTATTGGAACTTTGCTTTTAATAATAAGGAATATTACCAACTCATGTTTGGACTGGGAATGCAATGTTGTGGAAAAGGGCAGATGAAGAAAGAATTCTCTTCGTTCCAGGAGTTGATTTATGAATGTACCTATAACATCATTGAAAAAAACGGATCGAATACAGATAATGCATGTCATATGTCTCACGCCCTATTTTCAGCGGTTCATGGGATGATTTCCATTATGATGATGCGTACAGGAGATATTCCATCTACTATGAATAAATCGACTTTGGATGAGACCGTTTCATCATTTATTAAGTCTTTATAATATTTTTTTGAACTAAAATTAACACTGTTAGGAAATTTAACACTGAATTAATGTAATATATTCGTTAAATCCTAATTAAAAATAAAAAAACATCTATGTAAAACTCTACACGATTCGATTGTTAAAGGTACTTATTTTTTCTTTTTAAATTAACACCGTTAGCAAAATTAACATGATTTACACCTCACATCTTCATATACTTAAACATTAAAAACAATTTTCAATTATGGAAACAATCGACTTGATCGGACATTAAAAATTCTGTAATTTTTTTTGAACAATTCATTAACACTGTTAGGAAAAAAAACAGCATTTATTAAAAAGAAACATTACTTCAATCTAACACTTTATTTAAAAATTAAATTAACAATGAACATACCTGGAAAAACAAGGTTTATTGTACTTATATCAAGTATAATTCTTTTACAGAGCTGCACCAAGGCTGCGGAAGGATCCAATACTGCACCTCCAGCTCCTGAACTTCCGGTTTATACCGTTATATCCTCTCCTGCTACCACCTATCAGGAATTCCCAACTGCTTTAGAAGGGAAAAACAATGTGGAAATCAGATCTCAGGTTGATGGATATCTTGACAGAATTTATGTAGAGGAAGGCGCTTATGTAAGAGCCGGACAACCTTTATTTAAAATAGACTCAAGAACTTATGGTGAGCAGATGAATATGGCGAATGCTAATCTTCAGGCTGCCAATGCCAATATACAAAAGGCAAAAGTAGAAGTAGACAGACTTCAGCCTTTAGTTGCTGCAAAAGTTGTATCTGATGTTCAGCTTAAAACAGCAAAAGCCAACTATGAAGCCGCTATAGCTGCCGCATCACAAGCCAGAGCATCTGTTGGCAGTGCTAAAATCAATGTAGGATTTACAACGATTACTGCACCCGTAAGTGGATATATCGGACGAATTCCTTTTAAAAAGGGAAGCCTGATCTCAAGAACTGATCCTAATCCATTGACTTTACTATCAGACATCAGTGAAATTTATGCCTATTTCTCTTTAAGTGAACTTGATTTTATTGCTTTTCAGAATAAATATCCCGGCGCAACTTTAGAGGAAAAGTTAAAAAATATGCCTATGGTAGACTTGGTTATTGCCGACAACAGTACTTATCCTGAAAAAGGAAGATTAAGCATTGTAGACGGACAGTTTGACAAAACAACAGGAGCCATCAGCGTACGTGCCGTTTTCCCTAATACCAACGGAACACTGAGAACCGGAAATACAGGAAGAATACGTATGCCGCAACTGATTTCAAATGCAGTGGTTATTCCACAGGAATCTACTTTCGAAATTCAGGATAAAACGTATGTCTATGTAATGGGCAATGATAAAAAGGTAACCGGAAAACCTATTAAAATTTCAGGAAAAACAGACAGTTATTACTTTATCTCTGAAGGACTTTCACCAGGAGAAAAAATTGTCTACACCGGAATCGGAAACCTGAAAGACGGAGCCTCCATCAAACCCAAAGCTATTTCTTCGGATAGCCTATTGAGAGCAAAGCCGTTGTAACTGTTTAAACTTTTTTAACCACAAAAGTCATAAAAGCTTTTAGATAAGTATATACAGTTGAATTGATTATGCTGATAAGTACATATAAGTATTTGAAAATCTTTAAAACTTGAGTGTTAAAAAAGTGTAAGCAAATTAAAAAAATAAACTTCTTATGTTAAAACAATTTATAGAAAGACCGGTCCTTTCCACGGTCATCTCCATAATACTCTTATTATTGGGAGCTTTGTCTCTCTTTAATTTGCCTATCGCCCTCTTTCCGGATATTGCTCCACCGAGTGTCCAGGTAACGGCTTTTTATCCGGGAGCAAATGCTGAAGTAGTGGCACGTTCTGTAGCAACCCCTATTGAGGAAGCTGTGAACGGAGTGGAAAACATGACGTACATGACTTCCAACTCCAGTAATGACGGTACCATGACCTTAAGCGTTTTCTTTAAGCAAGGATCTGATCCCGATAATGCTGCCGTAAACGTACAAAACCGTGTATCAAAAGCAATGAGCCAGCTTCCTCAGGAAGTAGTACAAGCTGGAATTTCCACTCAGAAAGTTCAGAACAGTATGATTATGTTTATGGGATTAACGAGTGATGATCCTAAACAATATGATGAGCTTTTCTTGCAGAATTATCTAAAAATCAACATCATTCCTCAGATACAGCGTATTCCGGGAGTTGCACAGGCACAGGTATTCGGAACCAGAGATTATTCGATGAGAATCTGGCTGAAACCGGACAGATTAGCTGCTAATAACCTTTCTCCACAGGAAGTGTTAGGCGCTATCAAAGATCATAACCTTGAAGCTGCTCCGGGACGTCTTGGACAGGGAAGTAAGGAAACTTACGAATATATCCTTAAATATAAAGGAAAACTGAACAAGAATGAAGACTATGAAAATATCGCCATCAAAGCGAATAGTGACGGTTCTTTCTTAAGATTAAAAGATGTTGCAAGAGTAGAATTCGGATCTTATACTTATACAGCGGCCAACAGAGTGGATGGAAAGCCTGTTTCAGGGTTTGCTATTTTACAAACAGCTGGTTCCAATGCGAATGAGATCCTTACTGAGATTGAAAAACAGGTAGACCAGTTCAGTACTACCCTGCCTAAAGGAGTGAAGCCAATTATCATGTATAACTCCAAAGATTTCCTTGATGCTTCTATTCATCAGGTCGTTGAAACATTGGTGATTGCATTTATTTTGGTATTTATCGTAGTATTTATTTTCCTTCAGGATTTCAGATCTACTTTAATCCCAGCCATTGCCGTACCTGTCGCTATTATTGGTACATTCTTCTTCCTTCAGTTATTTGGTTTCAGTATCAACATGCTTACTTTATTTGCATTGGTTCTGGCCATCGGTATTGTGGTAGATGATGCTATTGTCGTGGTAGAAGCCGTCCATTCTAAAATGGAACAAACAGGAATGCCTGTGGAACACGCAACCATGAACTCCATGAGTGAGATTTCCGGAGCCATTATTTCAATTACATTGGTGATGTGTGCAGTATTTATTCCGGTTGGTTTTATGCAAGGTCCTGCGGGAGTTTTCTACAGACAGTTCGCCTTTACATTAGCCATTGCCATTATGATTTCGGCGGTGAATGCTTTAACGTTAAGCCCAGCATTATGCGCCCTTTTCTTAAGTGATCCTCAAGGAGAGCACGGTGAACATGGTCACAAAAAAGGTTTTGGAGCGAGGTTTTTCAATGCATTTAATGCCAGCTTCAATAATATGACCAAAAAATATATTTACAGTCTTAAGTTTTTAATCAAAAACAAATGGGTAGCTATTGGAGGCCTTGTTGTCATCACAGCAGCGAGTATTTTTATGATTAAAAAAGCACCATCAGGATTTATTCCAACAGAAGACCAGGGATTTGTATTATATGCAGTGAATACTCCTCCGGGAAGTTCATTGGAAAGGACTCACAGAGCGACTGAACAGATTGATAAAATCATTAACGGAGAAAAAGCAACCAACCACCTTTGGGTAGCCGATGGAATGAACTTCATCAGTAATGCGAATGCTTCTCCATATTCTGCAGGTTTTATCAAACTTAAAGATTATGATCAACGTGGAGAAATGAAGGATCCGGATCAAATTGCTGCTGCATTAACAGGAAAAGTAAGCCAGGTAAAAGACGCTAATGCTTTCTTCTTCAATTTCCCTACCATTCAGGGATTTGGTAACGTGTCCGGTTTTGAATTTATGCTACAGGATAAAACCAACGGATCTTTTGAGCAATTGGGAACCACGACTCAACAATTCATTGGTGAATTAATGAAGCGTCCGGAAATTGCCTTTGCCTTTACAACGTATGCAGCCGGAAATCCACAATACACCATTGATGTAGATACAGATAAAGCCAATCAGTTAGGAGTTTCTATCACCGAATTAATGCAGACCATGCAGATTTACTACGGAAGTAGCTTCGTTTCTGATTTCAACAGATTCGGGAAATACTATAGGGTAATGGCTCAGGCAGATATTCCTTACCGTACGGATATTAATTCTTTGGAGGGAATCTATGTGAAAAACAAATCTGGAGAAATGGTTCCTGCTAAAACTTTAGTCACCTTAAAAAGAACCTTCGGGCCGGAAACTGTGACGAGAAATAACCTTTTCAATGCGGTAACTATTAATGGTACTCCAAAACCGGGATACAGTACCGGAGATGCCATTAAAGCTGTAGAAGAAGTTGCTCAGAAATCACTTCCGAGAGGCTATGGATATGAATGGACAGGAATTACGCGTGAGGAGATCAAAACAGGAGGACAAACAACTTTTATCTTCTTACTAAGTATTTTATTTGTGTATTTCCTGTTAGCTGCTCAATACGAAAGTTATATTCTTCCGTTTGCCATTATTTTAACTATTCCAACCGGAATATTCGGAGTATTTGCCTTCACAGGTCTGGCAGGAATTGATAACAATATTTATGTACAGGTAGGATTAATCATGTTGGTGGGATTATTAGCAAAAAATGCCATCCTGATCGTAGAATTTGCTGTTCAGAGAAGAAAAGCAGGAAGATCATTGATTGAATCTGCACTTCAGGCTTCAAGATTACGTCTAAGACCCATCCTGATGACTTCTTTTGCTTTCATCGTAGGAATGCTTCCATTAGTTTGGACGCAGGGAGCTTCTGCAAAAGGAAACCATTCTATTGGGTATAGTACCGTAGGTGGAATGCTTACAGGAGTAGTATTCGGAATTTTCATTATTCCTGTGATGTATGTTGTCTTCCAATATCTGCATGAAAAAATGCCAAGCAGAAAGAAGAAAAGACTTCTGAAAAAGCAAATGGAAGAAGAACTTCTGGCAACTCCTCATTAATTAAATGGTAACAAAAAATGGAATTTATAAATCATAAAATATTTCAAACACTTAAGTGATTTTAAGTTAAAAATATATTGCATAAGAAGTACACATAAGTTTTTGAAAATCTTTGATTTTCTTGTCCGAAAGCATCTGTGTAAATCTGCGCAATCTGTGGGAAATAAAATTTTTCAAATAAGATTACACAAAAGTTACAAAAGCTTTTGCATAAGCAGTACACTTAAGTTTTTTTGAAAATCTTTGATTTTATCACCTGAAAGCATGTGTGGAAATCTGTGGGAAAATAAAACCCTTAAAGTTTTGTACTCCATTAAAGTCTATTAAAGAAAAACTATGAAAAGACTAAAAAATATTATATTAACATTCGCCATAGCTTTAGGATCTGTTTCGTGTGTGTCAAAACTGGCATACACGGAGCCGGACCTTCCGCTACCGGAAAAATTCCAGTACACGGCCACTGCTGATACAGCAAGTATTGCCAATCTGGAATGGAAACAATTTTTCAATGACCCTATTTTACAAGGTCTGATTGAAAAAGGAATTAAAAATAATTATGACCTTCAAATTGCCCTAAAACAAGTAGCTTCTTCACAGGAAAAACTGAAACAGGCAAAATATATGCAATATCCTGATGTTGGTTTTGGAGTAGCGGCTCAGATTTCTAAGCCATCTAAAAACAGTATGAACGGACAAAGCTTAAACCTGTTTTTAGGTCAAAGCCATGTTGAAGATTATAATGCAGCCTTCAATCTTTCATGGGAGGCCGATATCTGGGGGAAAATCAAAAACCAGCAAGAAGTTTCCAGAATGCAGTATCTGCAAACGTATGAAGGTTCAAAGGCTATTCAAACTCAAGTGGTAGCCGCTATTGCCCAGGGATATTACAATCTTCTGATGCTGGATAAACAGCTGGCAATTGCCAAATCCAATCTGGAGTTAACCAGTAATACTCTATTAATTACACAAAAAATGTGGGAAAGTGGAGATACCACTTCTTTGGGAGTTCAGCAGGCTACTGCTCAGAAACAAGCCACTGAACTTTTGATCTCTCAATTGGAACAGAATATTGCGATTCAGGAAAATGCATTGAGTATTCTGGTAGGTGAGACGCCTAATAAAGTCAACAGAACGATTGAGATGTCTGATACTTCTCTGCCTCAAAATATCATGGCAGGACTTCCTGCAGCTATGGTAAGCCGCAGACCGGATGTACGTCAGCAGGAATTGGTTTTACTGGAATCTAATGCCATGGTAGGAATTGCCCAGGCCAATATGTATCCTGCTTTAAAGATTACAGCAAATGGCGGAGTTAATTCATTTAAATTCGATAACTGGTTTCAGATTCCGGCATCATTATTTGGGTCGGTTTTAGGAGGAATTACTCAGCCGATTTTCCAGAAAAGACAATTAAAAACCGATTTTGAGGTAGCTAAAATTCAAAGAGAGAAAAATGTATTGGCGTTCCGTCAAGCCGTATTAAATGCAGTAGGGGAAGTTTCTGACGCTTTAGTTTCTAATGAAAATTTAAAAGTCCAGGAACAAAAAGCAGCAGAACAGTCCACTACATTGAAAGATGGAATTAAAAGTGCACAACTTCTTTACAGAGGAGGTTCTACCAATTATCTTGAAGTGATTACCGCACAGGGAAATTCTCTTCAGGCAGAGTTGAATCTTGCTTCCATTAAAAGACAAAGATTAAGCAGCATTGTAGATTTATACAGAGCGCTGGGTGGCGGTTGGAAGTAGTAAATTAAATTATATTGTTTGAGATGCGGTTCTTTATAGGGCCGCATTTTTTTATTGTTAAATCATTGTAAATCAACATAAACTCTATGCTTTAGATTATCCCCAGGACATCTAATTATATGCTGTCATTCTGAACGGAACAACGTGGAGTGAAGAATCTCTGAAACAATATACAAGATTCTTCCTTCGTCAGAATGACAAACAATACATATAGTCTTTGTCATTCCGAGGAATCTCAATGTCTGTCTTCAATTTTTAAATGATTAAAGAAATTAAATTTCATCAATGCGAATCAATAGATTTTAAGAACAGCATTCCTTAAAGCCAAGCTCCCCTACCCTCTTATAATCTTAATAGTTCAAAAATTTATTTCTGAAACTGCTCAGTAATCCAAAGAATCAAATCCTCATAATCCTGCTGAGAATATCCCAACTGCAAATAATGAATATCATCAGCCTTTCTATACCATGTCAATTGACGCTTAGCATATCTGCGGCTATTCTTTTTAATTTCAGAAACGGCAAATTCAAGATCCCATTCTTCATCTAAATATTTGAATAATTCAGTATAACCAACCGTATTCAAAGCAGTCAGTCCTTTGAATTTCTCCAGACCTTTTACCTCATCCAAAAGACCCTTTCCCATCATAATATCCACTCTACGGTTGATTCTATCATACAATTCTTCTCTTGGCGCTTCAATTCCAATTCTGATGACGTTAAAATCTCTGGAATCCTGAGAAACAGCAATCTGTTCAGAATACTTTTTATCGGTTTGCCAGATCACATCAATAGCACGTAAAAGTCTTCGGTGATTGTGAATATCGACTACTTCAAAATATTCGGAATCTAATTCTTTTAAAATTTCCTGAAGTTTTTCAACACCTTCCTCTTCCATAAGTTTCTGAAGCTTTTCCTGATTTTCAACATTGGCTTCAGGCAGATCATTCAACCCTTCAATCACAGCTTTTTCATACATCATACTTCCCCCTACAAGAATGACGGTGTTATGTTTTTGAAAAAGTTCAGTGAGTTTTTTCAGGGCATCTTCTTCGTATTGACCAATTGAATAGTATTCTTCAACGGAAAGATTGCCGATAAAATGATGAGGTGCTTCAGCCAATTCTTCTTCAGATGGTGCTGCTGTTCCTATTTTCATTTCCTTGAAAAACTGCCGGGAATCACAGGAAACAATTTCGGTATTGAAATGTTTTGCCAGATCAATTGCCAGTTTTGTCTTCCCTATTCCGGTGGGTCCTACTACAGAAATCAGATTTTTCATCAGTGCACATTCATTATTTTATCAGTAAAATAGAATCTTTTACAGATTTCACTGTGCTAATTTAAATGTTTATCTTTGTAGAACAATAAAAAACTATGATTTTATCAATGACTGGCTTCGGTAGAGCCGAAGGTGTTTTTGAAGGAAAAAAAATAACAATAGATATTAAATCACTGAACAGCAAGAGCTTTGATTTAAATATCAAAATTCCTTTACGTTACAAAGAAAAAGAATTTGAGATCAGAAAAATTCTTAACGATAGAATTATCCGTGGAAAAGTTGACTGCTATGTCAATCTTGAAAATCTTGAAGAATCTAATGATGTAAAAATTAATAAAGGTTTAATTGATTCATACATCAATGAACTTAAAAATATTGCATCAGATGGTCCTGATTTCGAATATCTGAAAATGGCAGTAAGATTGCCGGATGCCATCACCTCAAGACCTGATGAGCTTACGGAAGGCGAATGGGAAGCATTAGCAAAAATCGTTCATGCTGCAGTAGATCGATTTGAAGAATTCAGAAAAACTGAAGGCAGTATTTTACATGAAGAGCTTAACAGAAACATTCAAAACATTGATAAATATCTGGGCGAAGTGATTCCTTTTGAAGAAGAAAGAATCGTAAGTGTAAAAGAACGTTACCAAAAAACTCTGAAAGAATTCGAAAATGTGGACGAAACCCGTTTCTATCAGGAAATGGCTTACTTCACAGAAAAACTGGACATTTCAGAGGAAAAAGTAAGACTGACCCAGCATTTGAAATATTACAAGGAAGTAATGGACAATGAATCTTTCAATGGTAAAAAACTGGGCTTTATTTCCCAGGAAATCGGAAGAGAGATCAACACTTTAGGTTCTAAAGCCAACCATGCCGAAATCCAGAAACTGGTAGTGATGATGAAGGATGATTTGGAGAAAATTAAAGAACAAACGTTAAACGTGTTGTAGTGACCAGGTACGAGATGCGGGATCACAATTATTATTGATTAGATAAGCAACTCGGACTCTGGAGCTCGAAACTCAAAAATATGGATAAAGTAATTATATTTTCAGCACCGTCTGGAAGCGGAAAAACTACATTGGTAAAGCATTCTCTTGAAACTTTCCCTACACTGGAGTTTTCAATTTCATGTACTACAAGACAGCCAAGAGGAAGTGAAGTGCATGCAGTAGATTACCATTTTTTATCACCTGATGAATTCAGACAGAAAATTTCAGAAGATGCTTTTGTAGAATATGAAGAAGTATACACTGATAAATATTACGGAACTTTAAAATCTGAAGTGGAAAAGATTTGGAATCAGGGAAAAGTTGTTATTTTTGATGTAGACGTAAAAGGAGGTATCTCCCTGAAAAAATATTTTGGAGAAAAGGCGTTGTCTATTTTTATAGAACCACCTTCCATTGAAGAACTGGAACGAAGATTGATTTCAAGAAATACGGACGATGATGAAACCATCAAAACCCGTGTAGAAAAAGCTGAAGAAGAGATGTCTTATGCCAGTGAATTTGACAGGATCGTCATCAATTCCGATCTTGATGAAGCTAAAAAAGAAATAGAAAGTTTAATAAAAAGTTTTATCAATAATTAATGGCTGGAAGATGGGGGTCAGAAGATGAAAGGAACGTACTTTCATCAAAATCTAACTTCTAATTTCTAACCTCTAACTTCTGATAATAAAAAACATTGAGGTTGATATGAGTACCGAAACATTAGAAAAAGCTAAATCTGCGATTCCCGTAAAAGGATTCCTGGATATAAAAGACATAGCGATTCCTCAGGGAGAAGAACTGGTAAAAGCCATTCTAAAACTTAAGGAAGAGAAAAACGCTGTAATCCTTGCCCATTATTACCAACCGGGAGAGATTCAGGATATTGCTGATTTCCTTGGAGATTCTCTGCAATTGGCAAGACAGGCAAAAGAAACTAATGCTGACATGATTGTATTCTGTGGAGTACATTTCATGGCTGAAGCAGCAAAAATTCTTAATCCAACTAAAAAAGTAGTTCTTCCTGATACCATGGCTGGATGCTCTCTGGCAGACGGATGCTCTGGAGAAGGATTAAGAAAAATGCGTGAGCAACATCCTGATGCTTTAATTGCTACTTACATTAACTGTAATGCAGAAACAAAGGCTGAAAGTGATATTATCGTAACAAGCTCAAATGCTGAAACCGTTATTGAAGCGCTTCCAAAAGACAGACCCATCATTTTTGCACCGGACAAAAACCTGGGAAGATATTTATCTAAAAAGACAGGTCGCGATATGATCCTTTGGGACGGAAGCTGCATAGTACACGAGGCATTTTCAATGGAAAGAATTGCAAAACAGCTTGCAGACAATCCGGATGCAAAAATGATTGCACACCCGGAAAGTGAAGAAGCTGTTTTAAAATTAGCACACTTCATTGGTTCCACTTCTGCTCTGCTGAACTTTGTAGAAAAAGATGATTGCCAGAAATTCATCATCGCAACAGAAGAAGGGATTCTCCATGAGATGAGAAAACGTGCACCACACAAGGAATTAATTCCTGCATTAGTTTTCGACGAAAGTTGTAACTGCTCAGAATGTTTCTACATGAAACGTAATACAATGGAAAAGCTGTATTTATGTATGAAATATGAACTTCCTGAGATTCTTATCGACGAAGAATTAAGATTAAAAGCATTGAAGCCCATTGAGGCGATGCTTGATCTTTCGAAAAGTATAAAGTAAATTTAAAGCACTGTTTTTACAGTGCTTTTTTATTTTTGATGAGTCATCTTTATATTAAGATACTCCTCCATCCATACACTCCATACTTACAATTACACATGCTTTGCAATAAGTAGGAAGCGCTTGATAAGCACTACATGGAGCATCATTGGGACCAGTTCCATATGTTGTATGCTGTGGACATCTGCTACAGTTTGATCCAATTGAACCATTTATGCCTCCTAATTCTTTTCTGTTTAATTTCTTTATATTTTTCATAGTTATTTTAATTTTTTGATGTTATTGAATAGTATTGTTTAGCAAAATTTTCATTTAGTGACCATAATAATCAGAATAATCCGGTCCATAGCAATCGGCACTTACATCAACGCAATTTCTACACGCAGGAGATAATGCCCAAAAAGCCATACAGCCATTGGTATACTCAGGACCATCTCCATAGTTTCCGGAAGTCGGACAGAAGTTACATCCCGTTCCTTTACCATTAATATCCTTCAGGTTTGTTCGTGATAATTTTTTCATGTTTAGATTTGTTATTAATTAATGTTTTACTGATCATTGATAATTATTCCTGTTAACTATCTCCAAAACAAGATCTGCTGACTCTAACACAATTTTGGTCTTTGCAGTAATCCGGTAATGCAAAATAATTATCACAGGTTCCAGTGTATTCCACTCCCGGCCCATACTTAATATGAGCTGGACATCCGTTGCAAAGAGAAGCATTCGCACCTTTAATATTTTTAAGATGATGTCTGGATAACTTTTTCATATTGCAAAGATTTTGAATGATTTCAATTTGATTCAAATTACAGCATGGGAGGATAGCATTTTCCACCAGGCTTAAGCCAGCATCCCCATCTGCCTCCACCCATAAAACATACAAGTTGTTCACTACCACAAGCTTCGATTTGAATTTGTGTAGCGCCACCACTGATATTCTTCTTCTGCTCTCTTGATAATCTTTTAATTGTTTTCATATTATTTTAATTTTAAGATGATAAAGCAAAAAAGCACTGTAATAACAATGCTCTTATATTATTGAAAGATATTAATAACGGTCAAAACAGTCCATGCTTACTAATACTCTTTTTTTACAGCACTCTGGCAGCCCATAAAAGTCTCCACATGATCTTGGTTCATTTGGTCCATAAGGTCCAACAGGACAATTTTCATAACAATCCCCTATTCCACCACCATTAATTGATTTTAAATGTTCTCTTTTAATTTTTTTTGAATTTTTCATTGGATATTCATTATAGTTAGTTTGATAAATGTAAGATTTTTAATTAATTACACAAAATATTTCTCTATAAAAGGATTTACAAATTTATTATGTTAAAAGTTTGCTATTTCAAAATAATTTGTACATTTGTCCTGTTACAATGAATTTTTCAAGAAACATATCTGATATTTCTATCCTGAAGTCACCTATTTCAGGAGTATCTGCTGTTTCTACATTCACAACTACAACAACTACCCCATAAAGGGGTAAATTTTCACATATTATTTCCGGTACCTGTACTCTTTTTTTCAAAGAGTAACTCACTCACTTTATCTAACCTCAAATAAATAATAGATGAAAATCTTAAAATTCGGCGGAACATCAGTCGCCAATTCTCAGAATATCCTGCTGGTGGAAAATATTATCAAAAAGGAATCTTCAAAAAGCAATGTTGTAGTCATTTTATCTGCACTTCATGGTGTAACAGATCTTCTTATTAAGGCTGCAGAATATGCAGCTGTTAAAAATGAAGATTATTTACAGTTGCTTAAAAATGCGGAGGAAAAATACCTGAACCTTGTCAAGGAACTTATTACTGTACTGGAACAAAGTTCTTTACTAAGTTTTGTAAAAAAACACTTCAATGATCTGGAAGATCTATACAACGGAATTTTCGTTCTTGGAGAGCTTACCCCAAGAATCAAGGATAAAATTGCCTCATACGGAGAATTTTTATCATCCAGTATCATTGCAGCAAGACTTCAGCATCAGGAAATGGATTGTTTATGGATGAATGTTTCACAACTCATTAGAACCGACAGCAATTTTACTCATGCGAAAGTAAATTTCAGCGTCACTGAAAGCAATATTAAAAATTATATCAACAAGCATCAGAATCGTATCCTGATAGGTCCTGGTTTTATAGCCAGTGACGAAAAAGGCCATACAACAACATTAGGACGTGGTGGTTCAGATTATACTGCTGCTATAATTGCTGCTGTCATTCAGGCTGAGGAACTTCAGATATGGACGGACGTAAGTGGAATGATGACTGCTGATCCTCGCTTGGTTTCCCATGCAAAACCCATCGCAGAAATTTCCTATCATGAAGCTATGGAGCTTTCTCATTTTGGAGCAAAAGTTATTTATCCACCATCTATTCAACCTGTGATGGTAAAAAATATTACGCTTAAAATTAAAAACACCTTTGATCCGGAAGCGCAGGGAACATTAGTATCCCATAATCTGGAAATTTCGGAAAATGAGAAACATGAGGTAGCAGTAGGAATTTCAAATATGGGCCATATCGCCCTTCTCACTCTGGAAGGTAGTGGAATGGTAGGAATTCCTGGAATTTCCGCAAAACTTTTTCAATGTCTTAGCCAAGAAAAAATAAATGTGATTCTCATTACCCAAGGTTCTTCGGAACATTCCATTACTATCGCCATTCACGAAAAAGATATATCAATTGCTGAAACGATGATTAATGCTTCCTTTGCTGATGATATTGATTTAAAAAGAGTAGCTCCGGTTCATATTGAAACAGATCTTTCAATTGTAGCTTTAGTAGGAGAAAACATGAAAAGTAGAAGTGGGGTAAGTGCTAAAATGTTTGGGTGTCTAGGTAATAATGGAATTAATATCAGAACTATTGCACAAGGTTCCTCAGAAAGAAACATCAGTGTTGTTGTTGCTGAAAAAGATGCCAGAAAAGCAGTTAATGTCCTTCATGAAGAGTTTTTCGAATCAGAAATAAAACAAATTCATCTTTATATCTGTGGAACAGGAAATGTGGGCACCAAGCTTATCCAGCAGATCTATAATCAGAATAAATATCTGAGAGAAAACCACTTCATCAACTTAAGAATTGCTGGTCTGTCCAACAGCCGAAAGATGATTTTTGCAGACAAAGGAATTTCCAAAGAAGAATACCTCAACTGGAATGAATCAGGTATTGAGGCTTCAGCTCAAAAATTTGCCGAAGAAATCAAAGCCCGTAATTTAAGAAACTCTGTTTTTGTTGATATCACCGCAAGTTCTGAAATTCCTGAAGTATATGAAGAACTTTTGAAAAGGAGTATCAATATTGTTGCCTGTAATAAAATTGCGGCTTCATCGGATTTTAACAGATATACGACATTAAAGAATACCGCCAGAAACCATAATTGCACTTTTCACTTTGAAACGAATGTAGGAGCCGGGCTTCCGGTAATAGGAACCATTAATGATCTCATTAAAAGTGGGGATAAAATAACTTCTATTGAAGCTGTACTTAGTGGAACATTAAATTTTGTATTCAACAACTACGATGGAAGCAGAACATTTTCTGAAGTGGTAGCTCAGGCACAAAAAGAAGGCTATACAGAACCGGACCCAAGACTGGACCTTTCCGGAACCGATGTGGCCAGAAAGATTTTAATCCTTGCCAGAGAGGCCGGATATTCACTTCAGTTTGAAGAAATTGAAAATATAGGTTTCCTACCGGCAGCCTGTATGGAAGGTAGTGTAGAGCATTTCTATGAAAAGCTTACAGAATATGAAAGTCATTTTAAGTCTTTATTGGGTAACGCCCAAAAGGAAGGAAAAATACTGAAGTATATTGCAGAATTTGAAGAAGGAAAAGCCAAAGTAGGTTTACAGCATGTTGCTCCGGGAAGCGATCTGTTTCATCTTTATGGAAAAGATAATATTGTCATTTTTAAAACCTTAAGATACTCCGAACAACCATTGGTCATCAAAGGAGCCGGTGCAGGAGCTGAAGTGACTGCCAGTGGTATTTTTGCAGACATTATCCGTTCAGTTTAAAAACAAAAAATATGAAAAAAGTAAAATTAAAGATTCCGGCTACTGTAGCCAATTTAGTATGTGGATTTGATATTCTTGGAATGGCTGTTAATGAACCTTATGATGAAATGGAAATCCGTTTACTGGAAACTTCGGAAATCATCATAAAGCATACAGATTCTTTCGGGCTTCCTGAAGAGCCGGCTAAAAATGTTGCAGGTGTTGTACTTTTAAAAATTCAGGAACATTTCAACTTAAAAAATGGCTTTGAAGTTATTATTCATAAACATATAAAACCGGGAAGTGGACTAGGTTCCAGTGCGGCTAGTGCTGCCGGAGCCACCATAGGAGCCAATATCATATTGGGAAATATCATGTCAAAAGATGAAGCGGTACATTTTGCCATGTTTGGAGAAGAACTCGCTTCCGGAGTTCGTCATGCCGATAATATCGCTCCATGTATCTATGGTGGAATTACTTTAGTAAAATCTACAGATCCCATTGATATCATTCCATTGAATGCCCCTGATTTATTTGTTGCCGCCGTACATCCTCAGGTTGAAGTTAAAACTTCCGATTCAAGACAAATTTTAAAGAAAAATATCGCCTTAAAAAGCGCTGTTGAACAATGGGGAAATATTGCAGGATTGGTAGCAGGTATTCAGAAAAATGATTTTGCACTGATTGGCAGAAGTCTCAACGATGTCATTATAGAACCTATACGTAGTATTTTAATTCCAAAATTTGATGAAATTAAATCAAAAAGTCTTGAGCTTGGAGCTCTGGGAGGAGGAATTTCAGGATCAGGACCTTCTATTTTCATGCTGGCAGAAAAAAAAGAAACGGCAGAAAAAATTGCTGACCTTATGAAAACCATGTATGATGAAATTGACATAGACAACTTCGTTTATGTTTCCAAAATAAATCCTGTTGGAATTGAAGCCATTGAAGAATCAAAACTAGATTAAAGACAAAATGAAATATTATAATTTAAAAGACAGTAAAGAAAGCATTGATTTCAGAACTGCAACCATAAAAGGACAGGGAAGAGATAAAGGATTATTCTTTCCTGAAAAGATCCCTTACTTCGAAGAAGAATTCATTCACAATCTCTCTAAATATTCTGATGAGGAGATTGCTTTTCAATGTATGAAAGACTTTATTGGAGATGAAATTCCTTCAGCAATACTTAAAAAGATTGTTGAAGAAACCATCAGCTTTGAAATTCCTTTGAAAAGAATTAATAATGACATTTCAGTTTTGGAACTTTTTCATGGCCCTACTCTGGCATTCAAAGATATTGGTGCAGGATTTATGAGCAGATGTCTGTCTTATTTTTTAGAAAATCAACAGAAAAAAGTTACTGTTTTAGTAGCGACTTCCGGAGATACTGGCGGAGCTGTTGCTCATGGATTCTATGATCTTCCGGGCATTGATGTTGTCATTCTTTATCCTAAAAATAGGGTAAGCCCTGTTCAGGAAAAGCAACTTAGCGCATTAGGTAAAAATATTTACGCGCTGGAAGTTAATGGCAGTTTTGATGATTGTCAAAATCTGGTAAAACAAGCTTTTTCCAGTGAAGAAGTCAATAACCAAGTCTTCCTGACTTCTGCCAATTCTATCAATATTGCCCGATGGCTTCCGCAGCAGATTTATTATATGTTAGCATTAAAACAATGGCAGCAAATAGAAAACAAAGCTCCTGTAATCTGTGTTCCAAGTGGAAATTTCGGGAATATCTGTGCTGGAATTTTGGCTCATTTACGTGGTCTTCCTACAGAACATTTCATTGCAGCCTGCAATACCAACGATGTAATCCCTGAGTATTTGGAAACCCAGAATTTTAGCCCTAGAAAGACTGTCGCTACTTTATCCAATGCTATGGATGTGGGAAACCCCAGCAATTTTGTCAGAATTCTGGAACTTTTCAACAATGAGTTTGATGCTCTAAAGAATAAGATATCCGGCTATTCCATAGATGATAAAAAAACCATGCAGACAATTACAGATGTCTACCACAAGGATCACTATGTTCTGGATCCTCATAGTGCAGTAGCATTTGCTTCACTTGAGCAATATATTAAAGAAAATCCAGGTAAAAAAGGTTTCATCCTGGGAACAGCACATCCGGTAAAATTTCCTGGTGCTGTAGAAAATGCAATCAAAACAAAAATTGAAATTCCCCAATCTTTGGAAGCCCTAATGAAAAAGGAGAAAAAAACTGTAGAAATAAATTCAGATTTTGAAGAATTAAAACGATTTTTGCTTGATAAAAATTAAGCAATGAGTAAGATATATCTTGAAGATGTAAAAATATATGCCTACCACGGGGTTTTACCTGAGGAAAATATTATTGGCACCTACTATATTTTAAATGCAGAACTTCATACCGATTTGTGGAAGGCAGCAGAATCAGATGACCTGAATGATACCATAAGCTATGCAGATATCAACGATATTCTTCATCAGGAAATGAAAATCAAATCCAAATTGCTGGAACATGTTGCGGGAAGAATTATTTCAAAAATACATGATCGTTTTCCACAAATCGACTATATCAAGCTTAAGCTTACCAAAACAGCACCGCCTATGCAAGGTGAAATGAAAGGCGCAAGTATTGAACTGGAAAAAAGTTTTAAACCGGAAAATTAAAATTCTTATTTTTATTTTCTAAAAAAATACAAAATTGAAATTCGTTAAAATATTATTTTTAGTAGCATTTATCAATACTTTTGGTCAGACAGGTGTTGATAATCAATTGGCCAGTTATAATTTTCCGAAGATTAAATCCAGCATTACCATGCCGGTAACAATCCCACTTTCAGAGCTGAGCAATATGGTAAACGCCTCTGTAAAAGATCTCATCTACCAGGATGATTCTTATACAGATAATAATAATGACCAGTTTAAAGTAAAAGTATGGAAAACCAGACCCATTCGCTTAGTTGGAGGAACCAGCCAAAATCTATTGATTGAAGTTCCTTTAAAAATATGGGCAGAGAAAGGAATCGGAACCCTGGGCGTTTATTCCTATCAGAATACTACTTTTGAAACCGTAATGTCCTTTAATACTACGGTTACATTTAAAAACAACTGGACAATTACTACCAATACACAACCCAACGGCTTCCGATGGGTAACAAAACCGGTATTGGATTATGGAAGAATACAAATTCCGATTACTCCTATTGTTGAAAAGAGTTTAAAAGAACAACAGGAAAAATTCTGTAAAACCATCGATCAGCAAATGGCTACCCAGCTAAACTTCCAGCAATATGCTATTATGGCCTGGAATACATTTGCACAGCCATTCAATATTTCAGAAGAATATAATACATGGCTAAAAGTAAGTCCGGTGGGCGTTACCATCACTCCTTTAAAATTCTATGGAAATCAGATCAATGCCACCCTTGGAATTGATATTTTCTCAGAAACTTTTACAGGAAATAAACCTGCAGCCTCTCCTACTGTAACTTCAGCAAGTAATTTTAATTTTGCTCCAACTGTTGCAGATAAATTTGTTTTGCAGACTACAGCCAATATTCCTTTTACAGAAGCCAGTAATATGGCCAGAAAAACATTTCTCAACAAAGAATTTGATATTAGAGATTCCAAAGTAAAGGTAACAGACATCAGAGTGTATGGTGTTGACAACAGAATTGTTATTGAAGCACAGACAGATGGTTATATCAAAGGGACTGCTGTAGTTTCGGGAATTCCTGTATATGATGAAACTAAAAGAAAAATTGTCTTATCTGATACGAAATTCAAGCTTAAAACAATGAATATTCTCCAAAAGACAGCCTCACTTCTATTCCAGGGGAAAATTGTAAAGATGATTGAAGAGGAATATGGAATTCCAACCCAGGAATTGGAAGAAACATCCAGAAAAAGTATTGAAGATGCTTTCAACAAGGAATATTATAAAGGATTAAAGATGAGCGGAAAGGTATTTAATCTGAGACCAAGCAAAGTTCTTCTCAACAGTACAGGAATTACTGCTGTCATTGATACTAATGCCACTTTAAAACTACTTGTGAACGGACTTTAAAAATCAAATAAAATCCAGTTAAAAAAAACTAATAACCGACCCATGAAAAGAATTTTAAATATTGTTGAATACAATAAGGCTTCATTATGGATTAGGTTTGCCAATAATTTCATAGATGTTATCATCATATATATTGTCAATTACCTCCTCTCTAGTATTTGCAATTTCCTTTATAACATTACTTCACTTGAGTTTTTCTACTTCTATAGTAATGGAGGCTTTTTATGGAGTCTCTTTATTGGAAATTTCAACTATTACCTTTATTATTTTCTGATGGAAAACTATTTAGATGGAAAAACCATTTCAAAGTATATTACAGGGACCAAAGTAATCAGTACAGATGGGACAAAACCAACAACCCAACAAATTATGTACAGAAGTCTTTCCAGAATTGTTCCTTTTGATGGGCTCTCATTTCTTGGGGTAAACGGATGGCACGACAGCTGGAGCGACACAAGAGTAATTAATCTAAAAAATTATATGGCTGAAATTCAAGCAAAAAGCGAAATTGACAGTCTAGGAAAGAAAGAAATCGCATAAAAACTTTGGTTTGTATAGAAATTTAGCTATATTTGCACACCTCAAAAATGGTAAAACATGGTACTTTGGCCGAGCGGCTAGGCAGTGGTCTGCAACACCATCTACAGCGGTTCGAATCCGCTAGGTACCTCTTTAAAACCTCTAAATTTTATTTAGAGGTTTTTTTTATGCAGTTTTATTTATAAAATTAGAAAGGATCAACTTGTTGATTCCACTCTTGTTTACTAAAATGAATCAAGTTTTAAGAATTACAGGAGGAATTTCAAACTCTTCAAAATAAAACAAACTCTACCACATAGGAGGAGCTTGTTTTACAACACAAAAAAGAATGATGGATGACAATTATTTTTCTCAAAGATAATCCAACTTCAACCCCATCTTTTATGAGTACTGTCATATACAAAAAAAAATCCTCGGAAATTCCGAGGATAAAAACTAATAACCATGAAAACTCAAATTAAACATGAGTTGCATTGGTATATTGAAAAATCGTGCCAAGAATTACTTTTTTCGAAAAAAAATTAAAATTTTATTCATAAACAGAGAAAATTAAATTAAAAAATAACCACTCAAAACCTATTGAACTTTAAATATATACAAATAATAACTCTACTAAACATATCAACACATTATCAAATCCAATAATACTTAATAAATCAATAATTAAAAAAAACTTTAAAATAAAAAATTAAGCAAAGAACAATAAGACTTCAAAATATCGCATGAAGCAAAGAAGGCAGAAAAAATCACAACTTGGCACAATTTATTCTGTCATTTAACATACCATTTAAATCTAATATCATGTCACAAAAACAATTTAAAAAAACAGATTTTGCTCAGAATCATGAAAAGCAATATCAGATTGAGTTCAAAGTAAATGAAATAGGTGAAGGCAGCAACCTTACTCTAGAAAGACTGAATGAAAAAGGGGAATATGAAATAATACAAGCTCCTATCCGAAGATTAAATGAAAGCATATTTGTAGTTTGGGATCACCCTTTTGACGGCAGAATAATTTTTGATGAATAAAGGACTCAGCACATGGATGAAACTACATCATCAAAAAAGCCCCCATCCGGAGGCCTCAAAAAACACAAATGATGAAAAAAAATTTTATATCAGAAATAAAAATTTCAACTCAAAAATAAGCCTTCTTTTTCTTCTATTTTATGAGCACAGTCATATAACGTTTTTATTTACACTTCTTCAACGTCTTCTCTTTGCAATAAAAAAGTTCCCCAAAATGAGGAACTTTTATCATAAGGATAATATGGAATAGAAAATGTTTACTCAAAGATACCATTCTTATTCCTCTACAGATATGAGTATAATCATAAAGGCATTAAAAAGAAAAGGCCTCCATGCGGAGGCCTAAAAAACACAAATGATGAAAAAAATCTATTCAGAAAAATCCAAACAGAATATCATGTAAACTGTTTATATATTCCTCCCATTAAGAAGTTCTCATATATTCAACAGTATTAATAACTACATATTGATTAAAAATCCTCATTCGAGGATTTGGTAAATGTAGATAAATATTTTGTCTTTCACAAAGTTATTCTTCCCATGTGATAGGAACATATATTGTAATGTATCCATCATCATCTACATTTTCATCCGATACTGTAGCAATTACTGTTCCATATCCTACCCAGCCTCCCTGGCCCTGGATGCCTGAAAATTCATAGGTTCCTTCCGGAAGATCTTCCTCAGAATACTGGGGAAGCGCACGGTAATTGTATTGACCGGTGAAATACTCATCTCCTGTAGCAGTGTTTTTGGCAACAAATCCTCCCAAATCAAATCCTGAACCTGAAAGCATTTTTGTTCCACTTTGAGATATCAATCCATAACGAACCGGATATGTCTTTGTTTTTGCATCCTTAATCGATACTTCTGTACGAGTCTTAGATGGATTCTCCACAACATCAGTGGAAGAAAACGAAGTAGTAACAGCCAGTAATCCTACTACAGCTGCTACTGTAAAAATTGATTTTTTCATATTGAAAGTAATTTAGTTTCTCAAAAATAGGCATCATAAATTAAATCAACAAAAACTATGGATTAACTATATCTTACAAATTCATTTTAGTAAAAATTTCGCGGCATAAGCAGAAAACTACAATAAATCTCCATTAGAAGATTCACTCCAAATCCTCTTTATTACTATGATCTTTATCAGGATTTAGAATTCATTTGAATCTTTTACTATCAACTTTAACATTCTTTAACTGAATTTTGGCTTCATAATTGAAAATAAATCTAAAATTAAAGCCGTTTAGGCTTAAGCTTATTAAAATTTGAGTTATGAAAAAGATAGTATTAGCAGGTTTTTTATCCGTTTTCTTACTAACGGCCTGCAAGAAAGATGACAGAACTGCTGAGAAATCACTGGAAGAACAAAAGCTTGAATTCCAGTCAAGACAGCTTGAAATAGAACGACAAAAACTGGCTATTGAAAAAGAAAAGCTGGTATATGAGGCTCAAAAAAAAGCAGACAGTATCTCTGAAACCAAGAAAGCGAAAGCTACTGCTGAAAATAATTCAAAACCAAAAGTGATAAGAGAAACCCGAACGATATACCGTGACAGAAGCTCTCACTCTAACTCAGGCGGTGGAAGCAATGGTGGATACGCTGATAACGGAAGTGGTACTTCACAGGGAACTACTCAGAAAAAAGGAATGAGTAAAGCAGCCAAAGGTACTATTATTGGTACTGTAGGTGGGGCAGCCGCAGGGGCAATCATTGCTAAGAAAAACAGGGGTCTGGGTGCTGTAATCGGAGGTGTGGTAGGTGGAGCTACCGGATATACCATCGGTAGATCACAGGATAGAAAAGACGGAAGAGTACAACCAAGAAGATAATTTTTTTACCATAACATATAAAGATTGCTTATTTTTAAGCAATCTTTTTTTATGATACTCATTCTGTTTTCCACCATTTTTCTTCTTCCGGTCTTATCAGGACTTGGAAAAATCATGGAAAAATTCTTTGGAATCTTATTTCAGGGCATCTCCGGAAAAATACTTTCAGGAATCATGGGAGTAAGTCTTACATGGACTGTCTTTTCTTTTTTTATTCCCCTGAATATTTATGTAGAAGTTACGACTGTCTTATTAGGGTTACTCTACTTTTTTAAAGAAAGGCTGTATCTGGAATTTTATAGATTCCCCAAAAAAGATTTGTTTTTAACAGTGTTCATTTCCTTTATAATAGTTTTTACCGGATCTTATTATCCTTATATATTGGACCATTTCGGATATTATGTCCCAACCATTCAATGGTTGACGGAATATGGGCTTATCAAGGGAATTTCCAATCTGGATCTTACATTGGGGCAAATGTCGATATGGCATATTTTTCAAGCAGGTTTCTCCAATTTTTCAGATCCTTTTCTGAGAATCAATTCGATTTTACTGGTTATCTATACCCTTTACATTCTTGAAAGAAAAAGCTGGATTCAGCTATGTTTCATTCCAATATTATTACTTTTTTCACAGTCACCCAGCCCTGATCTTCCTGTTATTATCTTTTCTTTAATTATTTTAAATGAGGTTATATCCGGAAATAGAAATATCAGTATTCTCTTTGCCTTTTCTGGTTTTGTTTTTGCTATAAAACCAACTATGATCTGGTTGCCAATACTGGTTTTCCTTTATAATTTTTTTATTTTTAAATCAGATTTTAAAAAGCTGTTGTTCGGAGGTCTTATTTTATTGTTATTCTTTATTAAAAATATCTGGACATTTGGATATCCTGTATTCCCGATATCTATAGGAGATTTTGGTTTCATCTGGAAACCCAACCCTGAGGTATTGAAAACTTCTTCCCAATATGCGATTCTGAAAACCTATGACATGCAGTATTCGTATGAAGAAATTCAAAGTTTTTCCACTTGGGAACATATAAAAAACTGGTTCTTTCTGAAGGGTATCAAATCAAAAATCAATAGTCTGTTCATACTAAGCTTATTCGTTTTTTCAGTATTTGCCTGGATGAAGAAAAAGAAACTCATCACTCTGATCTGTATCTCCTTGTTGATAAAAAGTATACTTGTACTGGCTTTTTCAGCACAATACAGGTTTTTCATAGACGTATTTTTCGTTATATTTTTTGTTTTGTTTCATGAATATTCAGATAAAAGAAAATCCATTGCTGTTTTTTCTGTATTCAGTTTACTTTTTATTTCATTATTAACTTTCCCCACACTTATTCAACAGTATATTCCAAGTTTTCAATTAGGACATTTTATGGCCGGATTTAAAAAGGAACAGCTTTATCAGCCCTCGTTTTATGAGTATCATCAATTCGACAGTTTTAAGGTTGGCAACTTAAAATTTAATGTCTCCAAAAACTATCCTTACAACTTTGAAACCCCTCTTCCTGCTATTTCCGAGAGTTTTATTTTTGACGATGCAAAAGCCGGAATTTTCCCTCAACCTATTGACAAAAATAATATAGCAAAAGGATTCATCTGGAAAAGAATGACTTACAAAGAGAAAAAAGAAGCAGAAACAGTCATCAATAAAATCGAAAACATTCATAAATAGAACAAATACTGAAACTTTATTATGTGAAGAAAAAAAGGTAATTTTGTATCATGTTCAATACATTAGGTAATCTTCTTAGTCTTACAACATTTGGAGAAAGTCACGGAGTGGCTTATGGCGGTATCATCAATAATTTTCCGGCAGGTTTAACGGTAGATCTCGATAAAGTTCAATATGAACTGAACCGAAGAAAGCCCGGACAGTCAGCTATTGTTACTCAAAGAAAGGAAAGCGACACGGTAAAGTTTCTTTCCGGAATTTTTGATGGAAAAACAACAGGTACGCCCATTGGTTTTATCATTGAAAACGAAAATCAAAAATCAAAGGATTATGACCATATTGCTGGAGCCTATCGTCCTAGTCATGCAGATTTCACATATGATCAGAAATTTGGTTTCAGAGATCACCGCGGAGGAGGAAAATCTTCTGCCAGGGAAACCATGAACTGGGTAGTGGCAGGAGCTTTAGCCAAGCAACTATTACCAGAGATTGAGATCAATGCTTATGTTTCTTCTGTAGGCGATATTTTCTGCGAAAAACCATACCAGGCTCTTGACTTTTCTCAAACGGAAAGCAATGATGTACGTTGTCCGGATGCTGAAACGGCAGAAAAGATGATTGCCAGAATCAAAGAAATTAAAAAAGAAGGAAATACAATTGGAGGAACCATTACCTGCGTGATCAAAAATGTTCCTGTAGGAATTGGTGAGCCTATATTTTCAAAACTCCAGGCTGAACTGGCAAAAGCAATGCTGAATATCAATGCCTGCAAAGGCTTTGAATATGGAAGCGGATTCTGTGGAGCAAAAATGACAGGAAAAGAACATAACGATCAATTCAACACGGATTTTACCACAAAATCTAATCTTTCAGGAGGAATCCAGGGAGGAATTTCCAATGGAATGGATATTTATTTCCGTGTGGCATTCAAACCTGTAGCCACTATTTTAAGACCTCAGGACAGTATTGATAAGGAAGGAAACCCGGTGATTGTAGAAGGAAAAGGACGTCACGATCCATGTGTCGTACCTAGAGCTGTTCCTGTAGTGGAAGGCCTTGCTGCATTTGTTTTGGCAGACTTATTTTTGATTAATAAAACGAGAAACATCAATAATTTTTAATATAAATATTTTTGGTAATGAAAAATTACTGGGACCAGGGAATTTCTTTTGAAGAATACCTTCAAATTGCACAACAAAGATTAGACAATCCTGCTAACCAACAGGAAATTGAATATAAACAATATTATGAGCTTGGACTTCAGAGAATGGACAGAACCATTAAAAAGTATGTTCCGGATGAAGATCAAAGAAAAGAATTAGAGTCTAAGAATTTTGACGGAAAGATTTTAATCATTTCTGAGGCTTGGTGTGGCGATGCCAGTGCAACAGTTCCGGCACTTTTTAAATTCTTTGAAGGTCATAATGAAATCAGAGTTTTTTTAAGAGACAGTGATAAGAGTTTAATCAACCAGTTTTTAACCAATGGTACTGAGTCTATCCCTAAGGTATTAATTCTTGATAAAGATTTTAATGTAAAAAATTCATGGGGTCCCCGTCCAAAATATGGATATGAGCTATTGATGAAATATAAAGCTGATCCGGAGGGGTATCCAAAGGATACTTTCTATAATGACCTGCAGATCTATTATGCAAAAAACAGAGGTAAAGATGCCGTTCAGGAAATCTTAGATCTGTTATAAAAAAACAGAATATGAAAAAAGGGATTATTTTTATTGTAATAATTGTCATCATTGGTATTATAGTATTTGTACCGGGAGTGAAGGATTTTCTGAAAAATCAGTTCTTCCCTATCGCTACCATTGAAAATGCAGTACACATCAATGAAGAAGATTATGATATAGACCTTAAAGGTATCAATGCACCCAGCACTAACCTTAAAAATTTCAAGGATAAAGCTGTTTTCCTTAACTTCTGGGGAACATGGTGCCCACCGTGCAGAAAAGAATGGCCATCTATTCAGAAATTATATGATACAAGAAAAGATCATGTAGATTTTGTACTTATCGCCATGAATGATAAAGAAGAAGATGTTAGAAAATTTCTAAAGGAAAATAATTATACGGTGCCTGTGTATATTGCACAAAGCCCGATATCTGAAAAGATCCTTCCTAAAGTTTTTCCTACGACTTTTCTTCTGGATAAAACCGGCAGAATTCTTATTAAGGAAGATGCCACAAAAGACTGGGACTCAGAAACTGTGCATCAGTTTATTGATAATATCATCAAATAATTTTTTAACTAAATTTTATAATTTGTTGGTACAGGATTTGTGAAATTTATACCATTGAAAAATTTGTTTAAATCCAAACACAAAATGAAATATTCAAAATTAAATCTTGCAAAAGAAGCTATCAATCACAAGGGCTTTGTAAAAAAGATCCCTGATATTTTCAGAATGGTAAAAATGTGGAGAAAAGGAAGCTATCCGATGAAATCCATTGACATTATTCTTCCTCTATTGGGAATTTTATATGTCATCTCCCCTATTGACCTTCTTCCTGAATTTGCCATCCCGGTGCTTGGAGTAATGGATGATCTGGCCGTATTGTCACTTACCATTCCCAAACTCATCAAAGAGGTGGACAAATTTTTGCTTTGGGAAGCTGAACAAAAATATAATGGCACTCAAATGATTGATGCCGAGATCGTAAAATAATAGTTTATTTATATTTTTAAAACCATTCTGTTTTTGCAGAATGGTTTTTTATTAATCAATTGGCAATAAATTTTTAAGCCTTATTTCAAATCCTTAAATTTGCAATATCTAATAAAAAATAATGGAAAGTAAAAAAGAATTCTTTTTGGAGTGCTACAAGCTAGGCATCATTAAATTTGGAAGGTTTACCCTGAAAAGTGGTATAGAAAGTCCTTTTTATGTAGACTTAAGACCTTTGGCTTCGGATCCTAAAATTTTAAAAAATCTTGCTAATTATTTATTGGAAATGCTTCCATTAGATAATTTTGATTTAATTTGTGGAGTTCCATATGCTGCCCTTCCTATGGCTACGGCTATGTCACTGGAAAGTTATATTCCATTAATTATTAAAAGAAAAGAAGCAAAAAGCTACGGTACCAAGAAACTGATCGAAGGAATTTATCAAAAAGGACAGAACTGTCTTTTAGTAGAAGATGTCATCACTTCTGGAAAATCTTTGGTAGAAACTATTGCTGAAGTAGAACAGGAAGACCTTAAAGTTGCTGATATTGTAGTGGTCCTGGACAGAGAGCAAGGAGGAAAGCAACTGTTGGAAGGTAAGGGGTACAGAGTGCATACTCTTTTCAATATTTCTGAAGTGTGCGAAATTCTTCAGGAAACTGGTGAATTATCAGATGAAGAAGTGAAGAGAATTCAGGACTTCTTACAGGGTAACCATATTCAGTTTGAAGAAGAAACCAGAGCTTCTTATGAACAAAAGCTAAGCAATACCCAACATTCTGTTTCAAAAAAATTATTGGAAACAGCATTGGCAAAAAAATCTAACCTTATTGCTTCTGCAGATGTTACAACCACTCAGGAATTATTAGATTTTGCAGAGAAAGTTGGACCTCATATTATTGCTTTAAAGACCCACATCGATATTATTTCTGATTTTGATTATGAAAAAACAATCACTCCTTTAAAAGCAATCGCTTCAAAGCATCAGTTCTTATTGATGGAAGACAGAAAATTTGCAGACATTGGAAATACACAAGAACTACAATTTACGAGTGGAGTTTTCAAAATTACTGATTGGGCTGATTTTGTAACATCCCAGGTTATTGGTGGTTTTGAATCTTTAGACTGCTTTAAAAATGTAGGAGTGGTAGCCATCGTTGGAATGTCTTCAAAAGGAGCTTTAACTACAGCTAGCTATCGTGAGGAAGCATTAAAGGTAGCTTTATCTCACCCTAATGTAATTGGAGGAGTTTCTCAGAATAAAATCCCTGAAGATCTGTTGTTATTCACCCCAGGTGTAAATCTTGCAGATTCTGGAGACGGAAAAGGGCAACAGTACAACACTCCGGAACACGTTTTCAAAACGCTACACACGGATTTTATTATTGTAGGAAGAGGAATCTATAAATCTGAAGATCCGGAAGCGGCAGCAGTTACTTATAAAAATGAAGGTTGGAATGCCTATATTAATTCTTTGGAAAAAAAAGCAATTCAGAACTAAAATCCTATAAAGTATATACAAAATAAGCTATATTTGAGCTTTATCACGGATATTTGAAAAAGATCAGCATTTGCCTTATTTTGTTTTGTGGAGTTATACACGTTTCTGCACAGAAAGACAGTATATACATTGGAGCAAAACTTTCTCCTGACAGGAAAACCCTTGAGGTGAATCAGGAGATTGTTTATTACAATCATTCTGATAAAGACCTGCAGACGATAAAACTTCTGAACTGGATTTCGGCTTATAACAAACGCGGAACATCCTTAGTCTACAGAAAATTGGAAGACCGAAATAACGATTTACATTTTGCAAAAGACCATGAACTGGGAAAACTTCTGGAGCTCAATATTAAAGATTCAGGAAACCAGGAAATACCCGTCAATGCAATTTCAGATGAAAATCTTTTTCTTCCTCTTAAACAGGCATTACAACCAGGTGAAAGTATCACCCTGCAGTTACACTACCGTATGCAACTTCCCGATAAAAAATTTACGGAATATGGGACATCCGGTCAGAACACTGCCTTAAAATATTTCTTTATTGTTCCGGATCATTTTGATCCGGACAATATTTCTGAAAGAAAATACCATGACATTGAAGAATCGGTAAGTTTCAATACTTTCTGGACCGTCAATTTTGATATTCCAGTCAACAGTTTTATCGAAAGTAATCTGCCACAGATTCAAATGAATTCTTTTCAGGGATACCTGGATTCAGATCCTGAATTTTCAGTTTCTTTCAATACTTACCCGGTCATAAAAACCAATATTGATGGTACAGATACTGAAATTAAGTTTGGCTATAATATCAAACCTGATGAAAAACAAAATCTGGAATTTTACTTACCTCTTCATTTAAAATTTCTTAAGGAAAAAATAGGGTCTCTTCCGAAAAGTATATTTATCTCAGATAAATTCAGAGCAAAAGAAGACTTCTTCGGAAATAATGATATCACTTTCTGGAAATTCAGATTCCCTTTATTTACAGATGCTGAAAAAACTGATCTTGATTACTTTGGAATCATTACCAAAAAAGTTCTGGATGAAAAGGTCATTGCCGATAAACAAGAAGACCATTGGTTCAAAAATGGTCTAAAATCCTATCTTGAAATCCAGTACCTTAAAAAATTCTATAAAGACACCAAGCTTCTAGGGATGTTACCGGAAGCCAAAATTCTTGGTATCAAACCTTTAAAATTATTTCATGCATCTAAGGTAAAGCTTCTGGACCGTTATGGACTGTCTTACCAATATATCATGCTTCAAAATCTGGATCAGAAGATTGATGAGAATTTTACAAGTCTAAGTAACTTTAATGATATGGCTATTAGTAGTTTTGAGACAGGAAGCCTGTTCAATTATTCTGCTGATAAAATGGGTGATGAGCGTTTCAATACTCTTGTAAAGGAATATCTTTCAAAAAATTCAGGAAATAAAATTAATCCGGATGACTTTTTGAAACAGCTATCAGAAAAAGAAAAATCTGCCCATTACCTTGAAAGTTTTTTTAAACAGAAAAACAGGGTTAATTTTAGACTTAAACATATTAAAAAAGAGAACGATTCTTTACATATTAAAATTGCAAAAAATACGGACGCTTCTATTCCGGTAAAATTGGAAACAGAAACCAAAGCCGGTGAAAGAAAATCTTATTGGATAGAAACAGAAGAAAATGAGAGGTTAAAAGAAATTTCTCTTCCTGCATCAGATAATATTTATAAAGTAACCTTAAATAATGATTACATTTTCCCGGAGTCCAGTTATCGGGATAATTTTCTATACGCCAAAGGACTATTTTTAAATACAAAAAAAATTAAGTTTAAACTCATAAAGGATATTCCCAATCCTGAATACAACGAAATTTATGTGAGTCCGAGAGTTCGATTCAATAATACATATGATAAATTTTTGTTAGGAGCTAATTTTAAAAATCAGTCATTTTTTGACCAGAAATTCCTGTATTCATTTACTCCAACATACAGTACAGGAACAGGAAAACTAACTGGTTCAGGAGGTATATCTTACTCTTTCCTGCCGGCTGAAAGCATGTTTAGAAGTATTACATTTGGAGCTTCCGGATCTTATTTCCATTATGATTACAACTTAGCATATACAAAGGGGTCTGTATTTTCAACTCTAAACTTTAGAAAAAATCCAAGAAGTACAGTCAGCAGAAGTGTTGGTGTTTCTTATAATTATTTTGAAAGAGACCTTAGTCCTGCGATGATGGCCAATGACGACTATAAAAAATATAATCTTTGGGGATTAGGATATAGCTACAGTGACAGCCAGATGATCCATGAAAAAAGTTTCAGTCTGAGTGCACAGGGTATGGAAGATTTCAATAAGATTACTGCCGAAGGATTCTACAGATGGGAATTTGCTCCAAGACAAAAGCTGAGTGTCCGTTTATTTGCCGGATATTTTCTTAGAAATGACACCCGTAATGACTTATTCAATTATGGAATTTCAAGGGTATCAAACTATACCTTCTCTTATAATCTTTTAGGAGAGAGTGCCAGCAGCGGTCTTCTTTCACAACAGTTTATCCTTGCTGATGGTGGATTTAAATCATTTCTTCCGGGAACGGTTAATCAATGGATCACTTCTGTAAATGTAGATTCCAGCATATGGAAGATATTCCATGTGTATGCCGATGCTGGAATATATAAAAACAAAAGTTTCCCTACAAAGTTTATCTGGGACAGTGGAATTAAGGTGAGAATCATTCCGGATTTCCTGGAGGTTTATTTTCCGATACAGTCTTCTTTGGGATTTGAACCTGGATTTAAAGATTATGCCAAGCGTATCAGATATACTCTGGTTCTTAATCTCGGAGCTGTCATTAATGCAGCAAGAAGAGGCTGGTACTAAAAAAATAAAGGAACAGCTTATTATTAAGCTGCTCCCTATCAAAAAATATTGAAAAACTAATCTTTTATAATTTTCTGAGAAACGGGAGCGTTGTTAACTGTTCCTGTTATAAAATAGGTTCCTTTAGGAAGTTCTGTAATATCTATATTCTGAGCAAATTTCGTTGGAGACTTTTTGACAACCTGCCTAAAGGTATCGTATACCTTTACATCTTTAATCTGCATTCCGAAAAGCACATTACCATCCTTAACAAATGGGTTCTGAACAAAGCCTGCTTTTGCCGCTCCTTCCGCAGAAAAATCTGCCATATTATCACTGTTATTATCTAAAGTCCTCCTAATGGCTGTTGAAGCTGTAGGAGAAGGAGCCGGTCCATCACCTTTAAACTGGTCTGCGTTGGCACCATAGCCTACAAAATCTAGCACATTGGAAGAAACCGGACTTATCACCTGTACAATATTTCCTGCCAGTGCTAATTTCCCGGATGTTCCTGAAATTTTTATTCCTACAGATTTATTGGGTGTGCCGTCAAAATTAGTAACCGTTGTGGCAATAAAATTCGGTGTTGACAATGCTTCTACTCCACCATCTACTGCTGCTTCCTGGATCAGATAGATTTCTTCGGGTCCTAAAGTAAAATCTGGCAGCGTATGATATTCTGTAAAAGCTCCAATTGCAGGTGCATATTGAATGCTGGCCCCCGTTAAAGAAACCAGTGTAGTTCCTATATTTTTCAGGACAATATAGTTATTTTTGAAAACCGCTCCTGAATTACCATTCCCTCCATAAATCTCATTGATTACAATCTGGGCATTCATAAAAGTAGTCATCAAAGTTAGACCAGCAATAGTAAAGATTTTTTTCATTACAATAATTTTAGGAATAGAGTTATCATAAAAACATCAAAAACAACACCATTTAATTGGAAATTTACAAAAATTCTATCATAAATATATTATATTCTAACTAACAAAGTTTAAATAAATAAGCATAAAAAAATCCGGCCATTTCTTCGAAATGGCCGGATTGTATTTTAATCTAAAACTATAAATTAGTCTTTTAAGATTTTTTGAGATATTGCTTGGTTATTTACTGTACCTGTTACAATATAGTTCCCTTTTGTTAACTCAGCAACGTTTACA
Organism: Chryseobacterium sp. Marseille-Q3244; assembly: GCF_940807095.1. NCBI lineage: Bacteria > Pseudomonadati > Bacteroidota > Flavobacteriia > Flavobacteriales > Weeksellaceae > Chryseobacterium > Chryseobacterium sp. Marseille-Q3244. Next base: position 229,249 of record NZ_CALNWX010000006.1, on the reverse strand, counting down.
GTTCCGTTTTGTTTTACAGAGGTTTCTTTTACAAGTTGTCCAAACATGTTGAAAACTTTTACATCTTTAACATCAGCTCCGAAAGTGATTTCGTTGTTTTTAACAAAAGTGTTTTTTACGAATTGTGCTGATTTAGCATTCTTAAGGTCAGAAACACCTAACGAACCATTAGCAACAGTCTTGATAACTACATTATCTACATAAGCTCTAAAAGAAGTATTTGTAGTCTCAAATGTAACTGTTGAGTTTGCCAGACCTCCAGCAAAGTTTACAGTCTTTGATTCAGGAGTTCCGCTCATTACAGCAGAATACGTTACAGTCTGATCTGCTAAATTAGTTACTTTTACCGTAATAGTACTTGGAGTAGCGGTCCATCCTTTAACATCAAAAGTTATTACTACATTTCCTCCATTAGTTGATAAATCTAAAGGACTTGTAGTCATAGTTCCAACAAGAGAAGCTGTTCCCAATTTTGCCATACCCCCTGCACTGTACACTTTTGCCCCTGTAGGAAAAGTTGCTACTGGAGGAAGAGGATTTGTAGCAGTTCCCGGATTGTAAACATCTGTTCCATTAGGAGCAGTACTACCAGTTGAAGTCGTATTCCCTCCAGCTGTATAACTATCAAAATTTTCAGTTAAAACAACTGTTTGCTGAGCATTTGCCATAAAAGCAACAGCAGCAATTCCACAAATAGTAAAGATCTTTTTCATAAAATAATTTTTTTTAAAATTTATGTGGTAAAAATACAAAAAAACCGCTATTCATTTGAAATAGCGGTATATAATTAACAATTAATTAAAATTACTTTTTAATTATCTTTTCAGAGACGGCTTTACCATTACTATTTCCTGTTACAAAATAAATCCCACTCTGTAGATTTTCTATATTCACAGATCCATTTTCAGAAACAGAAGTTGTTTTTACTAATTGACCGCTTACATTAAAAATCTTAATATCGGATTTTGTTCCAAAATAGATTTCATTTTCTACAGAAGTATTTTTAACAAAAGTATTTTTAGGCTTTACTATTTCTGAAGTAGCTAATGAACCTGAAATACCTTCTACTTTTATGTCATCAATTCTATAGTTTCCTGAATTACTTGTTACCGAAGACCATCTAAAACTTAAAGTTGCTGCATTGCCCGCCTCAGCCGGCAATTGAATAGATACTCCATTATTTATAAGAGACCAGGTAGTAGCTTTTTTATTATAGGTATAAATAACATCATTCCATGTAGTTCCGTCTATGCTCCATTGAAAAACAATATCCTGATTAAAGGCAGTAGCTCCCAGCCCTCCCCATATAATTGAAATATTAGTATAACCAACTGTTGATAAATTAGAGTATGTTAATGTATGAGTAATACCATTTGGGCCCTGGCCAACGAATACCATATTCATTCCTCCTGAAGCACCGGGATATTTAGTTGTTGACGCATTAGATCCATTTGATTTCCAACCATTAGTTGTATTAGTACTTGTCCAGCCAGTTGGTAATGTTGCTGTAGTTCCAAAAGACTCTGACAAAAGAGTCGTTTGTCCAAAAGCAGTAACGGCAAGCATTGCTGTTGCCAATAACGAATAAAGTTTTTTCATGATTATAATTTTATATTATCTATAATTTCGATGACTAAATTACTCTTAATTTTAAGGACTTAACAATATTTGGATTAATTTTCTGTTAATAATAGTTGACCCTCTGCTATTAACATTTTTTAATTATTTTTACGAATTATTTTTCAAGAGTTGCGGAACATCTTTATTCTATTCGTTGTATTTTTCTTTGGCATATTTTCAGGAAGTGCTCAGGTATTTTCATGGAAAAATCCCAACGTTCCTGAAGACAGTATTAAAAAAGACAGTATTCTCGCCGCCAAGCTTGAACAGGACATTTTTGCAAAAGATACCTTAGACTTTATACGAACCCATAACAGAATTGTTGTGGATGAGGCTGTACTTGCTAAAAATGATAAAAAAAGATTTTTAGGGGAGCTTAATTCCAAAGGTTCCATTATTCGAGGGATTACATTTGGTAATAATCAGGGGCAGTCTGTACAAAGTTCCATGGATCTTCAAATTTCAGGACGGCTTTCCAAAGATGTAACCATTTTAGCCAGTATCTCCGATCATAATTTACCTATTCAGGCAGACGGATACACTCAGACTTTAGAGGAGTTTGACAAAATCTACATGCAGCTTAACATTAAGGATAAATCTATTTTGAGAGCCGGGCATCTTGACCTTGTAGAATCAAAAAATTATTTTGCCAAATACCAGAGACGAAGTATGGGAATTCAGTTTCAAACGGAATTTGGGAAAGAAAACAAAACATTTGTAGATATTTCTGCCGGTGTGGCACGAAGTGAATTCCATAGAATCCGTTTTCAGGGAGTTGAAGGAAACCAGGGACCTTACCGCTTAACCGGGAAAAACGGAGAGCAGTTCATTACTTTGATCTCAGGTTCTGAGCAGGTATTTATTGACGGTATTCTAATGAAACGTGGAGAAAACCAGGATTATGTTATCAACTATAATACAGGAGAGGTTACCTTTACCAGTTTCCGCCCTATTTTCCAGCAAAACTTCATCACCATTTCCTACAATTACGCCAACAGGAATTATTCAAGATATTTATTTACCGGAAAATTAGAACATCAGAGAGAAAAATTCAAGGTTGGGTTGAACTGGTTCATGGAAAATGACAACAAAAATGCTCCTCTTGCTCTAAGTTTATCAAAAGAAGATGAACAAATTTTAGCTAACGCAGGTAATGATCCTAACCTAATGTATGCTCCATCGGGAGTGGTTAGTGAATATGACGTTAATAAAATTTTATATCGCTTAAATCCTGCCGGAAATTTCTATGAACTTTCTACAGATCCCAATGAAACCCTTTATCAGGTATCATTTACCTATTTCGGAGCCAACCAGGGAGATTATAAAACAGCAAAAACAACTAATAACGGACGTGTTTTTGAATATGTAGGCCCTAATGCAGGAGATTACAGAGCAGTAAGAAAACTTCCTTCGCCACAAAAATCCCAGGTATTCTCTCTTAATTCTGAATACTTGCTAAACGAAGGAAAAATTGGTGCAGATATTTCTCTAAGTAATTATGACGTCAACCTGTTTTCATCTAAAGATTCCGATCAGAATATGGGGTATGCATATCGTATCTTTGGAAATAAAACTTTTACAAAAAGCTCATGGAAAGGAACTCCAAGTTTTGAGTATCAATATATAGACAAACAATTCCATATTCTGGATCGTATTAATGACGTTGAATTCTCCAGAGACTTCAACTTAGCGCAGGAATTTAATAAAAAAACGCAGAATCGTTTCATTTTCAGCTTTTTAAATAAATGGAATAATAAATCTACTTTAAATTACCGAATCAATTATTTAAATGAACTGGATTCTTACAAAGGAATAAAAAATGATCTTGATTTTGGCTGGATTACCGGACGTTTCTTCACGAAAGGAAATTTTTCCTACCTGAATACCAATGCTACACTTCAGGATACTAAGTTCATCCGTGGTGGAATATCAACAGAATTTACTGGAAAGAAAGGAAGTTGGGCCATAGGAGGAAGTATGGAGCACAATGAGAAAAAATACAATGACACTCAGCTTATGGATGTCACAAGTTTCAGCTGGAAGGAGATCTTTGTTCAGAAGAAAATCGGAGACAGCACCCGCACAAAATTGCTTGCCAAAGTTTATATGAGAGATAATGACTCTGTACGTGACAACAGACTTCAGAATATGAACAATATTCTTGGTTTCATGGCAGAAAGTCAGATTATCAAAACGGAAAAAACCACTCTGAACGCATTAATTCATTACAGAAAATTCTTTTATTCAGGAGCAGAGGGTGATATAACCAGAAACAATGACTTCGTAGTTGGAAATATTCTTTACAATCAACAGCTTTTCAGAAACGGAATGCGTTTACAGGCGTTCTATGAATTGGGAAATGGACAGGAAGCACAAAGAGAGTTTCAATATATTAAAGTAACAGATGGGCAGGGAGTTTATAAATGGACCGATTACAACGGTGACGGTATTCAGCAGCTTGACGAATTTGAAATTGCAGAATATTCCGATTTAGCCCAATACATTAGGGTTTACACCAATTCCGTACGCTATATTCCTTCCAATAAAAACAAATTACAATTGGCTTTATTTGTAAATCCAGCAATTGTCTTTAACTCTGAAAATGCCTTCTTAAAGCGTTGGAATTTTAATATCTCGTTAAACTCTCAAAATTCATTCTATAAGAAAGATAAAGTTTTGGTACTAAATCCATTTGAGAAAAATAGTGATCAGATTCTTAAAAATCAAAATATTTTAACCTCTGTACAATTCAATCCAACCGATAAATCGGGATGGAATGGGAACTATCGATTTATTACGAATGATAATCTAATCAACGCTAATTTCAGTAACGAAGAACGTGAACAGGTTTCTCATTTCCTGAACATCGGATATTGGTTCAATAAAGAGTTCAGAATAGACTGGGAAAATTCTGTTCATGATATCAAAAATTCCTCACAGCTATTTGTAACAAGGGATTATCGTTTAAATAATTTTGAAACCAAACCAAAGGCTACTTACAAATTTACAGATGCTCTTCAGTCAGAACTTTCTTCTGCTTACCGCCAGAAAAAAAGAATTGATGGCGAAGAGTTATTAAAAGCTTTTGATATTACAGGAACCATCCAATGGGAGTTCAGAAAAACTTCCATTCGTGGGAACTTCTCTTTTATCAATAATAACTTTAATGGTAATAACTTCAGTATTGTAGGAAACCAGATGCTTGATGGTTTGAAACCTGGAAAAAACCAGGTATGGAGTGTATTCATCCAACAAGCGCTTAACTCATTTATCCAATTGAACCTAAATTATGAAGGAAGAAATTCCGGCGAAAGAACTATTCACATTGGAAGCATGCAGGTAAAAGCAAGCTTCTAAATGATGATTAATCTTATAAAAAAAAATAGCCCCGATGTCGTATCGGGACTATTTTTTTTATAGATCTTAATTTTATTTTTTGATAATCTTAATAGATTCTGATCCTTTTTCTGTATTTACTTTTACGATATAAACTCCAACTGCCACTTTTCTCATGTCTACTGAAGCTTTCTCAGCATTCACTTCTTCAGCGATCAGCCTTTGTCCTGAAACATTATATATTTCAACATTCTTTATCTTTCCATCATTGTTAATAGTAAGATAATCAACTACAGGATTTGGATAAATGTTTATCTTCTTATTACTGGTTTCATTGACCGCCAGTATTTGTGCCGTAAATTCGAATGCTCCCAAATCAGGAGTTGCAGCATTTCTAGTATTACCATCAGCATCCAATGTTACTTCAGCAACAGGAGTTCCCTTATTATCAAGGGCACTGTTTCCACTATTGGATAGATGAAAATCTGTAGCAGATACAAATACTGGAAGGACGCTCAAAGAATTTGTATTCGATCCAAAACCAGCCTGAATATCCGCCAGAGTAGCTTTTGCAGCCGCTCCGATATATCCTAAGTTACTTCCTGAAGAGTAATAATTGTTATTATTAATATTGGAGAATACAGTATTGGCAGCATTGGAATAGATCACATATTTCTCACCTGTCTGGGTTTGTGAATTTACAAAGATATTATTTCTCAAGTCTATAGCACCGGCACCAGTTACAGTAGAAGAAACATTAAATGCGGCAGGTCTTCCTGCTACATTTTGGCTTGTATTCATTACCACAGTATTGTAGTAAATTTTGAAGCCACCTCCATTATTTATAGCAATACCATTTCCATTATCAACAGCTGCCCCTCCTCCATTATAACCGTATCCTGCTACTCCGCTTATTATATTATTGTATATTAAAATATTGGAAGCAGCATTTGCGGAATTCACATAAATTCCAGCTGCGCCATAGCCAAGGGTATTGGTACTTCTAACATCTGAAATGTTATTGTTGAATACCTTACCATTCATAATATTGGCTCCAATCAAAATACCTGTGGCAAGACTACTAGAGTTTGTCCCTAATACAACGCCTGTAATAGTATTTCCACTGATTTCAAAATTTTGGGAATTCTGTACTGCAATTCCTCTAAATAACATTTTATCAGCAACTACCGTAGAGCCAAAAACATTATTTTTAACAACATGCCCTGTATCTGTTGTAGTATTATTACCTATAATAAAAATACCATTCTGAGCTCTTACGAAAGAGTTATTAATTGCAGTAAAATTATTATTTGGAACCTCTGCAGCCGCTAATGTAGATCCTGCCACAATAATGTTCCCAACGGTTCCGGAAGGAGAAGATCCGGCTAAATTTGTATTTTTGATGGTAAAATTATCACTCCCATCTGTGGTAGTACTGGTCACCATAATAACAGTAGGAGAAGTTCCAGTAGTGGCTACATAGGTATTGCTAATGGTAAGATTTCTGGAAGAAGTTCCATTATTACTTCCGTCAATGGTTACATTATCTCCCCCATTTATCCTGATAATTCCTGTTGAGTTTGAACCTGAAATTGTAGCATCAACTCCAGTGGCTGGTTTTATTAAAATAGAAGTATAATTAGATACTCCTCCACTTACATTCAAAACAGCAGTGGCTGTTTCCGTTACATTTGCTGTAACATTAATTGTTATTGCTCCTTGGTGTGTTCCTGCATTAATGGCTTCAAATGCATTCATTAATGTAGTATAGGTTCCTGTTGCTGTGCCTGATGTGGCCGACAAACTAATCTGTGCATCAATATGTGATGCTGCAATGCTTGTTAATAAACAAAGTAAAATTTTTCTCATATTCTCAATTTTTATTAATAAATATATAAAAATATTCTCACTTAAAAACAAAATTAACTGAAAATAAATCAAATAAAATAGAAAAACATTAAACAAAATTTCACAAATACGCATAAAAAGATGCAAAAACCATAAAACAACAAAAAGCTTTTAAATAGATAAAAATGATTTTTTTAGAATTTCGTAAATTTGCAGCATGATAAAAATAGGCAACATAGAACTGCCGGAATTTCCACTTTTACTGGCTCCGATGGAAGACGTAAGTGATCCTCCGTTCAGACGTTTGTGTAAAATGCATGGTGCAGATTTAATGTATTCGGAATTTATTTCTTCCGAAGGGCTAATTCGTGATGCAATCAAGAGTCGTAAAAAACTGGATATTTTCGATTATGAAAGACCAGTCGGGATACAAATCTTCGGTGGTGATGAAGAAGCAATGGCCATGTCTGCAAGAATTGTTGAAACCGTAAATCCGGATCTGGTAGACATTAATTTTGGTTGCCCTGTAAAAAAAGTGGTTTGCAAAGGTGCCGGAGCAGGAGTGTTGAAAGATATTGACCTTATGGTTCGTCTTACAAAAGCCGTAGTAAGTTCCACTCACCTTCCTGTAACGGTTAAAACCCGCCTAGGATGGGACAGTACATGCATCAATATTGATGAAGTGGCAGAACGTCTACAGGAAACAGGTATAAAAGCCCTTACTATACACGCGAGAACCCGTGCACAAATGTACAAAGGGGAAGCGGATTGGGAGCATATTTCAAGAATCAAACAAAATCCTAATATTGAAATTCCGATTTTTGGGAATGGTGATATAGACTCACCGGAAAAAGCACTGGAATATAAACAAAAGTATGCTTGTGACGGAATCATGATCGGACGTGCAGCCATTGGATATCCTTGGATATTTAATGAAATCAAGCATTTCTTTAAAACAGGTGAACATTTACCTGCTCCTACTATTTCAGACCGATTATTAGCGGTTCGTCAGCATGCTGAATGGAGTGCAGAATGGAAAGGGGAAAGGTTAGGATTGGTAGAAATGAGACAACACTACAGTAACTATTTCAGAGGGATTCCTCACTTTAAGGATTTCAGAAAAAAATTCCTGGAAGTTTTCACCTTAGAAGAAATGAATGCTCTCATTAAAGAAACCCAACAATTTTACGAAGAATATCAGGCTCAGGTATAAAAATAAAAACCATCAATTCAATTGATGGTTTTTTTATTGTTCTTGAAAATCAATCTTAATATCCGCCCGATGAAGCTTCATTTTTAATTAATGCCAATGCTGAGGAAGTTCCGATTCTCTTCACTCCCATACTAATCATTTTTTCAGCATCTTCAGGTGCTCTTACGCCCCCGGCTGCTTTCACAGGAAGTTTCCCGGCATTATCTAACATGATTTTTATTCCTTCAAATGTTGCTCCATTTGGCTTCCCATCTGTAGTCTGATAAAAACCGGTTGATGATTTAATAAAAATATGAGGTAAATCGTTAGCTGAGAAATTTTCTTCTGCCCAGTTCGAAATATCTTTGGTAAGATCTGCAATCTGTACATCAGCCAAGGCTGCAATTTCAATAATCCATTTTGCAATTTTATGGTGTTCCAAAGCTAGCTTTGTACATTTTACAAATTCGTCTTTAACCAATTCTATATTTCCCTGAAGATAGGCATTATAATTAATGACAAAATCCAGTTCATCGGCACCATCTTCGATAGCTTTTGAAGCTTCTGCAAGCTTTTCTTCTACCGAGTATGTTCCTTCATGGAATCCTATTACAGTTCCTACTGCAACATTTGAATTTCTCTCCTGAATATATTTTTTAATCTCTGCTACATAATCCGGACGAATCATTACTGCAAAAATACCATTATCAATAGCTTCCTGAGCAAGTTCTTTGTCAATCTGAAGTGTTCCTTCATGTGAAATACCTGATTGTTCCGGTGTCTTCAAGTAAGTTGAATCCAAATATTGTGCTACGTTCATATCGTTATACTTTCAATTGTCTGTAAATACCTTGTTCCAAAGATATAAAAGTTTCTGTTCTTGTTACTCCTTTCAATTTTTGGAGTTTGCTAAGGATTTGCATCAAATGATCGTTATCTTTACAAAGAACTTTCAGAAATATTGTATAATTTCCAGTGGTATAGTGAGCTTCCACTACTTCATTGATATCATGCAAAGATTTTACCACTTCTGGGTAATGACTTGGCTGATCCAAAAATACTCCGATATAAGAAATCACCTTGTATCCGATTTTTTTAGGGTTTAGGAATGAAATTGAATTTTCAATAACTCCTGCATGCTCCAGTTTTTTAATTCTTTGATGTACCGCTGTTGTAGAGATCCCAACATTCTTTGAAATGTGTGCTAAAGAAGTTTTAGCATTATCCATCAACATGTAAATAATTTCCTTGTCGATGGAGTCTAAATGATAACTTGTGTTGCTCGAATTTTTCATTTTCTACTTTTTTATTATTTATGTTTTTTATGATAAGCTTTTAAACTTTACAAAAACCGGGAAGTGATCGCTGTATCCACCTAAATACCGGGTACCGGCATAAGTTCGGAAAGGTCGTCCTTCAAAATTTCTGGTCCTGCTGCTGATTTTCTCAGAATTGAACACATGAGCATCCTGAAAAGCCAGCGTTTTATTATCAAGAAGAGATCTTGACATAATAATCTGATCGTACAGCAATCCAGATTTATAATGAAAAGTAGAATAATTTCTTGTAGAAAACAACTCCTGAAAAGGATTCATCAAAACCTTCTCATGATCATTGTCATAGAGAATTCGCACTAAATTTTCATCATCCGGGTTTTCGTTAAAATCACCACACAATATAACATGTTCCTTGTCTGTATCCACAATTTTCATGATCCGTTGCCGGACCTCATTTAATATAAAGGCTCTTTTAGGTTTATTAATATCTTTTTCGCGCTTAGAGGGAAGATGGGCGATAAAGACATTAATAATTTCCCCTTTATATTTTATTTTAGAAAAAAGAACATCTCTGGTTGTATCGTAATTTCCTGTGTTTTTATAGGTTATTTCAAAAAAGAAAGTAATGGTTTCAGAGTCTAGAACCTCTACTTTATTTTTATTATATAACATGGCCACATCCACCTTTCTTTCATCCATAGAATTGTAATGTACAATTCCATATTCAGAATTAAAAGGTTCCATTTCTACAAGATCTTCTAAAACTTTCCTTCCGGAAACTTCTGACAATCCTATTATAAATGGCAATACTCCATTTTCCTCCTTCATCAATTGAAATACATGAGAGATTTTAAAAAGTTTATTTTTATATCTTCTCTCATCCCAGTTTCTTAAACCTGACGTTGTAGGATCTAATTTATGAACAGGTTTTGGATCGGGTAAAAATAAATTTTCAACATTATAAAAAGAGAATAGTTCCATCAACACAAATTTCTATACTTTAATTAATATGCTCTTTTTCTAAATGTAAATTTATTATTTTTTTCAAATTGCATTGATCTGCTCACAAAACCAGCAAATCAATTTATAATAAGAAATATTTCAAATATAATAAAAAAAATCAATAAAACTATTTATAGTGAATTAAATTTTCAATTAATTCACTATTCCATTCAATATATCGGAATTAAAATAATAAATAAAATTCAAAATAATGAAAACAAAAATTCAATAAAAAAAACAAAGTTGCTAATATTTTCCTTTTCACACACAATAATAACAAATATTATTCCATTTAATTTCCAGGCAATTTAGAATAAATGAAAAAAAACAGGGTTTAAACAACCTGTAACACTATATTAAAGGAGATCAGGGCGTTTTTCTTTGGTAATTCTTACAGCTTCATCATGACGCCATTCTTCAATTTTCTTAAAATTCCCGCTCAATAAAATCTTAGGAACATCAAGTCCTTTATAGCTTTCTGGTCGCGTATAGATTGGAGGTGACAGAAGATCATCCTGAAAACTGTCTGTTAAAGCACTCTGCTCATCATTTAAAACTCCCGGAAGCAGTCTTATAATAGAGTCAGCCAGTACACATGCCGCAAGTTCGCCTCCAGTAAGTACATAATCACCAATTGATATTTCTTTGGTAATATGAAGATCTCTCACTCTCTGATCTATTCCTTTATAATGTCCGCAAAGAAAGATCAGGTTCTTTTTTATAGAAAGAGAATTGGCTATTTTCTGGTTCAGAGTTACTCCATCAGGTGTCAGATAAATCACCTCATCATATTCTCTCTGGGACTTAAGTTCTGCGATACAATTATCTAATGGTTCTACCATCATCACCATTCCTGCTCCGCCTCCGTAAGGTTCATCATCAATTTGTTTGTGCTTATTGGTTGCCCAGTCTCTCAGATGGTGAAAATGTACTTCTGCCAGTCCTTTGTCCATTGCTCTTTTTAAAATAGAGGTTTTAAATGGACTTTCCATCAATTCTGGAAGTACGCTTATGATATCAATTCTCATTGTAATGTTCCGTTTTTCTTAGTAGGTATAATAATTAATCTTAAGGAAGAATCCTTGTTGATATAGCTCCACATCCAGTTGAAAAATATGGCCAGCTTATTTCGAACGCTCAAAATTAGCATTAAATGGAGAAACATCCAGAAATACCAGGCTAAAAATCCCTGAAATTTTATGAAAGGAAGATCTACAACAGCTCTGTGCTTTCCTATGGTTGCTAAAGAACCTTGGTCATCGTATTCATATTCCTTCCACTCCCCTGTATTTTTCTTCAACAGGTTTTTCCCTAAGTTTTTGGCCTGATTAATGGCTACGTTGGCTACCTGTGGATGTCCTTGTGGATATTTAGAGGTTTCCATATAGGCAATATCACCAATTGCATACACATTATCATACCCTTTTATTTTATTGTACCGGTCTACGATATATCTGTTTCTTACTAATTTGTCTTCAGGGAAACCGTCGATTACATTTCCTGTAACGCCTGCGGCCCAGATTACGTTATTGGATGGTATTTCTTTTCCACTTTTCAAATGTACTTTATCCCCATCATAATCTGTAACCACTTCCCCACTCATAAAGGTTACTCCAAGATCTTTAAGGTATTTTTCAGATTTCTCCTGGGCTTCACTACTCATTACAGCAAGTGGTTTTTCTGTAGAGCTTACCAGAATAATCTTCAAATGATCGAAATTCATGTAAGGATAATCTCTTGGTAGAATATCTTTTTTCATTTCGGCAAAGGCTCCTGCCAATTCCACACCGGTTGGTCCGCTTCCTACGATAACAATATTCCAGTTTCCGTCGTCGCTCCGGCTTTTTTCAATAATCAGTTTTTCAAAGGTCATCAGAACGTGATTTCTGATACTGATTGCTTCCTGTGTATTCTTCATTCCAAAGGCCTTCCCTTCAAGTTCTTTATTACCGAAAAAATTAGTTTTACATCCTGTTGCTATAATAAGCTTATCGTAAGTAAATTCTGCTTCATCCGTAATAACCTTATTGTTTGCAGCATCTATTTCCTTCACATCCGTCATCCGGAATTGAGTGTTTCTGGATTGCTGAAAAATCTTTCTGAAGGGGAAAGAAATATTAGAAGGTTCTATCCTTCCTGAGGCTACCTGATAAAAAAGCGGCTGAAACATATGGTGATTCATCCGATCCAGAACAATAACCTTTTTGTTCTTGTTATTCAATGTTTTTGCAAGCTGTAGCCCCGCAAATCCTCCTCCTATAATGATGATTTTTTCGCGTGTTTCCATAATACACAAATTTACTGATTTTATTTAGCATTTAGTAGTGAAAAAAGTTAGTTTTGCAAAACTTTATGACACCTAAGAAGTACACCAAAAAAACTGCCAAACAGATTCACAAAAACAGACGGAACAGCTATTTTTTCCGTCGGAAGGTGATATTAGCCATCTTAATTGTAGCTTTAATTGGAACCGGATTTTACCTTAAGCAATCCGTAAGCTACTACTATGCCTTGTACTTTAATAAGTTTATCCATAAAAAGCTTCACAACAGCGAAAAAGAAAGCTCAAGAATCCAAAGAATATTAGCCAATAATCTTGATAAGACCTATGGTTTTGATGTTTCTCATTATCAAAACAGGGAAGACATCAAATGGGACAGTCTCAGTATCGGCAACAAAACCATTCCTCTGGAATTTGTGGTAATGCGTGCTACTATGGGAAATAAAAGTGCAGATAAACATTTTGATGAGTTTTGGGAAATGGCTAAAAAACATAACCTGATCCGGGGTGCTTATCATTTTTACAGAGCTGATGAAGACCCGGTGATTCAGGCGAATAATTTTTTAGCGAATGTAAAACTGGAAAGTGGAGATCTTCCTCCTATTCTGGATATTGAAAAAATTCCGAAACGGAAAACGAATAAAAAATTAGTGGAAGATCTGAAAGTATGGTGTAAAATTGTAGAAGAAACCTATGGTGAGAAGCCTATCATTTACACTTACTACCATTATTATAAAGATTTTCTGAAGGGTGAATTTAAAGATTATCCCTTATGGCTAGCCAATTACAATGATGTTCCTACTCCATCTCCTGATGACCAATGGGATTTCTGGCAATTTACTGAAAATGGAATTGTCCACGGAATTAATACGAAGGTAGATCTTGATATTTACAATGGTAGTTCATGGTCTCTGAAAAGACTGACATTGGATTGATGAGTAAGGAAGATGGATACAGGAAATGGAAGTTACTGAAATCCCAAATAACAACTTAAAGTTTGTTTGCTTTTCCATTATTTAAAAAAAGCTCCTTTTCATTTCAATATTGAAATGAAAAGGAGCTTTTAGACTTTCTACCTACTTTTCACCTACTTCTTCCCGAGAAAGCTTACAATATCTGCATTCAGCTGATCTGGTTTTTCAAAAGGAACCATATGGGTGGTATCATTATAGATTTTCTTTTCAGCGTTTGGAATTTGCTTGGAAATAAATTCGGTATGATCTGGTTTAATTACATCTCTATCACCCGCAATAACCAAAACCGGACTTTTTATTTTATTTAAATCATTCTTACTGATATTAGGCTGTGTAAGCATGATCTTTAGAAGCCTGCGTTCTCCAAATGCTTCTTCAGGTGCCATATCATTCAGCTGTTTCATTTGATTGGTAAAACGTTCGATAAGTTTATCCTCCACTCCTTCAGGAAAAGCATTAGCTCCGATGGTTACAAGTTTATTGAGGCGTTCTGGATATTTCAGGGCAAATTCAAGTCCCGTATTTCCACCATCACTCCAGCCAACTATATTTATCTTAACCAGTTTTAGCTCATCTGCCAGCGCTTTTACATCATTGGCAAACACTTTATATGTAAAATCTCTTTTGGAGCTATCTTTACTTTTTCCCTGCCCTCTTGTATCTACTGCAATCACTTTATATTGTTTAGACAGAACGGGAATTTGCTGATAAAAATCTTTAATACTCCCTGAGTTTCCGTGAAGCAATACTAAAGGTTCACCTTCTCCATATATTTCATAATAAAGATCTGTATCTTTCTGTTTCAGGTATTTTCCAGCAGAATCATTTTTACCGTATATGGATTTATCTGCTTCCTCTATATTTTTTGAAGTATCAGTTATCCAACTCTGAGAAACGTCATCATCTGCATAGCTACCGTCATCGTCGTTGGTATCTTTTCCGTTTTTATCCATTTTCACATCAATATTTATAGCTGGTGCCGCAATAGTCATTTTTTTCCAGTCTCCATAGAACTCTCTTATGAATCCTGTTTTGAATAAAGCAGCGCTGATTTTAATGTATCCATTAAATTCTTTTAAAAAATTAACCCCTACAAAGAACTTACCTTTCACCCAAATATTATGGTCATTCACATCGAGAGTATATGTTCCGTCTTTAATCATATCCTCGGTAAGCTGCACTGTTATTTCTTCGTCCAAGAGATTTTTATCTGGAAAACCGTCTTTTTCACTATAGATACTATATCGCATCAAAACGGGTTCTGTGGAAGAATATTTGGCAATATTCAGATTAATGTTTTTGATCTTAGATTTTTTCTTTGTATTAAATTGCAAAGCAGTTTCTCCCAGGAAGCCCGCTTTGTCCCCCGCCGGATTAACAAAATACAAAACACTTTTGGTTTTCGTAGTGACACCCCAATTTTTATCTACTAGTTTTTTAGGCTTAATGGCGATCTCCTTGATTGCTTTTGTTTTCTCATTTAGAAATATTTTCTGGAGATTATGTGTTTTAAAATTCTGTACGGATTCCTCATACAGCTCATACCCCGGTACTTCTATTTTCACCTTTTGCTGCGGATCCAATCCCGTAAGATCTATTGAAAAATTTCCTTTTCCATCTGAAATGGTTCCGGTAGTCTTTTTTTCCACCCCAATTTTTACATAAGGAACGGGCTGGTTTTCATTTTTGGATATAATGGTTCCGGAAATCACCTGTGCGTTGAAGGCTGAAACCGCTAGAATAAAGGATAAAACGCTAAGTTTTTTCATGTTAAAAGTTTGATGCAAACTTATCTATTTTACAACCATCGATATTCATAAGGCATTATTAAATTTAATACGCTTTTAGTTAAATTTATTCTAATTATTTTATGTTTTAGTGCATTAATTCTAAAAAAATTCTAAATGTTACTTTCTCCTTACAAAATCTCCATAATTTCTTCCCATGAATTCACTCTTTTATAGGTTTCATTTTCAACCAGTTCGTTATGAGGTTGTGTAAAAATCAATCGCTGTCCTGAAAAGTGATCTAAATTCTTTGGATAATCATCAATCATTACATCTCCTGATACTACTTTTTTACTGCCACACAGAACAATCTGCTCCCATGTAATGAATGGAAAATGTTCAGCCAGCCAGTCATATTTTTCTCTTAAGCTATTGGGAAATTCCATTCCCGCAGAAACAATGTACAGTTCATATTTGTTATTCAAGTACTCTATTGCCTCCCTACTTCCTTTCATTACAGGCAATGTTCTGAAAAACCCAATTTCATTTACATGTTGCTTTCCATTAGGAAAAGCTTCCTGTTCAGGTTTCCCTGCTATTCCATCCAGTTCAATATTTCTCCCGGTATCTCTTTTTTCAAATTGAATCAGCTGATGATATACATCCGCCATCACCCCATCCATATCAACAATCACTTTTTTCATTTGACTTTAATTATTTTTATCATTAGTTTAAGTTTAAATTGTATCAGCTCTCATCAAATTTACCAAATCATTTTTTGAGACAACGGACACAGTTTATTAATAAATTATAAATATCCATTTTTATAAAGAGGCTTGCAGAAAGTTTTATGGTTACATTTTCGTATTTTTGCGGCTCAGTTCAAAATTAAAATCAAACTATTAATTCCCAATGAATTACGTTTCTGCAGAAAATCTCACCAAATCTTACGGCATCAAAGTTTTGTTTGAAAACATTTCCTTTCACATCAATGAAGGAGACAAAATTGCCATTGTTGCCAAAAATGGAAGTGGAAAATCTACCCTTCTGAAAATTTTAATGGGTAAAGAAATTGCAGACAGCGGTACTGCGATCATTAATAAAGATATTCAGGTTGTTTTATTCGACCAGGAAATTGATTTTGATTCCAATCTAAGCATTGAGGAATTCATGATGGCCCTGGAGTCTGAGCCTATTCTTGCTTTGAAGAACTATCACAAATCTCTTCATTCTACAGATCATGATTTCATTGAAAAAGCATTGGGTGATATGGAAGTCCACAAAGCTTGGGATCTGGAAAATGAGATGAAGCAAATCCTTTCCCAGCTTAAGATCACTGATCTTGATGCTAAAATGGGAACTCTTTCCGGAGGGCAAATTAAACGGGTTGCATTAGCTAAGCTATTGACAGAAACCAGAGCTGAACACAAGCACACACTCCTCATCATGGATGAGCCTACCAACCACCTGGATGTAGATATGGTGGAATGGCTTGAAAATTATCTGAACAAAGCAAAAATCACCTTGCTGCTTGTTACTCACGACCGATATTTCCTGGACAGCGTTTGTGATATTATCTGGGAAATGGAAGATAGAAATCTTTATGTTCATAATGGTTCATATGCAACGTATCTTGAAAATAAAATGATTCGTGAGGATAATCTTAACGCCACCATCGATAAGGCCAATAATCTTTACAGAAAGGAATTGGAATGGATGCGAAGACAACCTAAAGCAAGAACTACAAAATCCAAAAGCAGAATTGATTCTTTCTACGAAACAGAAAAAGTAGCCAAAACCGATACGAGAAAACAAGGTTTGGAACTGGATTTTGAAATGAAACGTTTAGGAAATAAAATTCTTGAATTGAAGCATATTGATAAAAGCTTTGGAAATAAAATATTATTAAAAGATTTCAGCTACCAATTTCAACGGGGTGAGAAAGTGGGAATTATCGGAAAAAACGGAGCCGGAAAATCTACACTGCTGAATATTATTCAGGGATTGGAAAAGGTTGACAAAGGAGAAATTGAAACGGGAGAAACCATTTCTTTCGGGTATTTTGCACAGAAAGGTCTTACTTATAAAGAGGACGAACGTGTGATTGATTTCATTAAGGAAATTGCAGAATTCTATCCTTTAGCCAATGGAAAAAGCCTTTCTGCATCACAGTTCCTGAGGTTATTTTTATTTGACGATCAAACACAATACTCTCCTATTTCAAAATTATCAGGAGGTGAAAAGAGAAGACTTCATCTCATGTATATTTTATATCAGAATCCTAATTTCTTGATTTTTGATGAACCTACGAATGACCTGGATCTTCCTACATTAACCGTTCTTGAAAACTTTTTGCAACAATTTCAGGGATCTTTAATCATTGTTTCCCACGACAGATATTTCATGGACAGAATTGTAGATCACGTTCTTGCTTTTGAAGGAGATGGAAAAATCAGGGATTTTGTAGGAAATTTCTCTGAATACCGTGAAGCGAAAAGCCGAGAAGAAGCTTTAGAAAAAAATACTGCTGTAAAACCTGAACCTGTAAAAGAAGCGGTTGCCGTTACAGAAAATCCTTCACCTTCTCATACTCCTAAAAGAAAATTAACTTTTAAAGAACAAAGGGAATTGGAAACCATTGAAAAAGAGATGCCTGAACTTGAAGAACAGCGTGCAAAAATTCTAGATCAGCTCAATAATGAAACCGATTATGAAAAGATAGCCAAGCTTTCCTCTGAACTGGAAACCATTTCTGAAAAACTGGAAAACCATGAGATGAGATGGCTTGAACTTCAGGAAGTCATGTAAAAAATATAAGGGATGAATGAGTTCAAAGTTTAAGGGTTAAAGTTCAAGGTTAATAGTAGTCAGACCGAGTACTTATCTATTCTTTTATTCTCAAATACTTTGAATTCATTCATCACTCACCTATAGTTTATAATATAATTACCTTTCCTTCTTGTGCACTTTTCAATGATGCCTCTATAATATTCATATTCTGAATCACTTCTTTTCCGGGTGAAGGTAAAGGATATCCGAAAACAATATGTTCATAGATTTGCTGGTAATAATCCATGTAATTTCCGGCTTCGCTTGAAGTCAATATTCGCTCCGTTTCAGAGTTTTCATTCAGATAGTTTACAATCCCGTCTGTTTCTTTCAGAGGCTGCATCCATTCTTTTCCATAGACAGGAATGGCTCCTGCAACCAATTCGGTTTCCTGATTATCGGTTCTTTCCTGTAGAAAACTTCCTCTGTCGCCATGTATTTTATAAGCATAATGATCTTCTTTAGTGAAAACCGAAGATTTTAGCCGTACTCTCAGATCACTTTTATAGAATAACAGAATCTCAAAATAATCATTTGCAAACTCAGGCCCTTTCATAGAAAATACATCAGCAAAAAGTTTTTCAGGATACCCGAAGTACTGTACTGCCTGATCTACAAGGTGTGCTCCAAGATCATGCAATGAACCTGAACCTATCTGGTCCGGATTTTCCTTATGCTGCTTTCCACTAGGTGTAGTACGGAATCTATCAAAACGGATTTCTACTTCTTTAATGTTTCCTAATTTCCCTTCATTTAAAACTTTTTGTACCTGCTGGAAGTCACGATCAAATCTTCTGTTCTGATATACACTTAAAAATACCCCTTTCTCTTCTGCCAGCTTTACCAGTTCTTCTGCTTCTGCTACATCTACTGTAAATGGTTTTTCAACAACAATGTTTTTTCCAGCTTCCAAAGCTTTTTTAGCATATTCATAATGTGTCTGAACCGGAGTATTGATAATCACCAATTCTATCTCTGCATTTTGAAGCATTTCTTCCACCGACCTATAGATAGTAGCTTCAGGATACTTTTCTTTGGATTCTTCCTTGCTTCTTTCTACTACAGCAGAAATGAAGAATCCCGGATGTTCTTTTAAAAAAGGAGCATGAAATACTTTTCCACTCATTCCAAAGGCGCAAAGCCCAGCTCTTACCAGTTGCATATTTTAATTTTTCAACAAATATATTCATAAAAAACTTCGGATTATGAGTCCACAATAAGCATAGAAACAATCCATATATTTCACCCTTAAAAGACATGACGAAAATCATAAATTAATTTTTATTCATTCTAAACAAATACTTACATTTGCGCCTTATTTAAAACTGTTCTACATAAAAATAAAATGAAAAGACAACTACTTTCTTTAGGTCTTCTATTTGCCGCTGTTTCAGTGGGTGCACAGCTTAAAAACGTTGAAGCAGATACGATCAGAACTCAAACGATTGAAGACATCAATCTTCATAAAACGGGGAATCCAAACCAAGCAAGAACATTATCTACAAAGTCTAACCTGACGGTAATGGAAAACCCTCAGCCGATTGCTATCGTGACTCACGAAATCATTGAGCAGCAACAGGCAAAACAATTGAGCGATGTTCTTCAGAATGTCAACGGGGTATATGTTACTTCATCAAGAGGAAATTCTCAAGATAGCTTTGGTGGGCGTGGTTTTGCTTTAGGAAATGATAATATTTTCAAGAATGGTTCACGAATAAATAGTGGAATTTTCCCTGAAGTAAGTGGTCTGGAAAGAGTAGAAGTTTTAAAGGGAGCCAATGCTATGCTTTTTGGTAATACCGCTGCAGGTGGTGTTATCAATATGATTACCAAAAAACCTAAATTCAATTTTGGAGGAACTATAGGATTAAATGGAGGAAGTTGGAATTCTTATAAGCCAACCGTTGATATTTATGGACCTTTAGCTAAAAATATTGCATTTAGAGTAAATGGTGCTTATGAGTATGCAGAAAGCTTCAGAGATGTTGTACAATCAGAAAAATACTACTTCAATCCTTCATTTTTATTTAATTTAAGTGAAAAATCTCAGTTAATTGTTGAGGCAGATTATCTTAAAAATAATTTTACTCCCGATTTCGGAATTGGATCTATTACTGAAAAAGATCAAAGCTATAGATTAAATAATTCTGTTGCAAGAAGTACTTTCTTTGGAACTGACTGGCAATATCAAAATGTACAGCAAGCTTCTACGAATGTAACTTTCAACCATAAATTTAATGAAAGATGGTCTTTAAATGCTACTGCTTCTTATCAAAACTATACTAAAGACTATTTCTCTTCTGAAAGAGTACAGTGGATTTATGATACTAAAGATGCCAGTGTAGACCCTAACAGATTATCTTGGAAAAGACCTTTTGGTAGAACCTACAATGAACAAAATTATACTTCTGCGCAAGTAAACATCAATGGTGAATTCAATACCGGAAAAATAAATCATAAGGTATTAATTGGTGCAGATGCAGATTATAGTCAGGCAGATGCTTATACTTATAATGTTACTGATCCAAAAAATCTTCTTTATTTAGATGATCCTTCAACATGGGGAAATATTGGTATGCCCAATTCTACTCTTAGTACGAGAAATAGAATCAACACGAGAAGAATTGGAATCTATGCACAAGATTTTATTAGTATAACAAAGCAACTTAAAGTAATTGCAGGATTAAGATGGTCATATGTAGAAAATATGCCAACCCTTACAACCCGTTTTACTTTAAATGATAAAATTGCGGTAGCAAATTCATCAACTTCTGACAACGCATTTTCTCCAAAAGTAGGTTTAGTGTATGCTCCAAATGATAACCTTTCAGTGTTCGCAACTTATACTAATTCATTTGCTTCGAATGCAGGATATACTTCAGATCAATTTGGTACGGTAAATACCAATCAATCTACTACACAAGTTCAAAATCAATTAAATAATTTATCAAAGCAAAGTATAAAACCTTCAACAGTTGATCAATATGAAATTGGTATAAAAAAGAACTTCTGGAACAATGCTTTAGCTGTTAACTTAACGGCTTACCAGATCATGTACAACAATTATTATCAAACGTATTGGTTTGCCTCCAGTTCAAACGGAGCACCTATAACCTCAACGGATACCAATCTTAAAGAATTTGCAGGTAATATGAGAAGCCGTGGTGTAGAATTAGACATTACAGGAAATCCAACGGAAAACTTATCTATAATCGGAGGTTTCTCATATAACAATTCTGTTTACATTGACACGCCAGATAAAGGATATGTTGAAAACCAAAGATTAGTAAGAACGCCAGCTACCACAGCAAATGCTTCTGTTTTCTATAAGTTTACGAATTATGTAAAAGGATTAAAAATTGGAGCCGGAGTATATTATATCGGAGACAGAATCGCTGGATGGAATGATACAAAATCTACAAACTCCAGTAGAAACAATGTAAGTAGAATGTTTGATCTAAAAGATTACACAACTGTTTCGGTGTCACTTGGATACGAATGGCAAAAATTTTCAATCCAAGGGAAAGTGGGGAACCTGTTTGACGTAGTGAACTATAATGTTCACGAGAATTATTCAGTAAATCCAATTACTCCAAGAAATTATTATTTTACATTGACATACAAGCTGTAGAATTAAATATATAATTACTTCTTTATTAAAAGTGGAAGCTGCATTTTTGCAGTTTCCACTTTTGAAATTTAAAAACAAAACAAAAAAACGATATGGATAAGATTAAAGACACCAGAAGTTTCATGAGAATTACACACCGCTATCTGGGATATTTCCTGGCTGGTATTATGGCTGTGTATGCTGTAAGTGGAATTATTCTGGTCTACAGAGACACAGATTTTCTAAAGAGCGAAAAAAAGTATGAAAAGACTTTATCTGCTAATCTATCTGAAAAAGAACTGAAAAAGGAATTAAAGATGAAAGGCCTTGAAGTAGAAAAGACTGAAGGTACCGTTCTTCATTTTAAAAAAGGAACCTATGATTCTTCTACAGGGATCGCTAAGTATTCTAAAATGGAACTGCCTTTTGTGTTGGATAAAATGGTTTCTCTTCACAAATCACAATCTAAAGATGCCATAGCTCCACTAAGTGTATTTTTCGGAGTTGCTCTTTTCTTCTTTGTGATCTCAAGTTTCTGGATGTTTAATCCGAAGACAAAAGCTTTCAAACGCGGGATCAAGTTTACGATTGCAGGACTTGTTATCTCCATTCTTCTTTTACTTATTTAACTAATAGAGAAAGATGAAAATAAAAAAACTGCAGATTTTATAAAATTATTAATAACATCCCTACTTTTTCTGTCTGAGTAATAAAAACAGAAATAATAATTCTTTGAGACTTTAGCAATTTTTCCTCCATCCCTTAAACTTTTATATTATTTAATTATGAAATATTCAATAATAAAGTTATATATACATATCCTATCTTATTGATATTATTAACATTAATTTAGAAAAATTGTCTAAAATTAAGACTCTGGCACATTTATTGTTTTTTCTATAATTCGTTAATAATAAACATTTAATTATTAAAATAATAAATTATGAAAAAACTTATTTTAACAGGGATATTAGCTGTAGCAGGTTTAACAGCAACTGCAAACGCTCAGATTCAGAAAGGTAATTGGATGGTAGGGGGTAACCTTGCAGGCGCCAACTTTGGATTAAACAAAGGAGGTGGTTATGATTTCAACATCCAGCCTAAAGGAGCTTACTTTATTGAAGATAACATTGCAGTGGGTGGATATGTAGATTTAGGCTTCAAAGGAGCTAAAGATGCGCCAACTACATTCACTTATAATGTAGGAGCATTAGGACGTTACTATCTTAACCCGGGAGAGCAGGGAGTAAACAACCTGTTACACCACGGAAGATGGTTCTTGGAAGGTAATTTAGGTGTTGGAGGAACATCAATCTCTAAAGGAGGTTCTTCTTCTAACGGTCTTAATTTTGGATTCGGTCCTGGGTATTCTTACTTCATTACACCAAATATTGGTTTAGAAGGTTTAGTTAAATATGATGCGAATGCTGGATTCGGAAACGGTGGATATACTAACAAAATTACTTTTGGTTTAGGATTCCAGATTTATCTTCCTACTTCTAAAGGAAAACAAATCATCAACGACGTTAAGTAATCACTGAAATACTTATAAAAAATTGAAAGCGCCCCGGAATTTTATTTCGGGGCGCTTTTCGTACAAATTAAAACTAAACTATAAAAAATCAAATAAATCATGTATTAGGTTGGGGCGTATATCTTAAATACGGTTTTATCTCAGTCACCCCTTTTGGAAATTTTTTAATGGCATCTTCTGTAGAAACTGTGGGTGGAATAATAACATCATCTCCGTTTTCCCAATTTACCGGAGTAGCTACCTGATAACGGTCCACCAACTGTAAAGAATCCAATACCCTCAGGATTTCATTAAAATTTCTTCCTGTAGAGGCAGGATAAGTAATAATAAGCCTCACTTTCTTAGCAGGGTCAATAATCAATAAGGAGCGCACCGTTGCCGTGGCTGATGCGTTCGGATGGATAAAATCATAAAGCTCAGACACTTTTCTTTCTTTGTCTGCGATGATCGGAAACTGTACATCAGTATGCTGAGTTTCATTAATGTCTTTTACCCAATTCTGATGATCCTCTACCCCATCCACACTTAATGCAATCACTTTTGTATTTCTTTGAGCAAATTCGGATTGTAATTTAGAAGTAAATCCCAGCTCTGTAGTACATACCGGAGTATAATCTGCCGGGTGTGAAAATAAAATCCCCCAGGAATCTCCCAGATAATTATAGAATCTGATATCACCTACAGATGATTCTGCATGAAAGTCCGGCGCTGTATCTCCTAGTTTGATTGACATAATATTTCGTGTTTGTTAGTCTACAAATTTAGTAGACTTTTTGATACTGGCAAAATTTTTGTTGAAAATTTATATATTTAATGTAAAATTTTATTCATGGAGAAAACCGGACTCACCTACATAGACTTGGTGTATAAGGTATTGGAAAGTTGGTATGTAACGTTCGCAGAGCTTACTCCTAAACTGATTGTCGGCATTTTAGTATTTACATTTTTTCTTATTACAAGTAAATACCTGAGCCAGATTGCCGTAAAACTATTTCACAAATTCTTTCCCAAAAGTCAGAAAGAGAGCTCACTGGTTACCTTAATCAGTATATTCAGATTCCTGATTATGCTGATGGGAACATTTATTTCCCTTGAAATTATGGGCTTCAGTGGTTTCCTGTGGAAATTTATAGGAAGTCTGGGAGTAGCCGGGGTTATTGCCGGAGTTGCTTTGAAAGATCTTGTTTCCAGTATCTTTTCAGGAATGCTTATTGGTATTGACAAAGCCTTTAAAGTGGGGGATTATATTACCATAGGGAATCATTCCGGGACCGTACAGGAGATTGGATTTTTAACAACTAAAATCCTTACAGACGATGGAAAGAAAGCTTATATCCCCAATCAGGTGGTTTTTAATGCTCCGTTTTATAATATTACGGCATCCCCTCAGCGCAGAATTATCTTAAATTTTGAAATTCCTGCCGATGAAGACATTAGTAAAGCCCAGAAAGGAATCCTGGATGTGATAAAAAATCTTGATAATGTTGATAAACTGGATACTGCAGAGGTAATATTTACTGATTTGAAACAAGGATCTTTTAATCTTCAGGTAAAATTCTGGATCAAAATTGGAGCAAATCTGGCACAGGTAAGAAGTAAAGCCTATTTAAATATTAAGGAGCGATTTGATGTGGATAAAATTCTGCTGGTAACTCCTACAAGTATCAGTATTACAAATGGAGAAAGCAATCCACCTGAAAGCCAGGATAAATAGTTCATTTTTATTTCCCACAGATTTCACAGATGTTTGTGAATAAATTACTACTAAGCTACTTCGATTTGGAGTGGCTTTTTAGTAATGCAAAGATTTTAGGATATATGAATGTTTTTAAGGCGTGATGATTCTATCCCTATAAAATTATATAGTACTGATAATGGTTACAAAACGAGTCCATAAGCCTATGTGCCTATGTTGTTCCATTTTATATAATCAATAAAACAAACTCGTGCATTTGCAGCAAATAAATAGTGGACGTTAACCGAAAATTTTTGATTTTATTGCGCCTTCATTATTTACAACAAAAATTAGTTTTTAAGCACAAAAAAACCGTTCCAAAAATGAAACGGTTTCTTATTTATTTGAAAATTTTAGATTACGCTAAAACTTCTTTTACTTTGTTTGCAGCTTCTTCTAAAGTAATTGCAGAATGAACCGGAAGACCAGACTCATCGATCAATTTTTTAGCTTCTACAGCATTAGTTCCTTGTAATCTTACGATCAATGGAACCGGAAGGCTACCCATAGCTTTGTAAGCGTCTACAACACCTTGAGCAACTCTGTCACATCTTACGATACCTCCGAAGATGTTGATTAAGATTGCTTTTACGTTTGGATCTCTTAAGATGATTCCGAAAGCAGTCTGTACTCTCTGAGCATCAGCTGTACCTCCTACGTCAAGGAAGTTAGCAGGGTTACCACCAGATAATTTGATGATATCCATAGTTGCCATTGCCAGACCAGCACCGTTTACCATACAAGCAACGTTACCGTCTAGTTTTACGAAGTTAAGACCAGCTTCACCAGCTTCAACATCCATTGGGTCTTCTTCTCTTGTATCTCTTAATTCAGCTAAGTCTTTGTGACGGAACAATGAGTTGTCATCTAAAGTTACTTTAGCATCTACAGCGATAATTTTGTTATCAGAAGTTTTCAACACTGGGTTGATTTCGAAAAGAGAAGCATCAATTCCTGTGTAAGCATTGTAAAGAGATGAAATAAATTTCACAAATTCTTTAAAAGCATTTCCTTCAAGACCTAAGTTGAAAGCTATTTTTCTAGCCTGGAATCCTTGAAGACCGATCGCTGGATCAATAAGTTCGTTATGAATTAAATGAGGAGTTACTTCTGCAACGTGCTCAATATCCATCCCTCCTTCAGTAGAATATACGATTGTATTTTTCCCTTCAGCTCTATCTAAAAGAATAGAAACATAAAATTCTTTAGTTTCAGATTCTCCAGGATAATAAACATCTTCTGCAACCAAAACAGAGTGTACTTTTTTACCTTCAGCAGAAGTTTGTGGTGTTACCAACTGCATTCCGATGATATTCTGAGCATTTTCTTTAAGCTTGTCCATGTTTGGAGAAAACTTAACACCTCCACCTTTACCACGACCACCTGCGTGAATCTGCGCTTTTACAACCCAAGCTTGTGCTCCGGTTTCAGCAGTTAGTTTTTCAGCAGCAGCTACAGCTTCGTCTACGTTGTTTGCAACGAAACCACGTTGGATAGCTACTCCATACTTTGATAAAATCTCTTTTGATTGATACTCGTGAAGATTCATATTATTTTTATTATTTTATTTTAATATTTAAAGGTTGACAAATTTACTAAAAATGAACAAGGTTAAAAAGAAATTTGTTGAACTTTTAATTCATTCTTTAAGTTTCCTGCTGATCTTTTCAGATTCAAAGCGGTGAATCTATAAATAATATGATAACGATCATAAAAAAAACAAATCCAACCAGCATATTCTAATGACATTTTAATCTCATTCTAATGTAGATAAGAATATTAACAAATTTCATCTTTTATCTTTGAAACCCCAAAATAAGAGATATACATTATATAATTTTTCAGATGAAATACAGAATCGAAAAAGGCTTTGTTTCTACAATTCAGAAAGAGTAGGCTTCGAAGAATGGGTAAAAAAAATACAAGATGAATCATTAAACCTGAATTCAAAAAATGTATTTATTACTTTTATCAACAGGGCATTTTCAAAAAATAATTTCATCTATCCTGTATAAGTATTCTAAAAAAGAAAAGCATCCAGTCTATCTTTTCCAAAACCAATCCGGTATTCATTGGAAAATCTAAAGATGGAAAAATCTGTAACCTCAGCAAAAAAGAAAAATGGAAATAACCGCAAATGAACAGGGCAAAAGACTGATCCGGTACATTACAAAAGAGAAAAAAGATGTCACTAATATTTATTTTTATGCTGTCCTCAACGGTCTTGTTTTATTGAGTGTTCCGTTGGGAATACAGTCTATAGTAAGTTTTGTAATGGGAGCTACCATGACGACTTCCATTTACCTCCTCATCTTCTTTGTAGTCATCGGAACATGGCTTGCCGGATATTTCAGGTTAAAGGTGATACAAATCATTGAAAAAATCCAGCAGAAAATATATGTAGAGTTTTCCATTGCCATCGCTGATAAGATTCCAAAGGTCGATCTTTCTTATACCAGAAAGTATTATCTCCCGGAGCTTGTTAACCGTTTTTTTGATATCCAAAATTTACAAAAAGGAATTTCAAAGATTTTGCTGGAGATTCCCACCGCGTTGATTCAGATTGTTTTTGGAATTCTTTTACTTTCTTTTTATCATCCCTGGTTTCTGGCATTTGGAGGGCTGGTGGTTATTTCTGTAATTATTATTTTCAGATATACGATGGAAAGCGGGATTAAATCCAGTATTGAAGAAAGTAACAAAAAATATGATACGGCGGCATGGATCGAAGATATTGCCGGATCGGTAAAAACCTTTAAGATGCATTCTGAAAATGATGCTCATCTAAAAGGAACCGATGAACGCGTTGTAGAATATCTTAAACATAGGACATCCCATTTTAAAGTTCTTGTTTTTCAGTACAAAACGATTATTGCTTTTAAAGTGATTATTACTTTAGCGATGCTTGCTATTGGAACTTATCTTCTGATTAATCAAAAACTGAATATTGGGGCTTTTATTGCTACAGAAATTGTTGTTCTGAGTATTATGTCTGCTGTAGAAAAACTGATTGTAAGCCTTGAAAGTTATTATGATCTTATCGCTTCTTTTGCCAAACTTTCTAAAATTACAGAGCTTAAAGAGGAACAAAACGGTGAAATCATATTATCACAGAAAGAAAAAGGGGCAGAGATTGAATTTAAAAATGTAAGTTTTTCATTCAACGAGCATAGTCCCATCCTTTCGGATGTGAATTTTAAAATTCGGGAAAATACCATTAATGTTTTAACAGGAAAGTTAGGAGCCGGAAAAACACTTCTCCTCAATATGATCACAGGTTTTTTTGACCCTAGCTCAGGAACCATTTTATTTGACAGAATTCCATTAAAAAACATTGAGAAACAACTGCTGAGAAACGACATAGGTCTTTATCTTGAAAATATGAAGATCATTCAGGGAACAGTGAAAGAAAATATCATATTGGGGAATAGTGAAAGCCATACGGAAGACATTCTGGAGCTTTCTGAAAATATCGGAATAGAAAATATTTCCAGTATGTTCAGCAGTGGATTTTTCACCGAAGTCAGTGAAACAGATCCTGAAATCACCTTCAGCTCAAAAAAGAAAATTCTACTTCTGCGGGCACTTTTGGGTGAAAAGAGACTTATCATTCTGGAAAACCCTTTTGCAGGAATCCGTGAAGAATATCAGGATAGAATGATACAGTACCTTTTGAAGATCAAAGAAAAAACAACGATCATCATTGTTTCACAGGATGCAGAACTTTTGCAGCATGCAGATCAGCATATTCATCTGGAAGGGGGAACTTTAAGAACATCTCATAAAAATCAGTAAAATGGAACTACAGTCATTTGACAAAATATATCATATTCATAAGAAATCAAGGGTAAAAAGATGGTTTCTCTTCATTTTTATTGGAGGTATTATCACTTTATTTCTTCCCTGGACACAGAACATTAAAGTGAAAGGAAATGTGACTTCTCTTTACCAGGAACAGCGGCCCCAGCAACTCCATTCTCCTATTCCGGGAAAAATCATCAAATGGTATGTAAAAAACGGGGATTATGTAAAAAAGGGAGATACCCTGATGCAGCTTTCGGAAATCAAAGAAGATTATTTGGATCCGCTTTTGGTACAGAGAACTCAGGAACAGGTGAATGCCAAAAAAGGAGTCCGGGATTTTTATGAAGCGAAAGTAGGAACGGTTAAAAGCCAGCTTCAGGCTTTACATTCGGCAAGAGACTTAAAGCTTAATCAATTAAAGGGAAAGATCAGTCAGCTTAATAACAAGCTTTCAGGGGAAGAGGCAGAACTGGCTGCTTCTACCAATGAAGTAAGACTTTCTGAGGATCAGTTTACCCGACAGAAAAAAATGTATGAAGAAGGTCTGGTTTCTCTGACTCAATTTCAACAAAGAAGTATTTCTTATCAAAATGCCATTGCTAAAAAAACAGCTTCGGAGAATAAAGTTGCTCAAACCCGCCAGGAAATTATCAATACCGGTATTGAGCAGAATTCAGTAATCCAGGATTATACAGAAAAACTAAGTAAAATAGAGGGAGAACGGTTTCAAAATATGGGACAAATTGAAGGCAGTGATGGAGATATTGCAAAACTTGAAAATCAGGTTGCCAATTATAAAGCAAGACAGGGTTTATATTTCATCATCGCTTCCCAAAACGGGCAGGTCATACAACTCAACAAAGCAGGTATTGGGGAGGTTTTAAAAGACGGAGAAAACATAGGAACCATTGTTCCTACTACGGTAGATTATGCAGTGGAAATTTATGTAAAACCGGTAGACCTTCCTCTTATCAAGGAAAAACAGCGTATCATGTGTATTTTCGATGGTTTTCCTGCCATTGTATTTTCGGGATGGCCCAATTCCAGCTACGGAACATTTGCCGGAGAAATAGTTGCCGTAGAAAGCAATATCAGTGCTAACGGACTTTTTAAAGCTCTGGTCATTGAGGATAAAGATGAAAAAAGATGGCCGCCAAAAATTAAGATGGGAGCCGGAGTACAGGGAATTGCCATTCTGAATGATGTTCCGATCTGGTATGAACTCTGGAGAAATATCAATGGTTTCCCTCCAGACTATTATGAAGTGAAAAATGACCAATCCGGAAAATATGAAAAAGCAAAGTAAAATTCTTTTTATCCTGATTCTATCTTTTTTCCAAGATGGTCTGGCTCAGGATTCTCTCACTATTTCGGCTCAGGAATTTATATCAGTGGTCAAAAATTATCATCCACTTGCATTGAAATATCAGCTGCAGAATAAAATTGCCCAATCTGAAATTACTAAAGCCAGAGGAGCTTTCGATCCTGTTTTGGGTGGAAAAATCGGAGAAAAAAATATTGATGGAACTCAATATTACAGACAGAAAAACCTGGAACTGGGCATTCCTACCTGGTACGGAATTGATCTTACCGCAGGATATCAAAATCTGAATGGTGAAAAACTAAATTCCAGTGACACTAAAGGTGGTTTGTACAGCATGGGAGTTACTGTACCTTTAGCCAAAAACCTTTTGTATGATAAACGTAGAGCCATCTTGGATCAGGCAAAATTTGCCGTAAAAATGACTGAAGCAGAACAGACTATTCTGACCAACGAACTTCTTCTTGAAGCTGAAAATACGTATTGGGAATGGGTACAAAGTTTTGAGATTTATCAACTACAGGCTAAAGCGGTAGAAATCAATAAAAAACGTTTAAACCTCACCCAAAAAACCTTCGAATATGGAGAAAGAGCAGCGATAGATACAGTTGAAGCCAGCTCACAACTGCAAAGTTTTGAACTTCAGCAGAAAGAAGCCTATCTAAACTTTGTCAGAAACACACAGAAGCTGCAGTTATTTTTATGGAAAGATAAGCAAGAGATTTATGAAATCTCCAATATTATATATCCTTCCAATCATCTTTCGGATCATCCTGCTTATTCGGATTTTGAATTTCTCCTTCAGGAGCTTAGCACAAAGGAAATTGATACTCATTGGTCTGTTCTTTATTATGATCAGAAACACCAAATTTTAGAAAGCGAACGTAAACTGAAGTGGCAAAGTTTTCTTCCTAAACTCGATTTTACCTATAATTTCTTCAACAAAGAAAATTATCAGGCAGATTATCTTCCTCTTTTTGACAACAATTTTCAATATGGTTTAAAGCTTGAAATTCCGGTATTCCAAAGAGAAGCCAGAGCGAATTATCAGATTGCTAAAATCAAAATACAGCAAAACCAGCTTGATACCCAGGTTAAAAAGAGAGAACTCCATACCAAGATTGAAACCTATAAAAACGAGCTTGTCAATTATCATGCACAAATTAATCTTTCTAAAAACAATCTTGTGAATTATCAGAAATTACTTACTGCTGAAGAAATAAGGTACACGAATGGTGAAAGCTCTCTTTTCCTCATTAATTCGAGGGAAAATAAGATGATTGATGCTCAGGAAAAATATATTTCTCTACAGGCAAAGTTTCTGAAAAGCTTCACTAAGCTTAAGTGGATGAAAGAAAGTTTCTCTTTATAAAAATCAAAAAAAGCTCAGGAACTACCTGAACTTTTTTGATACCTTCTGATCTTAAAAATAGATCAGCATTTATTTATATAAGATATTATTCTTCTACTAACTTTTCCGACTGGGAACCAATAAACGGAATCCTAGGAGCCAGGAAATATCCTGTAAGACTTGCGAACAAAATCGGAACAAAATAAGTAAACCCCGTTAGTGTTCCCAAAATAATGGTAGTACTCATCGGAGTTCTTGTCACACAGGCATTGATCGCAGCCATGCAGCTTACAATGGCTAAGGTAGTATCTACACTCGGAAATAAATTATGAATAATTAATCCTAATGTAGTTCCCACAAAGAACAGCGGGATAATAAAACCACCTCTCCATCCTGAAGTTACTGTAATGGCAATAGCTAATATTTTAAAGACCAAAACCAGAATCAGGAAGTTCAATCCGAAATTCCCTCCGATCAACTGATTGATCTCGTTGTGTCCAAAATATCTTGTAATCGGAAAATTGTAAGCAATAATCCCTAAAAGAATCCCTCCTACTAATGTTTTGATATAGATCGGAAATTTTTTGTATTCAAAAAGCTTTTTGAAAAACTTCACTACAAAGATGAAAATCCATCCAAAAAGAGTTCCCACAATTCCAAATAAGGTAGCATATAAAAAATCATATACTCCGGTGTAATGATAGGCTTTCAAATCCCAGGTTGCTCCAATTCCCAAATGGATAATCAAAGCAAACATCAGATAACTGAAACAACTTGCTACCAAAGCAGGAATAATGGCTTTATAATATTCAACCGCATGTTTATGATGCAGAATTTCCAGTGAAAAAAGACTTCCTCCAAGCGGAGCACCAAAAAGAGCCGTAAAACCTGAAGCCATCCCTGCAATACTTAGTGAGCGTAACTCTTCACCTTTTAATCTAAAAATTTTCCCTAGCCAGGTTCCTGTAGATCCGGTAACCTGTACCAAAGGTGCTTCCGGGCCTAAACTTCCTCCTGATGCCACACAAAAAAGTGAGGACAAAATCATGGATGGATTATTTTTTGGTTCCAGTTTTCCTTTATTAAACCTGATATTATTCACAATCAGATGGATTTCTCCCGGATCACCAATAAAATGGATCACCAATCCTGCCAGCAGGCCACAAATTGCCATCGTAGGAATTACCTGCCAGCCTTGAAAATGGGCTAAAAATTCAGTAAAATGTTCCAGTACAATCCAATATCCACCGGCAATAATGCCTCCTACAAGTCCTGTAAAAGCCCACATGAAAAAAGTACGGCTGAACACAAACGGATTAAACCTGATGGGCTGATCCAAAAGATTGAACGTTCTTATAAGCCGTCTTCTTCTATTGATTTTCATTCTTAGATTTTGTTTTTAACAAAATAAAGAATCAACATTCCCCAGCTTAAGATCATCATCAAGCCTCCAAGCGGAGTGATAGGTCCTAAAAATTTAAGATTCATTCCCAGATAATCCTGCATGCTCAGAAAATAGATACTCACTGAGAATAAAAGGGTACCTGCAATCATTAAAATTGAGGTCCATCTTTCAGCAGAAGTTTCAAATTTCAAGATATACCCGATAATCAGCAGGAAAAAGGCTGCATACATCTGATATCTTACTCCTGTTTCAAAACTTTCCAGTCTTTCCACAGCTAATATTTTCTTTAAAGCGTGTGCTCCAAATGCACCCAGGATTACAGACACCATTCCGTAAACCGCTCCAAAAACTAAAGTAATTGTTTTCATTTTATAACTCTTCTAATTCTAGGGTTAAATATTTTTTTGTTTTATAATCCTGCCAGGTTCCTGTAATTGTATTCCCTTTCATTTCTGCCTCTACAAAAGCTCTCGGAATCCATTGGCTTGTAACATCATCATACCGGTCATTTTCAGTGATAGAGATATGATTTCCTTTCAACTGTCCATCCCATTGGATGAGTTTTTTGCTTTTATCATACCAATATTCTGCATGAAAAGAACTTATTCCAGAGCTATCATTATTAGGATAAAACCTTGATACAAGAACTGTAATGGGATATTTTCCATCTATTTTTCCTTTATACAGTTTATTTCTGAAACTCGTTTTCTCTATTGTACCAGAGCCTTTCAATAAATTTCTTGCATAAGGACTCCAGTATTTATCAAGCTCCTTATAGGTAAATTTAAGTTCATGACTCCCAAGATCATCCAATGCTCTCATCGCATGATTGGAACATCTTCCAGCCACAAATGTCAGTTTATCTTTTCCAAAAAAATATCTGATATCATCCAGTGATTCTCCTGTAGAACAACCTTCATATATTCCGATCTGGTCTTCTGTTTCTGCCGACGGGTTTTTCTCAGACTTTAATTCAGCCAGATAATTATTAATTCTTTTCTTAACTTTTTGTTCAATCAAACGCTCTACAGTTTTAATTGAATTAGGTTGAAATAAATCCTGAGCATTAATGAAATTTCCGGTTCTCAAATCAAAATTTTTCCAGTCTGAGAACCCTTCCGGATAAGCTCCTGAAGCTTCACCCTCCATTCCGATAGTCAGAATGTTTTTAGGAGTTTCCAACTTTTCCCAACTATAGAAATAAACATAGTTAGCATAAGAAGTCGTTCCGGAAGAAACCAATTTAAAAGGATTAGGACCTGAGTTCGGAACATATTCCAATTCATTGACCTGTAGAAATGTATTTATTTTATTTTCAACTAAAGGATTTTCAGCATAGGAAACCACTGGAAAAGTAGAGTCTTCAGTCTTGGGTTGTAAATCCGATATCTTTAAATTTTTCTGTGAAAAACTTAAACCGGAAACCAACATGAAAAATAAAACACTTCTTTTCACTATTTCGACTTTAAATACATTAAAATAAACTTGGCCACCAAAGTAGAAATCCCCAGTATGATAAACATATTGGCAAATCTCTTGGAACTTTGAAAACCAGGTGATGTTGTTTTCTTTAAAAAGAATCCAAAGCAGAGAAATACGATAGGCAGTATGATCTGTAACATTAGTTTCCTCTCATTCTGTTAAACTCATTGATTACCTCATGGTGACTCACTGTTTTATCCTTAAAGTAAGTCACAAAATGCTGTTTTTCTTCTTCAGTAGCTCCCAGTTGGTTCAGAATGTTTAGTAAGTGCATTTTCATGTGTCCTTTCTGAATTCCTGTAGTTACCAATGAACGCAATGCCCCGAAGTTTTGAGCCAATCCTGAAACAGCCAAAATACTCATCAATTCCTGAGCAGATGGTTTTCCAAGTAATGCTAGAGAGAACTTTACCAATGGATGTAGGTTTGTTAAACCACCTACTACTCCCACAGAAATTGGAAGATCTATCCAAAATCTGAAAACTCCGTTATCGGTTGTACAATGTGTCAAAGATCTGTATTGTCCATCTCTTGCAGCGTATGCATGAGCACAGGCTTCCGTTGCTCTGAAGTCATTTCCGGTAGCAATTACTACAGCATCTACTCCATTCATCACTCCTTTATTGTGAGTGGTGGCACGGTAAGGTTCAATTTCAGCAATCGTTACTGCCTGTTTAAATTTAGAAGCAAATTCTTCAGGAGAAATTCCGCTGTCATCTTTTAAGTCTTCCATTTTACAGGAAACCTCAGCTCTTACAATACAATCAGGGGTAAAGTTAGAAAGGATATTCATTACGATCTGTAATGAATTCTTTTCATCCTGAGTAAAATCCTCGCTTGTGGCAACTTCCTGCCTCAATGTTTTTCCAAACTGTTCAAGACATGAATTAATAAAATTAGCTCCCATTGAATCTACAGTATCAAAACTTGCTTTCAATTGGTAGTAATTCGGCATTTCTGACGTTTTATCCACAAGACTGATATTTAGAATTCCACCTCCGCGTCTTCTCATATTAGCTGTAATGTCTTCTGTAGACTCAAGTAATTTTTTCTTTAAACTGAAATTAAAGAAATGTAATAATTTATGAGGTTCTACATTGAAGATAAAATGAGTATGCCCTAATTTTTCTGTGTTGATGATGGTTGTTTTGAAACCTCCTTTATCAATCCAGAATTTTGCAGCTTTGGAAGCGGCTGCAACTACTGAGCTTTCTTCAACGGCCATTGGGAGTGCCAATAATTTTCCGTCAATTAAAAAGTTAGGCGCAATTCCGTAAGGCATATAGAAATTGGAAATTGTATTTTCAGAAAACTCTTCGTGAAGTTTCTGAAGATCTGCATCCTCATTCCAATATTGTTTTAATATATTTTGATATTCCTGATTACCTTCAAGATATTCGTTTACAAGCCAGTCGATTTTCCCATGCTTTGGAAGCTTAGAAAAACCTTCGATCGGTTTATGATTCATGATATAAACTTTAATGAGGCGTAAATATAATGATTTTGAGACTCTTTTTTGTTGATAACTTCTATGAAAAAAGGTTGACATTTATCAATTTTGGAACTAAATTTGAACACAATTAAAACATAATTCAGATACAAATAATATCAACCCCTTTACTATATGAATTTTGACCGCCTTAAAGAAAAACTTGAAATCCTGGCTGATGCTGCGAAGTATGATGTTTCGTGCTCATCAAGCGGAGGAACGAGAAAGAATAAAAAAGGGGCTTTGGGAGATAGTTCCATAAGCGGAATTTGTCATACTTATACCGAAGATGGCAGATGTGTTTCTTTACTCAAGATTTTATTGACTAATCATTGCATTTATGATTGTGCTTATTGTGTATCCAGAAGCTCAAATGATATAAAAAGAGCTGCATTTACGGTAGAAGAGGTGGTTGACCTGACGATTAATTTTTACCGTAGAAATTATATTGAAGGTCTGTTTTTGAGTTCCGGAATTTTCAAAAATGCAGACACAACAATGGAACGGCTTGTAAGGGTTGCCAAAAAACTGCGTCTGGAAGAAAATTTTAATGGATATATTCATTTGAAATCCATTCCAGGAGCCAGTGATGAGCTCATGCAGGAAGCAGCATTATATGCAGACAGGCTTTCCATAAATCTGGAAATCCCAACTGTAAGCGGCCTAAAACTATTAGCCCCTGAAAAGAACCGGGAGGATATGATTAATCCTATGAGATATATTCAGAAAGGGATTATTCAATATCAGGATGAAAAAAAGATTTTAAAGAAAGTTCCCAAATTTGCTCCGGCAGGACAATCTACTCAAATGATTGTAGGAGCTACCAATGAAAATGATCTACAAATTATCAAAGTTGCAGATCATTTTTATAAAAACTTTAACCTCAAAAGAGTCTATTATTCGGGATATGTTCCGGTTTTAGAAGATAACAGGCTTCCTTCTTTAACTACCGAAGTACCCATGCTTCGGGAAAACAGACTTTATCAGTCTGACTGGCTTATGAGATTTTATGGTTTTAAAGCAGAGGAAATTTTAGACCCAAATGTTCCTTTCCTTGATTTGGAAATGGATCCAAAACTGAGTTGGGCACTCCGAAATTTACATCAATTTCCAGTAAACATCCAGACTGCCGATTACCAAATGATTTTAAGAATTCCGGGAATTGGAGTTAAATCTGCTCAGAAAATTGTAAGTGCGAGACGTTTTCAGATGTTAACACTGGATCATTTGAAACAATTGGGAGCAGCGGTCAACAGAGCCAAATATTTTATTGATTTCAATGCCGGGAATGCCTATCTGAAATATTTGACAGATAAAAATTTTAGAAAACTATTGGTTGGGGGAAGTTCTTCCAAATTCCACAATCAATTTTCGCAGCAACTGAGCTTATTTTAATATGAAAACAAAAATTCTATCTCCCAATGACAACAACCCTGCTCTATGATGGAAGTTTTGATGGTCTTTTCACTGCGATATTTGAAGTATTTGAATATCGTTATCAGGATGTGGAAATTGTCTGTAGAGAAAAATTCTATCAGGAAAATATTTTTGCTGAAATCCATGAAACCGTTACACAATCCGAAAAATCGGAAAGAGTTTTAAATAAACTGGAACAAAGTATTGGAAAAAAGGGTATTCATCAGCTTCTGAAAGTTTATTTATCTGAAAATACTGAATCCGAGAAAGTAATATTATCAGCAGTAAGACAATCTATAAAGTATCCTGAAAAAAACATTCTGGAAAATTATGCCGATGCTGACATCATGACAATCTCCAAAATTTGTAAATCCGTAGACAGGGAAAGTCACCGAATGACTGCTTTTGTCCGTTTCGAGAAAATGCAGGATGATCTATTCTTTTCAAAAATAGATCCTGACTTTAATGTACTCCCTTTAATAAGAAAGCACTTTAGTGACCGCTACCAGGATCAGAAATGGATGATTTATGATTTACGAAGAAATTATGGAATTCTTTATAACCTGGAAACCTCTGATTTCTTTTATCCCGATGAAAAACTGGAGATTAAAAATTATCAGGAGAAGTTTCATAATGAGGAAAAGAATTATCAAACGCTTTGGCAACGGTATTTTACCAAAACCAATATTGTTGAAAGAAAAAATATTAAACTGCATGTACAGCATGTCCCCAAAAGGTATTGGAAGTATTTGACTGAAAAGTGGTGAATTTAATTGAGCAATGCTTTTTTATCAAATTTCACTGATTATTCATCCACAAGCCTTTGAAAACCAAATCAAAAAATCATATTGTGGATAACTTTTTCAACCACAGATTGTACAGATTTACACAGATGATTTTTTCTTTTAAACTGATATTTTGATCTGGGAAATATTGATAGAATTCTTAATTCATATTCTGATATTGTGGATAACTTTTTCTTACTGTAAATTAGAATTATTTTTGAAAAACCTTTTCCACAAGTGCATTTCATAACCTATTAAATTTGTGCGAGATATAACACTATTTATTATACAATCTCATATTGTGGATAACTTTTTCAACCACAGATTGCACAGATTTACACAGATAATTTTTTCTTTTAAACTGATATTTTGATCTGGGAAATATTGATAGAATTCTTAATTCATATTCTGATATTGTGGATAACTTTTTCTTACTGTAAATTAGACTTATTTTCGAAAAACCTTTTCCACAAGTGTATTTCATAACCTATTAAATTTGTGTTAGATATAACAGTATTCATTATACAATCTCATATTGTGGATAACTTTTTCAACCACAGATTGCACAGATTTACACAGATAATTTTTTCTTTTAAACTGATATTTTGATCTGGGAAATATTGATAGAGTTCTTAATTCATATTCTGACATTGTGGATAACTTTTTCAACCACAGATTTCACACGTTTACACAGATGATTTTCCTTTTAAACTGATATTTTGATCTGGGAAATATTGATAGAATTCTTAATTCATATTCTGATATTGTGGATAACTTTTTCTTACTGTAAATTAGAATTATTTTTGAAAAACCTTTTCCACAAGTGCATTTCATAACCTATTAAATTTGTGCGAGATATAACACTATTTATTATACAATGTCATATTGTGGATAACTTTTTCAACCACAGATTGCACAGATTTACACAGATAATTTTTTCTTTTAAACTGATATTTTGATCTGGGAAATATTGATAGAATTCTTAATTCATATTCTGACATTGTGGATAACTTTTACTTACGAATGGTACGCAAGGCTTTCTTGACAATATATTGAGTTTCCTTTGTATTACTTTCCCGTAGCCATTCATCACAGATTTCCACTACAAATTCCGGCTGGGATTTACTGGCATCATTCAGCCAATTGCCGACACTATCCTGTACATATCTTGATGAGTCTGATCTTAATGGCTCTAAAATATCCAGTCCTAGTCCTGGATTTTGTTTTAATGCTTCAATATGCTCACACCATACTCCTCTCGGTCTTGTTGATTCACTCGCAAAACGTCTGATATTTTCATTGTCGTGCTTCGTCCATTCTGATAAAATAGCTATACATTCTTTAAGATTTTTCGAAATATCCGGACGTACGGTCATCCAACAAATTTCTCTTACCCCAAAATGAGAGTCTGCAGCAAAAGACTGAATCTTTTTAATTTTTTCTTCTGTATTAAGACCATTATTTCTTCCAATGGTATAAGCTGCCCAACAACGAACCAGATCAGACTGATGGGTAGATAACTTCGTCAGAAATTCTTCATCTTTATTTTTAAGTGCAAGATCAAGAATTTCTAATCCAATTGCTTCATTGATGGTGTTGACCGTTTGTTTTTTCAATTGGTCTACATTTTTCAGGATAGGCTGGAAATATTCTGACCGATTATTCTGTATTAATAGATTTTCCAGCAACAGTCTTTGATCAACGGCCAGCCATTCTGTAAGATTAGCTGTTTCAATTTCACCTCTGTTCAATTGTATTAAAATATCAGCAGGAATATCCTTTATAGAACGGGCTCCTTTTCTTTTTTCTGTCATAATACTTTTATTAACTCTTCCACATCTACTCTATTCATGTAATTTACATCTAAAAATTTATATGTGACAACTCTATTTTCATCCACAACCAAAACAGCAGGAACCGGTAAAACATTACCATTATTTTTATTGAAATCAGAAAGATTAATTCCAAGTTTATGATAATAAGGAAGTACAAAATCCTGCAATTTAAAAGTTATACCTAATTGTTCAGCAAAATGATTATCAGTATCTGTTAATACTTCAAACTCAAGGTCATTTTTCTGAACCATACTTAGAGAATGATCTGGATTTTGTGGAGAAATAGCAATTAAAGCAGCTCCTTTTTCTTTTATTCTGGAAAGATTGTCCTGTAAAAATTTTAATTCCAGGTTACAATAAGGACACCAGCTCCCTCTGTAAAAAGCCAAAATTATTTTCCCCTTGTTAAGAAATTCTTTGGAACTTATTATTTTCCCCAAAGCATTGGACAATAGAAATTCTGGCATCTGATCTCCTATCTGAATACTATTTTCTTCAATCTTCCTTGTTTTTAAATGCTGAATAGATTTTCCAAATGCTTCCAATACCTCCTGCGGAAGCTGCGAAGATAATTGCTGATTCAACTGTTCGATCTGTTTTGCCAGTGTACTCATTCTTTTTAATTTTTATTATTTTTACAAAGGTCTAAAAGCCTCTGTAAATAAGCAATAACGCATATTTTTCACCCATAGGGATAAAAAAGTCAATTTTATGGAAATAAAGGGAAGAGCTGAAGAAAATAAAATTTGTCCGTTGGAAGTTGCCGTCAATACCATCAGTGGAAAATGGAAAATTCCGATTGTTTGGCAAATTAATGAAGGAAAAAAACGTCCAAGTGAATTTTTGCGTGGAATCGCAAAAGTAGATCGCAGAGTTCTTAATCAACAGCTTACAGAAATGGTTGATGATGGTATTTTGACGAAACAGTCTTTTAATGAGCTTCCCCCTAGAGTTGAATACACCCTGACTGAGCTTGGTAAAAAATTGG
This sequence comes from Chryseobacterium sp. Marseille-Q3244, assembly GCF_940807095.1. Classification (NCBI taxonomy): domain Bacteria; kingdom Pseudomonadati; phylum Bacteroidota; class Flavobacteriia; order Flavobacteriales; family Weeksellaceae; genus Chryseobacterium; species Chryseobacterium sp. Marseille-Q3244. The sequence goes on along the minus strand of NZ_CALNWX010000006.1, from coordinate 188,408 downwards.
TAACGATTCTTTGGCAGTTGAATGATTGGGGAAAACTTTTGATTCCTGAAGAGGAAAATGCAGATGATTATCTATTGGAACACTCAAAGACGCAAAAGTATTCTGAATAAGCAGTGTTTTAAGGTCCACGGATTTTATCTTTGATAAAATTGTATACTGCAAAAAAATCGCCACGAATGCGCAAATAATTTAATTTACACTTATCGTCTATATGCCGCCTATGTAGTTCTTTTTTTACCACATAGACACATAGATTTTAGAGTTATCTTATAAATATTAATAAAAATAAATTCGTGCATTCGTGGCTAAAAAACACTTGTAAATCTATTTGTTTCTTAGCGTTTTCCAACAAAACCAAAGGTAGGCCAACTCACAGTTTCAATATTTCACAAAAATTCTCATATTTGTAGCCTAATCAAGAAAAACACCATGAAAAAAATCACATTGAGTCTTATCATTATCTTACTGGCCATAAGCTGTGGCCAAGAAAAATCAGGTGACAGACTTTTAGAGGAACCGGATAAGAATGAACATCTCATCGCAGAGAATGCTTTAAAAATCAATAAAGATAAAAATACGATCAAGGAAAGATTTTCTTCCCCGAAAGATTACAAATGGATAGAGGAAAATCCGGATTCCTTCGGCTATTTCATTGAAAATTTTAAACTGAAACCTTATGGAAGCCAGATTTTGAGATATGACAACTCGCCTATTTCCACACAACATCTTCATGAAGCCGTTTTTGATATTGATACGGGAAATAAAGATCTTCAGCAATGTGCAGATGCAGTGATTCGTCTGAGAGCTGAATATTTATACAAAATAAAAAAGACGGATGATATTAAATTTCATTTTACCAGTGGACATCTCCTTAGCTGGAATGATTATAAAAATGGAACAAGAGCTTTTGTGAATGGGAATTCCGTAAGCTTTAGAAAAACGGCTGGTTTTGATGATTCTTATCAGGGTTTCCGGAATTATCTGGACCTCATCTTTAATTACGCAGGAACAATTTCTCTTAATAAGGAAACTCAACCGGTGACCAAAAGCTCAGATTTAAAAACCGGAGACATTCTGATCACCCCTGGAAGTCCGGGCCATGTAGTTTTTATTGCCGGAGTTTGTAAAAATAAAGAAGGGAAAAAATTATTTTTACTGGGAGAAGGATTCACTCCTGCTCAATCTATACACCTGTTATCCAATCCTTTTCAGAAAAATATTTCGCCGTGGTATGATCTTGATGTGAATGCTCCTGAGACCAAAACAGCGCGATATATTTTCAAACCAACAAATTTCAGAAGTTTTTAATTCTATATATTCAAAACTAATGGAAAGTTACTACGATAATCTGAACTTGTTTTTGTAAATTTGTGTTCGAAATTTTTTACTAGATGAAAGAGAGTGCTGTAAAAAAGATTGCAGTTCTTACTTCAGGAGGAGACTCTCCAGGTATGAATGCAGCATTAAGAGCGGTAGTAAGAACCGCCAATTACTATAATATTGAATGCTATGGAGTAAGGGAAGGCTACAATGGCCTTATCTGCAATGATTTCCTAAAAATGGGAGCCCGTTCCGTAAAAAATATAATCAACCAGGGTGGAACGATTCTAAAGTCTGCCAGATCCGCTGAATTCAGAACCAAAGAAGGCCGTCAGACGGCTTATGATAACTGCGTAAAGCTAGGTATCGATGGTTTGGTGTGTATTGGTGGGGACGGAACTTTTACGGGTGCCAAGATCTTCAGTGAAGAATTTGGGATCAGAGTAATTGGTATTCCGGGAACAATCGATAATGATATCTTCGGAACAGATAATACCATCGGATATGATACTGCGTTGAATACCGCCATGGACGCGATTGACAAAATCCGTGATACGGCCACTTCTCACAATAGAGTTTTCTTTGTAGAAGTGATGGGTCGTGACGCAGGATTTATCGCTTTAAACAGTGGATTAGCAACAGGTGCTTTGGATATTTTAATTCCTGAGAAGAAAGACAGCACGGATGATCTTTTTGAGAAATTCAGAAAAGCTGGAAAAACAGGAAAGGCATCCAGCATTGTTGTAGTAGCAGAAGGAGAAAAACTAGCCAACGTTTATGAACTAGCAGAAAAGACAAAGCAAATATTCCCTGATTATGACATTCGTGTAGCGGTGTTGGGGCATATGCAAAGAGGAGGATCTCCTAGTTGTGCAGACAGAGTGCTTGCCAGCAGACTTGGATATGGTGCAGTAGTAGGATTAATGGATGGTCAAACGAATGTAATGGCTGGAATGCGTTCCAACGATGTGGTGTATACACCTATCGAGGAAGCTATTAAAAAACATAACGAAATCAATAAAGATTTAATGTTGATTTCAGAAATCTTAGCAATCTAATTATTTTTATAAATCTAATAAAAACAAACTATTATGTCAACAATTAAAGTAGGTATCAACGGTTTTGGTAGAATTGGACGTCTTGTTTTCAGAGCAATGACTGAAAGAGACAACATTGAAGTTGTAGGAATCAATGACCTAATCAATGCAGAATACATGGCTTACATGTTAAAATATGACTCTGTACACGGTATTTTCCCAGGTGAAGTTTCTGTAGAAGGAAATGATCTTGTAGTAAACGGAAAAAAAATCAGAGTAACTGCTGAGAAAGATCCTAACAACCTTAAGTGGGACGAAATTGGTGCTGATTATATCGTAGAATCTACAGGTCTTTTCTTGTCTAAAGATTCTGCTCAGGCTCACATCAACGCTGGTGCTAAGAAAGTAATCCTTTCTGCTCCTTCTAAAGATGATACTCCAATGTTCGTAATGGGAGTAAACCACAAGGAACTTACTGATGATATCAAAATTTTATCAAACGCTTCTTGTACTACCAACTGTTTAGCTCCTTTAGCTAAAGTAATCCACGATAAATTTGGAATCGTAGAAGGTTTAATGACCACTGTACATGCTACAACTGCTACTCAAAAAACTGTTGACGGTCCTTCAATGAAAGACTGGAGAGGTGGTAGAGCGGCTCTAAACAACATTATCCCTTCTTCTACAGGTGCTGCTAAAGCAGTAGGAAAAGTAATTCCTTCATTAAACGGAAAATTAACAGGTATGTCTTTCAGAGTACCAACTGTTGACGTTTCTGTAGTTGACCTTACAGTAAGATTAGAAAAAGCGACTTCTTACGATGAGATCTGTGCTGCAATTAAAGAAGCTTCTGAAGGTGAATTGAAAGGTATCCTAGGATATACTGAAGATGCAGTAGTATCTCAGGACTTCGTAGGAGATAAGAGAACTTCTATCTTCGACAAAGATGCTGGTATCATGCTTTCTCCTAACTTCGTGAAACTTGTTTCTTGGTATGACAACGAAATGGGTTACTCTAACAAGTTAGTAGATATGCTTGTACACGCTGCTTCTTTATAATAAGTAATGAGTAATCAGCAATAAGTAATATAAAGCCTTCCCGATGGGAAGGCTTTTTTTGATACATCATATTTTTTAATTCTAATTTTAAAAAAATGTACTATTCACTTATCTTTTTTTAAAAAGCTCTTTTAAGTATTCTTCAGCTTTTTCTTTACTTAATTTTTCATCCATTTTTTGAATAACACTCAGAATTGCCTCATATTTTTTGGCTTCGGTTTTTGCCTTCTCAATATTAGCATCACTTTCTGCTTTACTAATCGTGCTCTCTGCCTCAGCCTCTGCTATTGAAATCAACTTTGTATTATCAATAATTGTTGTAAAAAGTGTTTGCAATTGCGAGTCACTTAATGTTTTTTCTACTCTTAGAGTACTATTAAGTGCTTCAAATTGAGCCGCATCTATTTTCTTATTAATAAATAAGCTATTAATATCATCTTTTTGATCTATCGAGGCATAGTACAATTCATTCAACCGATATAAAGCATCCCTTAACATGTTCACAGCAGATGTTCTTTTTCCTAACTGTGCAATAGTTCGTTGTGTATTTAAAGCAAACTCGGCATCTACCTGTCCTTTTATATTTGCTTTTGCCGTAATCGCAGTTATAGACTGTATCGCAGCATCAGGAGAATTCTCTGCAAGCACTCTTATTTTACCATCTTTTATATACATCACTGAACCTCTTTTGGTAGCATCATAATAAGACCAAAGGAAAGTTCCGTTATCTTTTTTGATAGTAGTTTTATCATTCTTTTTAGATTTTCCTATTCCTGCATTTATAGAATTATTTTCTACATATTGTGGAATCCTCACAATTCCAGCACTTCCTCTGGCTCTATTATTCATAAAACAACCACAACTTAACATACAAGCTGTCAGTATAGTAAACGAAATTATTTTCATGATTAATTGTTTTTCAGGTTAAAGTTTTTTGATTGGAAATAAAGAAGATAAAGAGAAAGCTTCAACCGTAAAACAAGAGGCTTTAGAAATTGAGCTTCCATGGTCATTAGTTTCACATAAAGCTACAATACTTTGAGGCTACATGAAATACCACAAAAGGGGGATTTTTTTTATCAAAATTTTATTAATTTTATGAAAACATCAACCATGGATAAAAAATTTATACCCCAGGCTAAAAAGCCACATCTTCTGACAAGGGTCTGGAACAATTATCCGGAGCTCTTTCATAACGAAAGCACAATGATGACGATCCCTTCCATTGAACGTCTTATCGGAGAAGTCTTTGCTCCCGGAAGATTTTATCATTACATCATCAACTTTGCAGACAGCACGATCTACAACCACCATGAAGACATTCTGAAAATACATGGATTGAGTAAATATCCCATACATCTTAAGGAAATCATAGATCTCATCCACCCTGATGATCTGGAGTTTGTCATGGAAGCTGAAAGAATGTGCATGGCGAAAATGATAGAAATAAATGCTTCTGACCGACTTTCAGAACTGAAATTCAGCTATTGCTTTCGGATGAAGACCTTCAAAGGAAATTACGAACTTTTCCATCATCAGTCTTTACATGCTTATAGGGATGAAAGTGGCAGAATTTTGCAGGCTATTAATATCCATACCAATATTGAGCACATCACCCATCAGAATTCTTACACCGTTTTAATCTCCGGCATCAACGGCAGTGAAGATTTTCATCAAATGCAATGGCAAAAAAATGATAAAATAACCGAACCTCTCCTTGTCAACTTTACCAAAAGAGAGGTTGAAATTATTACCTATATCGCACAAGGCTATTCTGCCGGAAAAATCTCTGAACGATTGAATATTTCCGAAGAAACTGTAAGAACCCACCGAAAAAATATTTTAAGGAAAGCAAATTGCAAAAACTGTTCTGAGCTCATTAAAATGGCCTTTGAATGGGGATATTTATAGAATCTACTCCCCAGCCTGATAAATCTCACGATACCATTTCGGTGTAAAACTTGTACTTTTATATACCTAAGGAATGAACAATGATACAACCGCGGTTTAAAGATGCTCCACATTTTAGAAATTTTTGGGAAAAAGGTAATGGAAAACAGCTTATTGAGTTTTCCGGTGCTGAAGTAAGCTTTAAAAATTTTGAAAAATACGCTCCTTTCTTTTATCATGTAGATGAAACCGGAGATGATGTGGTAAAAGAGGTTTATTTTACTAAAAAGTTCCACGAAGCATCCAAAGAAATTGAAGGGTATATCCGAAATGGAGTTTCTGAACATGATCCTGTGCCCGAAAGTGTAAAAAAATTGTTCGCTCAAACCCAAAGTATTCCAGATTGGCTGGATTATAACTTACTAAAAAGCGGTGCTGAGCTCTGCATGCGCAGCAACCTCGATTCATTGATTTCTTTAAGAGACTATTGCCTGATAGGAGGCTATGATTACGCTTACCTCAACAAACCGCTTATTGTTACAGAAGCATTAAAAAAAGGAGCGGTAAAACGTCTTTCTGAAACCTTAGATTTCTGGGTGAACGTTACCCGTTATCATGCATTGGAAATTCACGCCAAAGGCTATGAATTTGCTATCAAAACCCGCTTGATCCATTCCTATGCCAGACTTTCTATCAAAAAATATTATAAAGCATGGGATACTGAAAACTGGGGTGAACCCATCAATTCCTGGGATATGATGGCAACCTATATTGGTTTCAGTTTAGTTTTTCTTCACAGTCTTCAAAAATTAGGAAATACATTTTCCATTGAAGAAGAGCAGGGCATTTTTCACCTGTGGAAATATGTAGGATATCTTCTTGGAATCCCGGAGCAGCTTCTTCCTGATGATAAAAAACAGGCTACAGAATATTTTCATTTATGGACTTCCGTGCAGCCACCGTCAGATAAAGATTCTGTTCTCTTGGCTCATTCTCTATTAGATGAATCGTTGGAAAATCCAATTTTAAAATTTGAATTCCAAAGAAAAAATCTGAGATACCTTCACGTCTGCTGCACCTGGTTTCTGCTGGATGATGAAGTCTGCAAAAGACTACAAATCCCTGAAGTTTCCAACAGAATGTTGTTTCCAAAATCAAAAATACTTTTCAACAGAATTTATGATCGTCTTGTGAGCAGAGATTCAAGGATAAAAAGAGGAAATAAAGATCAGATGAAGGTATTGAAAGATTATCTGAACATTACTCAGAACTCAAATTTTCATTAAATTCAGCCTTTTAAGGAAACGAAAAGGGGAAAATTACATTTGTTCATCTTCCTTAACACTATCCGAAGAAAGTTTTCTGTTTCTGAAATTCCAGATCAGGTACAATAAAAACAACATAAACCAGACACCAAAGACTGCAATAATGAAAAATCCCACAATAGAAGGGTGTAGATAGTTCGGTTTGTAAAACAGACGATCAAGGATTGCAAATTTTTCTTTTAACTGGCCTCTTTCGTAAGTATTTCGTATTGCATTAAGAGGTTCCTGCTGATGATCTCTGTAATAAAAAACATCTTTAGTCAGATCTTTCGGAACGATCTTCGTTTCTATATTATATTTTTTTAAAAGGACATCCAGTTTCTGAAATGAGGCAAGCAGTGAATCCTGGCTATATTTGTAAAGCAAATTGTATCTTTTTGTCGCATTTTGATACTTTTGTTTCTGTTCAGGAATGTTATGCAATGGAGAGAACAAAATATTATTTTTAAGAAAAATACACATTTTATCATCGTAATCGGGATGTACTACTGTTCCTTTAAATATAATTTGAGTACTATCCCCTATATTCTTTTTAGAAATAATCCTTTTTTCCATCTCACTGGTATCAAGTCCAAGAATGTCGAGTACTGATCTTGCTTTATCGCTTATTTTTTTGTGATCGGTACTTAGCACAGTTAATGTATCAATACTGTAATAAGTTGATTCTATTGAATAATAATCCTTATTGTCCGGATAATAATACAGGGTATCTCTCTGTTCTATCACAGGATAAGGTTTGGGATATAAAATATTTTCGGCGTTAAACAGTTTCTCTGAACTGTAGGAAGTATAATTATATAGAAAAGGCTGTAAGACATTCAGCAGCGTTTTATCTTTATTAAGGTCCTTTTCAGGCAATTCAGTTCGAAGTTTTGCATTTAATCCGAAACTGTAACTGATGAAAAAAGTCAGGGACAAAAAGGATATCAATAAAAGCACAATACCTATTCCCAATTTTTTTGATAGATCATATTTCTTTTGGGAATGATTCCTAAGGAGAAAAATAACAAAGAAAAACAGAAAAAGACCAGATATGAAAACGTGAGAAATGGAAACGTCATCATAAAATTTGAACCTGTAAAATTCTGTATAAATATAAATTCCCTTAAGGCCCTCAAATTTTACATATCCGTAAATAAAGTAAGCCAGGTGGATGACAGCTAATACAGCAAAAGATTTAATCAGGAATAATTTTAATTTTCTGTCCATAAGAATGATCTTAAAAAATAATGTTTTAAGATAAGCATTTTTTATATCAGATGGATGAATTTCTGGTTGAACCCATCAATATAAAAAGTAATATAATCATTAAAAAATAGGCTAACTCAATAGGTTATAAAGACTATAACTCTTAGAAATTATCCTGTCAACATTAACTTCCAGCCTCCTGTTTCCTGCTTCCAACCCTAACTTTCTTTATTTTTTCAATATCTCCATACCACATTTTGCATCTCCTTCGTTATGAATAACATCAGTCTTAAAATTTTATCATTTTTTAACTCTAAAAACCAGTTTCAGGGATAAATAATATTAGTTTTTGATCTATAAATTATGTATTTTTGAGAAATTATTTTAATAGAGATGAGTAACATTGATGATAAGAAAAAAGCACTCGCATTGGTGCTTGACAAGCTAGATAAAACATACGGAAAGGGAACGGTAATGACTTTAGGTGATGATTCTATAGACAATACCATAGAAGTAATTCCTTCCGGATCTTTAGGATTAGATATCGCATTAGGTATAGGAGGATATCCAAAAGGAAGAATCATTGAAATATATGGACCTGAATCTTCAGGTAAAACAACATTAACACTTCACGCTATTGCTGAAGCTCAAAAAGCTGGTGGTATTGCCGCATTTATTGATGCTGAGCATGCTTTCGACAGAACTTATGCTGCGAAATTAGGAATTGATTTAGAAAACCTTATCATTTCTCAGCCAGATAACGGAGAACAGGCTTTAGAAATTGCTGATAATCTGATCCGTTCAGGAGCAATTGATATTGTTGTTATTGACTCTGTTGCAGCGCTTACTCCAAAAGCGGAGATTGAAGGGGAAATGGGAGATTCTAAAATGGGTCTTCATGCAAGATTGATGTCTCAGGCATTAAGAAAATTAACGGCTACCATTTCAAGAACGAAGTGTACTGTAATTTTCATCAACCAGTTAAGAGAAAAAATCGGTGTAATGTTCGGTAACCCTGAAACAACTACCGGTGGTAATGCTCTTAAATTCTATGCTTCTGTAAGAATTGATATCAGAAAAGCTAGTGCACCAATCAAACAAGGTGACGAAGCTATCGGAAGCCGTGTGAAAGTGAAGATTGTGAAAAACAAAGTAGCTCCACCTTTCAAACAGGCAGAATTCGACATTATGTATGGAGAAGGAGTTTCTAAAGTAGGAGAAATTCTTGATACAGCGGTTGATATGGGAATTGTGAAGAAAAGCGGTTCTTGGTTCAGCTACGAAGAGTCTAAATTAGGCCAAGGGCGTGATGCTGTAAAAGATGTTTTAAAAGATAATCCTGAACTTGCCGAGGAATTGGAAAACAAGATCAAAGAGGAGCTGAAAAACAAATAATACATAAAAAACGGTCTGAATGTTCAGACCGTTTTTATTTTATATAGATATTATCTTATTTTATTCTGCAATCTTACCCTGTAACTGCATAGCTCCTGCAACCTGCATTCCTAGCCTAAGGGCAGCAAATCTCATATTTTCTTTACTTACAAAAGCATCTACTATGAAGAAGTCTTCCACTTCTGTATTGGTAATCAGTCTTAGTTTCAGAATAAATCCTTTTACACTTCCATCCGGCAGCAATTCACTCTCTTTAATATCCAGTACCTTACCAATAAAGTCAATACATCCATAATCAGGAAGATCCTGGCTTGGTTTATAAGCGGTAAATTCTTCATCAGTCTTCGTACCATCCGGTAAATCAAAACTTTGATGGAGATCTAGCACGAAAATAATTCCACTCAAATTAATATTTAACTTATTCTGTGTCTGATATTGAGTTTTATTTTCTGAATAATCCGTAGGGAAAAACCAAAGTCCGAAAGTATCTCTTCCAAGACCTCCTACGATAGCTTCATTATTATCCACATTTTCCCATTCACGAATTTCTTTAGTCTCGAAATCAAGAGAGAAATTGGTTTTTACTTCCGGATAAATGGTATTAAAATCTTCAGAGATAATCGTTTTGAATCTTATATCTGCAAATTCTGTATGCTTAGCCTTTTCTTCCGCAGGTATTTCATCTACTCTGCACAAAGCCATAGTTTCCATCAAATATTGAGAATATTTTTCTTGAGTCTGGAAATTTTGAAAACCAAAAATCCCACCCCACATATTCGCAAGAGAATGAACATTTGATTTCTTCATGATAATTCCAGCTTCATTTGTACTTTCCGGGCTTTTGATCTCTTCTCTGTTTGTAAAATAATCTTTACCGTCTACCAGCTGGTTATTCATGATCTCATTGTTTTCTTCATGAGAGAATTCAGCAAAGCCTTTGAAAGTAACATTTTCATTCTCGAAAGCATAAGGCAATGCAATATTATTTTGCTCACCATCATTAAAATGATAAGAAACTGTAATCGCTTTAAGATCTTCCGGGTTTACTGCCAATGCATGGTTACCATCATTATTGAACTGAGAATGATAAAGAATAGCATACGACTTGATTTTCCCTTCTTTCAACTCGTTTTCAAACTTTTCTTTCATGTTGCTAAGCACAACTTGTGGTGAAAGCCCATAGGTAGGATCTGTAATCATATAAGCAAATCCTTCTACTTGACCATCTTCTTTTTCAAACGCTGAAATAGGAGCAAAATCTCCTCTTAATTGAAGGGCAATAGAATACACGATATAATCACTATAAATCTTGATCTTTTCATATAATTCATTCACCTTTTTCTCTTCCATAGGTTGTGGTGGTACTGGCGTTTCCAATACTGGATCCTGTATTACCTCTACCACTTCCTCTATTTTCTCTTCTACTATTTTCTCCTCTGGCATTTCTTGCTGCTGAACCGGAGCACTGACATTTTCCTGTCTGTTGTCTTTCTTCTTAAAAAAATCAAAGATTCCCATATTGTTGTTAAAATTGGCGGTAAATATAATAAAAGCTCGCAATAGGCCCATCATAAAAAAAATGCCATTGTGTCAGTTTATTATTTGTTATGATATTCTCAAAATAGGATAAACAAAAACTCGGCGGAGCCAAAGGCTCCGCCGAGTTTATTTTAATTAGGTTTATCATCTGTTAACTCAAATCCCCAATCTTTTCCTTTTTGGGTCGCCGGAATTCCTTTAGTCATCCAGACCGGAGCTTTAGCTCCTTTAAGATAATAATCAAAAAACTGCTGTTCTCGAATTTGAATATCTTTTCTGTTCTGGCGTTTGATAAGGTTATGATCGTCACCATTATAATTCAGGAGCCATGCCGGTTTTCCGAGACGGCGTAATGCTGTAAACATTTCGATTCCCTGATACCATGGCACTGCACCATCCTGATCGTTGCTCATAATAGCTACCGGAGTTTTTACTTTATCAATAGCAAAAAGCGGTGAATTTTTAATATAAAGATCCGGTGCTTCCCATAGATTCTTTCCAAGTCTGCTTTGCGATTTTTCATATTGAAACTGTCTGTTCATTCCTGAACCCCATCGGATCCCTCCATAGGCAGAAGTCATATTGACTACAGGAGCACCGCTCCAGGCAGCGGCATACATATCAGTATGTGCAATAAGATAAGCTACCTGATAACCACCCCAACTTTGTCCCTGAATTCCTATTTTAGTACCATCTACCCAAGCGTTTTGCTTCAGTTTTTCAACTCCGGAATTAATATATTCCATTGCTGATTCTCCGGGAAGTCCGTCTGTGTAAGAAATATCAGGTGTAAAAACCAAATATCCGTTGCTCACAAAATAAGAAATATTTAATCTTGAAGGGGTTGGTGAAGGAGCCACATAACGGTTCAGATTATCAGAAAGTTTTTCATAAAAATAGACAATCATAGGATATTTTTTGTTCGGATTGAAATCTTCCGGCTTGTATAAAACTCCTGTAGACGTGTTTCCTTTTGGTGTTGTCCAATGTACCAACTCGTCCGTTCCCCAATTATAAAGGTTTTGTTGCGGATTGGTGTCGCTTATTTTTTGTTGTTTTGAGAAATCTGATGTTGTAAAAATATTCGGTGAATCTGTATAGGATTCTTTTACTACAATATATTCTTCTGCATTTTTTGCTTTTTGAAGACTACGATATCCCCATACCTCTTCCATTTGAATTTTTACAGGATCTGTATTTGACTGGATAGAAGTTTTAAAAATCCCGTTTGCTTTAGTTGTATTATCAAATGCAGACAAATAGATAGAAGATTTTCGGTTTAGACTCTTAATATCTTTATCTAAATCGTAAGTATCAAATGTTACTTTATTTTTACGTCCAAATCCATTCGTAATATTTCTTGGTTTCTTTGAGCCGTTCAGGAAAAATTCCCAAAGGTCATAGCGGTCTCTGATAATGACAGACTCATCATTATCCGTCCAGGAAGCAATTCCGTAAGGGTTTGGAAAATCCGGCATATCAAACTCTTCATCCACAAAAGAAACCGGCAATCCACTAGTAAGAGGCAACGTTTGTTTTGTCTTAACATTATAGCTCAACCATTTTCCTTTTTCACTATCAAAAATTACAACGAATTTCCCCAATGGAGAGACAGCAACCGAACCATCTAAGTTTTTAACGATTTCTGTTCTTTCTCCTGTTTTGTTATCAATCACAAAATAGGTTTTCTTTGTTGAACCTTCCCATTGCGAAGAAATTCGATTATTCAAGCTGGTAACTCCCAATGCAAAATCAGCATTTCCTTCGTTTACCAATCGTAAAGTATCCAGATCTGCCCCATCAATATTTCTAAAGAAATCAGGTTTCTCTGTTTGCATTACTACAGCGTAAGATTTTTTCAAATCATTTTTCAATTCTTTAAGCTGTACCGTTTGTAGATAATCATCTCTGTAATTCCAGATATCCACCACAGCATGGTCATTCGCAATCATTGCGGTATCTTTTGCAATAGGTCTTGGAGCAACACCGAAATACAGTTGCTTTCCATTTTTACTGAATAGAGGTGCACGATTTTCAGAAATTACCCAGTCTTTTTTCATTTGGGTATTTTGATTGGTGATTAACTCCTGCTTATTTCCTTTAAAATTAAAGTAATACAAATTGTACAGCTTTACTAAATCATTTTGTGCAGAAGAAGTGCCTACGAATGCCAATTGGCTTCCTACCTCATCAAAAGATAATTGTGAAAAATCACCTTCCATTTCCGAAATTTTAGTTACCGTTCCTTTTTGCAAATCTACTATCTGTACGGTTTCAAGAGTGTATTTCTTTGGTTTTGATTTATCAGTATCTTTATCTTTTTTATCTTCAGATTTTCCATCCGTTGAATCCTTTTCCTCTTTTTTATCCTTTTTCTCCTCCGGTTTCTTGGTCACAAAAGCGAGTTGCTTACCATTTTTACTGAACTCATAGCGGATTACATTATCGTATGTTGTACTTTTCCCATCCAAAAGATTTCGCACGACCAATTGCAAAGGTTTTGCATTTTTATCTTCTTCTTTATTTTCATCACCATCTTCTTTATCTGAAGACTTATCTTTTGTATCTTCCAGAAGATAGGCCACATAAGAACCCATTTTTTCAGGAATTTTAAATGTTTTTACATTAGGAATTTTCTCGGTCTGACCATTCAAAACATCCATTATTGCAAGACTGTCTTTTGTGAGTTTATTCTTTTTAAGCTTTTTATCTTTTACCGCTTTTATATCTTTATACAATGGGCGGATCTGAAAAACAGCAAATCTGGAATCACCTGTAAAATCAACTTTTGTCCCTCTCTCAAATTTCTTTGAAATTTTATTTTTAACTGAATATAAAAAAAGGTTAGGATTTCCCTCCTGAATATCTACAGAATAGGCAATCCATTTTCCATCATCTGAGATTTTTCTCGCACCTATATTTTGCCAATTGTCATAGACAGAATGGTCCAAAGGCTTCTTCTGCCCATACAGACTGCAAGCCATGATGAACAGAATAAAAATTGTACATTTCAACTTCATTTTTAATTTTTTTTAAAGGATTAAAAATAGCGTATTTCTTTGACAAATCCACATCATTCCTCGTTTCTATCATTCAAAAAAATGTCATTCTGTCACTTTCTTCTTCGTGGTATTTTTTTTGAGAAAGATTTGAAAATTAAAAATCTAAAATATTATGACGAAAGGAAATATTAATGTATCGGTGGAAAATATTTTCCCACTTATTAAAAAGTTTCTTTACAGTGACCACGAAATATTCTTAAGAGAGCTGATTTCTAATGCTACGGATGCTACTTTAAAACTAAAACATTTAACAAGTATTGGTGAAGCAAAGGTAGAATATGGAAATCCTAAGCTTGAAGTTAAAATTGATAAAGAACAGAAAACGTTACGTATCATAGACCAAGGTATTGGTATGACCGGTGAAGAGGTTGAAAAATACATCAACCAGGTTGCATTCTCAGGAGCTGAAGAGTTTTTGGAAAAATATAAAGATACCGCAAAGGATTCAGGAATTATCGGACACTTCGGACTTGGGTTCTACTCTGCTTTCATGGTAGCTGAAAAAGTAGAAATCCTTACCAAATCTTATAAAGACGAACCCGCAGTAAGATGGATCTGCGACGGAAGCCCGGAGTTCACCCTTGAAGAAACAACTGATAAAACTGATAGAGGAACAGAAATCATTCTTCACATTGCAGAAGATTCTGTAGAGTTTTTAGAAGAAGCAAAAATCCGTGAATTGTTATTAAAGTATAACAAATTCATGCCTGTTCCTATTAAATTCGGAACAAAAACACATACACTTCCTTTACCGGAAGACGCACCGGAAGATGCGGTTGCTGAAACTGAAGAAGTAGATAATATCATCAACAATCCTACTCCGGCATGGACTATCGCTCCAAGTGATCTGACCAACGAAGATTATATGAAGTTCTACCATGAATTGTATCCAATGCAGTTTGAAGAACCTTTATTCCATATTCACCTGAATGTTGATTATCCATTTAACCTTACAGGAGTTTTATTCTTCCCTAAATTAAGCAACAACTTAAATATTGATAAGGATAAAATCCAGTTATACCAAAATCAGGTATTCGTAACGGATGAAGTAAAAGGGATCGTTCCGGATTTCTTAATGCTTCTAAGAGGGGTAATTGATTCTCCGGATATTCCGTTGAACGTATCCCGTTCTTATCTTCAGGCAGATGGTGCAGTAAAGAAAATCTCTTCTTACATTACTAAAAAAGTAGCTGATAAAATGGCTTCTTTAATCAATGAAAACCGTGAAGACTACGAACAAAAATGGAATGACATTAAAGTAGTCATCGAATACGGAGTGGTTACAGAAGAGAAATTTGCTGAAAAAGCTGATAAATTCACATTATATCCAACAACAGACGGAAAATATTTCCTTTGGAATGAGTTAGTTGATAAAATCACGCCTACTCAAACTGATAAAGACAATAAGCTTGTAATTCTTTACGCAACCAATGCGGATGAACAGCACAGCTATATTCAGTCTGCAAAAGATAAAGGATATGAAGTCCTGTTATTAGATTCTCCAATCATTTCCCACGTTATCCAGAAACTGGAAACAACGAAGGAAAATATTTCATTCGCAAGAGTGGATGCAGATCATATCAACAATCTGATCAAGAAAGATGAGCCCGTTATTTCAAAACTGAATGAAACTGAAAAAGAATCTTTGAAAAAGAATGTAGAAGAAGCCATTCAGGATTCTAAATTCACGGTTCAGCTTGAAGACCTTGACAGCAATGATGCTCCATTTACCATTACTCAACCCGAATTCATGAGAAGAATGAAAGAAATGCAGGCAACTGGTGGTGGCGGCATGTTCGGAATGGGTGGGTTCCCGGAAATGTACAACTTAGTTGTAAATTCCAACAGTGAACTTTCTAATCAGATTTTAAAAACTGAGAATGCTGAAGAGAAACAAAGCTTAATCAAATACGCTTTAGATCTTGCTAAACTTTCTCAAAATCTACTGAAAGGAAAAGACCTGACTGATTTTATACAGAGAAGCTATAAGCAACTTGAAAAATAATTTACTGAAGACTGTTTCGAATGAAGCAGTCTTTTTTTTGTATTAAATGTTGGAAAACGCTAAGGCGCAAGTTTTTTTCATACAGGATACTTTAAGGCGCAAAGATTTTTTCTACGATAAAATTGTATACTGCTGAAGACTGCCACTAATGCACGAATAATTTTAATTACACTTATAACCTATGTATCTATGTGGTAAAAAGATTTGAAACCACATAGGTACATAGAATATAATGTTTCATATCTGAGCATTAAAAAAAAATCGAGTGTTTGTAGCAAAAAAATCAATGTAATTTTTGTTAAAGACGTGTTTTATCATAAAACTTTTGTGGTTTATCTTCCCACAATAGTGAAACTTCATTAGTATTTTTTCAGTTTTTTATTGTATACATTGTGCTTTTTTGCCATTTTTGTATAAAATGTAGGTCATGCAAAAAGAAAAATTACGTATCATCAGAAAGCAAAAAGGCTATACCCAGCAGCAGGTAGCTGACTACATCGCTACGGATGTATCTAATTACAGCAGAAAAGAAAGTGGTGATGTAAGAATCGTCCAGGATGAATGGGACAAACTTGCCCGTTTCTTAGACGTTCCAGTTGAAGATATTTATGAAGATGAGACAGCTGCAGTAGTTGTTAATTATGACCATCCTGTCTTTAACGATAAATCTATTTCTGCAGGGGCCATCACTAACCAGAATAACTATGATAATATTCCAGGGGCTGTTATTGAAAACCTGCAAGGATATATTACTCTATTAAAAGAAGAAAACGAAAGGCTTAAAGAGGAACTAAAGAATTCTCAAGCTCCTACAAGAGCTAAGAAATAATACGGTTTTAAGCTGTAAAAATATTTGTGTCACTCATATCAATGATATGAGTGATTTTTTTTACTTATTTTTTCATGCAAAGAATTAGCGATTCGAATGTTTTATTTTAGAAAACTAAGAGAGTTCAACTTTGTTGCTAATTAAGCTTTATAGTTATGCGTTCGCTTAATAAGAATCAATTCCATTGATTCCCTCTTTGCTTTCTCAAAATATTGCGGGATAAAAATAGAAACTTTGCGTTACAATAGGCACTTATTTTTGACCACGAATGCACAAATCTATTTTGTATCTGATAGTGTTATGAAAAACTTATTATAAAGCCTGATTAAACTTAACCAAAGATTCCACAGATATACACAGATGATTGAGAATCATTTTTTACCCGCCGATCAATACTCAGACAAAAAATCTTTGATTTTTTAACTTAAGTGCTCTTCTCAACATTTAGTTTGTCACTAAAATAGACTAAAGTGTCTAAAATCTTTTGTGCCTTTTGTGGTTTTATAAAAAGTTTAAGCAGCTTTATAGTTCGTTCATCGGGTCCCAAAATAATTTCTTGAAACCTTTTATTCTTAAGTTTTCTACAGTAATTCCTTCCGCTTCCAACTTCTTCTGGAACTCCGGAACAGATAATGTTCCTGAGCTGGAAATGACGCGGTGAGCTGGAACATCTTCAGGACAACCTCCCATCGCTTTTCCTACATGGCGGGAATGATTGGGATAACCTACAGCTTTTGCTATAGCTCCATAGGTAGAAACTCTTCCTTTTGGGATAAGTCTGGCTACTTCGTATACCTGTTGTTTGAAAATTTCGTCCATATCTTAAGATCTTTGGGGAATATTTAATTTTTGCATCATTTTTGAACTCTTACCCCCTCAATGATGTTTCATTAAAAGATAAAGATATGAAAAAATCATTTTTCCGTTTACTGAATGTAATTAATAAAAAGGTTCTTCCGAAGCTGAGTAATAAGGACCCAAACACACTGACAAAGGTTGAAAAGGGAATTCTGGCGTACCGATATTTTGTACTGGTTAATTCTTTGGATTGATTTTATTTCAATCAATTTTCACAGATCTTGATTAGAATAAATCTATTGACTCGCAGATTTAGCAGATAATGCTGAGTTTATTTTATATTAATCTCAGTTTGTTGGAAATCGCTAAGACGCAATTTTTTTTTTACCTACATAATGCTTTAAGGCGCAAGGATTTTATCTACGATAAAATTGTATAATGTCGAATATTGCCACGAATACACGAATAATAATACTTATTACCTATGTGGTTCAATTTTTTTAAACCACATAGGCACATAGAATATTACACTTCATATATTCGTGCATCCGTGGCAAAAATATCTACGTGGTCATTGCTGACATTAATTCTTATACTACTGATAAGATATTTGTGTCTTACAGTTTATAACTTATTAAAGAGAATCTGCTTCATCTGCAAAAGCTGCAAAAGCTAAAAGAGCATCAGAGGTTTAAATAAAAAAAGCGCTCCAAAAAAAATGAAGCGCTCCTATCGTGATCTCGTAAAGAGTTTATTTATTAAGCATTCTCTAGGATATAAGAGAACATTAGTGGTGCACAAATTGTTGCATCACTTTCAACGATAAATTTCGGTGTAGTGATATCTAATTTACCCCAAGTGATTTTCTCATTTGGAACTGCTCCTGAATAAGAACCGTAAGATGTAGTAGAATCAGAGATCTGGCAGAAATAAGACCAGAAAGGAATGTCATGCATTTCCATATCCTGATATAACATTGGAACTACACAGATAGGGAAATCTCCTGCAATACCACCACCAATCTGGAAGAACCCAACTCCTTTTCCAGCTGAATTTTTAGTATACCAATCAGCAAGGTAAGTCATATATTCGATACCTGATTTCATTGTCGTAGCCTTAAGCTCTCCTTTGATACAGTATGACGCAAAAATGTTACCCATTGTAGAATCTTCCCATCCAGGAACTACGATTGGCAAATTAGCTTCTGCTGCAGCAATCATCCAAGAATTTTCTCTAGGAATTTCATAATACTGCTCCAATACTCCTGAAAGAATCATTTTATACATGAATTCGTGTGGGAAATATCTTTCTCCTTTAGCTTCGGCATCTTTCCAGATTTCTACGATGTGCTTTTGTAATCTTCTGAAAGCTTCTTCTTCAGGAATACAAGTATCTGTAACTCTGTTTAGACCTCTTTCTAAAAGATCCCACTCGTCCTGAGCAGTCAAATCTCTGTAATGAGGAACTCTTTCATAGTGAGAGTGTGCTACAAGGTTCATTAAATCTTCTTCAAGATTGGCACCTGTACAAGAGATAAAATCTACTTTCCCCTGACGGATCATTTCAGCAAGAATCTTTCCTAGCTCAGCAGTAGACATAGCTCCTGCCAAAGTAATCATCATTTTTCCGCCATCTTTAAGATGTGCAACATATCCTTTAGAAGCATCCACCAATGCAGCTGCGTTGAAGTGCAGGTAATACTTTTCTATGAATTCAGTTATCGGTTTGCTCATTTTTTTAATTTTTGCAAAGATAAAACTTAAAAACGGAATGCAGCCCAAGCACTTGAAGAAAGTCTCATAGAGGAGTGCTTTTTTATCATTTGTTAAATATTAAAGTTCTTTTATAATATTATGAATGATAAAAAGTCTAATAGAATACAGTAAATAGAGAGATAAAATAATAAAAAATGTTTTTTATCCCAAAATAGTGATAAATTATTTTTTTTCAAAAAGAAAGTATATATTTGTATACTAAAAAATAATCCGCTCTGCAAAGCGGACTATTTAAATTAAAAACTCAATGAAGTGATTGTGTACTATTATTCGCAATCACTTTTTACTTTCCTGGTCTTTTAGAAACAATAATAAAACTTATCATTGCTAAAATAATCAGGAAAAGCATCCCTAGAAAAAGTATAGACTCATTCATAATTAAAAATAAATTTTCTAACATTTATTCACTTAAAAGTGTATAAAAAATTTATTTACAAACATGTAAATTGACTAACTTTATAGCAAATATAATACATACAGAGAAAAAAAACATTAGAAAAAATAAACTCCCTATAAAGAGATATATTATTTTTCATAAAATAGAGATTTAAATAGACAAAAAAACAGTATACTCTCGATAAATAGGAGCTTTTTGAATTCTATTTATTTCATAAAAAAATTGATGATAAATTAAAATATAAAAAATTTATTAATTTTCTTAATAAATCACTACAAATAGAGTTAAAAATATCTTTAATTTGCCAAATTTTGAACTTTAAAACTGTGAAATATAGATCTTGACTAAATAATTATTTAATGTAGTTAATAAGAAAATAAAGATTTATTTATATAGTATAAAATTATGGTCAAAATATTCAAAGGTATTCATTCTAAAAACAGAAAACGCAGCCCAAAATGGACTACGTTTTCTTCGTAAATTCAACCCTATATGACAAAGTTTAGCCTTCCCAGGCTTCCACTTTTACAATTTCAATTTTTCTTTCGCCTTCTCTGAAAGGCCAGTCGATGATATCCCCTACTTTATATCCAACTACAGCCAGAGCTATATTGGAAAGAATGGAATGCTTATTCTTTTTAAGTTTTTCTCTGGTAGAAGGCACAAAAATATATTCGTGTTCAACATCCAGTGTATGATCTTTTAAAGTTACTTTTCTGTTAACTGTTACGATATCTTCCGGCAGGTTTCTTCTCAGTACCTGTTTGGCTTTTCTCAATTCTTCAGTTAATCTTTTCTCTTCCCCGATGCTTACCTTTTTTCTTCTAAGTGTATCTTTTATAGCATCATAAATCCCTGTGGTTACCGTAATATGTTCGGACATTTTTTTAATTTTTAAGATTAAAAATGCAGTACTTCCCAAACGATCCAATGTAGAATCCAGACATCAATCTGCCTCCTTCTATAGAAAACCGCAAAAAAAACAATAAATAAAAAATCCGGAATAATTCCCTGTCTTGAATCCTGACAGGGCTTAATTGATAAAGTCCTTGGAACTTTTAAGAAAAGAATCAGTATGTAAATACAATAATGACAGCAACAATCCTGCTCGTCGGCGATCCTCAGATAAAAAGATGGTTGCTGTCATTATGATGTTGTTTTAATTCTAACAAAGATAGAACTTAAAAATGGAATGTAACGACTCCACTTAAAGAAACTCTGGTTAATCCTTCTTTTGCATCACCTAGCTCAACTGTTGTTCCATTAATTTTCATTTTGGTTAATGTTCCTGCTGTTACACTTAATTTCGGTCCTATAAAAATATGGTCAGACAATGCATATTGATAACCAAAACCTGCATCTAATCCTAGATTAGATCCGGTTCCTTTTACATTACCTGTTTTTGTAGTGTATGAAATAACCCCTAATGCAGCATCAAGAATCAATTTGTGTTTCGTTGGCTCACTATAATTGGAATACATGATAGAAGGTCCAATAAAGGTTATATTATCTGTTGTACTTATAGGTATGTAGATTGTATTCCTCTGAGAATTCTCTACAGATAGCATTCCATTGCTTGATGCGCTATAATTGGAAAATTTCACCCCGATTCCAACGTTGTTCACGTGATAATAAGCAGAAAGATCAAAATGAAGTCCGCTTTTTAATCCTTTGATGCAATCTTTTTCCTGTTTTGAAAGTCCCGAAGGTGTTTCAGCAACTCTCCAACCATATCCTACAGAGGGGATAAATGAAAATTTTTGGGCGTAAGAAAGTAAAGAAGTCGAAATAGCTCCCAGTAGCATTAGTTTTTTTATCATTTTTTAAAAAAATTTCCGGCAAAAATAGGGCTTTCCGTGAAACAGGCAACTCAAAATTTAAATCTTCTATTTTCTTTTTTATCAGAAAGCTTCTTTTTGCTGTCCAACCGCTTTTGTTTTTGAGCTCTGGACGGCTTTGTAGCGGTTCTTTTTTTAGGAACAATAAGGGCTTTATTTACGATCTCCATTATTTTCTCAATAGCTTTGTTTTTATTCATTAATTGAGTTCTGCTTTCAGAAACAGTCAGGAATAAAAAACCTTCAGCGTTGATTCTATTTTTAAGCTTTTCCTGAATCAATGCTTTTTCATCTTCATTAAACAATTCAGAAGCTGTGATTTTCCAAAGTACAGTCACGGATGTCTCTACTTTATTGACATTCTGTCCGCCCGCTCCACTGCTTCGGGAAGTTTTGAAACTGAGTTCTTTTGAAAATTCTTTCATTGTTTAAAATTTTGTTCATTTAGATCCCGAAGATCATAAATCGGGAAACAAACATTCTTAAATATTTTCTATAATAAGTTTATACAATTCCAGCCTGTTTACCTTTCCATTCGGCGTTCTTGGAATTTTACCTATAAAAATAATTTCTTTGGGTTTGTGAAAATTCTTATCAAAAGGAACTGTAGAAATTTTCTGAATAATCGCATCAGACTGATTTCCTTCAATGATTAAGACTAATTTCTGGCCTAAACTTTCATCAGGCAATCCTAAAAAGACGGCTTCATTTGGAATTTCTTTTTTAACTAAGGCCTCTAATTCTTCCGGAAAAATTTTAGCTCCACCTGAATTAATTATATTATCTATTCTTCCCAAAAATTTAAACTGTCTATTATTTTTAATTTCAACTAAATCATTAGTTACCAATACTTCTGCATTCACATCAGGAGCAAAGATAGTCAGACAGCCTCTTTCATCTAAAGAAATGGAAACATTTTCAAAAACGGTGAAATATTCTTCCGGTTCAGGCATCAACTGTTTTAAACCAATATGTGAAAGTGTTTCAGACATTCCATAGGTTTCAAAAATCCGGTTTGAACGGTCCAGATTCATCTGAAGAATTTTATTTTTTAAACTCTCAGAAACGGCTGCTCCACCGATAATCAAATTTTTGATCAGATGTAGTTTATCCAATGAGTTTTCTACCTGAAGCGGAGTCATAGCACAAAAATCTACTTCCTGGTTCAGGTTTTCCACAGGACGTAACGATGGTTCTCTGACTATTAACTGCAATTTCCTTTCCATAGAACGCACCACCATCATTTTACCTGAAATATATTCTACAGGCAGGCATAATAATGCTACATTCCCGTCTTTTAAACCTAAAAAATTGCAGGTCATGACTGCGGAATTCATCATTTTTCTTTTTTCGATCCCGAAAATTTTAGGAACTCCTGTAGAGCCTGAAGTCTGTACTTTTACAGTTTCTCCTTCAGAAGCCCATTCTTCTAAAAAATTTTTAACTTTTTTTTCAAATTCCGAATGAAAGGATAATTGATTAATATTGAGATTATTGAAGTCTATCAGCATGTTTTCCGTAAATAAAATCCTCAGTAAATTTAAAAAAAAAATCAAAAAGTTCTTGCATCTAAAGAAAAAAGCTGTAAATTTGCACCACCAAAATAAAACAGACCTATAGTGTAACGGTAACACTCCGGTTTTTGGTACCGTCATTCGGGGTTCGAATCCCTGTGGGTCTACAAACCATCCTTTTTAAGGATGGTTTTTTTTACTTTATATATCTAATTTTCCTATAAAAATTAGATCCTATTTTAAATAAAAAATCAGAATTTCAAGAAAGAAATTTGTAAATAAGAAAAAAATATATAAATTTGCAAAACCAAAATAAAGCAGACCTATAGTGTAACGGTAGCACTCCGGTTTTTGGTACCGTCAGTCGGGGTTCGAATCCCTGTGGGTCTACAAAACCACTCTTTAAAAGAGTGGTTTTTGCTTTTATCTATGTAATCTGAAAAACAAATAAAAAACAGATACTACAAGCATCTGTTTTGGTTCTCCTTCAAATTTTCAGTTACATTTTCTACAATAACTCTTATCAACATATTCCTTATTTCCTCCGGAAGATAAATAATAACATCCTCCTTTTTCACCCGTATAAAGTGTATGCCCATTATAGGTACAATATCCTGCAGATTCTGATTCCTCGTTACTTTCTCCACAAGAATAAACGACAGTAGCTGACACCAATACCAGCCATAATAAAACTTTTTTCATGTTTCTAGTTTTTAAATTTTCAACAAAACTAGAGTAAGGTTTAAATAAAAAAATACGGAAACCCATAACAAAAATAAACCCGGCTCGTTTTTAGAGTCGGATTTTTATTGATTGTTCGCGGCAGGCAGTATTAATGATAAGTACTTTTATGCAATGAAATCTATAGCATTCTTAAAAAGAGCTGCCAAAGAAACCACGATTAATAAAACAGCAACAACCCATCCTCTATAATAAAGCATTTCATCATACATAGAATCATCATATCTTTTCACGTTAAAGACATTTTCTTTAGAGCTTAATTTAAAATAAATAAGAACTAAACCTATCAATAATGTTATCAATGCCATTGTATTTAATCACTATTTTTTATTCTTGTTGTTTTTGATAATGGGTAATTTTACAAAAAATAAGATACTACTTTTTCTTCATAATATTATTCTTTCCCAGAAACTTTAATATTGAAGCTAATTTATACAAATCATAATCAATCATCTCCCGTCCTCCGCTTCGAAATTTTTGTAAGAATTCCCAATCTTCAGTAAGACTTCCTATTGTAAGTTTTGCAGGTTCATGGTAAGGATTATATAATTCATTATCCAGAATATTCCAATATAAATCATCATGTAATTCTACCCCATCTGCATCATCCAGTTTATTCAATTCATCTGAAAGATGCCTGATAAGATTTTTGATATCTGAAACTTTCAAAACCTGATTATTGTTTTCCATAAATGTATTCTTTTTTAAACAACTTATAAAGCCTTATCATTTATAAATAGGATCACTCACTTTCATCACTATCTGATTGGTCATAACAAGCTAATTGATATAAATATTGACCAAAATCTTCATTGAGATTATTTTCAAGAAAAGGCTTTAATTTCTCAAGCTGCTCCATTGTTAACTCATATTGATCATAAATTTCATTTTCATCATCATCTTCATTGAGTACAAAATCATCTAAAACGTGTATAATTTCCTCTGCTGTAATAGTTAGTGGATAATCTTTATGGATATATCCATCATCTATATTATATTCTTCTATAGCTCTTTGTATTTTATATTTCATCTGCGTTTACCTTATCAACTATTATCATAAAAAATTACTTCAAAATGAGACTGATTTTTTTATTTTCAGATCTGCGGTGAGAAGATACTTTGATAGATCAGATAGTTTATTCTGTAATTATTAATTTTTATAACGAAACGGAATTCTCACAATATCTACCACTTTCTCTCCTTTACTATTCTTTCCTGCAACCCATTTTATTTTCTCTGTCGATTTTGTAGCAGCTATTTTTACTTCATTATTAAATATCTCATTTTTCCCATAAGTTGAAATATTGATAACATTACCCTCACCATCTACTTTTACAATCAGTTCTGTGGTAAGGGCTTTCGACAAGGAGGTCAAAGCATCCTTATTTAAGTTTTGCTCAATCTTTTTTATAAATGCTTTATTTCCATCAGGAAACTGAGCTGGAAAAGGATTAACCGGTGGCGGGGGAACAGAGAAATCCTGAGGCTGTCTTGTTTCATATTTGTTGACCAGTTTAGTTTCTCCTTTACTTGAGGTTTTTTGAGAAAATGCTATTGTAGATATAGCCGTACAGGTTATTAGTACTATTTTTTTCATATTTCTATGGAGTATTTAAAAGTAATTCATTTCTAACACTATCATCAAATAATTAGCTATTTCAGACTAAAGCTAATTTAATAAAAAACAAGGGAAAGAAAAGCCTGGAAAATAAGAATTAAAAATTCCGGCAAATTGCCCTTGAAAAAATATTTTAAGTATAGTGAAGATTCACTAGGAAAGACTCAATAGTCTTGTCAAGGCTATCGAGTTCAAAATCAAATTTTATTCTCATTAAAAACAACAAAGACCTCCCTTGGAGATCTTTGTTATTATTTGCTAATCAGTTATTTTTTAAGGTCATCAATTTCATCCTGAATAGATTTTATCTTATCCCTAAGTTCCTGACTTACTTTTCCAGGAATCTTTTTAACTTTTCTAAGATCTAAAGCTAACATAATAGAAGCAATTCCCATAAAAATAAACGAAACACCAGTTAAGGTTACCAAAGAAATTCCTGTAAACACAGGATTGAATATCAACAATAAAGAAAAAATTATTCCTCCTACACTTGCCAAAGCAACATTTCCCCAGCTCATTATTTTCATACTTTTCAGATCAAAAGCGAATCCCAGTAGCTGAAAAGACCGGAATAAAAGGGTAAATCCTACTACAAACGGAAGAATAGACATTGAAATCTGTGGATAAGCGATCAGATAAATACCAATTGCTGTAGTCAAAAGTCCACTTACAAGAAACCAGCCCCATCCCTGAAGAGATTTGCTGTTTTGTATGGAAAAGAATATTTCCGTAATCCCCGAGAATAGGAATGAAACACTAAAAAAGATAGAAAGTGTTACATACGTTGCAAGCGGTACATTGAATACATAAAAACCACAGATCAAAAAAAGAATTCCAAAGATCAATGGAATATACCAATGTTTAACGGTGTTGGTAAGTGTTTGAAATAGATTAGCCATAGGAGTATTTTTTGGGTCTGCCTACTTTGTGATGCGGTGTTCGGCTTGTCCGCCGGAATTGAAAAAAAGGATTATAATTTTCACTTGAATTTGAATAACCCTTCATTACTAATTTACAAAAAAATAACAGACCAAATCATAAAACATTATGTAAATCATTGAATAACTGACATTATATCTTAATCATACAACCTACTTAGCAACTAATTTCCATATCTTTTTACTAACATTTTCTACAAATAAAGAAAATGAAATAGGTAAATATATATTTTCCATAAAAAAATTAACACAAAAAAAACATTATGATACACCCAAATTCCTAATATTATGGGAGGTATCATAATGCTCTAATGAAGACCTTATCTTACTTCATCAACTTTCCGGCAGGTTGCTGTTGAGTAACACAATGTACCATACCACCATTTTCATATAAGTTTCTTACATCTATCCCTATTACTTTTCTGCCAGGATATTGCTTCTGAATAATCTGATTAGCTACCTGGTCATTAGGATCTCCATAATTAGGAACTAAAACTACGGTGTTGGCAACATAATAATTAACGTAAGACCCTTTTTCATCCAGCTGTTTACCATAAGCTGTCTTTACTTTATTTTTAGTAGCGGGCAAATATACTTTCTTGTACTCTTTCCCTTCAGTATTAGAAGCAGTATAAAGTGTATTAATATCTTTATCGGAAAGTCCGAGTTCTAAAAGGTCATCCTCATTCATGGTTATCATCGTAGAAGCGTTGACAAACTTCATGAAACCATCAATATGCATATCTGTAACATCTAATCCGGTAACACCATCCAGCCATATCACTTTAGATACTCCATAATAGGTTTCAAACATTTCTTCAGCTTCTTCCTGTGTAATCCCTTTATTTCTAGTAGCTCCTTTCTTCTGGCTGATTACTGAACTTTTACAAGCCATCAGAACTCCGTTTCCATCTGTTTCTACTGATCCGCCTTCGTTAACCATTTCTTCATTCAAATTAATAACCTTTACTCCGAGATCTGTCCCTATGCGTTGTGGAATTTCATCACAATTTTCAAAGTCAAACTTTTCGCCCCAGCCATTGAATCCCCAATCTTCAATCAATACATTTCCTTTATTATCCTTTACGAAGATCGGTCCGTTATCCCTGATCCATACATCATCAGTAGGATAAATTCTAAAATCCACATTCTTCATCGGAATCTTTTTTTCTTCTAAAATCTTGATGATTCTTTTTTTCTCATCCTCATTATAAGCAATAATGTGGACCTTTTCCCCTGACTGTAATGCTTTTGTCATATCAACCCAGGTCTTTTCTACTCTTTCACGGTACGTATTACCATGCTGGTAATGATGAGGCCATTGAAGCCAGGTTCCTTCGTGCAGTGAAGATTCTTCAGGAAAATGATAGGTTTGTCCCATAGTATACATAAAACCTAATATAAAAGTAAGTGTGAATAATTTGTTCATATCGTTAAAATTTCTTTCCAATAAATACTCCGAAGTTGACATCAGTCTCATAACTGTTTCCTGTCTGGGAAATGTTACTTCCTATTCCGAACTGCATTTTCTTTTTATTCTCTAATCCCAGACGAATAACCTGGCTGCTGGCTTGATGTTCTTTAAAACTGAAATCAGACTCTACAATCAACATGCTGTAAAAATTTAGCCTTTCATTAATCTTTGGCGTGTATTCCATTAAAGTATATAAACCTAATCCAAGCTCTTTTGCATCCGTAGAATACGTTAATGCTGGAAATACACTTATTCCAAAAACATCATTTGCTTTTCCGTACGCCAACCCAACAGAGGGCATAATATCTTTATCAGAAATATGGATACCCGCAGAAATCCCCAGATTCTTCCCAATTCCATAATTAATATTTTGATAGAGTTCAGGATTTACTTTTTTCAGAGTATAGTCATAACCTATAGTTCCCGATGCAAAATAATTCCATTTATTTCCGAAGTCTTTATCATAAATCCCCAATATCTCAGTTTCTTTATTGCCGGCATACGCCTGGATAGAAATCTGCGATTTGCCACTGAAAGGAATCAGCAAGATGAGGAGAAATACATATTTTTTCATTGTTTTTGTTTTTTAAATTTTGCTTGATAAACTCCCGTTACCGTCATTTACTGATGCAAAATTAAAGACTCAAAAAATCAATTCTTGTCCTAAAAGGACATCTTACTCATACAATGGAAAATAAATATGAGTAACCTCTGCCTCTTCATACTCTTCAATAACATCGGAATTACCCAACAAAAACTGTTTCCCGGAAAGCCATGATTGATAGAATGAACGATAAGTCTCCAAAATATTTCCATAAAGGCCATGGTGGGTGAACTTTACATATTTCCCACCAAAAATTTCGTTTTTTACCAATCCTTTAATCTTGTCATCTGTGATTACTGCCGCACCATATCTACAGTGTGAATGACTGGTTATCAGAGGTTGGTCACGGATGATTCCATAAGCGGCTTCAAATATCTCAGCATCCGGTTCAATTTCTTTCCATAATGCATCAATTTCCTGATTATTATAATCTTTAGCCTTTATAAATTTACAATAAACGGATACTGTATCTTTATATTTGATCTCAATTTTCAGATCTGTACCATGGTTCTCTATAAATTCTTTGAAGATATCCTGTTTCTGTTTCCTTGCTTCTGCCGGAGAAATAGAATATTGTTTTTTAAATGCCTTTGAAAAGGATTGAATATTAAAATATCCCACCTGCCATGCTATTTCAGAAAGAGTATCTTCTGTATAGATCAGTTTTTTATAGGCGTTCTCCAAACGCAGACGTTTTTGAAACCCGGAAATCGTTTCATTAAAAAGTTTAAAAAAAATGCGTTGAAAATTACGGTAAGAATAATGAGACATTGATTCTATCTCATGAGCAGTTACTTCCCTATCAAAATTGGCTTCAATATGGTCGATAATTTTTTGTATCTCATTAAAATTAACCTGCATACCATAAATTTTCGCTATGAAACTGTTTTAATCTCTATGAGGCTATTCATACAAGTATTACTATAGAAATAACAAACAGATCATATTATTCATTTACTAAGGTAAGAAAAAGAGGTGTTTGGTATTTTACTTTGCTTCAGTTTTATATCCTGACTTATCTAAAAACTGCTCTGTTTCAGTTGTATTACTGAAATCCAGATTCATGATAGTATTGATCGCCAATTTTTTATTTCCAGATCTTTCATAAAATCTTTTGGTGATGATATATCCCATAAAATATCCCAGATCCGCAGGTCTGTCTTTGATGACAGCAGTATTGGATAACCAGTTTTGAAAATTATCAGCTTTCATTTCTTTTTGAAAATCATTCCACAGAGAATCTTGATGATGCATTCCATAATCTATATAAGGAGCTTCAACTTTTTTCCCGGTTAATAGCTCTGCTATAAAATCTGCAGATCCCTCTTTCAAGCAAAGCCCTAATAAATTGGTTTTTGTTCCTCTTAAATTTTGTTGAGTATGGACCAGTTCATGGGCAGTAAGAAAAATAATTCCTGAATTGATCTTCATCCTGTCCTGATAGTTTTTGGACAGCTCAGAATAGTCCACTGTCTTATCTGAAGCAGCCAGCTCAGAACCTATGATAAGATTCCCGTTGATTACTGTTCCGCCACCTTTAAGGTTTCCCATCGTAAAATAAATCTTAGGTGGTGAAAAATCAGCATATAGCCAACTGAAATTTTGATAAAGGCTTTCTATATTTTTAAAATCTTTTTGAATTTGCTCTGTTTTACTTCTGATAGATTTCCAGAATTTTGGCTTTGATCCAAAAGATTCAATCCATTGCTCAGAAGTAAAGTTCCTTGATTGAACAAAATCTTTTAAACCGGGAGTTGCTTTATCAACATATAACTTTTGAAATGTGAATATCTTTTCTTCCGGATTATTAAACTTCTCAACCTCATCATAGGCTGTCCAGAAATTCCGGATATCGGAAGTCTCAATATAAGTATTAAAATCATGCTTCTGAGCAACAGCCAAAACTGAAAACAGGCAAGTGAGCAGCAGACAGAATAAATGTTTCATCTAGGGTACTTTTAAAATAAAATATGGTTTCTGTACTACTTAAAAAGTTTCCAAAAACCATATCTTTTATTGTAATTTAAACCTGTTAACTCGGTTTATATAATTTATACATGGCGAATAGAAATCCTATCCAAATTGGAATCAGGATTACCTGGATTTCCATTCCTGTAATGCTCATTAACCCTAAAATCAACACTAAAAACGCAATACAAATGTAATTGGATATTGGGTAAAATATCGATGGAAACTTTGATTGAATTCCTTCTTTAGTGATTGATTTTTTAAATTTCAAATGGGTATAGCATATCATCAGCCAATTGATAATTAATGTAGACACCACAAGAGCCATCAAATACTGAAACGCTTTTTCCGGCACCAGTTTATTAATGATAATACAGATTCCTGCAAAACATGATGAAACAATGATCGCGTTAATAGGAACTGAGTTGTTATTCAATTTCTTCAGAAACTTAGGAGCATTTCCTTGTTGAGCCAATCCGAAAAGCATACGGCTATTGCTGTAAACACTGCTGTTATATACAGATAAAGCGGCAGTTAATACAATAAGATTAAGAACATTCGCAATCAAAGTATTGAATTGAATCACTTTACCGAAAAGACTGAATTCTAATCCATTTAGATTCTGAAATACCATTACAAACGGGCTTGAACCTTCTGTAATCTCTCTCCAAGGGCTTAATGAGAAAAGAATTACTAAGGCTCCTACATAGAAAATCAGAATTCTGTAGATTACCTGATTGGTAGCCTGTGGAATTGTCTTCTCAGGGTTCTTAGCTTCAGCAGCAGTAATCCCGATGAGCTCCAATCCTCCGAAAGAGAACATAATCATGGCCATTGCCGCAAATAATCCGGAAAATCCGGTTTCAGTTTTATTAAATAGTCCTTTCGGAAAAAATCCACCGTCATTCCATAAATTTGAAACGGTAGCTTTTTCTCCTCCGGTTCCGCTAATCAACAGATAAACCCCGAAAACAATCATTGCAATGATTGCAATCACTTTAATAATGGAAAACCAGAATTCAGTTTCTCCATACACCTTTACAGAAGCAAGGTTAAGTGCAGTGATGACTATAAAAAAGAATAAACTGGACACCCAGAGTGGTATTTCCGGCCACCAGAAGTGAATATAATGACCAATGGCAGTAAGCTCGGCCATACTTACAAGAATATAAAGAATCCAGTAGTTCCAGCCTGAGGCAAAACCTGGAAAATTTCCCCAATATTTATAGGCAAAGTGACTAAAACTTCCCGATACAGGTTCCTGAACTACCATTTCACCAAGCTGACGCATGATAAAAAAGGCAATGATACCTGCTAAGGCATACCCTAAAATCACTGAAGGTCCAGCCAATACCGCTGCCGGCCCGATTCCCAGAAATAATCCGGTTCCTATGGCACCTCCAAGGGCAATTAATTGTATATGTCGATTTGTTAATCCTCTAACTAAAGTCTCGTTTTGTCCTGTTTTATTTTCGTTGCTCATTGAATGAATTATTCGGTCGCTAAATATATAAAAACTTTTCAGAGAAATTCACATTCCATGGGGTAAATTGAGAATTCAGGTAAAGCGAAACATGAAAAATAAATAGACTCCCCTTTCTATTGGAGGGGTTATCAGGAAACTGTTATAAAAAATAGCCCTAACATATTGTTAAGGCTTGTATAATAATTTATTGTATTAATTTCTATGGTATATATTTCCCAAAGTATCCTATAAATATTCTTTCGGAACTGAAATATTATTCTTTTTCATATACTCCAGAAGTCCTTGATATTTATCTTCATATCCATCATCAGTTCCACATTTATGGGAGATACTGCAAATATCGGAAGGCTTAATCTCCAAAATATCTGAGATTTTAGTCAGGATTTCCAGATTGATCTTCACTTTGGAATTCTCAATATCGGAATACGCTTTTTGGGAAATCCCCATTTCAAAAGCCATATATTCCTGGGTAAGATCTTTGCCCCTACGGATTTTCCTGATATTTTGTCCACATATTTTCATCATTTCTGTTTTAGTAGTTTTCGGTATATTTTAGAAGATTATCTATTAGCCTCCAACAAAGTTAATAAATACCTTTGGCAAAACATTATACACGTTACATGATATTTACTTTTAACATAGAAAACGGCAAAAAATAAACCTTTTTCAGAGCAAATATCACCTCGGTAAACACTATTGGAATTTATGGAGACGCAAAAATTTAATTATGACAATAATATTGTCAGAGCATTCCTCTATGCAACAATCGCATTCGGACTTGTCGGATTTCTGCTGGGACTTACTGCCGCATTGATGCTTTTTTATCCTGAATTACCTGAATTTTTATTCGGTACAGATGATACAACTATTAAAAGTTTAGCTTCGGGCAATATTCAGGGATTAATCAATACTCAGGGAGCGATGGGCTTCGGAAGAATCAGAATGCTTCACACCAGTGCTGTAATTTTTGCCTTCGTTTGTAATTCATTCTTCTGTGGTGCTTACTATAGCATGCAGCGATTACTGAAAACAAGAATGTATAGTGATACACTTTCATGGATTCACTTCTGGTCATGGCAGTTTATGATCGTTACCGTAGTGATTACCTTCTTAATGGGAATCAATACTTCTAAAGAATATGCTGAACATGAATGGCCTATTGATATATTAATTGCCTTCTCATGGATCGTATTCGGTATCAATATGTTCGGAACGATTGCGAAAAGAAGAGTAAGACATTTATATGTAGCAATCTGGTTCTATCTGGCCACATGGATTGCCGTAGCAATGCTTCACATCTTTAATAACCTTGAAGTTCCGTTATCTTTCACAAGCTGGAAATCTTATTCAGTATATGCAGGTGTAAAAGATGCATTAGTGCAATGGTGGTATGGTCACAATGCGGTAGCATTCGTATTAACGACCCCTGTACTAGGTCTTATGTATTATTTTATGCCAAAAGCAGCTCAGCGACCGGTATTCTCATACAAATTATCCATTATTCACTTCTGGTCGCTGATCTTTGTATACCTTTGGGCTGGGCCTCACCACCTGCAATATACAGCATTACCAGCATGGGCACAAGCAGTGGGAACTGGTTTCTCTATCATGCTGATCGCACCATCTTGGGGAGGGATGCTAAACGGGCTTCTTACCTTAAGAGGAGCCTGGGATAAAGTAAGAGAAAACCCAATCCTTAAATTCTTCGTAGTAGCAGTTACCTGTTATGGGATGGCTACCTTCGAAGGACCATTACTGGCAACAAAATCTTTAAATAAAATCGGACACTATACTGACTGGGTTATTGGTCACGTACACTTAGGAGCTCTTGGATGGAATGGTTTCATGGCATTCGGGGTGGTATATTACCTGGTACCCATTATGTGGAGAACAAAACTTTGGTCTGTAAAACTAGCTAACTGGCATTTTTGGTTAGGAACATTAGGAATTATTTTCTATGCAGTACCAATGTATATTTCAGGATTCACCCAGGGATTAATGTGGAAACAGTTCAACCCGGACGGAACCTTACTATGGAAAAACTGGTTAGATACTGTTACAGCGATCATTCCTTACTTTAAAATGAGATTCTTAGGAGGTATCTTATATCTGTCAGGAGCCATCTTAATGGTTATCAATGTTATCAAGACTATTAAAGTGGGTTCATTCCAAAAAAATGTTCCTGCGGAAGCGCCTGCATTAGCCAATATCGGGGGAACAAGAAAAGAAGGCGAAGGCGTACACCTTTGGTTAGAAAGAACACCTACCCTACTTTCTATCCTGGCTTTCATTACCATAGCAATTGGTGGACTTGTAGAAATTGTTCCCACCTTATCACTGAAGCAAAGTGTTCCTACGATCACTGCAGTGAAACCATACACCCCCTTAGAGCTTGAAGGAAGAGATTTATATATCCGTGAAGGATGTAACTCCTGTCACTCTCAGATGATCCGACCTTTCCGTGATGAAGTAGTAAGATTTGAAGGAAAGAACGGACAGTACTCTAAAGCTGGAGAATTCATCTATGACAGACCCTTCCTTTGGGGCTCTAAGAGAACAGGACCGGATCTTCACAGAGAAGGAGGCCGAAACCCGGATTCATGGCACTTTAAGCACATGTACAACCCAAGAATTACCTCTGCAGGTTCTATTATGCCACGTTTCCCTTGGTTAATTACCAATAAACTAGACCGTACTCAAATGGTGGATAAAATGAAATTAATGAAAAACTCATTTGATGTTCCTTACACAAAAGCGCAGATCGACTCTGCTAATCAATGGGCAGACAACCAGTCAAAAGCTATTGTACAGAGAATTTATTCTGAAGCTACCGATGTAAAAGATCAGATGGCTAAAGAAAAAACCACAAAAGGAGGAGCATATATCCCGCTTGAGCAAAGAGAAATCGTAGCAATGATCGCTTACCTGCAAAGATTAGGTACAGACATTAAAACGACACAGATCCAAACCGCAAGTGCAGAGTAATCATTAAAAATTGATGTAATGAAAACGAGAACCCCAATTTCAATATATATCGCAACAACCATTGGCTTAACAATCATGGCCTTTGAAATGTTCGCCAGTGATTCAGGATATTTTTCCTCCCCATTTTTCTGGGCACTGATATTGATTGCGATTATCCTTCTGATGATTATGAACTCCATTGGAGACATGATTGAAAACGAAAGCTTCAGCAGACTTTCGGAGGAAGAGAAAAAACAATACCTTGAAGAAAAAAGCGTTCCTTATTACCAAAAACTTTGGAATTCTGCCTTCAAAAAGCAATCTGCTACGGAAGAAAAAGATATTCTGATCGATCATGGTTTCGATGGAATTACAGAGCTTGACAACTCACTTCCAAAATGGTGGATAGGCCTGTTCTGGTTCGGATGTATCTTTTGTGTGGTATACCTGATGGCCTTTTCATTCACAGATTATGCCCATCCGGAAGCTGAATACACGAAAGAAGCCAAGACCATGCTGGCATCTATCGCAGAGTATGAAAAAACAGCTCCGCAGATCAATCTGGAAAGCGCAAAATATAGTGCAGATAATATCGCAGAAGGACAGGAATTATTCAAAACCAACTGTGTAACCTGCCATGGAGACGGAGGAAAAGGAGGTATTGGTCCTAATCTTACGGATACTCATTGGATCAATATTAAAGAAAAAAGTTTATTTAAAAATGTTTTCTGGATGCTTGAAAATGGTTCTCCAAATAATCCTACCATGAGACCTTTCATCAAAGAAGGAACCATTACCGGAAGAGATGCAGAAAAAATTGCAGCCTATATTTATCACATCAACCAGGAAACTGCTCCTATTACAGAAGCTCAAGGCGGTGCCGCACCACAGGGAGAAGATGTAAAATGGGAAAACGGAAACAACTAGAAATTTATTATTTCATATAAACCATGCCAAGCCCCCTTTGCAACTACACTAACATTTGAATTTTCATTTTTGCTAACTAACCTTTTCAACATTAAAAAATGATTTAAAAGGGGGCTTTTTTTAAATACAATCCACACCTTGGCTCGTCTTACTCAACTATTCACTTGACAACTACACAACTAAAAATTCCATAATAAGGCAGCCAAGGCAGGATTTTTGCATTCATAAGGGATACCACAACAAAGACAGAATAAAATAGTATTATTATCTTTGTTAGAAACCTTCTCACTTTTGAAACTGAAAATCAACACTAGCAAACTTTTAAGGCGTATTGCAATAACCTTTATTTCAATATTGGTTCTTCTTACCCTGTTGATCCTAAGCCTAAGACTTCCAGCCGTTCAAAACTTCATCAAAGACCGATTGATTGTTTACCTGGAGAAAAAAATTAAAACCAAAGTAAGTCTGGAGAGAGTCTACATTGGCTTTCCTAACAGTCTTGTGATGGAAAATCTCTACCTCAAAGGCCAGGATGTAGATACTCTTTTAGCCGTAAAAAAGCTGGATGTGGGTTTACATATGCTTAAGCTTATCAACTCTACTGCAGATATTACCTCTGTAGATATGGAAGGTGCCCGCGCCAACGTAGTCAGAAAACCGGATGGCAAATTCAATTTTGATTATATTATTGATGCCTTTGCGAGCAGTGATAAAGAAGAAAGTTCTTCCAAGCCTTTCATTATTTCTCTGGATAAAATCAATTTAAAAGATATTGGGGTTACCTTCAATGACCAACAGTCGAAGAATGATATTAATCTCTATTTTAAATCGTTTGATACCAGGGTCAAAAAATTCGACCTTAATAAAAATACCTACGCTGTCAATGATATTAATCTTGATGGGTTAAAATTAAAACTGAAACAGGGAATTGTAGAAGAAGTTTCTAAGAAGGTGGAGAAAAAAGTAGATTCCCTGAATCAAAAAAAACCGATGAATATTGGGTTGAGAGGAATCAAACTGACTCACTTTGATATTGATTATGGTGATGAAAACACCAAAACCTATGCTAAAGTTTTATTCAAAGAATTAAGTACAAAGGTCAACAAACTTGATCTTGAAAATAATGCTTTCAACGTTGGAAATGTATTCCTTTCAGGAGCAGATATCAATGCTAACCTTTATCTTCCTGCTCAGAATGCCAATCCAAAAAATAAAAAAGAACCTGAAGTTTCAAAAGTTTCCGAGCAGGATAAAGCAATGAGCCTTCTGTTAGGAAAACTGGTTTTAAATGATGTAAAGGTAGCCTACAATAATACCGCAATTGCCCCTACCAAACAGGGAATAGATTTCAACCACCTGAATTTCTCCAAAATGAATGTTGAGGTGAGAAGTTTTAAAATGGAGAATAATACTTTCGCGGGAACAGTTAATTCAGCAGAAATTCAGGAAGCAAGAGGACTGGATATTCAAAAATTCAATACGGATTTTGTGTATGCTGAAAAAGAAGCTTATCTGAAAGATCTGTACCTACAGACTCCAAAGACTTTATTACGCGATGAGGTTATTTTAAATTATAATTCCATCGATCAGCTGACTTCAAATTTAGGCGCAGTAAAAATTTCTGCCAATATCAAAGATTCAAAAATCGGATTTTCTGATATTTTAAATCTGGTTCCTACTTTAAAAAATACAGTTCCATTCAATAAATATCCAAACGCCATCCTGAATGTTAATGCCAATGTGAAGGGAAGTGTTAATGACCTTTTCATTCAAGACTTAAAAGTTTCAGGACTGGATCAATTGAGAGTGAATGCATCCGGAAGAGTTAAAAATGCAATGAATCCCGATCAGTTGTATTACGATCTGAGAATCGGAGAATTTTCTTCTAACGCTAAGACGATTTTCAATTTAGTTCCAAAGAATACGATTCCTTCTAATATTTCTCTTCCTTCAAATTTCAGTGTCAAAGGAAATGCCAAGGGAACTACAAAAATGGTCAATACAGACCTTAACCTCTACTCTACCCTTGGAAATGCAGCTATTGTTGCCAATGTGGATATGCGTAGAAAAAATCATGAATTATATGATGTAAAAGCTAACCTTCAGGGTATACAGGTTGGGAAAATCATTCAAAATAAAGACATTGGCCCTATCACAGCTCAGATTTCAGCTAAAGGAGAAAGCTTTGATTTCAAAAATGCCAGGGCTAACTTGAATGGACATGTTGCTTCCGCCGTGTACAAAGGGTATCGATATCAGAATATGAACTTAACAGGTAAGATCAATAAAGGGGCTTATGATGTTATTTTAAATTCAAAAGACCCGAATGCTGATTTACTTTTGACAGCATCGGGAATTTATGATGAAAAAAATCCTACCGTAAAAGTCAATGGGGAGGTGATCAAATTAGATGTCAACAAGCTTGGCTTCTACGAAAAACCAATGATCCTGGCCGGAAAAATAGATGGAGACTTTACAAGTCTTGATCCGAATAATCTGAATGGTTATTTAAACCTTAAAGATTTTGCTTTTTCTGATACCAAAGAAGTCTATCCTGTACAGGAAGTCAACCTGAAAGCCTCTTCTACTACAGATTCTACACAGATTATTTTCAACTCTCAGATTGCAGATGTTGAATTGCAGGGTAAATATAAACTTACACAGATCTTTGGAGCTTTAACGCAGACCATTAATCAGTATTATCAGTTCCAAAAACCGGATAAAACGCAAAAAATTACTCCGGGACAACATTTTACCTTTACGGCAAAGATTAAAAATGATGATCTGATCAGAAAATTTGTACCGGATCTGAAAAGTTTTGAAACCATTAATCTGGCAGGAAACTATGATGCCGATTCTCAAAAAATTGAAATTGATGGTCAGATTCCTCAATTATTATATGGTGAAAATACGATTGAAAAAGGAGCTTTAAAAGTAACTAATGAAAATCAGGCATTACAATATAACCTGAATGTTGCAGCTTTAAAAAGTTCAAGTTTTTCACTGAAAAAAATTAACATTGACGGGGATGTTGCTGATAATACCATCAACTATAATATCACAACTAAAGATGATAAAGATGCTACTCAATTCCTGATTGCAGGACATGCAAAATCACTTAACGACATTACAGAAGTTTCCCTGAATCCAAACGGTTTAAAACTAAACTACAGCGATTGGAATGTTGCTGAAAACAATAAAATCCAGATCAGCAGCAAAGGAATTTTGGCAGATAATTTCACGTTGAGCAATGGTGCAAGTGAAATTTCTATTCAGTCAGAAAGCAATAGCCCAAGTAGCCCTTTGAACATCGCTCTGAAAGATTTTAAAATCGAAACGATTACAGAACTTATCAAAAAAGATACGGTTCTGGCTAGAGGAACCATCAACGGAACAGCCCAACTTCGGGATGTGATGAAAAATATGACTTTCACCTCTGATTTAAATGTTTCCAACCTTATTGTTTATGGAAGTCCTGTTGGAAATCTGGCTGTAAAAGTAAATAATTCTTCACCGAAACTTTTAAATGCTGACATCGCCCTTTCCGGAAACAATAACGATGTAAGAATTCTGGGTGATTACAATACTGCTTCCAGCTCTTTTGACCTGAATATGGCGATCAATCAACTTCAGATGAAGAGTATCCAAGGATTCTCTATGAATGCCATTACCAATACAGAAGGTTATCTTTCCGGAAACCTGAAAATTACGGGAACAACAAGTCAGCCGAATATTCTTGGAAAAGTAAAGTTTAATGATGCAGGATTGGAAATTGCAAAAATAGGAAGCGACTTCAGAAACCTGAATGATGAAATTGATTTTACCAACCGAGGTATTGAATTTAATAATTTCAAGATCAAAGATAAGGATGGAAATGCTCTGGTTGTAGATGGGCAGGTTCTTACTCAAACTTACAGAGATTTCGCATTTAATATGAACGTCAATGCCAAGGATTTCAAGGTAGTGAATTCACAGAAATCAAACGACGCTATGATGTATGGAGTTCTTGCGATTGACGCAGGTCTCCGTATCCGTGGAAACCTGGACTTACCAAAAGTAGATGGAAGACTGAGTGTTGCAGATAATACAGATTTCACTTTTGTTCTTCCTCAATCTAACCCTTCATTACAGGAAAGAGATGGAATTGTAGAATTTGTGGATCAGGATCAGGTGGTTTTAAACAAAACAATTAAAACAGATTCCCTGGATGCCCAAAGCCGTATTAAAGGAATGGACGTAAGCGTCAATATCGAAGTAAGTAAAGAAGCAAAACTATCCATCATCATTGATAAAGCCAATGGTGACTTTGTACAGCTTCAGGGAGAAGCGGAATTAACCGGAGGTATTGATCCATCAGGAAAAACAACATTGGTAGGAGTCTATGAAGTCAACAAAGGAAGTTATGATCTTTCGGTAAGTTTCCTGAAACGGAAATTTGATATCCAGAAAGGAAGTACCATCACCTGGACAGGAGAGCCTACAACCGCTATCATGGATATTACAGCGGTATATAAAACTGAAGCTGCTCCAATTGATCTCGTAGAACAACAGATCAGTGGTGAGAGTGCTTCCACAATGAATCAATATAAGCAGAGAATACCTTTCAACACCCTATTAAAAATGAAGGGAGAGCTGCTGAAACCGCAACTGACTTTCGATATTACCACGGAAGAGAAAAACAATGCGGTATCCTCTAATGTTAAGGATGTTATTGATCAGAAACTGGCTCAACTTAGAACTCAGGAATCTGAATTGAATAAACAGGTGTTTGCTTTACTGCTCCTAAACCGTTTCATCGGCGAGAATCCGTTTGAAAGTGGTGCCGGAATGTCTGCGGAAACTATGGCAAGACAGAGTGTGAGTAAAATTCTTTCTCAGCAATTAAATAATCTGGCATCTGGACTTATTAAAGGAGTAGATCTTAATTTTGGATTGGATTCTTCGGAGGATTATTCCACAGGACAAAAAA
This sequence comes from Chryseobacterium sp. Marseille-Q3244, assembly GCF_940807095.1. Taxonomy (NCBI): domain Bacteria; kingdom Pseudomonadati; phylum Bacteroidota; class Flavobacteriia; order Flavobacteriales; family Weeksellaceae; genus Chryseobacterium; species Chryseobacterium sp. Marseille-Q3244. Next base: position 147,748 of record NZ_CALNWX010000006.1, on the reverse strand, counting down.
ATACCAGAACCGATCTGAATGTTGATATCAGTAAAAAATTATTGAATGACAGACTGAAAGTAACCGTCGGAAGTAATTTTGGATTAGAAGGACAGGCCCGTCAGAATGAGAATATGACGAATATTGCAGGAAATGTCTCTGTAGATTATAGTCTGTCCAAAGATGGAAGATATATGTTGCGAGCTTATCGTAAAGATGAATATCAGGTAGCTCTTCAAGGGCAAATCATAGAAACCGGAGTTGGATTTATCATTACTTTAGATTATGACAAATTCCGTGAGATTTTCCAAAAATCCAAAGAGAAGAAGCCTAAAAAGAATCAAAACAACCAAGTGGTAGAATTTAAATAATGAGTACTATATTTCCAACATACTGTAAATATCTGTTGATTTCCGGATTAGCTTCGGCAGTAGTTTCCTGCAGCAATACAAGGTTTCTGAAAGAAAACCAGATGCTGTATACAGGCGCTGAGGTAAAGATTGATAGTGACACTATTTCCAAAAAAGAAAAAAAGGATCTTCAGGCTGCTTTAGAAGCGAACCTTACTCCTAAACCAAATTCTACATTTTTAGGAATGCGTCCCAAGCTTTATTTCTACAATATTGCGAAAGAACCTAAAAAAGACAAAGGGTTTAATTACTGGCTTAAATATAAGATGGGTGAAAAACCTGTATTATTGGGAGATGTAGACCGTGAGTTTAATAAAGACATCATTGAAAACTATTCTGAAAACAAAGGATATTTCAATGCCCGAGCCACCTATGATACTGTTTCAAAAAATAAAAAAGCAAAGGTTATTTATACCTTAAAGCCAGGTGCGAGGTATCTGATTGATGGTGTAAAATTTCAAAAAGACTCTAGTCTTGTTAATCAGGAAATTCAGAATGTAGCCGGAAAAACACTTCTTAAAAATGGAAGACCATTTGACCTGGATGTTATTAAAGCAGAAAGAGAAAGAATTGATAACAGGCTAAAAGAAAAAGGATTTTATTATTTTCATCCGGATAATATCATTGTACAGGCAGATAGTACCGTCAATAAAAACCATAAGGTAGAGTTGAATGTAAAGCTTAAGGAAAACACTCCTGATCTGGCGACTCAACAGTTCAGCATTGATAAAGTTATTGTATTCCCGAATTATAATATTCAGGATGTAAAAGCTGGGAAATACAGCGTTCCTATGAACACAGATTCTTTGAGCAAATATGCATTTGATGATATTTACGTCATTGATCCGCAGCATAAATTTAAACCTAAAATCTTCGACAGAGCTTTATACTTTAAAAAAGGAGATCTTTACAACCGTTCCAATCACAATCTTACCTTAAACAGGTTGATTAGTTTGGGAGTATTTAAGTTTGTGAAGAATGAATTTGTAACTTCGGATTCTTTGAATCATAAATTTGACGCTTATTATTTATTAACTCCAAGACAAATTCAGTCTTTACGTCTTGAAGCATTAGGAAGAACCAACTCCGCCAACTATGCCGGTAGTGAACTTAACCTGAACTGGACACATAGAAATTTCTTTAGAGGGGCAGAACAATTTAAAGCTGCCATTTTTGGAGCTTTTGACTTCCAGATGGGGGGCGCTCAGAATGCGAATAATATCTTCCGCGCCGGAACTAATGTTCAACTTTCCATACCAAGAATTGTGGCACCGTTCCGCTTTCATTCTTCCAGTGAATTTGTTCCCAGAACAAATATTACATTAGGATATGAATTCCAGAACAGAACCCAATATTATACGCTTAATAATTTTACTGGTTCATTTGGATATGTGTGGAAGGAAAATGCCAGAAAGGAACATGATCTGAAAGTAATTGATATCACTCTTGTTTCACCACAAAAGGTTACTGCAGAATATGAAGCCATTGCAGCGACTAATCCTGCAATGAAGCGAATTGTTGAAAAACAGCTTATTTTTGGTCCTACTTATTCGTATACTTATACCAATACTATGTTTCCGAAAAAGAATACCTTTTATTATAAAGGAACTCTTGATCTGGCAGGAAATATCACTGGCTTGGTGACAGGGGCTAATGTAAAAGAAGATAAGCAAAAAAAGATTTTTGGAGTTCCTTTCAGCCAGTACGCTAAGATTGAAAATGACTTCAGATTCTACCATAAATTCACGGAAAAATCGTCATTGGCAACAAGAGTTATTGCAGGAATTGCTTATCCATACGGAAATTCAGAATTTGTTCCTTTTTCCAAGCAATTTTTCTCCGGAGGAAGTAACAGTATCAGGGCCTTCCGTGCAAGAACATTAGGACCGGGAAGTTTTGACCCGAGAACAATACAACAGGGTGCTTATTTTGATCAATCCGGAGATATTAAATTGGAATTAAATGCAGAATATCGCGCCAACTTATATAAATTTTTAAACGCAGCAGTCTTTGTGGATGCTGGAAATATCTGGTTATTGAATAGTGATCCAGACAGACCGGGAGCTAAGTTTTCAAAAGACTTTTTGAATGAAATTGCTGTAGGAGCCGGAGTTGGTCTAAGACTTGATTTCTCTATCCTGATCTTAAGATTAGACCTGGCTATGCCATTGAGAGTACCTTACTATGAGAAGGGAGACAGATGGGCCTTCGATAAAATCAATTTCGGAGATTCAAGCTGGAGAAAAGATAACCTTGTTTTAAATATTGCCATCGGATATCCTTTTTAATATGATTAATAATGCTAAATTTTTCTGGGAAGTTTTAAAAGAAACCTTTACTGAGTGGAACAGTTCTTCTGCATCCAAAGATTCAGCGAGCCTGGCTTATTATGCCATTTTTTCTATCCCGGGATTATTAATTATTATTATCTGGGTATTGGGTAACTTCTTTGGTGAAGAGGCTATCCGTGGACAAATCAGCACTCAGATCAGTGGGATTATGGGACCTGATGTAGCCAAAAGTATCGAAGGAATGCTTGCCGGAGCCTTAATTGACAAAAAAAATATCTTCATGAAAGCTGTAGGAGTAGGAGCGTTGGTTTTTGGTTCTACTACTCTATTCTTCCAACTTCAGCATACCTTGAATTCTCTTTGGGATGTGGAATCTGCACCAAAGAAAGCCTTGCTTAAGTTTTTACTGGATAGAGCCAACTCCTTAGGAATGATCCTGATTCTTGGATTCCTCCTTATGATTACCATGATCCTTTCTTCATTAATCAGCCTTTTTAATACAATCATCACCCAATATTTTGGATTTGAAACGTATCTACTTGTTGAGGTCGTCAATTTTTCCATCGGATTTGGCCTTGTCATGCTTTTATTTGCCCTAATGTTTAAAGTCCTTCCGGATGTACAAATCACCTGGAAATCTGTTTGGCGAGGTGCTTTTTTAACAACAACATTATTTACGCTGGGGAAATTTTTACTGAGTCTTTATTTCAATCAGTTTAAACCTACTTCAGCATTTGGAGCTGCCGGAACAGTAATTTTAATCATGATGTGGATCAACTATTCTTGTATGCTCATATTTTTTGGTGCTAAGTTCACTAAAGTATACACCTATAAAAAAGGTTACAAAGTTATTCTCTCTAAGCATGCAAGATGGACTCCTGCAAAACTCTATGCGGATAGTTTGAAGCAGATGCATGGTGAGAAAAGTGAATGATTATTGTGCACCTATCATTAAAATACAAAAAAGCCTCCTGAAATCAGGAGGCTTTTTTTACATTCTGTTTACTGTTCCAATTCCCAGTAATTCTAACGATTTTTTGATCGTCTTTGCTGTAAGGTCTGATAAATTCAGACGAAATTGTTTAATATTTTTATCATCCTGATTCAAAATAGGATTATTCTGATAGAATGAGTTATAAGATTTTACAAGGTCATACACATAGTTAGCCACCAAAGCAGGGCTCAATGTTTCTGCAGACTTAGCCACTATTGTTTTAAAGTTAGCCAATTGCATAATCAATTCTTTCTCAAACTGATTCAAAGTTACATCAGCAGTTTCTGCGTATGCAAACTCTGCCTTTGTCAACAATGACTGAATACGAGCATAGGTGTACTGAATAAACGGTCCTGTATTTCCATTAAAATCAATACTTTCTGCAGGGTTGAAAAGCATTTTCTTCTTAGGGTCCACTTTCAGCATGAAATACTTTAAAGCTCCCAAACCTACTGTTTCATAAGATGCTTCTTTATCTTCTTCAGAAAGAGATTCAAGTTTTCCTAGTTCCTGAGCTTTAGATTTTGCGGTTTCATACATTTCCTGCATTAAGTCATCCGCATCTACTACAGTTCCTTCACGTGATTTCATTTTTCCTTCCGGTAATTCAACCATTCCGTAAGAAAGGTGGAATAACTGATCTGCCCATTCATATCCTAATTTTTTCAGGATCTTAAATAAAACCTGGAAGTGATAATCCTGTTCATTACCTACGGTATAGATAAGCTTTTGGATATTGTTCTGCTTAAAACGTTCCACAGCCGTTCCTAAATCCTGAGTCATATATACTGAAGTACCATCAGAACGTAACAATAGTTTTTGATCAAGTCCTTCATCTGTAAGATCACACCAAACAGAACCATCTTCTTTTTGGTATAATACTCCTTTATCCAAACCTTCTTGGATAAGATCCTTTCCCAAAATATAAGTATTGCTTTCATACTGAACCTGATCAAAGTCAACCCCTAGTCTTTTATAAGTATCATTGAATCCTTTGTATACCCAGGAATTCATTTCTGCCCAAAGACTTCTTACCTTTTCATCCCCATTTTCCCAATCCAGAAGCATTTTTTGAGCATCTTTCATTACCGGAGCATCTTTTTTAGCTTGTTCTTCGGTTACTCCCTGGTTCACAAGTTCGGCAATCTCTTTCTTATAGTTTTTGTCAAATTCTACATAGTAGTTTCCGACAAATTTATCTCCTTTAGTATGGGTTGTCTCAGGCGTTGCTCCATTTCCAAATTTTTCCCAGGCCAACATTGATTTACAGATATGAATCCCTCTGTCATTAATGATCTGAGTCTTGATAACATCATAACCCGCCTCTTTTAAGATCTGAGCCACGGAAAACCCTAACAGGTTATTTCTGATATGCCCTAAATGCAGCGGTTTGTTAGTATTTGGGGAAGAATATTCCACCATTACGGTAGCATTTTTCTTATCTATTGTTGAAAAACCATTGTGAACAGATCTAAAGTTATCTACAAACAGTTGATTTTTAACTTTAACATTAAGGAATCCTTTAACCACATTAAAGCTTTCGAAAAGATCCGTCTGCTCTGTTAAAGCTTCTCCTAATTCAACCCCGATACTTTCTGGGTTTTTCTTCAATTGTTTTACCAACGGAAAAGTAACGATTGTAAAGTCACCTTCAAATTCCGTTTTATTTTCCTGAATTTCCAGATTGATGTCTTTTAACTGAAATACATTTAAAATGACCTCTGAAAGTTTTTGTTCTATAATATCTTTAATATTCATCTCAAAATTTAAAGTACAAATTTAGTGAAATTAAAAAGACAAGTCTATAATGCAAAGACCTACATTCAATTATTTGATGATTTTTTTGAACAATTATTCTGAAAACCAAAATCTTATCTATATTTTCCATATATTTATTACAGTCATCAAACAAAACTTTATCATGAAAAATCTAAAAAAAATCACTAAAACTGACCTTAAAAAAATTACTGCCGGAAATGCACCATGCTGCGAACCATGGGGAAGATGTCCTGATGGGTACAAACAATGCCAGGAATGGGGAGCTTGTGTGCCTAAATCTGTAAATTGCGGTGGATAAAAAGAGGTCATAAAGATCTCTTTTTTTGTATCGATACAAAAAATAAAAACCGCCCTCGGGCGGTTTTTTAATTATCATAAGATTTTTATCCTTTTCTAAAAACTAAAGTTCCGGTATCATTTCCTGGTACTCCATCTAAATTTTTATTATTATCCCGAATTCTAAGTTCAGTTTCAGAATATGATTCCACTTCTTTTCTCAAAGTTTTAGTTTCAGTTCCTTCTGTATAAGTAAGAATCAGAACATTATACAATTTGTCATAACTCCATTTTCCGCTATAAGAATCTACTAAATTACAATTATCACTAGCCATTTCATATCTCCCATAATTTCCGGAATAATCCGCATTAATTACTAACTGTCCTTTCCCTTCACAGTCATTTAGAGCAATAGGCTTTCCTCTAAATTCATAATTAGAAGGCTTCCAGGACCCAGTTATATTTGTATTATCCACTACTGTAGGAGTATCATCATTACTTGAACATGAGACCATTCCGACCAATAAAAGAATTCTAATAAAATTTTTCATAATTAAGTATATCTATATCCAGATTAATGACAAATGCCAATAACTTGAATAATAATTAGTTTAGTATTTATCCCAGAAGAGTTTTGTTGAAACCTTATCCCCTCCAATTTTTGCAGCTGCCGCATTCACATACTTAGAATTCACAAGATATTCATCCTGAGAATATTTCATTCTGATTGGAACTGCCTCTACTCTTGAATTTGATGGATTTACAAAGACTGGAAAATCTAATCTTCTTGCAAAATTCCATGCTTGGAATCCCTTATTAAACATAGCAACCCATGATTGGAATCCTACAGACTTCTTCCAATTAGTCGCATCATACGGAGTTGCCGCAACAATTGCATCTGCAGCAGTAATATCCATTCCATATTCTGTTACTGAAGCCTGAATGGCCATCTTATACAAATTAGCCGCAGTATCTCCAACATTAAAATTTCTGGCAGCAGCCTCTGTTTTTAAAAACATAATTTCTGTATAGTCCAGTAAGAACCCTTGTGCATTTTCATTGGTAATTGCATCTGTAAAGTGCGAAAATAAACCAAAAGTATTAGTTTTAGCATATTTTCCTCCAACATAATTTCCTTCATATAGTGTAAACCAAACCGCTCTTCTTGGATCGCTCGTTGAGTTCATATAGTTAACTAAAACATCTGAAGGTAAAAAGTCATTTCTACCAGACTGGATTACATCCTGATAAACAGGGTTAGATAACAATCCTGAAGGGAAAGTCTGAAGTCCGAAATTATCACTCTTATCAGTGAATAACCCACCGCTATACGCTGCTTCAGCATAAGTTTTAGCAAGAGCTGGTTCTACGTCTGACAATGTAACAGCCATTCTAAATTTCAAAGAATTAGCCATTTTTTTCCATTTAGTCATATCTCCTTTATAAATCAGATCTTTATCGTATCCTCTTACAGAAGTATCCATCATAGCAAGAGCTGCATCAATTCTTTTGATAAGATCCAGATAGATTGTTTTAGCATCATCATAAGGAATTTCTGCATTACCAGGATTTTCAGCTGTAGCTTTTAATGCTCCAAAATAAGGAATATCTCCAAATGTATCTACTAAATTAGCCCAAGCATACACATTCACTAATTCTATCATGGCTATATTATTCTTTTTCTGAGCAGGACTTACATCTTCTGCATCAAGAAATCTTCTTGCATCTCTCAATGCGGACAAAACTCCCGGAGAATTTACCGTAGCTGATGAAGAAGCCATCATACGATTGTAATGATTGGTAGGAATTGGTCTTGCTACCATATCATATCTTGTTTCGTCAATATATGTTGTTTCTGACCACTGTTGAGTAAAGAAACGAGTAATATTACGGTTAACGTTAGGAGTTAATAATTGGTCAAGAAGGGCTTGTTCAGCACTTGCAAAAAGTACTCCCGAAGGAACTTCTGTTGGGTGTTTTGGGTCTTCATTCAGGGAAGTAATATCTCTTTCACAAGAGGTAAATGTTAACGTCAATGAAGCCAAACCTATCATTAAAAATATTTTTTTCATTTTTCTAGAATTTTAAAGTTACATCAATACCAATATCACGAGTTGTAGGCAGAGATCCAATCGACTGGCCTTTAGCTGCTAAACCATTGCCTGTTCCTGTTTCAGGATCCGCATAAGGTAAGTTTTTGTGAATAATCCAAAGATTTCTACCTACAATAGAAACTTTAGCATCTCTGATACCTGTATTGGCTAAAATTGACTTTGGTAAACTATATCCGATACTTGCTTCTCTTAACTTTACATAAGAAGCATCATATATAAATCTTTTATTTGGCATCACACCATATCCGTCTATACTTCCAGCTCCATTTGGATCTCCTGCAACTGTAGTATTCTGAGCTCCATTTGGATTTACTCCCGGATTTACAACTCCACTTTCTCTGTAATCAGCAGTTTCTACATAAAGTCCGGTTGCCAATCCATACCCCATATCTGGAGAGAATACATCTCCTCCTTGCTTCACATCAATAAGGAAACTAAGTGAAAAATCTTTATAACGGAAACTGTTTCTGATCCCTCCAACCCAATCCGGAGTGACATTCCCTATAACTTGGTTATTGTTTCTAAGATAATTTCCTGATGTAGGGTCTACAATCTTATTTCCGTTGGCATCATATTGATAATCTGATCCTACTAAGGCTCCGAAAGCCTCCCCTACACGTGCATTAAGAGATACGTTGTTCTGATATCTTGCTAATAAATAGTTTTGAGAATTCCCATTCAGTTCAATTACCTTATTTTCATTCTTAGACCAGTTCACATTAATATCCCAAGTAAAATTATCGGTTTTAAACGGTGTACCATTTAACTGTACTTCAACTCCTTTATTATCAATCTGTCCTGCATTCACCAAAAATGTTCTATATCCTGTAGCTGGTGAAACTGGTAGATTAATAATCTGATCAAATGTTTTTGTCTTGTAAATCGCAACATCAAATCCTAATCTGTTTTTGAAAAACTGAGCCTCCATACCAAATTCTGTTTCTTTAGATCTTTGAGGTTTCAGGTTTGGATTAGCAAGAAAGTAAGGTTGATCAAATAGCCCTTCTCCTCTCGCCTTAAATGTATTGACCAATCTATAGTTTACTGTAGAAGATCCAACCTCTGCATAGTTAGCTCTAACTTTCCAGAAACTCAACCATGACTGCTTTACAAATTCAGATAAGATAACAGCTCCAGTAACAGATGGGTATCCATAGCTATTATTTCCTTTTGGTAAGTTTGAAGATTGATCACGACGATAAGTAGCATCTACGAACAAGAAATTTTTATATCCTAAAGATGCTGTTGCATAATAACTTGAAGTAAGCCATTTTGAATAATTCTCATCGGGAGGAAGTATTGTTCTTACTGAATTGGAAATGGCAAACAATCCAGGCTTCGATAACCCTCCTTCAGTACTCATATATACATTATCAATCAAATTTCTTCTAACATTTCCTCCTGCAATACCACTCAAATTTAAATCTTCCGTAATATTAAATTTATAATTTAAGAATACATCGAAGTTTAATTCAGAGTTTTTCAAATTGGTTCTAGCATATCCTGAAGAAACATTCAATCCCGAAGCACCGAATACTTGAGGAATTGATCCATTCATTAATCTTTCTTCTACAACCATCTGTAAATCATCGTAAGATAGTTTACCTGTAATTCCGAAATTTTTAGAAATATCATACTTTAACTGAGCATAACTAAATACCCTCGTTCTGTTATCTGACTGATAGTTTTGATATCTCTGGAAATAAGGATTATTCCAGAATTGAGGAGTTGCCTCTTCTGGTGATGTTCTATTCCATGAAAAATTACTATTTCCATTATTTGCATAGGCATTTCTTAATGCTACCAAGTCTACGTTGGTCTGCCACCATTGTCTGAATCCAGAAACAATATTATCAGAATACCCTGTTTCATTACGCCCCTTTGTATCTTGCAACGTTAAAGTTGTAAAAACTGAAGCATGTAATTTATCCGTAAAGTCGTGATTAAATTTAGCTGATATTGTATTTTTTCTTAACTCTGAATTCGGCATCAAACCATTGGAAAGCATATTGGAATATGATAAGGAAAGATTTGAAGTTTTATTTCCCTTTTCAATAGTGATTGTATTAACATAAGTAACCGGTGTTTCAAAGAATGAGATAGGCCCATTTTTAGCAGCGACCCAAGGTCTTGCCTTTCCATAATTAGGTGAAGATGGGTCATATGAATCCCACTGATAAACCAATAAATTAGGATCAAATTTAGGTCCATAAGAAGCATCATCCTGGAAGTTTGCATAATGATATCCATCCTTACTTAAAGGGAAGTTCCAATCTTCTCCACCATAACCAGCTCCATATTTTGTCTGATATTTAGGAAAAGTAGATTTATCAATAAAGCCTGCTGTAATTCCTGAAGTTAAAGTAACTCCCCAGCTACCATCGTCAGTTCCTCTACCATTTTTAGTAACGATCAAAATAACCCCATCACTACCTCTTTCTCCATACAGGGCGGAAGCTGCAGCACCTTTCAAAACGTTGATAGATTCGATATCTTCCTGATTGATATCTGACAGGAAGTTACCATAATCAAATGGTGCTCCTGTTGAGAGGGATGTGTTATTAACAGGCGAACCATCAATTACAATAAGTGGAGATCCTCCTGATAAGGATTTATACCCTCTGATCAAAAGGTTAGATGATCCACCAAAGTTGTTGTTTGTATTTACCTGTAGCCCGGCTACTTTCCCGGATAGAAGAGATGCTACGTTTCCTGTATTAGTAGTTCCGCCGGTTAATTCTGCTGCTTTTACTTCTTCTGAAGCATACCCCAGCGATTTTTTTTCTCTTTTAATACCAAGAGCGGTTACTACTACGCCCTCGATTTCTTTTGTCTTAATAGTGTCCTTCGTTTGCTGTGCATTTGCTACCGCAATAGAAGAAGTCAATACTAAAACAAGAAGACCTGTTGTTAGTTTCTTCATATCAAATTAATTTTGTACCCTACAAATTTGTAAAACTTTCCTAACAACACAAAGAATTTTTTAAAAAAAATATTAATTATTCAATAATCAAGAATAAAAACAGCTAACAAACTATTAAATTAAGTTAAAAAAACTCTTTTTAACAAAAACAAAAAAAATTAATCGATATTTTTTTTTGAATACATCAATGGTATCAATTATTGATATTTTCTATATATACATTTACCTTACACCGCATTAACACTTTGGTTTACAATAATATAAATCACTTTCATTGGAATAAATTTCATATTATTAACTCACATGCAATGTTGTGCATACTTTTTTTTCACTCCCAAAAAAGACCAAAAACGTCGAGCTAACAACGAAAAACAGTCTACAATTTCGATAAAAAATATGAATAAATTAATATAACAAAAGCATAAATAAACTCCTTTCAAAAAAACAGTTTTATATTTTATAATATCCTTGATTTTTCAGGCATTCACTATAAAATTCAGCTTTTGAATTTACATTCAACAGTCAATACTACTTATCATGAATGTTTTTATAAAAACTTCCAAAATATAAAGCTAATACATTCGTTTTTTTTAATTTTACACCTTGTATATCATATAAAAACATGGAATTATTACAAAAATGGACAGACCATTACCTCGAAGCAGGGTGTGATGAAGTAGGAAGAGGTTGTTTAAGTGGGCCGGTGGTTGCAGCAGCCGTCATTTTAGATGATGATTTCAAACAGAATCTGGTTAATGATTCAAAAAAGCTGACCTTTAAAACCAGAATGGACCTGGATAGCTATATTAAAGATAATGTAAAAAATTATGCCATAGCAGAACTTCCTCCTTCATTTATTGATGAACATAATATCCTTAATGCAAGTATTCATGCCATGCATCGTGCACTAGATCAACTCACCATAACACCAGAACTTATTCTTGTAGATGGGAATAAATTCCATCCCTATAATTATATTCCCCATCAGTGTATCATTAAAGGAGATTCAAAAGTTTTATCTATTGCTGCAGCGTCTATTCTTGCGAAAAATTACAGGGATAGATTAATGATTGAACTCCATAAAGAATATCCTGAATATGGTTGGAATACCAATTTCGGATATGCTACCAAAAAGCATCAGGAAGCGCTTATCAAGCATGGACCTACAATCCATCACAGACAGTCGTTCAGACTGAAATATGATTAATAAAAATCTTTTGACAACTATACAAAACAAAAAAAGAGAAGCAGTTTGCTTCTCTTTTTCGATATATTGACTTAATCAATTATTTCTTTTTATTTTTTTCCTGAGTTTGCTGCTGCTGTTGAGCCTGCTCCATCATTTCTCTCATTTTCTTCTGGAATTTACCTTCTGTTTTCGGTTTTTCCTTGTTAGCCTGAATCTGAGCGTGAATTTTTTTCTCATCCAGAATAACATACTTAATCACTAAAATGATCAGGATATTAATCGCATTCGAAACAAAGTAATACCATGAAAGACCTGATGCTGAAGTGTTCAGGAAGAATAAGAATGTAATCGGGAAGATATACATTAATACTTTCATATTTGGCATTCCCTCCTGCTGCGGCTGTTGCATGTTTCCTGAAGTCATTACTGTATAAATCAAGATAACTACTGTACAAGCCAAAGCAAAGATACTCAAGTGGTCTCCAAGGAATGGAACTTTAAATGGTAATTTAATCAAATCATCATAAGCCGTTAAGTCTTTTGCAAACCAGAACCCTTGTCCTCTCAGATCAATAAAGTTCGGGAAGAAACGGAATAACGCATAGAAGATCGGAATCTGTACCAATGCCGGTAAACACCCTGCCATCTGATTTACTCCCGCTTTTCTATATACTTCCATCGTAGCCTGCTGCTTTTTCATCGGATCAGCATCCTTGAACTTAGCGTTTACCTCATCAATTTCCGGACGAATCACCTTCATCATAGCACTCAACTTGTGCTGTTTGTACATAATGGGTGATAAAATCAATTTTACAATGATCGTCATTGCAAAGATTACCCAACCTGCTGATAATCCCCAGCCAGCAATAATTGCGTATAACCACATAAAGAAATAACGGTTCATTGCTCCGATGAAAGACCAACCTAAAGGAAGAATTTCATCAAAGTTTTTATCGTAAGATTTCAATAATGGCAGATCCAATGGCATAAAATACCATGTAAAATCCTGGTTCAGCTCACTTCCGGTCATCTGAACAAAACCTTCATAGTTGAATTTCTTCAGATATTCTCCTTCTTCTACATTCTCCTGATTCCCTTTACTTTGAGTAAATCCGTTCTTAGCTTCGATAACAGAAGAGAAGAACTGCTGTTTTACTCCGATCCAGTTAAGGGTCTCTTTTTCCTCATCCATTGTGGTTCTTCCATCATAATCATAATCTTTATAATTATTGAAAGCATAAGAGAATTCTGAGTGAGATTGTTCCTGAGCTCTACCTTTTTCAAGGTTTCTTACATTATAATCCCAGATAAAGTCTGCTTTGTTATCAGAAGTAACTGCAGAAAGACCTTGAGTTCTTACTTTAAAGTCAAGAGTATATTTAGGAAGTAAAGTATAAATAAACTGGATTACAGCTCCATTATAGTTTGCTGTCATTGTTACAGCATTTCCATTAACAGTAGGTGAGAAAACTAAATCTTTAGTATTGATAACCTTTCCTGTTTTATCTTTAAACTGGAAACCGTAGTTTGAATTATTTTTATTGATAAGATAAAGCGGAAGGTCAGCCTGATCCGTTTTATTATTGTATGCTTTATATTCTGAAAGCTGAACTTTAGAAACCTGTCCTCCTAAGCTTGAGAATTCAATGTTCAATTCTTTGTTAGACAAATTAGCTGTCTGAATCGCATTCGGAGTTACATTTGGATTGATATTGGTGGCCTGAGTTGGTTTTACGGCATTTTTCACCTGTTCCGTTTTCTGCTGCTGAGCTTTTAACTCTTCTTCCTTCATCTGCTTGTTCTGGAAATAGAACATTGCACCGAAGAGAATCAGGCATAAAACCGCGAAACTAATCATCTGCTTCTTATCGATTCCGTTGTTTTGTTGCATTTTATTTTTGTTATAATTAAAATTTCCTATTTATTGGACCTTATAAGCATATAAAAAGCTTATCCATCTATGGTCAATTTGAGCTGACAAAAATACTGTTTTTTTATCAAAACTCTATACTATAATGCATTAGTATATAATAAACTCAGGCTGAGAAAAATCAACCTGAGTTTATCTATAGACGTTTATGGTAAAAAATTACCTTATTTGTTTTAGTTTGAGTGAATCTTGTACTCTTCCCAAACTTAAAATATCTTACTTAGAAGTTTCACAAGCTTTAATAAAAGCTCTGAATAAAGGGTGTGGTGTAGCTACCGTACTCTTGTATTCCGGGTGATATTGTACCCCAACATAGAATGGATGTCCTGGTAATTCCAACGCTTCTACCAATCCTGTTTCCGGGTTTGTTCCTGTAGCTAAGAAACCATTCTTTTCAAATTCCTGAAGATAATCACTGTTGAATTCATAACGGTGACGGTGTCTTTCAGAAATATTCTTGCTTCCATAGATATCATATAGCTTAGATCCGTTTTTCAAAGCACATTTCCAAGCTCCAAGACGCATCGTACCTCCTTTATCGATTACATTTTTCTGCTCTTCCATCAATGAAATTACAGGATCCGGAGTTGCTGTATCAAATTCTACTGAGTTTGCCTTCGTATGTCCTAAAACATTTCTTGCAAATTCAATTGTCATAATCTGCATCCCTAAACAGATTCCCAACATTGGAATTTTATTTTCTCTTGCGTATTTCGCAGTAAGAACTTTTCCTTCAATTCCTCGGTCTCCAAAACCTGGAGCTACAAGAATACCGTTCACACCTTTCAGTGTATCTTTGATATTTTCTTCTGTAATATCTCCACTGTATACCCATCTTACTTTTACTTCAGTTTCAAGGTCTGCTCCTGCATGTTTGAACGCTTCAGCAATAGAAATATAAGAATCCTGAAGGGATACGTATTTTCCTACTAATGCAATTTCAACTGTTTTCTTAGGATTCTGGAATTTTTTCACAAAGGTTTTCCAGTCTTTCAAATCAGCATCTTTATCACTTTTCAGATCCAGTTCTTTCAGGACTACATCATCAAAATTTTGTTTCTGAAGATACATAGGAACCTCATAAATAGTTTCCATGTCTTTACATTCGATAACGTTTTCTAATGGAACGTTACAGAACTGAGCCAGTTTTGCTCTCTGGTCTTTCGGAATCTTGTGTTCCGTTCTGCAAACCAATACATCAGCCATAATTCCGCTTTCCATCAACTGACGAACGGAATGCTGAGATGGTTTTGTTTTTAATTCTCCACTGGAAGCCAGATAAGGCAATAGGGTAAGGTGAATCACCATAGAATTTTTCTCTCCCAGTTCCCACTTCAACTGACGAACAGTTTCAATGTAAGGTAAAGATTCTATATCCCCAACTGTTCCTCCGATCTCGGTAATGATGATATCGTAGTTCTGTTTAGAAAGGATTTTAATTCTACGTTTAATTTCGTTAGTAATATGAGGAATTACCTGTACTGTTTTTCCAAGGAAGTCTCCTTTTCTTTCTTTTTCAATTACAGTCTGGTAGATTTTTCCTGTAGTAACGTTGTTGTTTTGGGATGTAGGAGCATCAAGGTAACGCTCGTAGTGACCTAAATCCAGATCCGTCTCCGCACCATCTTCAGTCACATAACACTCTCCGTGTTCATAAGGATTCAAAGTTCCCGGGTCGATATTGATATAAGGATCAAGTTTTTGGATCGTTACATTAAAACCGCGTGATTTTAGCAATAGTCCCAAAGAAGCAGAAACGATTCCTTTTCCCAAAGATGAAGTAACACCTCCTGTCACAAAGATGTATTTTGTATTCTTTTTACTCATTAGATTAGGTTTGTGCAAAGTTATGGGAAAAAGAAATACAAAGCAATCTTTTAGATTTTGAAAATAAGAAAACGGGCATCAAACACCCATAAAACCTAGATAAATTTTATTTTTTTCATTCGAAGCCGCCTTAATAAACTCAAATAAAAAGAGAGCATTTCTCAACGGAAACACTCTCTTTTAGTATTAATTATAAGCATGGATCCAACCACGTATCTCCCGGTGAATTCAGGATACATTTATAATTATCCCTCAGCATTCTCAATTTCGTTGATCCATTAACAAACCTGTAGTCAATATATTTCGAATTCAGGACCACATTATTTTCAATCTCATGAGTAGGCTGCCCGACTCCCCCTTCTGAGAAAATTCCCCACGTCATCATTCCGTTTCCTCTGATCTTGTTGTGTCTGATGGCAATTTCATAATTATTTCCTTCCACCAGCTTGATCCCTGCTAATCTTCCTTCATTTCCTTGGTTTTTAATACCCGGATTTTCAACAATATTAAAGGATACGTTCAAAAGATTATTATTGGATTCAATCAGAATACCATTTTCTCCGGACGTCTGAACATTGTTATGAGAAACATCCACCCCTTTGGCATGAGAAACATACAGTCCCACATTCCCGATATCACTGATGACATTATTGGAAATCACCCCACCTTCAACATGCCTGATATTAATTCCGTGCTGCTTTGCATTTCTCACTACATTTCCAGTGACCACCACATTGCTGGCAATAAGTTTATAAGGCGCTACTTTATTGGTATTGTTAATAAGGATACCGTCTCCCCCTGCCGGAATATAATCCTTTAGAGGATCAAGTGTTGCAACGAGCGCTTCATCAATTACTGTTCCTGCATTGTCTACGATATTATTTGAAATCACAATATTATGGCAGACATAATCCGGGTATTTCTCCTGATCATAATTCTGGACTTTGATTCCGATTCCTTTTGTATTGCGAACTCTGTTCCCCAATACCGTCATATTTGAAATTCCGGCATCCAGGTACATTCCGTGTTCCAGGATGGTATTTTCGATATCATTATCAGAAATCATCACAAATTTTGAATTTTCAGCAATGATCATTCCTTGTGATGAATTTTCAAAATAGTTCTGAACAACGCTTATATTTTTTCCGCCAACAGCAATTCCGGCGTTGTCTTTTTTTCCGGTCCCAATCTTCGCCCAGGCTTCTGTGAATTCATTTTCAACACGATTCTGTTTAAAGGTAAGGTTAACCATATTTCTTAAACCTGAAACTCCGGCATAGGTAAAGTTTTTAAACAGGTTTTTTTCGATGTTGATGTTCTGAGTTCCATAGCAATAAATCCCTACAGCTTTAGAACTGGACGCCTGATCATAATCATAATCCTCTTTAAACCCTTCCAGGAAAAATCCTTTTATTGATATATTCTTTTTTTCTTCACAATTAAAAATCTCGGTGTTCTTTTTATTCTGTTTTATTCTACATTGGTCAGATAATACCCTTTGATTATTCTGAAGAAAGAGTACCCCGGAAATTCCAATGTTCATTTTTCCAAAGAAGGTATCATAGCCCAGCTGCAAAATTGTATTGAGGCGGTCTGTTCTTAACTGATCTGAAAGCCCTTGAATACCCCACCATAAGACATTGACATATCCGGTCCATTGTCTTTTATAAAAGTCATTTCCTTTTTTACGGAAAACCGCACCATCTCCGTCTCCAGCAGCAGGCACTCCTACATTTGTCTTTTTATAAATAACAGGTTCAAAGGTGTAACTGTCTATCAAGTTTACCTCATCATCATTAGGGAAAGTACTTCCTTGTGCAAAAAAAGCTTCTGTGTAAATCATATTTTTGTTGTTAAATGGTTAATCAATTCTTAAAAGAATCTGGAACAAAAATATCTATCCACAGCGCCAAACTATGACGTATTTTCTCTCAGAAAAAAAATATTTTCCACAAAAAAAGGCTTCCGCTTAATCGGAAGCCTTTTATTTAGCTATTGCCTGTCAATTATCTTTTAATCAATTCAAAATAAGTATTCATCTCTACCCACTTAGCAATACCTGCTGCTGTAGGATCATAATTCACATTATAATCGAAACGGTTAATCGTAAATTTCGCACGAAGTCCCATAATCTCTTTACCCTCCTTATTTTTTGTAATTCCTCCTAAGGTTACAGGTACACTAAATTCTTTTGTAACATCTTTAATGGTAAGTTTACCCTTAAATACATAGGTTCCATCTTTCTCTTTGGAAACAGAAGTTCCGGTAAATTTAATATTTGAATACTCTCCTGCATCAAAAAAATCTTTGCTTTTAAGATGTTTGTCTCTCATCTCTACTCCTGTATTAATACCTTCAACATCAATATTGATATTAAATGCAGCATTATCAAGACTATTTCCTTTTGTGGTAAGGTCTCCGCCAAATTTATCAAACCTACCCTGAACAAAGCTGATCCCCATATGTTCAATGGTAAAATTTACTGAAGAGTGCATCTGATCTATGTCCCAAGTATTCTGTGCAAAAGAAAACGTACTTAGAAGCGCAAATACGAATGATAAAAATAGTTTTTTCATTATAATTATATTTTAAATTAATATTATTATTTCAGCAAAGCTAAGATATAAAGATATTTCTATCATTGATCTATGATAGTATTTCATATTTAAATCCATTTAAGTCTCGGAAAAAAAATGCTTTTTTTATAACTTCGCAGTATGGCAAAACTGAAAACGGCATATTTCTGTCAAAATTGCGGAACCCAATATTCCCAATGGATGGGACAATGTAAAAACTGTGGACAATGGAATACCCTGGTGGAAGAAGTGATAGAGAAGCCCAACAGCAAGTCGGTGCCCTTCTCTAAAACCAAGCAACATGTTATCAACATTATTGAGGTAGAAACCAGTGAAGAACCGAGATTAAAAACACCTTCCGAAGAACTGAACCGCGTTCTGGGAGGCGGAATTGTCTTAGGTTCCGTCACCCTGATTGGTGGAGAACCGGGAATCGGAAAATCTACCCTATTGCTTCAGCTTGCCTTAAAAATGAAGAAAAAAATCTTCTATGTTTCTGGGGAAGAAAGCGCTTCTCAGATTAAAATGAGAGCCGATAGACTAACGGACATTCAAAATCCGAATTGTTTTCTTTTTACAGAAACCTCCCTGGAAAAAATTCTTCATGAAGCAAAAAAACTGGAACCGGATTTTATGATTATTGATTCTATCCAGACGCTTCAGTCCCAACTGATCGAAAGTTCTCCCGGAACGGTTTCTCAAATCAGAGAATGCTCCAACGAGATCATTAAATACGCTAAAGAAAACAGTATTCCTGTATTTTTGGTGGGCCATATTACCAAAGACGGTCAGATTGCCGGCCCAAAGGTATTGGAACACATGGTAGATGTTGTTTTAAATTTTGATGGAGACCGAAATCACCTTTTCAGATTATTGAGAGCCAACAAAAACCGTTTTGGTTCTACTTCTGAAATCGGAATTTATGAAATGATCTCACAGGGATTGAAGGAAATTAAAAATCCTTCGGAAATCCTTATCACCAAGAAATTTGAAGAACTTTCCGGAAACTCTGTTGCCGTAACCCTGGAAGGAAACAGGCCGATGCTTTTGGAGATCCAGGCATTGGTAAGTACAGCCGTGTATGGAACTCCTCAAAGAAGCTGTACAGGATTTGATTCAAAAAGACTGAATATGCTTCTGGCAGTGCTTGAAAAAAGAGCAGGATTCCAATTAGGAGCAAAAGACGTTTTCCTTAATATCACAGGAGGAATAAAAACAGATGACCCAGCGCTGGATCTGGCAGTCATAGCTTCCGTTCTTTCATCCAATGAGGACATCGCCATTTCAGAACATTACTGTTTTGCCGGAGAAATCGGATTAAGTGGAGAAATACGTCCGATTGCCCAAGTCGAACAAAGAATTACTGAAGCTGAAAAGCTAGGTTATGAGAAGATATTCGTTTCCAATCTTAATAAAATTCCGAAAAGAAAATTTGGAATCAAGATTGAAGAGGTAAGCAAGATTGAAGATTTCCACGAAAGGCTTTTTTAAAAAATGTAAATAATGCAAATCGAAAACATCCAACAGTTTGTCTTGGTACTGCTTTATGGCGGCTTGACTTTGCTTTCATTCACAGTATTAATTAATCCTATGCAGGTTAATAAAAAGGCTAACTTTTATTTTGGAGTGTTTATATTACTCTGGTCCAGCTACTGGCTCCTCGATATTTTACATTTTTGTGGAATTGTGCCCAATTTATGGTTTATCCTTACGTTGTATGCTGCCCAAATCTTTACTCCGATTTTTCTGTTTTTCAGCGTTATCTTTTTTATCAATCCTAATTACAGGTTCCAAAAAAAAGATCTTATTTGCCTTATTACTCCGGTAATTTATTGGATATTACTTTTCAATATGGAAAATAATCCAATCATCCGAAGTACTGTAATGCTCATTGATATCGCTCATAATCTGCCCTACATTGCTCTTATTTATTTTAAAATCAGAAAACATCAGAAAAGGATTGAAACCATTTCATCCAATACAGAAAATATAGACCTCCAATGGTTGATCAGATTAAGCTTCCTTCTTTTCGTAACCATTGTTATTACTGTTGGTTATGAACTATTCAATACTTTCGTGTATAAAATGCATCAGCATTTGGTCATGGATCTGTTATTTTTATTTATTGTTTACAGTACACTCTATTATGTACTCAGACAAAAAGAGATCTATCCTGTAAATAAAAATCAACGTGAAGAACTTCTTTCTATTGAGGTGGAAAGTGAAGTAGAGGAAATATCAAGAAAAAAATTGATTTCCGATGATGAATTTGAGTCTTTAAGACAACAATTGATAATCATCATGGAAACCCAAAAACCTTATTTGGATGGAGACCTGAATCTATTAAAATTATCTGATCTTATTCAAATCAATGCGCATCAGCTTTCTTATCTTCTTAATACCGGTTTTCAGGAGAACTTCTTCTATTTTGTAAATAAGTACAGAGTAGAACATGCTAAAAAAATGCTTACAGAAGGTTCTTTTCACAAGCTTTCCATACTAGGAATTGCATTTGAGTCAGGCTTTAATTCAAAAACTGCCTTCAACACCATATTTAAAAAAATGACCGGCATGACCCCTTCCGAATTCAAGAAAGAACAATCCAGCTAATCTGGACTCATTAAAGGTTCAATAAATCGGAATAAAAATTGTAGGAGTCAATAAAATTAATAATCTTAACAGAAGATTTTTCAAATGATGAAAACAAGCATTCTGGAATATTACAGCAACCTTGCAGAATCCTATGATGAAAACAGATTCGGAAATTCTTACGGCCAATATATTGACCAGCAGGAAAGAACATTTTTAAGCTCTTTTTTCAAAGATAAAAAATATACAAAAGTTCTGGATCTAGGCTGCGGAACAGGTCGGCTATTGAATTTTGCAACTCATGGAACAGACTTCAGTGAAAATATGCTGAACATTGCCCGACAAAAGTATCCTGAAAAAGTACTGGCTGTAGGGGAAATTTCGAAAATCCCTTTTCATGAAGGATTTGACTGTATTTTTTGTCTTCATGTTATCATGCATCAGAACCTGGAAGAAACGAAGGTATTTTTAAATGAATGTTATCAGAAATTAAATAAAAACGGAACTTTGATTTTTGATTATCCTGTAAAAAGCAGAAAAAGATCTGTCTCTCCGCAGGAAGACTGGCATGCGGGCAATAGCTTTTCAATTTCAGATATTACAGAACTTTCAAAAGATCATTGGAAAATTAAAAATACAACCGGAATATTATTTTTTCCGATTCACAGATTACCGAAAGCGATAAGAAAATTCTTTCTGCCTGTTGATACTTTCCTTTGCCACACTTTCCTGAGAAATTGGGCATCATATCACATTACTGTTTTGGAAAAGAGATGAAACAGCAACTGAAAAACTGGATTCCTTATTCTTGGAAACTGCATATGAAACTTTTGCAGCGGTATTTTCATGAACAAAAAAACAATTATGTTTATTCTAAAGAATATTGTTCAGAAAATATTGGAGAATATTCTATTACTCTCCGACAAACTATCAAAACCGGAGCTTTTCATCATAATAAAATTCACAATTTAAAAGTTGTAGGTGATAAGATCAATCATTTGGTCATTCGTCCCGGAGAAGTATTTTCTTTCTGGAAAATGATTGGAAAACCCAGCAAAGAGAATAATTTTAAAGAAGGACGAAACCTCATTAACAATGCTATTTCCAGTGATTTTGGTGGTGGAATCTGCCAGTTCTCTTCTATTCTATATCATCTGGCCCTTCAATCCGGACTAAAAATACTGGAAAGATATCCACATTCTATGGATATTTATAAAGAAGAAGAGCGTTTTACTCCTTTGGGCTCAGACTGTACGGTTGTTTATGGCTATAAGGATCTCCGGATTCAGAATCTTTTTCCGTTTCCTGTACAGTTTAAATGTTTTATTCATGGGGATGAACTTCACCTCAGCTTAATTTCTTCGGAAGAGGTAGTTTTAAATAAAATTGAGTTTAAATATCTTGAAATCGAAAAAGGAGTTTGGGTAGAAACGGTAAGCAATAGTCAAACTTTGTTTAAAAATTTTTATATTCGTTTATGAATTATCTGGCCCATTCTTTTCTCACTTTCACTGATGGACAAATTGTTGGTCAGTTTTTGGAAGACTTTATCCGAAACAGGGATCGTTTTTCTTTTCCTAAGGATATTCAGGATGGAATTACTTTACATAGAGCCATTGATACCTTCACAGACTCCCACCCTGCCATTCATGAGGCTAAAAAAGTTTTTGCCCCTTTGGTAAGACTCTATGCCGGAGCATTTGTAGATGTTTCTATGGATTATTTTGTAGCCAATGATCTTTCTTTGCATTCCCTTGCGGAATGGAAGGCACATTCTTTACATGTCTACAGCGTTTTAAATGCTCATGATGAGTGGTTACCGGAAAATTTCAAAAAAATGCTGGTTAAAATGGAACAGGACGACTGGCTCTACAATTACCGTGAAGACTGGGGTATTAAATTCAGCATTCAAAATGTTTTGAACAAAGCAAAGTATCTGGATAAAGATATTCCTGTTTTTGAAGCTTTTCTAACTCATAAAGAGTTTCTTCAGGAATGTTATGATGATTTTTTTCCTGACTTACTCGCTCATGCAAAAGGAATCAACGCCCTTATTCAACTGGAAGGTTAAAACTGTTTATACAAATAGCGGTTAGGATACGTTAACTTTTCACTCTTTCTATCTCCATTCACAATGATATGCACAATATTTATCTGGTCATCGAAAAGGTTGTACAGGAAACTTACAGCTGTTTCTACTTTTTTAGGATTGACAACAGGTTCTGATTCGAGATAGACATTTACAGATTCCTGGTCTTCCTCATATCCTATATAATTTACTTTAAGAAATTTATTGTCTGTTTTCAATTTAAAATATTCCTGACAATATTTGGACAGCGCTTCATTTAGTTTTGTCTTGTATTTTTCATCATTAAAATGAAAAGTTCCACCATACTTTTTCGCAAGTCCATTTTCCAGATCATCGAGGAAAAACCGGCCTGTAACTTCAAAAGTTTTAGACTTAGAGTTATAGTTGACCTCTACGGATCCTACATGATAAGGATGTACATTCTCCTTATTTGCTTTTGTAAAGCTTAAAAAAATGGTTGTTAATGATAAAAGGAATGTAAAAAAAAATTTATGTGACATGAGTTCTTTTCTAATGACAAATATAAAAAAAGCAGCAGTTATAAAACTGCTGCTTTCTATAATGTGTATGGTAAGCAATTAAAATTATTCTTTAACTACTTTCTTAGTAATTGTAGTATCATTTAGCTTAATTGTAAACATGTATACTCCTTTTACCAATGATGAAACATCCATTCTGTTTAAGTTGGAATTCATAGATTCTGTTTTAATCAACTTTCCTGAAGCATCATAAATAGTAAGTGTACCTTTAGAATACCCTCCCAATGAGATATTTACAACATCTTTAGCTGGATTTGGAGTAATATTCACTCCTGCATTCAATTTTGTTACTTCCCCTGTACCTAAAGTAGCATTTGTTTTAACAAAATATCCACCAAAACCTGTGGTCTGGAAGCTTACTTCCCAATATTGATAAGTATTATTCCAAACAATATCTGCAACATTAGGAGTAATAGCAGTTGGTGTACCTCCAAAAGAAGCTACAGTTCCTACATTTCCAGCACTTGTTCCTGCATATTTTTCAACAACCAGGTTGAATTTATTAGCATCATCAGTAGGAGAGGTAGGAAGTTTAATACCACTTGTTAAATTATAAGCATCAAAATCAGCCTGCTTAAAGTATAATGTTACTTTTCCTGTAGCTGTAGTAGCATCCGCAGCTGGATTAATTTCATATCTTCTTGAAACATAACCAGGCTGTACATTATCAACCCATACTTTTGAAGTTACATTTCCAGTCACAGTACTTGCCGTTTCTTTTTCTACTCTTGAAATCAACTGACAAGCATTTGTAAAATAATTATAACCAGCAGCAACAGCACTAGCTTTTGTTTGGTTGGAAGTTGCTAGGTTTTTCACTTCAGCTACATTTTCGTAAACATTCGCTCTCATTTTAAGATCAAAAGTTCTTGTTGTCCAGCTTGTACCATCTGTTGATGTTTTGCTACGTCCACTTACTGCAGTAGCTTCATTTTTCATAGTCACAGTTCCGCCTAAACCATTGATAACAATATAGAAATCCTTCCCTGTTACCGCCTGAACATTTAAGCTGGATAAATCTACATAGTTCCATGTAAATCTTTGTATATTGGTATCCCATGATGCAATATTTTTTGTAGCAATAATGTCTCCAGGATCTCCGTTAGCATTTACCTTTCTTACTTGAATATCCACTGCTTGGTTGGCAGGAATTACGCCTGAACCTGTTGTGAATGAAATACTTCCCAATTTACCAGTTAGGGTTGGAGTATAACGAACTGCCAATGCCGCATTGGTAAAAGTCGTATTAGCTTCTGCATTAATAGTGATATAAGGTTCATCATAAGTAATAGTCTCAAAATTAGATTCTACACATCCTACTTCCTTAGTCACTGCTTTATAAATATCTAATCTTCCATATCCCCATCTTGTATTAGGAACATTTCCTGTTGCTGCATCTTTTCTTGCAGTGGAAGTAAGACGTGATTTAACCTGTGCAGCGGTCAATGTTGGATTTGCCTGAAGCAATAATCCTACAGCTCCGGCAACTCCCGGAGATGACATACTGGTTCCCTGATTCATCACATAATAGTTAGTATTTTCAATAATATTCGAAGCTGCTGGCGCAGAACTACTAGATCTTGCAGAGATTACAGCCTGGCCTGAACCTGTGATATCCGGTTTTTGGAAATTATCGACTCTAGGTCCTTGTGCACTAAATGAAGAGATCGTTTCCTGTGGAGTATTACTATAGCCATATCCTCCTGCCGGAGCCATCCAGCTTACTCTCCCCAAATAGGAAGCTACTGTAATAGCACTTGTTGCGTTGCCTGGAGATCCAACAATATATTCATTATCCCCATTTACCAGGGTAGTTGCTACTCCCTGACCATACAGCCAGCCATGCGTATTAATTGTCTGCGTTCCGTTATTGGTAATTTCCAGTGTATATGTTCCCTGGCAATTGGCCGTAGATCCCGCTACTCTATTTACAAGTAGCTGAACATATCTTTTATTATTATCATTCCCCCAATAATTATACATAGTAGCAGTGAAACCACCTCCTAATATACTATGAGTTGTATCGGTACTTACATTCTGTATATATTGCTGACCATCGGGAGTTGTTAATTTTGCTGTAACGGCTGTATTATCGTTAGCATACATCAGAAAACCAAATACAGATGCAGCAGAAGTATTACTTGCCACATTAAAAGTATAAGATTGTGTTCCACCTGCCTCTATATCTACTTTTCTATGGAGATTGGCACCATAATCATTACCTGCAGAAATAACGACTACTCTTCCAGGTCCTGACGATGTAAAATTATCAACAGCTACTTCATGAGAGGATGTACCATCATGAGCACTTCCCTGTCCACCAATACTCATATTTACTACGATCGGCTTGTTTAAGGCTGTTGCTACATTTTTAAAATAAGTCAATGCGTTGATTGTATTCGTTGTTGGAAAAGATCCGTTTCCTCCTTTTACAAAAACAATGTCTGCTTCCGAAGAAAATCCTTTATGTCTTTTGTTAGCAAAACCAGCTCCGTTTCCTGCAACAGTTCCTGCCACATGGGTTCCATGACCATTAATATCATTTTCACGGACAAAGTTAGTAGGACTTCCATCCAACTCATCTTCAATCTGTGCTCTGGTATATTCTACGCCAGTGGTAAATCCTGTAGGAGACGTTTCAGCTCCCTGAGGAGTTAAGGTCTGATCCCAAATTGAAACAATTCTACTTTTAGTCTGATCGTTAACTTGTCTGAAATCTGGGTGCTTCCAGTCTATCCCTGTATCAAAAATCCCCACAAGAATTCCTGTTCCGTTATAAGCTGTATTATTAAAAACACCATCCTGTAAAAGGCTTGCTCCGGACTGTGCTCTACTTACATCGTTATGAAGCTCATCAAATGTAGGCCCCATCACAGAGGTTACATAAGGAAGCTCCATCAACCTTTCAATATCTTCAAGGCTCACAAGTGCTGTTGAAAAAGTAGGCAGCTGACTCTGGATTATAAACCCATCAGATTTAAGTTTTTCAGGATTTTTGGTATAAATAATACATGAATACATTGTTTGCGCCCCCTTAGAAGTAACTACTAAATGTTTATCCAATTTCATATCTTCACGTTCCAAATCTTTTAAAACGTTTTCTCTATTCAGGCTCTCCTTATTCTTCAATAAATAGCTAAATCGGGAATCAAGTTTTTGTACCTGGCCATAAAATCCGTACGAATACAACCCCAAGAAAGCAACTGTAGCATTTCTAAGAAGCTTCGTTCCTCCATACGAAATGTTTACTTTTGTAAAAAATAGTTTTCTAATATCCATTGTCTTTTTTTTAAAATACAATTATACAATTTTTATCTAGAATAATAATAAGTAAAATTATTAATAATCAATACAAATAAAAAATAAACAAAAACACTACAATACCCTTATTTTAACACAATATTCAAAAACCAATAATCTATTATCAAAATGCAGGATTTTCTATTTTATTTAAACCTTGGATGGGAACACATTATTTCTCTTGATGCCTTAGATCATCAGCTCTTTGTCCTGGCTCTGATTGCCGTTTACTCTTTTAGTGACTGGAAAAAAATACTGATCCTTGTCACAGCATTCACTATTGGACATTCAATTACGCTAGCTCTAAGTATTCTTGATGTCTTCAGGGTTCCTTCTGATTGGGTAGAATTTTTAATCCCTCTCACCATTGTGCTGACATCTCTGGATAATATTATTATGAAAAACCAGAAGCAGACGCTAATGCGGGCTAACTACTATCTTGCTTTAATCTTTGGATTGGTTCACGGAATGGGTTTTGCCAATACGGCAAGAGTGATGATCGCCAAAAGCCAAGGCATTGCCATTCCACTATTAGGATTTAACATTGGATTGGAACTGGGGCAGATCGTTATTGTAGGTGCCATTTTGATATTCTTATTTATTCTGCTTACTATTTTTAAAGTCAATAAAAAGGACTGGATCCTTTTTGTCTCATCAGGGGTCTTTGCTTTATCTTTAAAAATGACATTAGAAAGAATTCCTTTCTAAATGTGAAATATTTTCATTATTTCAACTGCTTATTATTATCTTTGATAATTATTAAATCATTTCGGTTATGAAACTAAAAGTTATTATACTTTCACTTTCTGTATTTGCCTATACAGGTTTCACCGCACAAAATATTCAGAATAATCCAGGTAGCAACCACGGAAATAAATTTGAGCAACTGGGAAGTATTCTGCCAACACCCAACATTTATAGAACTGCCTCTGGTGCTCCAGGACACGGATACTGGCAAAATAGAGCCGATTACAATATTTCCGCTTACCTTGATGAGGATAAAAGAAATCTGAAAGGTTCGGAAACGGTTACTTATTATAATAATTCTCCTGATGAACTGGATTACATCTGGCTTCAGTTGGATGAAAATGAACATTCCAGTATAAGAAATGCAGGATATGATAACTCTTCTATTCTGCGTCCATCAACAACGGATCAACAGCTTAAGGTAACAGAACTTCCTGTAAAGGATAATGGTTATGGAGTGACCCTTGAAAAAGTAACGGATCCCTCAGGAAGTCCTTTAAAATATACCGTCAATAAAACCATGATGCGTATTGACCTTCCAAAAGCTTTGAAAAAAGGAGAAAAATTCATTTTCAAAGTAGACTGGAATTACAATATTGGAAACAGGATCAAAATGGGTGGCCGCGGAGGTTATGAAAATTTCCCGGAAGATGGCAACGACTTGTACACCATGGCACAATGGTATCCAAGAATGTGTGTATACAGTGATTTCCAGGGCTGGCAAAATCATCAGTTTACCGGAAGAGGAGAATTTGCCTTGGTTTTCGGAAATTTTAAAGTGTCTATGAATGTCCCTGCCGATCACATTGTAGGCGGAACAGGAGAATGTAAAAATTATGATCAGGTATTAACTTCTGATCAGCTTTCAAGATACAGAAAAGCAGAAAATGCTTCTGAACCTATAGAAATTGTCACCTTAGATGAAGCTAAAAAAGCGGAAAAGAATCATTCAAAGCAAAGAAAGACATGGGTCTTTGAAGCAAATGATGTAAGGGATTTTGCATGGACTTCTTCCAGAAAGTTTGTTTGGGACGGCATGCGCGTTACCATTCCTGAAAATAACAATAAGGTAATGGCTATGAGTTTCTATCCTAAAGAATCTTACGGACTTTACAGAAAATTTTCCACAAAAGCAGTAGCTCATACCATTAAAACGTATTCGGAATTCACCATTCCTTATCCATATCCTGTAGCTCAATCTGTAGAAGCAGCCAACGGAATGGAATATCCAATGATCTGTTTCAACTTCGGAAGAACGGAAAAAGATGGAACTTATTCTGAAGGAACTAAAAACGGAATGATCGGAGTAATTATCCATGAAGTAGGCCACAACTTCTTTCCTATGATTATCAATTCAGATGAAAGACAATGGGCATGGATGGATGAAGGACTGAATACTTTCACAGAATATCTTACAGAAGAAAAATGGGATAATAAGTTTCCGTCTAAAAGAGGTCCGGCATGGACGATCGTAGATTATATGAAACTTCCCAAAGATCAGCTCGAGCCTATCATGAGCAACTCTGAAAATATTGTTCAGTATGGTCCGAATGCTTACTCAAAACCTGCTACAGGATTGAATATCCTTCGTGAAACCATTATGGGACGAGAACTTTTTGATAAAGCTTTCAAAACCTACGCAAAAAGATGGGCCTTCAAACACCCTGAACCGGCAGATCTTTTCCGTACTATGGAAGATGCCAGTGGTGAAGACCTTGACTGGTTCTGGAGAGGATGGTTTTATGGAACAGATCCTGTAGATATTGCGATTGATAAAGTAACCGTAGCTACTCCTAACCTTGAAACTAATCCAAAAGTAGCTGAGGAAATAAAATACCAGGTTGATAAGCCTTTAGTGAATAGTTTTGAAGACCTGTCAAAAATCAGAAACAGAGAAGACAAGAACATTACGTTCTATGTTGATAAAGATAAAGAAGCTCAGGATTTCTACTATCGATATGACAGAGGGCAAGAAAAAGTAAGCACTAAAGAATACACTACAAAAGTAGAGGCTACTCTTCCTTTAGATGCTAAGGATAAAGAGAAGTTTAAAAATATTACAGCGTATCAGATCGATTTCCTGAACAAAGGTGGCCTGGTAATGCCAGTCATTCTTGAATTTACCTTTGAAGACGGTTCAAAATTATATGACAAATCTTCAGCACAGATCTGGAGGCTGAATGAACAAAAAGTTTCTAAGACCTATTATTTTGACAAGAAATTGAAATCAATTCAGTTAGATCCAATGAGAGAAACTGCTGATATTGACACTACCAATAACTTCTGGAGCAGCAATGCTTCCGGTGGTGAAACATCAAAATTCCAGCTCTTTAAACAAAAACAGGAAGGAGGTCCTGCAAGAGGAAGCTCCAATGGAAAAGTAAATCCTATGCAGGCAGCCGGAAAAAGCTAAATAGCATAATTATTGGCAATCATTGCTATTAAAATATAATTGAAAAGCTCACTGAATCAGTGAGCTTTTTCTTTTTACATTAGAAATGTTTATAAAGTTTAGCCTATTCTTTTTACCCCAAATATTCTTTCAGGTGTTTTTTGTAAGTTCTTCCCAATGGAAGCTGCTCTCCTCCTTTCAGATAAATTGTATTCGAATCATATGAACTGATATGAGAAGAAAGAACAATATAGGATTTATGAATCCTGATAAATCCTAAATTTTGAAAATTTTCTTCAAAATTAGACATCCGCTCCAAGATCATATATTTTTTCAAATGGGTGATTAAAATAATATATTCTCCAAATCCCTGAACCCATTTTATATCTTGAAGAAGAACTTTATTCATGATATAATTAGACTTGAACATAATGAAATCTTCCTGTTTTTTATCTTCTGCAGATTGTTTAAACTGTAAAAAATCCTTTGCTTTATAGACTGCTCTTTTAAATGTTTCAAAGTCTACAGGTTTCACCAGATAATGCACAACATCCAATTCAAATGCTTTAACGGCATATTGAGTTTCCAATGTAAGAAATATACATAATGGTTTATAGGGAAGTTTAAGTAAAAGATCAATCCCATTGATATAAGGCATATTAATATCCAGAATAACCAGATCTACTCTATTCTTCTGCAAATATTGCAGCGCCTCTTCCGGGTTCTGAAATATCTCCAGCAAATCGATATCTTCTATCCGGTCACAATAGTGCCGGATAAGTTCTAACGCGGGATATTCATCATCCACTCCTACGATAGTGAGGTTAGCCATTATAGTTTAATTTTTAAAGTAGTTTCGTATGTAT
Organism: Chryseobacterium sp. Marseille-Q3244; assembly: GCF_940807095.1. Taxonomy (NCBI): domain Bacteria; kingdom Pseudomonadati; phylum Bacteroidota; class Flavobacteriia; order Flavobacteriales; family Weeksellaceae; genus Chryseobacterium; species Chryseobacterium sp. Marseille-Q3244. The sequence continues at coordinate 116,938 of NZ_CALNWX010000006.1, read as the reverse complement.
TATTCATAGCCGCTTCTGATATAAAAGTAAATCTTTCAGGGTAGTATTTTTCCAGAATGCTGATGACTGCTTCATTTCCTAATCCATTATCATTAACGTTATTCACAAGATTCCGGTTCTTTGCCACAGAATTTTTAATTTCAAATGATAGTTCCTGATCCTGTATTTTATAAAATACACTGATAAAGCTATTTCCTTCAATTCCCACGGCTGAATGTTTCAGAGCATTTTCAAATAAGGTAAGGCAAACTGATGGAGGTACTTCAACGAGCTCCAATGTTTCTTCATCTTTTATTTCAAACCTGATATCCAGTAGGTTATTATACTTTAACTGGTAAAGCCCAATTAATGATTTAATCATTGAAAACTCCTGCATAAGCGTAATCTTTTCCTTATTGGTATCATAAATAACATACTGCAACAAGCGGCTTAACTGCAAGATAGACTCCGATGTTTTCTCGGATGGATTAAAGCTTTTCGAATAAATATTATTAAGGGTATTCAGTAAAAAATGAGGGTTTAATTTTGATTTTAAAAGGTCAAGATACAGTTGGTCTTTTTCTTCCCCTAAGTTTTTAAAATCCTGTTCAATCAGAAATTTATCCTTAGTAATTCCCAGAAATGAGGCTACCAATATAACAATACCCTGAGCAGTATACACATTGTAAAGGAATTTTGTGTTGGATAGTGTTTCATCAAATTTCATATTAAACACGGCAGGTTCCAGCAAAATTCTAAACAGGCTTGATACCAAAAAGCAGATAAATGCATACAGAATAAACTCCGGATACTTATTGGAAAGATAAAACCTGGGTACCAGATAAAAATAGACCAGATAGTAAATCCCAACATTGAAAATAATCACAAATAATACGGACCAAATGAGCTCCGGAACATCCAAAAAGTAGTTTTCGGTGAAAAAAGTGATGATAAAGAAGAAGAAAAAGAAGAAAATATGCTGAAACTTCAGCAAAAGCCCCCAATGATATTCCATCAGTCTCTTTAAAATCTTACCACTAAGTAAAACTCTAAAAATCAATAATATAAATACAATATTTATAATAAAAAACATCTAAAATATCCAATTTTCAATCTTCCAAATATAAGACCTTTTTCTCCCCGGATTGCAGTTTACTGATAAAAACTGCCATTGATTGAAAAATAAATTCACGGCTCCTTCTTATAAATATATTTGAGAAAGCAGGATATTAATTCAATTTTACATGAAAGTTAAATTATCATTAATCACCTTTTTTCTACTAGGTGCAAGTCAATTTGTGATGGCTCAAAGCCGGGACAGTTATAATATGTGGTTCCAATACCTTATGTCTGCAAAACTTACAGATAAAAGTACCTTGACAGCCCTTTCCCAATACCGGTCTTTTGACCTGGCCTATGACACCAGACTTTTTCTGGTTTCTGCTTACGTAGATTATGAAGTTGCTAATGAGGTAAGGCCTGCTGTAGGAGCCATGTTTCTTATTCTGGACTCTTACAAGTCTGATAATACCAAAAAAGAAAGGTATGAAAAAAGACCTTTCCAACAGGTGAGCCTGGGGGGCAATATCGGAAGAACTTCTATTTCTCACCGATTTCGTGTGGAAGAACGGTTCATAAGCAATCCGGATGAATTCATTGTAAGGCTTCGCTATCTTATTTCATTAAGAATCCCATTCAATAAAACCGGGGAGCAAGAAAGATTTTATGGGATCCTGAAAAATGAAATCCGAATGAATGCCAGCAAAGAAGAAACATTCGACAGCAACCGTTTAACCGCCGGGATAGGAATAAAAACAGGAAAAAACTCAGCCATAGAAGTTGCTTTTATCAACCAGCTGGAAACCGGATCTACCAGTAACTATGCCTATATCGGCTATCGAAACAATTTTGACTGGAGAAAAAATAAAAATAAATAACCTCAAATACAAACCATCTATGCTTACATTCCTTGGATTTTTGATGATCATCATTTTTATGGTGCTTATCATGAATAAAAAGATGACTCCTCTTACTGCCTTAGTCATTATTCCTGTAGCCATCGCATTTTTAGCAGGTTTTGGACCTCAGTTGGGAGAAATGATGAAAAATGGAGTCAAGGAAATAGCCCTTACAGGGGTTATGCTCATCTTTGCCATCCTTTATTTCAGTTTAATGATAGACACCGGGCTTTTTGAGCCATTAGTCAATCTTATTTTAAAAGCAGTTGGAGACAACCCTGTCAAAACAACGATTGGAACCGCTATCCTTACCACATTGGTTTCTCTGGATGGTGATGGTTCTTCCACTTATATTATTGTCGTAGCAGCCATGCTTCCTTTATATAAAAAACAAGGAATGAATCCATTAACGCTGACCTGCATCATCATGCTGGCTGGTGGAATTATGAATATTTTACCTTGGGGAGGTCCTACGGCAAGAGTGATGAGCTCCCTGAAACTGGGACACACCGAAATTTTTGTGCCTATGATCCCTATCATGGCTTTAGGTATTATCTGGGTAATTTTTGTGGCCTACATTCTGGGAAAAAAAGAAAAGAAACGCATTGCAAAATATGGGAAGTATACGAAATACAGTACAGGAGACATTGCGGGAGAATCTGATCCTCAGCTTCTTCGTCCAAAACTGATCTGGGTGAATTTAATATTGACTCTCGTTCTATTAACGGTAATGATATTAGACATTGTTCCTTTAGGGATTGCTTTTATGATTGCCTTTTGTATTGCCTCTGTCATCAATTATCCCAAGTTGAAAGACCAGCAGAAAATTATTTCAAAACATGCCGGAAATGCTTTGTCTGTAGCAGGAATGATCTTTGGAGCAGGAATCTTTACGGGGATTCTTAATGGAACCGGCATCATGCAGGCTATGGGAAATAGTATGATAGATATTGTGCCCAAAAGCTGGGGCAGTTATCTGAATATTATTACAGCAATTTTCAGTGTTCCACTTACTTTCTTTCTTACGAATGATGCGTATTATTTTGGGATATTACCTATTATTGAGGCTACAGGACGTCAGCTAGATATTGCCCCTGAAATATTAGGAAGAGCAAGTCTTGTCGGTCAGGCTTCCCACTTATTAAGTCCGTTGGTTCCCTCCACTTATCTGTTGGTATCCTTAGCCGGTGTAGAATATTCTGACCACCTGAAGTATACTTTAAAATGGGCAATTGGATCATCAATTATTATGCTTTTAGGAGCATTAGTTCTTGGAACCATATGATAAAAATGTAATGAATAATGAGTATCTTCAATCTCAGAAATAATAATACAGCTTAAAAATTGTTTTGTAAAAACAGCTTATTTTTCAGATGAAATCCTTACAATCTCAAAAAACATTTACCGGAAAATATCTTAAAAATCTTACATTGTATGTGTTTACAGCAATGATAGGAGGCGTATTGGCTGGTCATTATGTTCCTGAGGAAAGTATAAGGCTGGGAGTGGTGAGCCGGTATTTTTTCATGATCCTGGAAACACTGATCCTTCCTGTTATATTTATGGCAGTGGTATATGGAATCAGCCAGCTGTCTGATCTCAAAAATGCCCGAAATATTGTATGGCAGACGATTTTATATTTTTTGGTAATCACTTCCATCGCTATTATCGTAGGTTTCGTTTTTGGGTTAATGATGCAGCCCGGTTCTGATACAGGAATAGATGTCACCAAAATCAATACGGCGTTACCCAAAACATTTGAAATTAAAGATGATAGTGTACCCAACCTTATCTATCTCAACAGGCATGGTATTTTTCTATTCCTCTCTATTGTGATCGGAATTGCTATGAATTTTTCTTCAAAAAAAGAAAAATTTCTGAATATATTGGATCAGGGCGTGAATATTTTTTATACGGTCATTAAGTACCTTTACATCATTCTACCCCTCATTATTTTCTGTAATATCGCCTATGGTGTTTCTGTATATGGTCTCAATACCCTTCTTCCCCTGAGTAAAGTAGTTGCCACTGTATATATAGCGGATATTGTATTTATTTTTGGAATTCTGGGGGCTGTTTCCTTTGTTTTCAAGTTCAATCTTTGGAAATTTTTACTGAACATCAAAGAAGAAATTATCCTGGTAGTCAGTACCTCATCTTCTAAAGCAGCCTTCCCTCTCATTTTTGAAAAAATGGAATCTGAAGGATACAGCAGGAAAATTTTAAGGTTTATTATTCCTTTAGGATATAATTTTAATCTTGCCGGAGCCTGTATCTATCTCGCCGTGACTTGTTGTTTTCTGGTTCAATTTTATGCGATTTCGTTAAGTCTCAATGATTATCTGTGGCTTTTTATCATCGTTTCTATTACCTCAAAAACAGCCTCCGGTGTGCCTGGTTCAGGATTTTTGGCTCTTATTTTCACCTTGAACAGATTCGGGAAAATTCCGTTGACAGATATTGCCCTTCTTTACAGTGTGGATCGTTTTATGAATGAGGCCAGATCGGTAACCAACTTTATAGGAATTGCCGTTTCCGGAGCTATTATTTCAAAGATCAATCAACAACAGAAAAGTAAAAAGATTTCTGTTTAATATTATTTGAAAAATTGTTATTAAAATACATTCAATCCTGTAACTTTTTGAATTTCAATACAACTAACTAATAAAAAGACCATGAGAACATTCTTATTCCTTTTATTAGTGAGCAGCTTGAATCTTTTTTCGCAACAGCTTCTCAGCCCTGAAAATATACAGATCAATTCTAAATTAATCAAAGATGAAACATCAGAATCTGTATGGTATGCTGAAAATGCCGGTACAAAAATAGAAATCGGAAGTATTATTACAGAAATCAAAAAGCTGAACGAAACAGATCTTCTTATCAAAACAACAGTGAAAATGAAACAAGCTCCTGATGCTCAATGGACAGATTCTACTATTGTAAAAACCTCAAATTTCACCCCGGAATATCATTCTTCTTACAACTCCATGCGAGACATGGTTCTGAAGTCCGATAAAGATAAAGTGACCGGATATTATCTGGATAAAAAGACGCAGAAAAAAGATAATATTGATATTCCGGCAACTCAATATTTTGACAGCAGCAGTTATGCAATGCTGATAAGATTTCTTCCATGGAAAGAACACTATTCTGCCGAAATTTCTATTTTCGACTACAACCCAAAATCTGAGAAAAAAGGAATGATGAAAGCTTATATTCTGGATACCCAAAAGTCAGAATATAAAGGAAAAACGGTCTGGGTTGTGAAAACAAATGACGATATCAGTAACAAAACCACTACCACCACCTACTATATTGATCCTGTAACAAGAAAAATTGTGAAACAGGAAATGGATATGAATGGAAGAAAAATGTTTCTGGAGATGACCTCATAAGAAGACAGATATTAAAATATCAATAACAGCCCTCTGTCTACAAACGATTTAACAAACTGTATTAAAAACATTTACCTTTGAATCAACAATAAAAACACAAGCTGTCAAAAAAACTGATTGACACTAAATGTTCAGGATTTAAAAAACAAAGGTATTATCTATGAAAAATGCAAAGCTACTAAACAGAGACACACAGAAATCCATTTTTGGAGGGTTATCTACTGCAAAACTTGTTTGTTGTGATTATGATGACCGTATGAAATGTATCCGCTGGATCGGACCAGGGCAATTTTGTCCATAGAATAAAGGGTAAGAATAAAAAATGATTTCAAAAGTATTATCCTGAACCAAATAACAATACTTGAAGAATCATACAAATTCAACATCATTATCTATGAAAAATGCAAAACTATTAAACAGAGACGCTCAAAAAGTGATTTGCGGAGGAATTGTTACAGCCAGAATCAAATGCTGCGAAAAAGACAGAAATGGGAACTGTACTTTATGGATCGGACCGGGGCAATATTGTCCATAAATCCTAATAAAAAAGATGATATAGAAGCTGGAAATTTTTCCGGCTTCTTTTTTTATATTCTCCTTTGTTGTAACGATCTTATCTCAATAAGTTTTATCATTCATTTTTTTAACCATATAAAAAGAACAGCTAACAACTGATAACCAATTAATTAATTTTAAAAAAACAATTAAAATATATCACAAATAATGGAAAAAAACTTATCTTTGATTGATTTTATAACACCAAATGTCAAAATCCTGATTGACTTTAAACGCTCAGGAAGTATACAAATTAAATATTATTAACTATGAAAAATGCCAAATTACTAAGCAGAGATGCTCAGAAATCAATCAACGGCGGTGCGGCAGGACGCTTTTGCTGTGAGTACAATTACAAAGGACAATGTATCTTATGGATCGGACCGGGACAATATTGTCCATAAAAACAGGTTCCATAAAAATTAAACACCTAAAATAAAAGCCGGAATTTTCCGGCTTTCTGTTTTTTATTTTTCTGCCAAATTTTCACATTCCGTCATAAAAGTCTGCCATTTCAGCCGTCACCGTCTCATGGCATACATTTAGAGAATTACAACACAGAAATAATTAAAAAATAAATATATTATGTCAGTAAACTTTAAACCATTGGCAGACAGAGTTCTGGTAGAGCCAATCGCAGCAGAAACTAAAACAGCTTCAGGTATTATTATCCCGGATACTGCAAAGGAAAAGCCGCAAGAAGGTACTGTAGTGGCAGTAGGACCTGGTAAAAAAGATGAACCTACAACGGTTCAGGTAGGTGACAAAGTTCTTTATGGAAAATATTCAGGTTCTGAATTGAAGTTAGAAGGTAAAGATTACTTAATTGTAAAAGAAGCTGACTTATTAGGGATCATCGGTTAATTTGTAAAAAGTAAAAAGTAAAATGTATTCATGTAAAATGATATTTTCAGGATACATCATTCATACATTGTACAAAGTACATTAATACAATAAAAAATTATGGCAAAAGAAATAAAATTCGATATTGAATCAAGAGACGCTTTAAAAAGAGGTGTAGATGCATTGGCTAATGCAGTAAAAGTAACTTTAGGTCCTAAGGGAAGAAATGTGGTTATCGAAAAATCTTTCGGTGCTCCACACGTAACTAAGGACGGGGTGTCTGTTGCAAAAGAAATCGAACTTGAAGACAGAGTAGAAAATATGGGAGCGCAAATGGTAAAAGAAGTTGCGTCCAAAACTAATGATATTGCAGGAGACGGTACTACTACCGCTACTGTTTTAGCACAAGCTATCGTAAGAGAAGGTCTTAAGAATGTAGCTGCCGGTGCTAACCCAATGGATCTTAAAAGAGGAATCGACAAAGCAGTAAGCGCAGTTGTTGAAAACCTTAAATCTCAATCTAAAACAGTTGGAGATTCTACAGAAATGGTAAAACAAGTTGCTTCTGTATCTGCTAACAATGATGAAACGATCGGTGCTTTGATCGCTGAAGCTTTCGGAAAAGTAGGTAAAGAAGGAGTAATCACTGTAGAAGAAGCTAAAGGTATCGATACAACAGTTGACGTTGTAGAAGGTATGCAGTTTGACAGAGGATACCAGTCACCTTACTTTGTGACTAACCCTGAGAAAATGTTAGCTGAACTTGAAAACCCATATATCCTTTTAGTAGAGAAGAAAATCTCTTCAATGAAAGAATTATTACCAGTTCTTGAGCCAATTGCACAAGGTGGTAAGTCTCTATTAATTATCTCTGAAGAAGTGGAAGGGGAAGCTTTAGCTACTTTAGTAGTAAACAAACTAAGAGGTTCTCTTAAAATTGCGGCTGTAAAAGCTCCGGGATTCGGAGACAGAAGAAAAGCAATGTTAGAAGATATCGCAATCCTTACAGGTGGACAGGTAATTTCTGAAGAGCAAGGTTTCACTATGGAAAACATCTCTTTAGATATGCTTGGAACGGCTGAGAAAGTAACGATTGACAAAGACAACACAACGGTTGTAAACGGTGGTGGTGACGAAGCGAAAATCAAAGGAAGAGTAGCTCAGATCAAAGCTCAGATGGAAACGACAACTTCTGATTACGACAGAGAAAAACTTCAGGAAAGATTAGCTAAGTTAGCTGGTGGTGTTGCTGTCCTTTATGTAGGTGCTGCTTCTGAAGTAGAAATGAAAGAGAAAAAAGACAGAGTAGATGATGCCCTTCACGCTACAAGAGCTGCAGTGGAAGAAGGTATCGTTGCAGGAGGTGGTGTTGCTTTAGTAAGAGCAATCTCAGCTTTAGATAACCTTACCGGAATCAATTCTGACGAAACTACAGGGATCAAAATCGTTAAGAGAGCTATCGAAGAGCCATTAAGACAAATCGTTGCTAACGCAGGTGGTGAAGGTTCTGTAATCGTTGCTAAAGTAGCAGAAGGTTCAGGAGACTTCGGATACAATGCTAAAACTGACGAGTATGTTCACATGCTTGAAGCAGGAATCATTGACCCAACTAAAGTAACAAGAGTTGCCCTTGAAAATGCAGCTTCTGTATCTGGAATGCTTTTAACAACTGAGTGTGTCATCACTGAAATTAAGAGTGCTGAACCAGCTATGCCAATGGGTGGTGGAATGCCAGGAATGATGTAATAGCAAGTCGCTAAGACAAATTTAATATATAAACCGTTCTGCTTTTGTAGGGCGGTTTTTTGTTTTTATGGTTTCCCGTAAGGAATTCTTTTTATAAAATTATAATTTTGTAAAAAGAACCATAGAGAAAGCATTAAAGATGTCCATTTTAGCAACTGTTAACCAATAAATTATCTTTAAAGAACTGCCAATAAGTCTCCCTCCAAAAAAATAATTAATGAAAATTTGTCACATTATAGGTAAATAAAAAGACCATTTTAGAAATAATCAATAATGGAATAAAAATTGAAAATACTAAAATGGTAATGAATTGAATACCTTTAAATTTCTGATATCCGAATTGAGACCTCAAATATAGGAAAATTTATAAAACTTCAATCACCGAGAAATCTCACTCGGATTGTTGAGTGTAAGATATAGCTTATGAAAGATACATTGTATTATTTAAGTTATGATTTGATCAAAAATAAAGATTATCAAACTTTATATGCTGAACTACAAAAGTATGGAGCAAAAAGAGTTTTAGAATCTGTTTGGTGTTTTAAGTATACTAATAATAACACCGAAGCTTTGAGAGATCATTTTATGAAGTTTATTGATAGTGATGACAAACTATTAGTTATCAAATCAGCACATTGGGCAGGTTGTAGACTAATGTCTGACCCAAATAAACTTTAATTTTTAAAGAGTTGGAAGTCTTCTTCCAGCTCTTTTTCTTTTAAATCCTCACATTAACTGTAATAGAAAAATTATAACTGCAGCTAACATTGTGTTGCCTCGCTGCGCAAAGTCTCACGACTTTGAGCAAATAATAGTAGGTATCATTCCCCTCCAACTAAAGTAACAAGAGTTGCTCTTGAAAACGCAGCTTCTGTATCTGGAATGCTTTTTAACAACTGAATGGGTTATCACTGAAGTAAAGAGCGCTGAACCAGCTATGCCAATGGGTGGTGGAATGCCAGAAATGATGTAATAGCAAGTCGCTAAGACAAATTTAATATATAAACCGTTCTGCTTTTGTAGAACGGTTTTTTGTTTTATGGTTTCCCGTAAGGAAAGCCCTTTTTAATATTTTAGTTTAGCAGGAAATTTATATCTAAAATAACAATCTGCAAAAAATATAACATTAATTATATAAAATATTAATATAATATGTAGATTCGGATTTTATTTAAAACACTAATAACTAAAGAAATTCATGAAACCAAGAGTATTTGTAAGTTCTACTTACTATGATTTGAAACATGCAAAAGAGAAAATTGGGAAATTTATTGATAATTATTATTTAAAACTATCAAAAAACCAATCATACTTCCATGGATATAAGTTCTAAAGATTTCAAACAAATTTTAAATGGTACATCTATACAAGATAAACTATTCTCATATATTGTACAATATGAGAGTGATAAAATAATATTAAATGGAGATTTCAAATTAAGTGATGATATTATTTTTGAAGAAAATGAAATTTATGACAAAGAAATTATTTTTGATGGGGGCACATATAAAAACATAATTTTCCTTGGAGCAAAGTTCAATAAGGTTTTATTTCGTAGAGGTGATTTTAATGGTTTTGTAAGTATTAGGGGTGGAACTATCAAAAACTTAATTTTACTAGGCGGCAATTTCAAACATTGGCTTGGCACGCTTGATGGAATTCTTAATAATGAAAATGAAGTTTTGAAAACCAACCAAAGCCTTAAAATAAATAGATTTGAAATTGAAGGTGGAAGTTATACTAACAATATTTGGATTTCAGGCGGTGATATTAGTAGTTTAGAAATCAAATGCGTTACCCCTGTTAAAATTCACTGCTTACCCAATGATGATAAAATTTTTGATATCAAAACAAATACTTATACTAAAAAGTATTCTTCAAAACCAAGAATAAAGAATTTTCTAATTTCTCGCTATTCAAATAGAGATACCTTCTATCATTTAAGCGAATTAGATTTAGACACTTTAAAATTTGAGAACTTTACAAATATTGGAAATATAACAATTTCGAAAATCTCAATTTCGGAATCGTTATCCTTTGAAAATTCAGATTTGGGTAAAACAACATTTATTGACTGTAATTTTTTTGACCAAAAAATGATATTCGATTCATCAAAAATCACAGAAATAGCTCTTGCAGGCACATCTTTACCAAATCCTATAAATATTGATAGCACAAATATTGATAAAACATCTCAAAGAAAACTTGCTCTTAGCCAAATAAAGAAAGTTTATCAGAATATGGGAGATAATCTAACCGCGAGCCAATACCATACTGAAGAACTAGATACCTATTTAAGTACATTAAGCTGTGGGACCGAAAAAATTAATTTAAGTCTCAATAAATTTACAAATAATCATGGTCAAAGCTGGGGAAGGGCATTAGTGCTTTTATGTGTATCAACAATTCTATTATATTCATTATATTGTAATAGCTTAGGTTTTAAAATTAATTGTAAAAGTAATGGTGATAATTATTTTTGGAAAAATGCAGTTTATTTATTAGAGTTTCTAAACCCAATTAGAAAAAGTGACTTTTTACCAAAAATTTTATTAGATAAACCTGAATCAGAAATTTCTGCTGCAAGTATTCTTATTGATAATGTATCAAAAATAATAAACTCCTATTTAATATATCAATTTGTCGCTGCATTTAGAAAATTTGGGAAAAAGAGCGAATAATAATTAATAGTATTGTAAAAATTCAATGGAATAATCCATACTATCTCTATACATTACAAAATATAGTTGTATGATTTTAAACCAATTACCAATGGGTCATATTCTATAGTGTTAACTTTTTTAGATTATATTATTAGAATGTTTAATTTATAATACTAAAACAACACAAAAAGATTCAGATTCAGATCAAAAGTAAAATAATATGAAATTAGAAGAATATAAAACATTTGAAGATAAAAAATATTTTTTCAAGGATGGTGATTTGAAACTGGATAAGGATGTTCAGAAAATATTTGATGCAATTAAAGCTTTTCAAGAGATAGGAGATGGATTTATATACAGAGGCTGTGGAGAAGCCAAATATAAATTGTATAATTCTGCTCAACGAATGTATATAAATCAAGAACTTCACAAACAGGTACAAGATGATATGATTAGTGAACATTACAAAGATTTTATATCAAACTTAATTACCGCAACAAAGAAATGGAACAATGAGGTAGTTAAAAAACTTTTGATAAATTCTGGAATTGATGAGAACAATGATTTGGCATATCTAAGCTACATGCAACATTTTGGCGTTCCAACACCATTTTTAGATTATACTAGTAACCCATATGTTGCTTTATTTTTTGCTATAGATGGCATAAATTTCACTCCTAGTGATAACGAAATTGATAATTATTTTTCCCTGTATTATACTTATAAAATGAATACAGCGTTTATAACATGGCAAATGGTTTTTGATAAAAATATCAAAGAAAAGGATATTTCATATGAATCAATTGATTTAAATTGTATGAGTATAATATTACCTGAAACCGAATTTTATAAAATTTTTAATAGTGCAAATATCATTAATCAAGAGGGATTATTTTTATTTAATAATCATCCTTGGTATCCTTTAGAAAGAACTTATAAAGAAGATGTAGAACATACTAAAAGTTCTCTTGGGGAAGATAAATTTAAAGAATTAATGATTCTAGATACTGTGTCAGGCTGTATCAATATACATAAATCATTAATTCCTGCAATAAGACTTAAATTAAATGAGATGGGAATTACAGCGAATTACATATATCCAGATATGGTTAATTTTAAACATACAATTATCAACGATGGAATATTGAAAAGTTTAAACTAACAATTTATATTAAATTATAGTTAGTAAATATTAAGTAATATTAGAAAAATATCTGTTTATTTTATTTACCTGCTGCGCAAAGTCTCCTGACTTTGAACCAATAAAATAAAACAATCAATTTAAAAATAATCTCCGAAGTTTTCAGACTTCGGAGATTGGCTTATTATTCTATTTTAAAATCAAATAATTCTTGAGGATGAACTTCTAAACCTTTAGCTAGTTCCTGTATTGTTGAAATCCTTAAATCAACTTCCCCTTTTTCAATTTTACTGATATTGCTATGGTCTACATCACATTTCTGAGCTAACTCACGATAGCTTAATCCCATCTTCTTTCTAAATTTTTCAACTCTTTTACCAAAAGCGATTCGAAATTCAATTCTATCCATTGCAATACCATTATCAGAGCAATTTGGAAAGTTTACAAGAAAAAAATGTAGTTGAATTAACCTACAATTCAAAAATTATATTATATTTGTACAATAAGCTACAATAAATGTAGCTTTGCGATACTTCAAAGAAATATAGAAGCTATTGCTTAGAATCTCGCCATTGGAAACTGGTAATTTTTAGGAACGAGACGATAAGCTAGAAGCTCACGACCTAGGCGTGGGCTCTCTTATCTGTTCCCAGGTATACCAGTACCTCAATGGCAGATATTGTAGAGTCTCATGCCGTTTTTATTTTCATGCTGTTCTACTTTTCTACAATTATCTTTTTCTAAGCCTGCTTTACCACATAAAGTATCATGATACGGTACAATGGGGTGTACAATCCATTGCGGCTTTCGGGCTTTTAGAAAAACACAAATTCTATCATATTCATTCGGCTTGTATAGACAGGAAGTTCAGGCATTACAGGACTTACTTCTTTACTGCCGGGTAAAATCGTACAACAAAAAATACACACTCATGAAAAAAAACAGAACAGACTTTCAATCCCGGCTTGGAAAAGGTCGGAAGAAATATTATGGCTTACAGCAGATAGAAACATTTTTTCAACTCAATGATCTGACAGCCACCAAAGAGCTGTTAAACAACATTATGAGTTATGCTATCAAAAGAAATAGCTGGATAAAGGAAGAACCTTCCGTCATTTATCATTTTCACCAGGCAATGCGGTCATTTGTCCGTGCAGGCTACTTTTTAATGTTGAAGGAAAAGAAATTATTTGTCAATACTCAGTTGGAAGATGTTTCACCGTTGGCTCTTGGTTTACTATCGGAGAAAGAATACCAAAATCCTCTGCTGGTCTTTAAAAAAGCATTTAAAGAATACAGCGTTAAGGAATTTGATTATTTTATTTCCGGGATGGTCTATTTCTCAATGGGGATCTATGACAAGCTACCGGAAAGGAATATGATAAACCCGTATATTCATATGATCAAAATGCTGGATGCAGCTTACCTTATTATTGAAAGAAGAGAAAATAAAGCTTTCAAAATCAAGAAAGGTGATTTGATGTAAACTCAACTTCTTAATGATATAAAAATCACTTCTCCTTTATTTTCTTTCTATGCTTCAACCCAAAATTAATTAAAGCATTGACAACCTCTTCAGTTTCTGCAGCGTGTGTGGTAAGTGCATACGAAACGGTAACAGGTTTAGTGTTATTAACCGTTCGGGTGATCAGTAAGTTATCTTCCAGCTCCTGCAGCACTTTGGATAAAACTTTTGGACTTATTCCCTGAGCTATTTCCTGCAAATCTTTGAACCGCATTGTTTCGTGATGATACAAATTATGCAGAATACAGAATTTCCATTTGCCGCCCAATAATTCAATGGCATCTTTAAGGGCCAATATTTGTTCTTTACTGATGTCATTTTTTTTAGTACTCATACAATAGTTACTTTCCAAAAGGTAACGGATAGTAAAGGTAAAGTTTCTTTCAGATAATTTTACACGGTAAAAAAAATTAAAAATGAAAGTAACAGTAATTGCCAACATTTCAGCTAATGGTAAAGTATTATTATCCGATCATCCACATCATCAATTGCCACCAGAAGCTATGGAGTTTTATTTAACATTCGCAAAAAAAGTGGGGAACCTTGTTATAGGCTTTAAAACGTTTGAAAATTTTTTAACCTTCCCACAGGAAGTCAAAGACCATTTCAGCGGAATAGAAATCGTAATACTCTCGGAAAAGCCTTACCCATCAAAAGACTACAAGACGGTTAAAAGTCCTGAAGAAGCTATTGAATATATGTCAGAAAAAGGTTGGCATGAAATGGCTGTTGGTGGCGGAACAGGTGCTTTTAATGCTTTTATAGACAAAGATTTGGTAACGGACATTTATTTTAATCTTCATCCACTCATCACAGGAGTTGGCGGTGTTTTAGGAAACAGCAGTGAACTGAACTCAAAATTTAAACATAAAGAATATAACCTTAAAAACGGTTTTATTCAACTGCATCTAAGCAAAGAAGACTGAATAACACCGAGCCAAAAAGGTGAATACAGTCTTGGATATATTCTGGATGAAAAAAATATTCTTCTGTCAATCTTACTAAAGAGGAAAAGAAAGAAGCTCATCAACTTTTCCTTATCTTTGAAATACGATTATTCTCTTAAGGAATCCTGTATAAAAAATAAACCTGAATCATTGAAAGAAAATCAAATAGAACCAAACACTAAAACGCCTTCCATTGAAAACAAAATTAGTATTCCTGTCTTTTTTAGGTACACTGCTCACCCAAGCGCAAACCCTTGATTTTAAAAATCTTGCCAATATGTCTGTAGGCAGAGGTGCTACAGCCAGTGTAATTGTGGATGATAATATCTATATAAGCAATGGATATCAGGAAAAGGGAGGTAATGCCAATTATATTGAGAAATATAATATTACAGATAATAAATGGAATGTTCTCGATGCTACTCTACTTCCCAAAAAATTGGCTAACTCAGAGACTTACCATAATAAAATTTATATTTTTAACGGTTGGGGGAATAGCCATCTTGAAATTGTAGACCTTGCAACCAATACCATAACGAAGGGAGCTGTTAATCGTTCCTATACAGGAAATGCAGGTTCTACCATCCATAATGGAAAAATATATGTGTTTGGCGGAAGCGGACTCAATGGAGCGGCAACCACTGTATTTTCTAATAGATTCCAATATTATGATATTGCTACCAATACATGGCATTCATTACCCGATATGCCCACAGCCAGAGAAACTAAGGGCAAAATTGTGAATGACAAACTGTATGTCATTGGTGGTTTTAATGGTACTCCCTCCCGTCTGATCAATGTTTATGACCTCAAAACTAATCTTTGGACCAATCAATACACGATGCCTGCTGGTATATACGGACACTCATTAGCCGTATCCGGTAATAAGATTTTTATTGCAGGGGGTGTTAATAATCAAGCTTTTATAGCCTATTTTGATACGACAACCAATAAGTTACACCAATTATCATCCAATATGATTCCCAGAAGGCATGCCACAGCGGAAATATATAACAATAAACTATACATCATCGGCGGAAGTACAACGTCTGTTACCAGTTCAGCTATTAAAAGCATACAAGTGGCAGATATCAGCGAAAGTATACTCGCTGCACAAAGTCACCCGACTTTGAACAAAAATTCCAAAGCATACACCCAACACTAGAAAGCTTCAGATAGCAAAAAATAATATAATGGTAATGTAGTGGTGCATACATAATAGTAAAACAATGGATAAATTTGAATAGTAATAACCATACAATACCATGCAAACAGATTTTTTCGGAACAGTGGAGGATAAAAAATTAATATTGGATTTTATATTTTCAGAAACTAATTATCTCGTTTTTGATCATTATTCTGAATTTGGAGAAGAATTAAAACAGTATTTTTCAACCAACGAAATTCTGGAAAAATTTGATTTAGAAAACGGCAAACAAAATGCCGTTACATTTGGGCTTTGGAATCCGCTAGATAAAACCAAAAATATCGTTCGAAAAGTGACGTTAGATCCTAAATATTGTAACGGACATACGTTTCGATACACAAGTGAAGGCTGGGGAATCCAAAGATTATATTTTGGCGGAATCCAAAATGGTTTTCTCAATGCATCCCAGTTTATGGGATTTAACGAAAAAGGAGCCATAGCAAAAGATTCTATACATCCGGATCATGAACAAGAAGCTCATCAATTAGACTGGAAACTTATTCGCTCCGATCAAAGAAAACTTAAAAATTATATTGAGAAAAAACTTGGAGCTGAAAAGCATACTCGCGGAATCATTTTAAAGAATGCCAACCAACTCATTACCCATTACGAATTAAAAATATAATACTAAAGAGCACAGAATAAGAACAATGGATAGCCATTTAGAAAATCAAATTAATATTATTAGATTAAATCATGCATTTTAAGTTTCCAATCTATCTACTTTCATGTCTTGCCCTACAAAACTGTCAGAAAAAAGATAAAATTGTAAAAGTAGATAATGAGCCCGGTATTCACATTTTACAAGGAGAAGACAGCGAAATGAATACCGCAATAGAAAACGCACAAAACTCGTTATATCAATTTAAACAAGCAATAGAAAGTCACAATCCGGATTATTATAATTTCGCATTGAAAGAGAGATTTGCCGCAGCAGATTCCAGTTATGAACATATCTGGATAAGCGAAGTTCAATATTCTGACTATAAATTCTATGGAATTGTAGATGGAGAACCCATTTCAACAATGGAGGTAAAACTAGGAGATACTATTGAAATTAATCCTCAGAATATCACGGATTGGATGTATATTGATAAAAACATGGTAAAAGGAGCGTATACCACCAGAGTGTTAAGGAAAAGAATATCAAAAGAAGAGCGGGAGCAGATGGACAAGGAAAGTGGTTTTGTTTTTGAGAATGAGTAAACAAAACAATGACGTATTTGAGAAATGTAAAATTACTCTTAAAACGGCATTTTATTTGATGAAAGGGTTTGTTATATTTTGAAAAAACTAATCTATGAAAAGGCTTATTCTAATTACTTTATTTTCAATCCCTTCAATTTTTCATTCACAAAATAAAGATATTGCAGGAATCTATGGAGAAGGTTTAATTGGGAAATTTAACCCTCAAGCCAACTATATTGAACTTAAATCTGATTCTACATTTGTTCTTACTAATTTTGGAAAAAAATATCAGGGAGACTGGTCTCTTTCTGGCAACAAAATATTATTAAATCCAAAAACCAAAAGGGAGTTTGCCAAAGTAAACATGAAAGAATCTAAGATCACATCTGATTCTGTTACCATTAAAATCAATTACATCCCTGAGTCCAATCCATCGGAAAATCAAGAATTTAGAATAGCGACTATTTATTTTGATAAAAAAAGAAATTATGTTAACCTTCTTAAATCGCCTTACATTAAGCAATGTTTTTGGGCTCCATCTATCAAAAATCAACACATTCTTAAAGCCGATAATTCAATTGTAATTTCTCAAAAAGAATTTTCACAAATTGGATTTATGACTTACAATTTAGAGGATTATATTGTTTTTCAAAAAAAGAATAAAGATTCTAATTTTTTCGAGTTTGAAATTGAAGATGTTCTTACAAACGAAAATATTCTCAAAGAAAAATATTTTATTCTTGACGGAAAGTTTTTACACTATCCGAATAAAAAGGGTAAACCAGATATCATGCGGGTCCCCTTAATTAAAAAGAAAATGGAATAGAAATAATGATATCTCTGCTCTGCAAAATCTCCCAACTTTGTACAAAAAATTTCAATTTTTTAGAATACATTCCCAAATCTGAAGATATTCTTATAGTTCATCTTTTTCTGAAGCTATAATTCTTATTCATGCGAATGCAGATATTTTGTATTGAGGTAAATCGCTTATAGATAAGGATTCCCGTAAGGTAAGCTCTGCCCCATGTTTTATTTTTGGCTTTCAATTTTGATTATTAAAAATAAAACAATGAAAAGACTAGTCTTATTATTTACCATGCTGATTTTTGGAAGTTCTTACGCGCAAAACACTCCAACATTTGAAAATGATACCCTTACTACCTCAACAGGTTTTAAGGTGTATGAAGGTTTAGACCTGAAAATCGGGACAGGCTCTATGAATGATGGCGATTTTAAATTTATCAGAACCAATGCCTCTTCCCTATTCAATTATTCTTCAACTACAGGATATCAGGGACTGGCCAATCAGGCAAATTCTTTTAAAAGAAGCAACTCCGGGCTGTCATTCAAGGTTAAAAAAATAATGTCGAGAGGGAACAAAAAAAATGGTTTTGTGTATTATGCTAAAATCGGGAGCGGTCTCATGAATTATGAAATAGATCTTGAAAACGCCATCAGATCAGGTGAGCTGATTGTTCCGGATGAATTTTTACCTAAAGAAAAATCTCAGCGTCTGAATTCGGAAACGAAATATGACAGACTGAAGAAAATTAAAGAATTGAAAGAGTCCGGCGTCCTGTCTGAAGAAGAATTCCAAAAGGAAAAAGATAAAATAATGGCTGAAAAATAGCTTTCATGCATAACCGTTCTGTTCTCAGAGCGGTTTTTATTTTTTAGACTTAATATCTCCCCTTCATTATTCATAGATTTATTGGTAGATTTATGACATCAATTATGATCCATAATCATAAATTAGAAGGAGTCAAATAAATAAAAGCAAAAACCATATGAAACCTCTCTTTTTATTATCTTTTTGGATATTAATGTCAGCATGTCACTCGTCAAATAAAATTGAAGTCATCAATCCCAAGCATACATTTGAAATCATTAAAGCAACAGATTCAACTTCTTTTTTACGTTGGAGTAATGGAGAAAAAACTATCTACTCTTCAAAACCTATTGATAACCATTACCTAGATCATAAAACAATCTTGAAATGGAGTAATGATCAAAACATGTGTCTTAGACATTCCAATGGAAGTGATACATGGACTGACTTAATTTTATCATTTAAGAGCAATGAAGTTAAATTTTATGAAAATGTTCTGGCCTATGACAAAATAAATGGCATTGTTATATATGAAACAGATTCTCTCCCTTATAAATTAGTTGCTGAAAGCATGGTTGGAAAAAGAAAACAATTTATCGGGAAAAACTGGAAAAACTGCTCAAGCATGTTTCCTCATTATTGTATAGACAGCATACATATTGAAAACAAAGAGCTGCATGTAAATTGGGTTTTACCAAACAAAATAGATAAACCCAATACAACAGAAGTACAAAAAATTAAGCTGACACTTTAAAACTCTCCTCTGCACAAATTCTACCAGCTTTGATCTAATAAAAATTACTCTTCAAACATCTCACTAATACTTTTTCACACTTTTTAATTCGGAGTTTAGCCCATTGCACGTAGTCTCCCGACTTTACGCAAATAAAACAAGTAATCTTTAGCTAGAAGGCTTCGGATATCTAAGAACCGATTTTTTTCATTTTGAAAAAACAGAATCAAATTAAAAAAAGATGATACCTTTAATGGCTGCTATGCATTAAGACTAAAGCAGGTTGGAATAAAAAATTCAGATGACAGGCTGATCAAAAAATCTAAAAAACATTACGAAAAAGTACAAAATAAAGCAGGGTTACCTGAAGCAATAAAAAATGCCTTTAAAGAAATTTAACCAAGGTTTTTCAAAACATTATATTCTAAAATGTAGGATTAAAATCCTGTATACATTCTATAAAGCAGCTCCAAAAAACAGAGCGGTTTTTATTTTTTAGGTATTTATGTGTAGCTTTGATGGATTAATCATCATTCATGAACGCTCAATAACTTGAATCCATACTGACCGAAAAGGTTAAAACGTTTGATCTGGAAAAGAAAGCATTTGAAACTCTTCACCAAATACTCTCAGAGGATCCTGAGGAGCTTATAGGAGGTTTTGTACGTCATGAAATCACTCTTCTATTTGACGGATATCAATTTCTAATTCAAAAACAATACAGCGATCCTATTATTAGAACAAGAATAGGACCGTATGTAGAAAACAAAATGTTTCTTGATAACGTAGAACCCATTGGCTATTATGATCTTGAAACAGATCTGAATGGTGAAATACTTAACGATTGGTTGGTGATTGACTAATAACAAATCATCTGAAGACAGAAACAGCTTTTTTACAAAATATTTAAAAAGCAAACAAAAAAAATTCTTAAACTTTTCCCTATCTTTGAAAAACGATGTTTTATTACGATTCGGCACTAAAAAACAATCCCCGAATCGCTTCTATAACATCTATCAAAACCAAACACTAAATCTTAACACCATTGAAAACAAAATTATTTTTCCTTTCTCTTTTGGGTTCATTCTTAGCCCATGCCCAAAACCTTCACTTTCAAAAGCTGGCAGATATGTCTGCAGGCAGAGGCGCCACAACAAGTGTAATAGTAAATGACAACATGTATGTGACCAACGGCTATACCATCGAAGGAAATACTAATTATATTGAAAAATATAATATTACAGATAATAAATGGAGTATTCTCAATGCTGCTCTGGTTCCCAAAAGATTTGCCAATTCAGAAACGTACAACAATAAAATTTATATTTTTAACGGCGTAGGAAATAATCAACTTGAAATTTTAGATCTTAGCACCAATACTACAACACATGGAGCAGTTAATCCTTTTTATGCAGGAAATTCTGGTTCTGCAATATACAATGGTAAAATCTATGTGTTTGGAGGCAGTGGATTAAACGGAGCTGCAAACACTGTATTTTCTAATCATTTTCAGTATTATGATATTGCTTCAAATACATGGAATTCATTACCGGACATGCCTACAGCTAAAGAAACAAAAGGCAAAATTGTTAATGATAAACTCTATGTTATTGGCGGTTTTAATGGAACCTCCTCTAACCTGATCAATGTTTACGACCTTAAAACTAATCTTTGGACCGATCAATATACTATGCCAGCCGGTGTATCCGGGCATTCATTAGCCGTATCCGATAATAAGATTTTTGTGGTAGGTGGTTATGATAATCAAACTTTTTTAGCCTATTTTGATACTACGACCAATGAACTACATGAGTTATCTTCCAATATGATTCCCCGAAGGCACTCAGCGGTGGAGGTATATAATAATAAATTATACATCATGGGCGGAAGCACCACTTCTGTTGCCAATTCATCTATTAAAAGCACCCAGGTTGCAGATATTAATGAAAGTGCACTCTCTTCAAACGTAATCACTGAAGATTATGAAACTAAAACAAGGGTGTTTACCAATGTTCATAGAGACGGCTTTGTCATCAGTAATAAAAACAATAGCAATCAATTTGAATATACCATTTTTACAATGAACGGAAAGCAAATCGGGAAAGGGTTTGCCTATTATAATAGAAATATAGATTTAACAAAAGTACAACGGGGAACTTACATTTTTACTTATAAAAATGAGAAGGGGGTTTTGCAGAAGATTAGAGTGATGATATAATCACAAGCGTTCAAATATTAATCCCGAGTCAGAACAAACATTACATTTTATATTGATTTACATTTATCGTACAGATCAATAAATTCAAACACCTATATGAAAAAAGCATTTGAATTTCTTAAACAATTAGAAAAAAACAACAACCGGGAATGGTTTGCACAGCACAAATCTGAATATGATTTGATCGTAAAAGAAAACAAAGTTTTTTTCAACCAGATATATACTGAACTTCAGGAATATGATAATTTAAAAGGCATTCATATTTTCAGGATTTACAGAGATGTTCGATTTTCCAAGGATCAGACTCCTTATAAAAACAATTTTGGAGTTGCATTTTCCCGTTCAAAGCCCATGCTAAGAGGCGGATATTATATTCAGTTGGAACCTGGTAACAGTTTTGTAGGCGGTGGTTTTTGGGGACCTGATGCCAAGGATTTACTTCGTATCCGCAAAGAATTTGAAATCAGTACTAGGGAAATCGAAAAGATTACCGCTGATGAAACGTTTGTAAAATATTTTGGAGAACTCAAAGGGGATGCTGTAAAAACAGCTCCACGAGGCTTTGATAAAAATCATCCGGCTATAGACCTTATCAGAAAAAAACAATACATCGTTATGCGAAAATTTACCGATAAAGAAGTTTTATCTGATAATTTTCAAAAAGAAGTAGTGTTGACCCTCCTGGCTATGCGTCCCTTTTTTGATTATATGAGTGAAGTGCTGACAACGGATCTTAACGGAGAACCTTTATTTTAATTTCTCTGACATACAATAACCATGCATTACCATAAACAATTCTTTTTATTTTTCACCACACTCCTGCTCCTAAGCTGCTCTGCATTTGCCCAGACAAAAAAGGCAGCTCAAATTGATTCTTTAATGAAGCAGTTCAGTAAAAATGGGACTTTTAACGGAAATGTTTTGGTTTCAAAAAATAATAAGATCATTTACAACGCTTCCTTTGGCTTTACAGATGCTGCAAAAACAAAGAAACTAACCACTGATTACAGGTTTAATATTGGTTCTATTACCAAAGAATTCAGCGGTGTTGCATTATTACAGTTACAGGAAAAGGGCAAATTGAAAATAGAAGATCATATCTCCCAACACATTCCGGAATTACCCAAATGGGCCAATGAAGTCACTATAAAGGATTTATTACAATACACAAGCGGACTGCCCAATGTAAATTGGAAAAAAATTAAAAGTAATAAGGATATTTTCGATGATTTAAAATTAATCGACAAACTTGATTTTGTGCCGGGAACTCAATACGATTACAACATGAACAATGTTTTTCTAAGACAGTTTATAGTTGAAAAAATTACCGGAATGCCTTACAAAAAGTATGTAAGTAAAAATATTTTCCAGCCATGTAAAATGAATTCGTCTGAAATTACGCCTATTGTTGATGAAAAATTGATTGCAAAAGGATTTAATAACAAATTAATAGAAGATAAACCTGATTTTTTGGTGGGTGGAACTTTCTTACCTACAACTGATTTGCTAAAATGGTCAGATTGCCTCTATTCCAATAAAGTCATTAATGAAAATTCATTGTTTGAATTGGGACAGCAGTTTGATTTACCGGATACTCAGTCCTCTTTGGGCGAAGCCAAATTTAAAAACAAAAAATTAGTTACTCACTCTCATGATGGAAGAGCCGGAAACTATGAAGCCCTTTTGGTTTCTGATCTGAATGAAAAACTAACCATTATCTTACTGGGCAATAATTACAACGGAAAACTATTTGAAATTTCTGATGCAATTACAGTAATTTTAAAAAAATAAAAAATATAATACTCTAAAAAATAACAATGGAACACAAAATCATTGACAAACTAGCCTGGATCGAATTAAAAAACAAATCCATTTTGTCCACAAAAAGCTACGGAAAAGACAAATATTATATTCCTGGTGGAAAAAGAGAATCCGGAGAAACAGATGAACAGGCTCTGATTCGTGAAATAAGTGAAGAATTAAGCGTTACCATTGATCCTAAAACACTTCACTATATCGGAACTTTTGAGGCTTAGGCCCATGGACATGCTGAAGGTATCCTTGTAAAAATGACCTGTTATTCCGGAGAATATTCCGGGGAGCTAAAAACCAACTCTGAAATTGAAGAAATGAAATGGCTTCATTATTCAGACAAAGATAAAATATCAGAAGTAGATCAAATAATTTTTGACAGCTTACACGAAAATAATTTATTGGATTAGCAGCTGTTATTTTTTACCCTTAAAATAGAAGCTGAAACATAAACGATAACAACACTATGAAACAAAGTTTTTTCGCATTATTTTTTTTGTTGTCCTTTTGGACATTCGGGCAGAAAATCAGCTTCAATATTAAGTATTCTGAGCAGTTGGCTGTCTTTGTTTTTATACAGAACCTTTCTGATCATTATCCGGAAAATGTATTTAAGACTGCATTCACTCAATCAAAGTATAATACTCAAAAGTACAAGGATCTTATTGTAAAGTTCGAGCGACTGCCAATCGATTACAGTTATTCATTTGATGAATATCCTTATGGTTCAAAAATACCCATGCAGTCCAGAGACATTCTGAAAAAGAATCTGATTGAAACAAATAATTTAAATGATTTTAAGCTTCGTTCCATCGGAATCCTGCCTAATGTAACTTTGCAGAGTATCTCTGAAATTATTTCAGCATTTACCCCGATTTACAATGAGCTTATTTATATTCCTAATAAACATCAGTTTGAACCACAACTAAAGAAAATAAGCATGTACTCCAGGGAGAAAAACATGGAATATTATTTTCAGACAGGTTTATTGTTCTATAACTCAACCTGGGATTTTTCCATCCCTTTTGAAATCGCAATGTATCCTTTGCCTAATTCAATGGGGTTTACAGCCCAGGCTTTTTACAATAACTTTATAAGTGCCGTTCAAACCAATTTAAAAGATTACACAGGCTTTTTCAGTGTTATGCTGCATGAAACCTACCACATCCTTAATGATGAACAATCTCTTGCTGTGAAAAAAGAGATTGCAAAAAACTTTAAGGACAATCCATCGAAATACAGCAACTATGCCTATCAATTAATGAATGAAGCACTGGCAACCGCTATGGGAAATGGATACGTCTATGAAAGTCTTAATGGGAAAACAGACACCAATGACTGGTATTACAGCCAATACGTTAATCTGATGGCAAAGAAAATATATCCGACAGTAAAGGAATATATCGCTCAGAAAAAACCTATTGATAAAAATTTTATTAATACTTATATCAGGATTTATGAGGAAAACTTTCCTGGATGGATCAACGAACTTGACCATATTATGACATACAGATATATCCTGTCTGAGAATAAAAAAGATTTTAATAGGATAGGTCAAATGTATCCTATGCGTTCAAGTGAGGAATCTGAAACACAAATTACCATGCTCAGTCTTGAAAAAATGAAGAAGACTCCCCTAACGAAAATCATTATTATCTCCCAAAACCATAACGAAAAACTTAACCTCGTTAAAAGCCAATTCAAAGAATTGAACCAGTGGAGCTTTAATCCTGATAAAGAATTTCAGTACAAGATTCTTTTGGATGACAAAAGCCAGCTTTTGATCATTAACCAACAGCAATCACCTATTGAAACTTTTTTTGCCAATTCCAAATAAAATAAGACATGAACATCCAGGAACAGATCAAAGAATATATTGCAGCACAATCTGAACCCAAGCATTCCGAGATGTGGGAACTTCACCACATCATGCTCGAACTTATGCCGAATCGTAAATTATGGTTTCTGGACGGTAAAAACGATGAAGGTAAAACAGTTTCTAACCCCAATATAGGCTACGGGTCTCAGATCATGCAATATGCTGATGGAAAAAGCAAAGAATTCTACCAGATCGGAATGAGCGCCAATACCACAGGAATATCTGTTTATATTATGGGAATAGATGATAAAACTTATTTAGCCAGAACCTTTGGAAAAGGAATAGGGAAAGCCAGCATAACCGGATATTGTATTAAGTTTAAAACATTGAAAAATATCAACATTGAGGCTCTTAAAGCTGCCATACAATATGGCTACACTCAAAAATCCTAATTCCATTCAATAATCTAAAATGAAGTTCAAATTATTTATCTTATTTTTTACTTTTTCAGTCATAAAAATTCTAGCTACAGGTCAGGAACCGGACAGGATCATCATCAACAATAAAGAATATAAATTACTCAATAACCCACTAGAGAAATATTTTACTGACCATCCTGAGCACCATCCTATTTATGGATCTAAAAACACCATTAAAAAAGAGGGTAAAGAAGAAACGATTTTTATTGGTTCAACATCCAACCATCGTGGTTACATTGCGACATTTAAAATTGAAAACAATCTTTTAAGTCTTGTTGATATTAAGATTCAAAATCCGACCTCTGATGAATATGAATATATTTCTGTTTTTAAAAAAACATTTGGTGATAGGAAAATAGTCCTTAATTATACCGGAATATTAATCATTCCAATAGGCAAAATGCTTGAGGCTGCTAATTTTGGATATGCTTCACTATATGATAAATATCACCTTATAACGATTCAGAATGATAATATTATAAAAGAAAAAGAGTTGGATAAAGATGGTTTTATGGACTTTAAAGTCAGACAATTTATGGATTTCAAAAAAACTGAAGAATATAAAACTGAAGTAAAAAACTATTATGAAGACTGGAATACAAGTAAAGAATGGGATCTATCAAGAAAAAATACCCGTGGAATGTCAAAAAAGGAGATTGCTCAGCTGAAAAAGAAATATGAGCTTCCACCCAATGAAGACTATATTGACAACTATCTTTTTGTAGTTTCGAACCCTGATTTTGTCATTACAAACTATTAGAAAACTGTTGTATCTTCATTATCCGATGCCAAAACAATATAATTATCTGCTCACCCTCCTACTCTTTCTCATCATCTCCTGTAGCGAAAAGATACAGGATAAAAACAACTTTATCATGTATCAGGTGAATCCTAAAAAGCAAACGGTAAAATTGTATTGGAAAAACAATAAAAATGAAATACTGAAAAGCATCGGCAATCTCAAAAATGAAGCGGAATCTAACAATGAAAAATTAATTTTCGCCATGAATGGCGGAATGTTTGAACCTGATAATTCACCAAAAGGACTTTATATAGAGAATTTCAAAATTCTAAAACCTATTGACCCATTGCAAGGCTCCGGAAACTTTTATCTTCAGCCTAATGGAATATTTTATATAACTCAAAACAATGAGCCGGGAATTGTTGATACTAAAAAATATAAACAAAATCCCACCATTAAATATGCCACTCAATCCGGACCGATATTGTTGATTGATGGAAAAATAAATCCCATCTTTCAAAAAGATTCTAAGAATCTTAACATCAGAAACGGCGTTGGAATGCTGGAAAACGGAGAAATTATTTTTACCATGTCTAAAAAAGAAATTAATTTCTATACCCTTGCCCAATTTTTTAAGGAAATTGGCTGCAAAAAGGCATTATATCTCGACGGTTATGTTTCCAGAACGTATCTTCCTGAGAAAAACTGGCTGCAAGTTGATGGAGACTTTGGAGTAATGATAGGAATTACAGAACCCCAATAAAAATACCTATCAATCAGTTTCTCTAAAAAGTAAAAATATACTATCTTTCGTTGGTATCAGAAAAATCACCCAACACTTCTTACTGACGATTATTATGAAAAAAGTTATTCTGGATTTAGCAACAACCTTAGACGGATTTATTGAAGGCCCCAACGGAGAAATCGACTGGTGCATTATGGATGATGATATGAATTTTGATAGCTTTATATCAGGAATTGACACCATTTTCTATGGAAGAGTAAGCTATGTTGCATGGGGAAATTACCGACCTGATGAAAATGCAGCTCCGGAAGAACTGGAATTCTGGAAAACCATTCATGCAAAGAAGAAGTTTGTATTTTCAAGTCAAAACCGTGAAGATGAAAAGGCAACATTTATTCACTCCGATCTTGTGGAAAAAGTTTCAGAGATAAAAAAGCAGGGCGGAAAAGATATCTGGCTGTATGGCGGAGCAAGCCTTATCAAAACTTTCATTCAAAATAATCTCATTGATGTTTACCGAATTTCTGTACATCCGGTTGCTTTAGGAAGTGGAAAACCTCTTTTTGAAGATTTAAAAGAAAGATTAAATTTAAAACTTGTTGAAACCAATGTTTTCAAGTCAGGTGTGGTACAGCTTATTTATCATCCATAATAAATCATAGCATATGAAATATTATATTTCTTTTCTTCTGCTCTTTTTAACCATCCAATGGATGTCAGCACAAACGAAACAAGACACGCTGAGCATCCGACAGGCAGCTCTTGATTATATAGAATCCCAGCACTCACCGGCTCCCAACAGAATGGAACGGGCCCTACATCCCCGCATGGTAAAACGTACCTTTTGGAAAGATAAAGCTACAGGTAAAGATTACCTACGTGAGACCAACACAGAATCTATGGTTTTACTGGCTGAAAGCTATAATAAAAACGGTGATAAATTTCCTGCCTCTCCCAAAAAAGAAATAAAACTGCTGGATGTTTCTGACAATACAGCCTCGGTAAAATTAATGGCAGATGAATGGATAGATTATATGCATCTTGCTAAGCTAAACGGCACATGGAAAATAGTAAATGTTCTTTGGCAATACAATGACAGTAAACGTCATAACTAATCATTGAATTGCCTGTAATCTTTAATAAAAACATATTTCCCAACCATGAAGATAAAATTAGACTCCATCATCCTGTATGTACAAAATATCAGTTTACTCAAAAAATTTTATGTTGAAAACTTTAACTTAAAAGTGGTTGAAGAAGATTCCATCTGGGTTTTGATGAATGCCGGAACTGCCAATATCGGACTTCACAAAATTGGAAATCAATATTTGGAGAAAATAGAAACCGGTTACCAATTTGATAACAATACCAAACTTGTTTTTGAAGTGGAGACAGATATTGAATCGGCAAGAAATGAACTGCTGTCAAAAAAAGTTGAGATGAGAGCCATCAAAACTTTTGAAAACTATGATTTCTGGTTGTGTGACGGCATAGATCCTGAAGGAAATGTATTTCAGCTGAAATGCAAAAAATAATAAATAGGATTAAAATTTTTCAACTTCATTTTTTAGCATTTAAGTTGATGGAAAATCAAACTACTTCTTAACAAACTAAATTTAATTCCATGAAAATAAAGAAAATATTTGGGGGTTTGTTGTGTATCACTACTCATTTCTTGTTCGGCCAAAATATGTCCGTTATTGAAAAACAACTGAATGAATCCTTCCAAAAAATTAATTATTGGTCTTCCGAAGGCAGAGATCATAAAGATTCTTATGATTCTTTAGCTGTTGCCAATACAAAATTTGAAAAATTATTAGTACGATATACCTCTTCTCAACCTCAGACGATCAGTCATGATTTTAAATCTCTGGAGAAAAACGGGCTCATTGTGAAGACCTCAGAAGATGGTAAATTCCGGATATATTCATGGGATACATGGACAGGAGGAACGATGCATTTCTTTAAGAATGTCTTTCAATACGAAACCATTGATAAAAAAATATATTCTAAAGCTGTAGAAAGTCAGGGAGAAGGTGATCCGGGATGTTATTATTATCAGATCAATGATATTATTTCAGAGAACAAAAGATATTATCTTACTCAAAGTAAAGCAATACTAAGCTCCGGAATGAGCTACCATGTTATCAAAGTCTTTTCTATTGATAAACAGCAGTTGAATGATAAAGCTCAGCTCATCAAGACTCAAAGCGGAATAAAAAATCAACTAAGCTATGAAGTAGATCTTACAGCTTCAGCCAACAGAAACTATCAAGGCAGAGATTATGAGATTGAATATGATTCTAAAAATAAAATTATCACTATTCCTTTAATACAGGCAGATTCTAAAGTCACCAATAAAAAGATCAGGTATCAGTTTAAGGGAAAATATTTTGAGAAAATGTAAATTTACGTTTGTATTAATGATGACCACAAATCCAACTCTTGATGAAAAAAATAATTACTGTTGACCTTCTTATTATAGCCTTAGTTTATTTTTATTATCCGGTTTTTGATAGTGAGAAAATATCTTATTTTATTATTTTTTCATGTTTTACTATTCTTTGCTTTTCGATAGCAAAAATGTATGCTCCAAGTGATAAAGAAAATTATGAATCTGTCGAAAAAAAAATGGATAAACTCCATACCTACAATGGACTTTTTCAATATAGTATTGATGGTTTTTATGTGAAACAGAAAAAAACATCAGAGTGGATTCAATGGAATCAAATTATTTCTGTACACTCATTCAGTATTCCGATATTAAACACTGCAAAACAAACTGGACTAGAAATAATTACTAGTGGAAACAGATATGAATTCACCTATGAAAATACTCCAGGAATTGAAAAACTCATAGACCAACTTGCTAAACATCTTCCGAATTGGAAAACTGATTCTCCAATTATTAGAAATAACTCTGGAGCTGAAAAAAGAATATTGTATCAACGAAAAGATATTCAATAGACTAAGTAACTTCAATTAAAAGGTAAAGGAAAAAATTATGGTAAAAACTGATAAATTTAAGCACAGCCGTTGCATTGCAAAAATAAAAAAGAGTGCCATGAAACCTTATGATGTGTATCAATGGTCAAGATTTTATGAAAACAATGAATATTTCTTTGGCTTATATCCTGAAATCTCAATAAAGCTTACCGACTCTGAATTATTAATATGCTCCATCATTATAGACACCAATAATTATAGTATCCTAACCACACAAAAATTAATAACATCAGAAAACGGTATTGTAAATTTTGGGGAAATAAAAGAAGCTGAGATTAAAAATTATGGAGACTTTAAAGATTATAAAACCGAAAATTTCACTTTTGGAAAAATTAGTTTGAAACAGGAAAAAGAATTAAAATACTTTATTGAAATAGGAAAAGCCTCAATGGTAATGATTCAAGGAGTAAAAACATTAATACAGATTAAAGATACTTATTAGTTTTTGAACATAATTCATTTTAAAGCATTGATGAACGCCACTATCTGAGATCAATAGAAAATTGGTTAAATAAATTGTAAAGTAAGATGTAATAACTCTTCTGTAACAATTGTCTTATAATAAAAATTACATGAGAACTATTTTAACCTGCCTTATGGTACTATTGGCAGTGAATCCTCTTTTTTCACAAAAAACGAAACAGCTGGAACAATTATTAGCGGCTTACGATCAGGCTGGTCAATTCAGTGGTACTGTATTGGTTGCTGAAAAAGGAAAAATTATTTTTGAAAAAAGTTATGGTTATAGAAATGCTCCAAAAAAAGAGAAAACTACTAATAACAGTCTCTATCGGATTTTCTCTACCACAAAAATGTTTACTGCAACAGTTATTCTGAAACTGGAAGAAGAAGGAAAACTATCTCTCAATGATAAGCTTTCAAAATATTACCCAAAATTTCCGAAAGGAGATAGCATTACGATAGCCAATCTTCTTTCCCATACTTCCGGAATTCCCAATGATACGGCATCAGAAAATACAGTGGATGAAGAAACATTCATGAAATTCATTTCTACAAAACCATTAGACTTTTCACCAGGAAAAAAATGGGATTATTCAAACTCTGGCTATTATATCCTAGGATATATCATCAAGAAAGTGACCGGAATAGATTATGATAAAGCTATCGAAAGTTACATCCTTAAGCCTCTGCAAATGAATCACACGGGTTTTCATTTTAACAATGTCACTGATGAAAACAAAGCTTTCGGATATGAGTTTTTATCAGATAATACTTCCAACGAAGCATTACGTTTTAAAACCGATCATCCTTTTGCTGCCGGCGCCATGTACTCTACCGTTGAGGATCTATTCAAATTCAATGAGTCTTTTAAAAGCAACACTATCCTTAAAAAAGAAACTATTGCAAAAATGTTTACCACGTATCTTAATGATCATTATGGATTGGGCAGTACTGTCTTAACCGTTGACGGAAAAAAAAGAATTGGACATGATGGTGGCGGACCAGGCTACAGAAGCAGATATTACAGAGTTCTGGAAGATGACATTTGTATTATTGTGTTCTCAAATTCTGATTTATCACATACAGATGATATTGTTCCAAAGATTGAAAACATATTATACAATAAACCTTATAAGATCCCTACAGTCGCAAAAACTAATCCAAAGCAACTCAAAAAACTGGAAGGAATCTATTCTACAGGGGCTACTGATTTTTATGTAAAAGTTGTGGACGGACAAGTTCTTTTCAGGGAAAAGGGATATCCAACCTGTTCATTATTCCCTATCAGCAATACATCATTTCAATTGGATGAAAATTTCACTTTTACCTTTAAACCGGACCAAACAGGAAAAATGAATGTTCTTGTGGTTAAGTTTCGTGATGGAAGTATAAAAACAGGAACAAAAAAGAACGCCAATTATTTATGGGGAATCATCGGAAATGCAACTCCAGGCGGATGGGATGGAAAAGACACCCCATTACAGGTAGATTCCCATCATCCGAATCTTTATTTCCTTAAAAACTTTCATCTGAAAAAAGGGAATTTAAAATTCAGAGTAGATAACGACTGGGGATATAATCTTGGCCTTAACAACGATGGCAAAACCATAGCCCTTAATGCCTATGATTTCCCGATAGCAGAAGACGGCCAGTATGATATTGTATTGGATATGTCTGATCCTATAAAACCGCAATACAGTATTAAAAAATCTGCTTTGTAAAAATTAATAGTATAAAAAAACCGTTCTATTTTGAGCGGTTTTTTATTTGAAATTCAATTCAAATTTTTCTTATTTTTACATGACAAAAATCATATCACAACATATTCCGTATGCCTCATTTCATTATAGAATGCTCGCAGGATATTCTCCAACAAAAAGCGCCGGATGAGATCATGGATGCTGTATACAGCGTGGCTGAATCAGCGGGTTTATTTGCAATGAATGACATTAAAGTAAGGCTTCAGCCTTATCAATACTATCGGCTGGGAGAGCATAAAAATAACTTTCTGCATGTCTTCGGATACATTATGCAGGGGCGCAGTACTGAGCAAAAAACTAATCTCTCAAAGCAAATAAGTACCCAGCTTACGGAATTACTTCCTGACATTTCATTTCTGTCTGTGAGTATCTGTGAATTTGAAGCAGCAACTTACAGCAATAAAGCCCTGATTAATCCTGAAAACAAGAATCATGATCGACATTTTGGGCTTTGATTCTCATTTGTAAACCACCAAATATTAATATGATGAGCTTAAAAACTTTAATCAACAAAACCGTACAGTACAACAATTGGGTAGTCAATAAATACATTGACTGGTTATCCACAAAATCTGATGAACAACTCAATCAAGAAGTAATTTCCAGCTTTCCAACGATTCTAAAAACCCTGCATCATATCTGGCAGACTCAGGAATACTGGTGGAGTCATATTTCTGAAAGCAACGATTTCGATTTTGCCAAAACAGCCGCTGAGACCAGTAAAGAAGAAGTTTTCAACAACATAAAAAATAACTCTCAAAAGCTGGTAGATTATGTGGAAAGCTTATCCGAAGAGGATTTATCTAAAAATGTAAAGATAGAGTCTCAATGGTTTCAATGTGACTTTTCAAAATATGAATATATCCAACATGTAGTTCTTCACGGAACTTACCACAGAGGACAAATCGTGACAATGGGCCGTAATGTAGGAATTACAGATGCTCCTATGACAGACTTTAACTTCTGGAATATTTATAAAGATAAAGTATGAATCTTTTGACCTTTAAAAAAGAGAAAATTTAAGAACATTGCTAATTCACAATCTGATATTGTGGATAATTTTTTCAAAGCTTTTTTCACGATGACCATTCAGAAATAAAATTCAACCATTCGGTCTATAAAATATCTTTCCATTCTCTTTTTTATAATATATTCGTCTAAAAATAACCCATGAAAAAAGTTTTCAAATTCTTCAAATACTTTTTACTCTCTGTATTTGCCATCATTTTAATTTCTATTTTGTACGTATTTATCAGTAACAAAATCTTTATCGGCGGAAAAGATTCTGAATTGACAGACTATCTGAAAAATAACCATACTTTGCTCCATGATAAAATAGACGGTAAATTATTTGATGCTCCTTTTTATAATTCACAGGTTATCCTTTTGGGTGAAATTCATGGATATGCAGACAATCAAAAACTGGATCTGGATTTTTTTAAATTTTTAAACCAAAAAACAGGTGTTAAATATTATATTGCTGAAATGGATAGCACTTATTCACATAAGCTGAATCTGTTCCTTCATGGAAGTTCAAAAGACCAAAATTTGCTTAAGGAAGTGGTACTAGCCGTTAAAAAGAGAATTCCACAGCAATCCAGTAAAGAATTGATGGAAAAATGGAATGCCATCTATGATTATAACCAAACCCTAAAAGATTCTTTAAAGATATCCGTCATTGGAATTGATACGGATTTCAATGACAATTCCCGCAAAATCTCCAGGGATTCTGCCATGATTATAAATTTTAAAAACGCTGTAAAAAAACTGAACATTGAGCATGAGAAATTCTATGGACTTTTCGGATTTTATCATGTTTTACAGCATGGAGTAAAAAAGAATGAGAAACCTTTCGCAGAAAGACTTAAAAACTCAGGTTTTAAAACCTCAAGCATTGTAAGCTTTCCTTTGGACAGTGAGATGTATCTTCCAAAAAATCCACAATTCCCTACTCCAGAAGATGAGAAAATAGACTGGATCAATGCAGACGGCCCATTCATGCTGGTAAAAGGAATTAATGATTTTAAAGACTTCTCTCCATCTAATTCTGTAACACTATTCAAGCTCAATGCTAAGAATTCTCCTTACCAACAGGCCGATCAATTAATCTCTATAAAATCCAGAATGTTTGGAGAAAGCTTCACTCCACAACAAAATACTCATACACTTGATTATTTCCAATACGTTGTGATAACAAGAAATTCCAAAGCTTTAACGCCTATACAATAATCAGAGACCTTTTCTATGAAAAAAAATATTCTATTTTTATCAATGTTTGTCATAATTTCTTGTTCTACAAGAAATTCATCCTCTATTGTTAATAAAAAATTTGATTATAGCAGATTAGAAAAAGTTTCCGATAGTGTGAAAGTTGAAAATATTGTCATTAAAAACTTATTTAAGCATCAGCTTCTTGCCCATAAAAACCAACAATACGATTCTGCAAGGATTGTAAAAAATGTTTATTTACCTCATAAAAAATTATGGGACAGCTGCTATGGTGTTATTTTCGGAGATGAAAATGCCCAGCTTTTCAACAACCCTAAAGGCATGATTGCCTGGAACAAAACTTTATATGAAAAAAATAAGCAGGAGTTCGAAGAAAAAGCCAATATTATTTTGAATATTGATCTCCAAAAACATTTTCAGGAAACCCTTATCAGATTCAACAAACTGGTTCCTTATCAGCCTAAAGCTACAATCAGTTTAATTTTCACACCCATCACAGGAATTTCATTTGGGGGATGCAATGCAGAACAATTTGCATTAGAACTTAATGATAAAAATGTAGATATACCCTACACGCTTGAAAAAGGGCTTCCCCATGAATTAAATCATCTCGTTTATGAACATTTCAGAAACGCTGACAACAATGGAGGATCTGCGTTGAGCCAGACCATAGATGAGGGCTTTGCCTGCTACTTCACCTACGTTTTCTTTGCCCATAAAATAAAAAAATATGAAGCAGTGGAAAACATGACAAAGGAGAACTGGAACTGGTACCTCAACAACGAAAAAAAAATATTTACAAAATTAAAGCCTTATTTCTCTGATACTTCAGGAAATAATCCATTATTAAGAAATGATAAGCTTAAACTATTTCCGGATGCTCCAAAATCTATGAACTATTGGCTGGGATTCCGGATCATCGAAAAATATGTTGACAAAAACGGTCCGGATTCTTGGAAGGATGTCTATCATTTAAGTGCTAAAGATCTTTTGGAAAAAAGCGGTTACGAAAAATATATAGAAGGATTATAATAAACAGAATTCTCCAATCGTGTCGTTATTCCTTTCATTATAAGAATACAAAAATCTATGGTTTGTCAGGCTAAGAGTAAAACATGTGGATAACTTTATCTCAATTAATAAATGTTCATTAAAAAATGTGGATAACTTTTCGACACCTCTTTTAAACATTAAATAAATATTTAAAAATCAATAATTTAAAACAAATAAATATCCACATAAAGTTTTCCACAACCAACAATAAATGTGAATAAATTTATGTGGATAACTTTTTTATAGATCTATTATTGCCCCTTTATCTTGTGTAAAAACTGCTTATTTTCAAACATAAAAACATGATGAATTGGATTGAAAAAAATCCTGACTTATTTTCATCAGCTAAAATTTTGTAATTTAAACTACAGAATATCAATCAAAAAGACCCTGTAAAAAATAAAACAATGAGAATCATTAAAAGTTTATTCATCATCTTATTTTCTTTTATCATCTTAAGTTGTGGTTCTCAACACTCCAACAACTTTACAGCAAAAGAAATTTATAAATCTGAAAACCTCATCATTACGCAGATTTCAGAAAATGCTTTTATACATACCTCTTTTAAACAGACTAATGACTTCGGGAACGTTCCCTGCAATGGGCTTATTGTAAAAAACGGTACGGAGACCATTATTTTTGATACTCCTACGAACGACAAAAGTTCCGAAGAACTGATCCAATGGATTAACAAAACACTTCATGCTAAAATCAATGCTGTTATTCCCACCCATTTTCACGATGACAGTTTAGGTGGCTTACAGGCATTTCACAATCATCATATTCCTTCGTATTCGTATTCTAAAACCGTTGAATTAGCCCAACAAAATAATTTTGTGATTCCTCAAAACAGTTTTAGTGATTCCTTGATATTAAAAGTTGGGAATGAAAAAACGATTACTAAATTCTTCGGAGAAGGACACACAAAAGATAATACCGTAGCTTATTTTCCCAGTGAAAATATTCTTTTTGGCGGCTGTCTGCTAAAAGAACTGGAAGCCAGCAAAGGATATTTGGGTGATGCCAATGTTTCTACATGGTCTGCCACTGTTGAAAAAGTAAAAAAGGAATACCCCAATGTAAAAATTGTTGTTCCGGGCCATGGTGAATATGGGAATCAGAAATTACTTGACTATACCATCACCTTATTCAAAATTCAATAAAAGAAAAAATATAAACAGGTTCTACAAAAAGAAATAACCTTCCTTTTTGCAGGCTTTTTGTACCTTAGTTTTCTAATTATTCACCCACCAACATAAAATAAAATTTCAATGGAAAAATATGCAGTTTCTTCAGATAACCAAAAAATTCATTACAAGGAATCCGGAAACGGGAATACAGCCATAATTCTAATTCATGGCTGGCTTGG
This sequence comes from Chryseobacterium sp. Marseille-Q3244, assembly GCF_940807095.1. Classification (NCBI taxonomy): domain Bacteria; kingdom Pseudomonadati; phylum Bacteroidota; class Flavobacteriia; order Flavobacteriales; family Weeksellaceae; genus Chryseobacterium; species Chryseobacterium sp. Marseille-Q3244. The sequence goes on along the minus strand of NZ_CALNWX010000006.1, from coordinate 79,749 downwards.
AAATACTGAATGGTGGGATGAGCAACAGAAATTTTTAGCTCCCAATTATCATATTATACAAATGGATCTTGCCGGACACGGAAAATCTGATTCTGCCAGCGAAAACTGGAACAGTTCCCGATATGCTGATGATATAAAAGCAGTAGCTGATGCTGTAGAAGCTCGGGAAATTATCCTTGTTGGGCATTCCATGAGTGGTGCTTATGTGCTTGAAGCTTCTTTAAAGACTCCAAAAGTTAAAGCTTTGGTTTTGATAGATACTTTAAAAGATCTGGATGAATCTTTTACCGAAGAACAGGTAGAAGAAATACTATCCATGTATCGTTCCGATTTTAAATATGCTGTAGAAAACATTCTTCCTCAATATCTTTTTGCAGAACAAACACCTCCTGCTGTAAAGGAAAGATTACAGCAAGAGTTTCTTCAAAATGAACCGGAAAAAGCAATCAATGTACTGAAACCTTTATACACAACTGATTTCAGAAATATTGCAAAGCAGGTTCAGGTTCCTGTAATAGCTATTAATTCTGATGCATCTCCTACTCACCTTGAAAACAACCGTAAGTATTTAAAAAATTATAACTATGTAACGATTACAGGAGTGGGCCACTATCCTATGCTCGAAAAACCAGGAGAATTCAATATGATTCTTGATGAAGTAATAAAAAAGTTAATCTAAACATCCGATACAAAAGCCATGCAGAATACAAGAATCTTCACCACAGCTTTTGCCAGTGTTTATCCACATTATATTCAAAAAGCAGAAAAAAAGGGACGGACAAAATCTGAAGTTCATGAAATTATTCACTGGCTGACAGGCTATAATGAACAAGGACTTCAGGAACAATTGGATAATAAAAATGATTTTAGGACTTTTTTTGAACAAGCTCCTCAGATGAATCCTAATGCATCATTAATCAAAGGAGTTATTTGCGGATATCGTATAGAGGAAATAGAAGATGATCTGATGAGGAATATCCGCTATCTGGATAAGTTGATTGATGAACTGGCCAAAGGAAAAAAGATGGAAAAAATATTAAGGGAATAATTTTAGCTAACCTGTAATAATCACAACTAAAAACAAAAGACAGAAATAATTGCATACCTGATAGCAACATATAAAAATCAAAATAAGCAGATTGCAATTTATTAAGAAAAAAAACACTTAAACACCTCAATGAAAAACATACAGAGAGAAGATCTTCAAATCCTCAGCCGGCACAGCAACCTGAGTGAAGAAGATCTCAAAACATTACTTGAAGACAATATCTACAGCAGCGAAGAAGCATGGCAAAAATTTCTTAAATTATTTCTTATCAGCCTGGGAATCGGGTTTACCGTATCCGGGATTATTTTCTTCTTTGCTTATAATTGGGCAGAGTTGCCAAAATTTGCTAAAATCGGACTTACGGAAGTACTGGTTATTGCAGCTACTGTCTTCGCATTATTGCCTAAAATTAACAACAATACCAGAAATATTATTCTCACTGGTGCCTCAGCCCTTGTAGGAGTTTTATTTGCTGTATTCGGTCAGATTTATCAAACCGGTGCAGATGCTTATGACTTCTTTCTGGCATGGACTATTTTTATAACACTTTGGGTCATTATATCAGATTTTGCTCCTTTATGGCTACTGTATGTGGTTTTAATCAATACCACTCTTATTTTATATTCAAATCAAGTGGCCAAAGACTGGGATGACAGTATTATTATTCTTTTACTTTTTGTTCTTAATGCAGCTATTTTGATAGGCTCGATCCTCCTTTCTCATTATAAAAAACTCAGCATCCCCAATTGGTTTACCAACATTCTATCTCTGGCCGTTGTGAGTGTATCCACCTTTGGACTTTGTCTTGATTTTGTTGATAGCCACAGAACATTATTATCCTTTTTAATTCCACTTAGCATTGTTACCTACACTTTAGGAATCTGGTACGGTTTCAAAACAAAAAACAGTTTTTATTTTGCCATTATTCCGTTGAGTATTGTCATTATTATCTGCTCTTTGCTATTCAAAATAGGAGATAATGAAGCCATATTCTTATTGGTTTTCTTCTTTGTCATCGTGAGTATCACTTTCATTATTAAAAATCTAATGAATCTTCAAAAAAAATGGAAAAATGAGAAATAAAGAAAATATCATAGAACTCATGAATCATCTTCGTACAGTAAGCAACAAAGAGATTCATTTTGATGAAGAATCAATTATGGCTGATTATCAGGAAAAAGATACTAATCATCAATCATTATCTATTAAAATATTATCCATTTTTGGAGGAATAATGGCCTGTCTTGCTTTTTTAGGTTTTGTTTTCATGATGCAGATTTTCGATTCACAAATAGGAGCAGGAATATTGGGAGTTATCTGTATTGCCGGATCTTCTTTGATCAGTAGAATATCCGGAAAAACCATCATAGATACCCTGAGCGTCTCTTTTTTCATTACCGGATTTTCACTGCTGGGTCTTGCCCTCTCTACGGAAGGGGATACTATTTATCCTGTATTCATAGCCTTTGCATTATGCACTTTATTTTTGGTACAAAGCTATATTCTTTCCTTCATTTCTATATTAATTATCAACGGAAGCATATTTGCATTGGCTCAGGTCAACCATATATATCATTTAACCTCTGCAATTATTATACTTCAGACGATCTTCACTACTTATCTGTTTCTTCAGGAAGCAAAAATAATAACCAAGAGCAAAGTTCTATCTAAATTGTATGATCCGATTCGTACAGGAATGATTTTTTCATTTATACTGACCCTTGCATTTTTGGGATTTGGATCTTTTTTCCGTGTTACAGAATATTATTATGACTGGATACCGTCTGTTATGATTGTCATAACAATACTTTACGTGATATCTCTCCTGTTCAAAACATTACAGGTGACTAATACACTCTATAAAATCGCTATTTATGCATTAACGGTTCTGGTTTTATCACCCACCTTATTAACACCAACCATTGCGGGAGCTATTCTCATAATGCTGTTAAGTTTTTATACCCATTACAAAACCGGATTTGTTTTATCCATCATTGCCTTGATCTGCTTTATCGGAAGATTTTATTATGACCTTCAATTTACATTGTTGACCAAATCCATACTTCTGTTTGGATCCGGGATTTTCTTTTTGGCAATGTATTTCTTCGCTCACAAAAAACTGACAGCTCATGAAAAAATATAAATGGCTTATCATCATTTTCAACCTTGTTCTTTTATTAGTCTATTTCAATTATTCAGTGATGGAAAAAGAGACTTTATTAAAGAACGGACAGCCTATCTTATTAAAATTAGCACCTGTAGATCCCCGTTCACTGATGCAGGGCGATTATATGACCTTACGATATGATATTTCCAATACTGTTAATGCTGAAAAGATTCCAAAACGCGGTTACTGTGTTGTAAAACTTGATCCGCAAGGCGTTGCTCAACGGGTTCGTTTTCAAAAAGATGCCACTCCATTGAAAGCAGGCGAATACCTCATCAAGTATTCTTCACCCGACGATTGGAGAATTAATATCGGAGCAGAATCTTTCTTTTTCCAGGAAGGACAGGCAGAAAAATATAATAAAGCCGCCTATGGAGGAATAAAAACAGACAAAGACGGAAATAGTCTGCTCATAGGATTATACGATGAACAACTAAAACAGATCAAGTAAAATCTATTCATATTAGAAAAAAACACATACAAAATCCGCTCCTATTATGGGAGTGGATTTTTATTTAAAAAACCAATCAGCCATTGAAAATTCCTATCGAAAAACCCTTTCTCATTTCAGAAAACTTTCCGAAATTAGCGGCCTGTGTATTAAATATTTTTAATGAAATAAAAATTTAAATCAAAACATACAGTAAAACTTAGTATAAGTTTTCTTCGGGGCAGGGTGCAATTCCCTACCGGCGGTTACAGTCCGCGACTCCTTTCATTTGAAGGGACTGATTTGGTGAAATTCCAAAACCGACAGTTAAAGTCTGGATGGGAGAAGAAAATGAGACATACGGTAAGATCCTTCATGGGCTCTTGCGGTATTGTATTTCATTTCCATGTACCGAAGACTATTTTAACTTTTAAAAGTAAAATAACATGGAAAAATTATTAGAACAATTCGGAGCAACCTCCAAAGAACGTGTAGAAAAAGCACTTTCAACATTACAACAGGGAAAAGGTATTCTTTTAGTAGACGATGAAAACCGTGAAAACGAAGGTGACATCATCTTTCCCGCTTCCACTATTACAGAGCAGGATATGGCACTTCTGATCCGCGAATGCAGCGGGATCGTTTGCCTATGCATTTCCGAGGAAAAAAGCAAGCACCTGAATCTTCGTCCGATGGTGGAAAACAACAATTCAAAAAATCAAACAGCATTTACCATTTCTATTGAAGCCAGAGAGGGCGTAGAATCCGGAGTTTCAGCAAAAGACCGTGTAACAACCATCAGAACAGCTGTTGCAACAGATGCTATCGCTGAGCATATTGCAAGTCCGGGACACGTATTTCCTCTGATCGCTAAAAAAGATGGAGTATTTGAAAGACGTGGACATACAGAAGGAAGTGTAGATCTTGTAAAGATGGCTAATCTTGGTGATGATGCCGTACTTTGTGAACTGACCAATGAAGACGGTTCCATGGCAAGACTTCCGGAAATCGTAGACTTTGCAATCAAAAAAGGGATGAGTGTGGTAACCATTGAAGACATCCACGCCTACCGTACAATGATTATGAGTAACTAGGCTCAGCCTTATTTAATACACAGAAAAACCGCCCAACAGTGTTGGGCGGTTTTTTATTTAATTATTTCATTATAAACAACTTAATATAAAAATTATTTCATCTTTTTAACTAACTTTAATAAAAAAAATTGACCATGAAAAAATCTATCCTTTTTCTGTTGGGAACTTCTGCAATGTTTTCAGCGCAGATCACGCTTACAAAAGCATCCCATGATCCTATTCTCAATGATATTGTCGATAATAAACTTGTTACCGGAACTGTGGATAACTCTGCAATCGGGGCCAACGTCGTCTTTTCAAACGGCAGTCTTACCTTGGGAACAGCTTTACCTATGAATTATACAGCACCAACCGGTACTGAGATTAGCACTTTTCCTGGGTCTACTATTAAAATGTCTGACGGAACCAATACTATATTTTATAAAGCTTCTCCTACAAAGCTAGAAATTACAGGAGTTATAAATCCACAAGTCACTTTAAATTTAAGTATGGATAACGGAACTTATATCAATTATCCCACCACCTTCGGGCCCGCACAGAATGATACTGCCAAAGGAACTTTCACCGCTTCTTTAGCCAGCGGAATATGCGTAGGTACCTTATCTACACAGGCTGATGCTTATGGCACATTGATTTTGAATGGCCAGACTTATAACAATGTCCTTAGGGTAAAATTTGTACAAAATTTTAATTTACACTTACCTATCGACATAACATTTACTAATCCTTTAGGCTCTGTTACCAATACCGCCTATTCGTATTATGATGCCACCCACAGATACCCGTTGCTTAGCGCTACTACCGTCAATTTATCAGTACCTGGATTAGGGATCAATCAGACGACTTCAAGTGCGGCAGCATTGAATATTACTACACTAGGAGTAAATAATATAATTAAAAAAGAAAACTTTAGCATATACCCTAATCCTGCACAGGATTTTATCAGGGTTAAAGGAAATACAGATCAGTATTCAAAAGCGAATATTTACAGCTTAGATGGAAAACTTATCAAAACAACTGATCTCAATTCCGGAAACATACAGATCTCAGAACTTCCACCAGCGTCCTATTTTATTGAAGTAAGTGGAAAAAATCATGAAACGAAAAAGAATATAAAATTTATCAAAAAATAACACTAAAAAACTCGTTCAAAGCTGATGAACGAGTTTTTTTAATCCTTTTGGTTGTAAAAAAAGTTCCTAAAGAATAGCGATATCTCTTTTTATACCTTTAAATAGCTTAGCTTCCTGCCTTTCTAAAAAGTAGCAGCCGGAGCTGTATCATTATTCAGTTTCTTCTGAATTTCTGTTTTCTTTCCTTTAGAAAAATCATAACTTAATCCCAGTACAAACATTGATTTATTGTTCATAATCTGGGTATGAATCTTATAATCCACCAGACTCTCAGATAAACTTTTTGTTTTATACTCCGAAGGCATGCCTATCCAGTACATCCCGGTAGAAAACGTCAGATTTTTATGTTTATAGCTGATAAAAATATTATTCTTGTTTTCATTCGTATTCAGAAAAGCTCCGCTAAGGCTATACGTCGGGATATTGAACTGATACTGAATAGAAAAATTTTTATACTCTGAAGCCAGCACAAAATTATTGCCGAGATAATCGTTTTTAATCACCGCTCCAGAACTTGTTTTCACCATTTCTGAAGTAGGAGTTAACACTACTTTCAGCACCAAAAAATTATTCCCAAAAGGTTTATAAGAACCTGTAAGCTGAACTCCATACTGCTGCGCATATTTTCCATTTTCATAAGTAAGCGCATATCCTCCAAATACATCATCCAATACATAATACTGATTAATAACCCGGTCGGTATAAGAATAGAATATATTGGCATTAAAATCAAAATACTTATTATTCAATGAATAGGTCAGGCTATTGGTCCATTTCTGCTGGGATGTAAGAAAAGGGTTCCCTTTTTGCACAATATTGGGGGCCAGCTGTACCACATTACTGCTGAGCGCATTACTCCATGGGCTTATGGGCTTATAGCTACTCGTAAAACGAAGGCTCTGATTGTTTTTAAGCTGATAAGCCAATACTACTTTGGGAGTAAAAGACCATTCATCAAAGGTATTTTCTGCACTTTTATTATGAATATTAGTCAGCCCTGCTCCGATACGATAGCTGAACTTATCTATTTTTCCTGCAAATTCAGTGTAAAAATATTGTTCCAGATAAGTGACCTTATATTGAGAATAGCCGGAAAGATTATTCAGATCATTGGCAATTGAAGATCTGGAGATACGATATCCTGACGAAAGTTTTCCTGCTGCAAAATCATGAACGTGTGCCAGTTCACCTACAAAACTTGTCTGCTTTGCCTTCAAAATCATATCATTCTCATACACAGAAAGACCGGTTCCTGTCACCCATTCTTTAGCGGTTTCCGAAGTATTGGTTGTATAGTCTGAGCCTACAACATTAATACTCAGCTCATCTTTTACTCCTAGTTTTTTAGAATAATAAAGATCCAGCTTAGGAATTACATAATCAGAACCATTATTTTTAAACATACTATGCTCTTCACCAGTATTATCGACCGTAAAAACACTTTGTCCTGTTCCTTTTGAAAACCGGCTGAAAATATCCATATTCAGCTTTGCCTGAAAAGCATAATCATCAGCAACCAAACGGGTATATCGTAATGCTACACTCTGAAAAGTATATCCAAAGTGATCTTTTCTGTCTTCATTAGAACGGTAATGCCGGCCATCCAATTGATAATCGTAGATACTGTTCACCCTTCTTTCTGTGTAATCCCTTAAGTTAATGGAATACTCAAAACCTATATCATTTTTACCCTTTGTATAATTAGCATAGGCAGATGCGTTAACAAAACCTGTATTCAATGCTGAAGATTCCTCTGCTCCAAAAACATAACCGGTTTCAGTAGATCTGGTCAGAATATTAACAACAGTATCTGATCTTGTTGCCCATCGTGCTGGTGGAATATCATAATACTCCACTTTTACCACTTCACCAGGAGCAATACTTCTGATCTGAAGGTCTGTAGCTTCAACTCCATTGATTAGAAATAAGGTAGTTCCCACTTTTGTACTCATGATCGTATTGGAAACCGGATCCAGCTGCAGTTCCGGAAGTGTACCCAGCAAATCCTTTGCATACCGTGCTTTTTCCAATGCTTCTTTATCAAAAGTATATACCGCTTTATCAGCAAACTGTTTCTTACGTTGTGCCTTTACAATGATTTCCTGCAGTTCTTTTGTCCCGGAAGAACTTAAGGTATCATTTTTTACTTCCTGTGAAAAAGCCAGAACTCCGGAAAGAAAGCAAATGGTATATATCGTTTTTTTCATGTCAGAATGGTTATACTTTTAGAACAATCTATTGGTACAATCCATTACATTCATTTTAATTTCAAAATAAAAAAACACCATTATCATTAAGAATTTTAATATTTTCTTCTACAAATCCAAATTATTATGTTAAATTCAGCCCGTTTTTTGCTGTTCTTTTTCTACACCTCAAAATATAAGATTATGAAAAAAGTAATCCTATTCATCCCATTCCTTCTGTTCGCTGTATTTCAGGCACAGGAGAACCAGAACGTTTCGAATGAAAAGATGAATATCATCAAGACGAATGTTACTGCTTATGCATTCAGGAATATCAACCTGTCTTACGAACGAGCTTTTAATCAATGGTTTTCCCTAAATATTGGCTTCGGAACCATGCCGGAAGGAAAAGTACCTTTTATTAACGCTTTCCTGAAAGATAATGATGAAAAAAGATTTGAAAATCTAAAGGTAAAAGCTACCAATTTCACCATTGAACCAAGATTTTATATTGGAAAAGGGTTCGGTAAAGGATTCTATTTTGCTCCGTATTACCGGTATTCTGATGTTTCTTCCAATACCTTTGATTTCTACTATGATTATAATGGTCCGAATGGTATCACCTATCAGATTCCATTGAAAGGCCAAGGAAATACTAAAGGAAATAGTGGAGGACTTATGGTAGGAGTACAGTTTTTCCTTACCCGAAGCCAGAATCTGGTACTGGATTTCTGGATTGCCGGAGCCCATTACGGAAGTGGAAAAGGTGATTTTACAATGACCTCCGATTATGTTCTTACTCCGGATATGCAGGCACAACTAAAAAAAGAAATAGAAAATCTGGATATTCCATTTGTGAAATACACAGTAGAAACCAATGCTAACGGAGCCAAAATAAAAGTAGATGGACCATGGGCCGGTTTCAGAAGCGGACTTTCTCTGGGATATAGATTTTAAGAATCGTAATAAAAATTCAAAATCATCACAAATTATTCTTTTGTGAACGGTTTTTTCTATCTTTAAACCAAATAATTGCTTATTTTGGATTAATACCGGTATGAAAATCCTTATCATAGAAGACCATAAAGAACTTGCAGCGAATACTATAGATTATCTCAAGAAAGAAGATTATGTCTGTGAAGTAGCCTCTACCGCAAAAGAGGCTTTAGAAAAAATTGAACTTTTTGAATATGATTGTATTCTTCTGGATCTTATGCTGCCTGATGGCAATGGACTGGAAATTTTAAGACAGATCAAAAATGATCTTCCACAGGCAAGTGTGATTATAGTTTCAGCAAAAAATTCGTTGGATACAAAATTGACCGGATTAGACGACGGGGCTGATGATTATATAACCAAACCTTTTTCTCTTCCTGAGCTTCATTCGAGAATCAAGGCTGTTTTGAGAAGAAAAACTCCTGAAACCAATCGCCTTCTCATTTTTAATGAAATTACAGTAGATCTGGAATCCAAAGAATGTAAAATTAATGGACAGCTAGTTAATTTTACTAAAAAAGAATTACACCTTCTGATCTATTTTATCAACAATCAAAACAGGATGCTTTCCAAGCAGGCGATTGCAAGCCATCTATGGGGAGATTACACCTACAGTGTTGATAATATAGACTTTGTTTACCAGCATTTAAAAAACCTACGCAAAAAAATTCTTGATGTGGGAGGACGGGATTATCTTCATACGGTGTACGGATTAGGCTATAAATGGATTGATCAATGAATTTAAGTTTCCGTTTTGCCAGAGCATTTACCACCTTGGTATTTTTTGTCCTTATTACCGGCTTTGCTATTCTTTATTTCGCTTTTGAAAGAGCAACTATGCAATCTGCCATTCTTAAGCTTGAAGATTTGAATGCATATGTAACTAACAAGCTAGAACAAGACCCAAACTACGATTATCTTACAGCACATCATCGGCAAACCCGTGTAAAAATTCTTCCCTCTACTTCCCAGAATACAAAGGAAAAAATTATTGAAGAAAAATATATCTGGAATAAAAGCATCCAGTCTTATATCAACAGGATTACGGTAATTACATATCCCGTAATTCACCAAAAAAAATACGCCATAACAAGTGTGCGGTACATTACGATTATTGAAAACAATTTCTTGATCAGTATCATTATGGTTGTCGCATGGATTATGGTCTTTCTTATTATCCTCACTATTATTGTGAGTGTTTTGGTTTCCAAAAAAATTCTTGAACCTTTTTATCACGCAATGGACGAAATCAAAAAATTCAGTTTGAAAGACAGCCGGTCCATGAATCTAATGAAAACCCAGACAGAGGAATTCAAATCATTGAATACCTTTCTCATAAAAATGTCCGAAAGCTCTAAAAAAGATTATCACCTGTTAGAAGAACTATCAGAAAATACTTCCCACGAACTGCAGACTCCTTTAGCTTCTATCAAAGGAAAAATAGAACTATTAATGGACAGTGAACTTTCGGAAAACCAGCTTATCACACTTTCTTCAATGAATGATGAACTGGACAGGCTCTCATCTATCAACCAGTCTCTTATCCTTTTGGCCAAACTGGACCACTTTGAAAAAAAAGATGTACACCTGATCAATTTTTCAGAATTACTGAGGGAAAGACTACATTACTTTGAAGACCTGTTTGAAATTCAAAACCTTACACTGACAAAAGAAATTCAGGAAGAGGTATTTATTGATTTTGATAAAAACCTGGCGACCATTGTTATCAATAATCTCATCAATAATTCTAAAAGACACAATATACATCATGGTAAAATTTCTGTAGTCCTCACAAAGACTTATTTACAGATTTCAAATACCGGAAATCCACCTACTGTTTCTACGGATGAATTATTTAAAAGATTCAGGCGTGGAAACCCCAATCAAAACTCTATTGGGATCGGATTGGCACTTGTAAGAAAGATTTTGGAGATTTATAATGATGAAATCTCTTATCATTTTGAGAACAACTTGCATACCATAAAAATCATTTTCTCAAAACAAACCCCTGATTAACAAGCAAAACGATAACGAAAGTTTAAATTTTATACAAACTTCAGAATTTCTTCAGAATTTATATCTTGTTTAGGAGCAAACAAAAGCACCTATGAAAAAATTGCTCATTATTTTCAGTGTAATGGTCATACAAAACATTTATAGCCAGGATACGGTTAATATCAAAAAGAATCCTATGGAAAATACTTCAGAGAAAAGCCCTCTGGAGGTTGGAGAGCTTAAAATAAAGCTCAATTCCAAAGGTGACCAATGGCTTAAATTTGGTATTTCCAGCCAGATCTGGCTTCGAAGTATCGAAAATAATCCAGGCACAAGCGTCAATGGAGTGCCGCAGGAACAAACTTATGATGCAGGAATCCGGAGAATGAGATTAACGATTCAGAGTCAACTGACTCCTTTTTATTCTGTTTTCTTACAAATGGGGATTAATAATCAGAATTTCATTTCAGGTGGAGGGACCGGAACCGGTAATAATGGCGCCGGAAAAAAAGCATCCTTTTTTTTCCATGATGCCTATAATGAATTGGCTATTATTCCAAGAAATAATTTTCAGACTGGAAAACCTAATAAAAATAATCTCTATCTGGGAGCGGGTCTGCATTCCTGGAATGGGGTGAGCCGTCTTACCAGTGCCAGCACAACCAAAATGCTTGCAGGAGATATTCCTATTTTCAATTTCCCATCCATTGAAATTGCAGATCAGTTTTCAAGGCAATTGGGAGTCTTCATCCATGGAGAGTTTGACAGACTTAACTATAGATTCAGCATCAATAAACCTTTTGCTACGAACTTAAAGCCAGTGGTTGGAGGGCCTGCAGTAGACAATAATCAAAGTGGAAAATTGTCTTATTCAGGATATGCCTTTTATCAGTTCTTTAATAAAGAAACTACCGTCACCTCTTTTTTACCAGGAAATAACCTTGCAGTGAAAAAAGTCCTGAATATAGGCGCTGGTTTCTATACAAGTAAAGATGCTACACAAAGCCAACCTTCAGAAAATACTTTTGAATCTCATCCCGCCAATATTTTTGGAGCTGACATTTATTCGGAAATACCTTTAGGTAATAAAAATAAAGAAATGGGACTCACGCTCTATTCGGTATACTACAATTATAATTATGGACCCAATTACCTAAGGATGAGCGGACTCCTTAATCCCGGAACTCCGGATCAGACATTTACCGGTCAGAGGGCATTAGAAGGAGCAGGAAATAACAGGGTTTTAATGGGAACAGGAAATATCTGGTTTTCACAGGCGGGCTTCGTTATTCCAAAATTCAGTAAGGTTTTAAAAATTCAGCCCTTCTTCAACTATGCCCTGAAAAATATGGAAGCCCTTAACCAAAGCGGAAGTTATTATGATATAGGTGCCAATTTCTATTTATATGGTCAAAATGCAAGAATTGTTGCTCAGTATAGCAGCCGACCCTTATATGATATCACATCTAAAACTATTTTTGACAGAAAAGGTGAATTTCTTCTGTCTCTGCAAATCGTACTTTAAAAAATTTAATATCTTACTCTTATGAATACTACCTCAATTACTACTGCCCAAAGAATCAAAGCCATTGTAGGCGGATCTATAGGAAATCTTGTTGAATGGTATGACTGGTATGCTTATGCTGCCTTTGCTATTTATTTCTCCAATTCCTTTTTCCCGGATTCTGATCTCAATGCTCAATTAATGAATACTGCAGGGATTTTCGCTGTCGGTTTTCTTATGCGTCCTATCGGAGGATGGCTATTTGGAAGTATAGCCGACAAAATCGGAAGAAAAAAAGCAATGACTCTTTCCGTACTGCTGATGTCGTTTGGTTCCCTTCTTATTGCCCTTACCCCAACTTATAAAACCATAGGTATCCTGGCTCCTATTCTACTTTTAATTGCAAGATTATTACAAGGCCTAAGTGTGGGTGGAGAGTATGGTGTTTCGGCTACTTATCTCAGTGAGATGGCAACGGAAGACAGAAGAGGTTTCTATTCAAGTTTTCAGTATGTTACTCTGATTGGCGGGCAGCTTATTGCATTAGGAATTCAACTGATTCTGCAAAAATTAATATTAACGGAAACCCAACTGGAAGAATGGGGCTGGAGAATTCCTTTCGTCATCGGAGCTATGCTTTCCATTATAGCGTTATATCTACGAGCTAATCTTCACGAAACGGAAGCTTTTGAAAATAAAAAAGATTTCAATGAAAAGAAAAAAGGAACCATTAAAGAGCTTCTTAAACATCCTAAAGCTTTGCTTACTGTGGTAGGTCTTACATTGGGAGGAACATTGGCATTTTATACCTATACCACCTATATGCAGAAATTTCTGGTAAATACAGTACATCTTAGCAAAGAACAGTCTACCTTAATTTCTTTTATCTCTTTATTTATATTTGCGTGTCTTCAGCCTGTTTTCGGAGGATTATCTGATAAAATAGGAAGACGTCCACTGCTTCTGGGATTTGGAGTTCTGGGAACTTTATGTACGGTTCCGCTTCTAACAGCACTCAGTACCACAACTTCAATGTGGGGTGCCTTTTTCCTTATTATGGCAGCACTCATCATTGTAAGTGGTTATACCTCCATTAATGCAGTGGTAAAGGCTGAACTTTTTCCGTCTGAGATCAGGGCGTTGGGGGTAGGTCTTCCTTACGCCATTACAGTAGCTATTTTCGGAGGAACTGCAGAATATATTGCTCTTTGGTTTAAAAAGATCGGTTCCGAAGAATATTTCTACTGGTATATTACTGGTTGTATCTTATTTTCTCTCATAGTGTATATCGGAATGAAGGACACTAAAAAGACGTCAACACTAGACAAAGATTAAAGGAGAGCTATGCTCAGGAACATTTTTCCGCTAATATTCTAACGTCTTCTATTCACGTTTGAACCTATAAAAAATCAGCGCCGCATATTTTCTGCGGCGCTGGTTATATTTTAATGATAAGCTTGTTTGAATTTTTCTATCATACTGTCCAGATTATGACGCTGAACATACACAGTCTTCACCTCTTCATATCGCGGCGATTTGTAGAAAACTTCATGAAAATCCATACTTCCATTTCCTACTTTTACTACTTTCTGTACTTCGATATTAAGTTTTTTTAGTTCGTCCTTAAAAACTTTAAATTCATCTTGAATATTATTACTCATTTATATTTTTTAGTTTTTAGTTAAAAATTCCATTTTTGTCTGCCTACCCCATCACTTCCCGGGGCAGCGACTTAAACTTTCAATAAATTTAATAATTTTTACCAATATAAATACTATTAAGTCATTATTTTTTAATTCTAAACACCCAAAACGTAAAAATTTAATTTATTTCATAACCACATTAATCACATACCAGAGAGGAAATACAGATAAACAGACCTAAACATCGTATGAATCATGATTTTTATCATATCTGTCTCTAAAAATCTAACCGTAGAGAAAGAATAATTATAAAATTTCAAATGGTATTTTTCCCTTATCATAACGGATTGCACAGAAGAGATAATCTTTTTTCAAAAAAAGTAAAAAAATAGTGTAACATTTTAAAAAAGCAGGTCTCTAAAAGACAAATAAACCTTAAAACTTTAGAAATCATGAAAAAATTTACATTCCTTCTTATCATCATGTTATTTTTTGCAGCAGTATGTAATATATTTGGTCAGGAAAAAACATACCCGTTTGAGGTAAAGAAAACCGGAAAGGGAAAACAGTCTTTAATTCTTATTCCCGGATTTGCTTCTTCAGGAGAGGTATGGAATGAAACAACTGCAAAGTTTGAAAAAGATTTCACCTGCTACACGTTAACCATGGCGGGATTTGCAGGAGCAAAACCTGATGCTGATGCCAGCTTCAAAGATTGGGAAAAGGGAATTGCAGCTTATATAAAGGCTTATAAAATTGAAAAACCTGTTATCATTGGACACAGTATGGGAGGCGGTCTTGCACTGGCCATCGCAGCAGATTATCCTGAGCTGGTAGGCAAAATTGTTATTGTGGATACTTTACCCTGCCTGGCTGCAATCTCTAATCCTAATTTTACATCCAAAGAAAACAACGATTGCTCATCAACCATTACTAAATTTACAACAATGACCGATGAAGACTTCCGTAAAATACAGACTCAGTCTATCCCTCGCCTTCTGGCAAATACTTCTATGCAGAGTACCGTCATTGACTGGAGCATGAAATCTGACAGAAAAACATTTGCCAAAATGTACTGCGATTTCTCTAATACTGATCTAAGGGAAACCATCAAAAATATACAATGTCCTTCTCTTATTCTTCTGGAATCTTATTTTGTATTTATGAAACCATCAATTGAAGCACAGTATACAAATCTTAAAAACGCCAATTTTCAATATTCCACAAAAGGACTTCATTTCATTATGTATGATGACAAAGAATGGTATTTTAATCAGCTCAATAACTTTTTATCTTCGAAATAATGGTATTTGAGGACATTTACGAACTCTACTGGCAAAAGATATTCCGTTTGTGTATGGGATATGTCAATGATACCGATCTAGCTCAGGATCTAGCTCAGGAAACCTTCATCATCGTATGGCAGCAGCTCCCGAAATTTAGAAATGAATCCAGCATCGGAACATGGATCTTCAGAATAGCTTCCAATAATTGTCTCCGACAGATTGAAAAGGAAAAAAGATTTTCAAAAACAGATCTCCCCGTCAATCTGGAAGAAAAAAAACAGGAATCTATGGAACCGCAAATACAATTACTCTATCAGTTTATTTCAGAGCTTCCGGAAACGGACAGAATTATTATATCTCTGGAACTGGAAGAAGTAAAGCAAGCGGAAATCGCTCAGATTACAGGGCTCTCGGAATCCAATATCCGGGTAAAAATTCATAGGATCAAAGAAAAATTAACACAAAAATTTAAGCACAATGGATACTAATATCGATTTTAAAAATATATGGAAACAACAGACTTCTCCAAAACCTAATATAGAAGAGCTCCTTAATAGACTGAAAAAGTTTAAAAATGAAAACCTTCGCAAACTGATTCTTACCAACCTCCTATTGATTGCAACCAGTTTATGCATTGCTTTTATATGGTATCGTTATCAGCCCCAGTTTACCAGTACAAAAATCGGGATTGTGCTTGTCATTCTGGCTATGGTTATTTTTCTGCTGGCTTACAACAGAATGTTTATGATTTTTTATAAAATTGACAATACCCAATCTAACAGTGAATATCTCCAGAATCTATATCTGGTTAAGAATAAACAAAAATTCATGCAAACCACTATGCTTAATCTGTATTTCATTATGTTGTTCCTAGGAATATGCCTGTACATGTATGAATATGCCCTAAAAATGTCACCCGTTTCTGCTATTTTAGTATATGCCGCAACTTTGATATGGATAGGTTTCAATTGGTTTTATATCAGACCTAAAACTATAAAGAAACAACAAGGAAAAGTTGACGAATTAATTAATAAATTTGAACAAATAAACAATCAATTAAAGGACTCATGAATTCTTCCACCAATAAAAACCACTGGGAAAATGTGTATGAAACTAAAAATCCTGACCAGGTAAGCTGGACACAGGAAAAACCTCAAACGTCCCTTGATTTTATTCATTCTTTCGGATTGGGAAAAGAAGCTAAAATCATAGACATTGGTGGTGGAGATAGTACTCTGGTTGATTTTCTTCTTGAAGAAGGTTATGAAAATATTACTGTATTGGATATTTCTGCCAAGGCTTTGGAAAAAGCAAAAGAGAGGCTCGGAGACCAGGCAGAAAAGGTAAAATGGATTGCTACAGACATTACAGCATTTGAACCCACTGAAACTTATGATATCTGGCATGACAGAGCGGCCTTCCATTTCTTAACAACTCCGGAGCAGATTTCAGCATATATTGATATTGCAGAGAAAAATATAAATAAATTTTTAGTTCTAGGAACCTTTTCCAAAAATGGACCAACCAAATGCAGCGGACTGGATATTCAGCAATATGATGAGGCTTCTCTTTCTGAAAAATTTATGGAAAGTTTCGATAAGATCCAATGTATTACAGAAGATCACACGACTCCTTTCGAAACCACTCAAAACTTTGTTTTCTGCAGTTTTAAAAAGCACTGACCCTTATTGTTTTTTTATTTATTTTTGGTGGAGAAAAACAACACTTAAATAAATAACTTTGAAAAAACTATTATTTCTGCTTATTACAACAACTTTATCTTCAAATTTTTATTCACAGAATGTAGAATTTTTAGAATGTGGAACTGACGAATTAATGAGAAAACATTACGCCAAGTTCCCCAATGAAAAGGTTCAGGATGATACCTTCAATCTGGAATTATCAAAAATGGTCAAAAGCGGCAAATTAGCGGCGAAGAATGGTCAAAACCAGATCTATGAAATTCCAATTGTTATACATGTTGTAGGAGATGGAAGCCCAATAGGAAGTATTAATAACAAATCCGATGCTGATATCATTGCCTGGGTAAATTATACCAATGGTGTTTTTGCAGGAAATGCATCCAGTGGGATGGCCGCTACAAGTTCTCCTTTACCTGTAAAATTCGTTTTTGCGAAAGTAGATCCTAATTGTAATCCTACCAATGGTATTAATAGAATTGATGCTTCCAGCCTTCCAAAATACGTAAGTGGCGGAGTAAATGATGACAACACAACCAACGCAGTTCCAGCAACAGAGATTACCGCAATGGGACAATGGGACACCAGCAAATACTACAATATCTATGTTGTGAAAAAACTGACTTCAAACGCAGGGGCATTGAATGGATATGCTTATTATCCGGGTGGGAGCAACGATTATTCTTTTATGGCCACCAGTGCCTCAGCAGTCAATGCGCAGACTTTAGCTCACGAGTTTGGCCATGCTTTAGGCTTAAGACATACCCACGAAGGATATAATGCGACTACAGGAGATTGCCCTGTCAATACAGACTGTACCTTGAATGGTGATTTGGTATGTGATACTGAACCTATGAAAAGTCTTTATCATGCCTCTGTTCCCAGAAATTGTCAGACCGGACAAATCAACCCATGTACCAGTCAGCTATATGCTGGTGGAGAAAGAAATGTAATGGCTTACACCTTTTGCTTCAGAGATTTATTTACTCAGGGACAAACAGATCGTGCAACAGCACAACTTCTGAAGTACAGACAATCATTAATCAACTCTCCGGTTGCAGTAAGTACAACTCCTAATAACAGTGTATCTCTTACTAGCGCATGTACTCCAACAACAATAAATGCTCCTGGAAATTATAACATTGGAATTACTTCAGTAAAGTTTGGAAGCATCAATAACTCTTCCAACAGCTACAAACAGGCAATTAATAACTTCTATGAAAACTTTACCGGCAACTACTGTATGGGAATCAGCAAAACGACAATTCCCAGCAATACAGCCACTACTCTTCAGGTGGCTCCGGGGCTAAATAACAGCCACAGAATAAAAGCATATATTGATTACAACAATGATGGTCAGTTTAATGAAATTACAGAAGCTATTTTAAATCAAACGGGAGTAACCAGTGGTTCATTTGCGACTGCTTCTGTCACCCCTCCATCAGATGCTGTATTAAATACTCCTTTAAGAATGAGGGTTATCGGTGATTTGGCAGGTATTACCATTACGTCATGCTATACTCCAGAATATGGACAAGTGGAAGATTATTCCGTAACCATAGTACCGCAGACTTCATTATCTGTAAATGATATAACTTCAAAAAATAATTCATTCATCACCAAGGATGAAAATTCAGTATATGTAAAAGGGGAATCAAAAATTGCTTCATTACATATCTATGATGCATCAGGAAAGCTATTGGTAAACAGAACAGACATCAATGCTTCTGAATTTAGATTTCCTGTCAATCAAAGGAGCACAATCATCACAGTGAATGTTGTTCTAAAAGATGGAAAGGTACTGACTAAAAAATTAAAATTCTAGATACCTTCAATAACAAAAAAGAGAGCATTTTGCTCTCTTTTTTTTATAGTTTTAAATACGCTTTTATTTTGATTCCTTTTCTTCTTCCAATTCCACTTCATGTCGAAGTTGTGCCTTGTATAAAGTAGCGTAGTATCCGTTTTTATCCAAAAGTTCCAAATGTCTTCCTTCTTCTACAATTTTACCATGCTCCATCACAATAATTTTATCTGCTTTTTCAATAGTGGAAAGTCTATGAGCAATAATAATGGACGTTCTGTTTTTAGTAATTTTTTCCGTGGCTCTCTGAATCAGTTTTTCACTTTCATGGTCAATGGAAGATGTGGCTTCATCCAGGATCAGAATTTTGGGATCAGATAAATAAGCTCTCAGGAACGACAGTAATTGTCTTTGACCTAAGGAAATAGATGACCCTCTTTCACTTACCACGTAATCATAGCCGCCCGGAAGTTGTTCAATGAACTGATCTACTTCAATTTCTTTAGCTCCGGCCTTTATTTTTTCAAGGGTAATACTATCGTCTCCAAATGCAAGGTTTTCAAAAATACTTCCATGGAAAAGAAATACATCCTGCAATACTACTCCGATATGACTTCTCAGATTATAAAGCTCATAGTCTTTTAAATCTACATCATCGATAAGAATATTTCCTGAATTGATATCATAAAGTCTTGTAATCAAACTGATAATGGTAGATTTACCAGCTCCGGTTGCTCCTACAATAGCAACGGTTTCTCCAGGATTTACTTTAAAGTCAATACCCTTCAATACTTCCTGTTTTTCATCATAAGCAAAGCGTACTTTCTGGAATTCAATTTTACCGGCAAAGTGGTCTTTTTTCACAGTACCTGTATTGGTCATTGAATTTTCTTCATCCATTAATCCCAATACTCTTTCTGCCCCTACAATTCCTCGCTGGATATTATTGAATCGGTCTGCAATCTGTCTTAATGGACGGATCAACATGGAAATATACTGAATAAAGGCAATGACTACCCCAGCACTGATCGTAATATATCCACCATAAAACAGGATAAATCCTATAAATAATGAGGAAATAAGTTCTACTACCGGAAAGAAAAGTGAAAAAATGAAAACAGTTCTCAACAATGCTCCTTTCAAGGTAATATTGATATCATCAAATTTCTTAAATTCTGATTCCTGCCTGTTGAATACCTGGATGATAGACATTCCGGCCAATCTTTCCTGTACAAAAGAGTTTTGGGTAGCAGTCCAGTTTCTTTCGTCTCCAAAAGCTTTTTTAAGCCTTTTCTGAAAAAACCTTGTAATCACGACCATTAAAGGCAGAATAGCAAGCGTAATATAACTCAGGTGAACGTTCGTACTGAACATCATAACCAACACAAATACAATTCTCAGAATATCTCCGAAAACCATCAGGAATCCGTCTGTATACACTGTTGCAATGGTTTCAACATCTCCTACTGCACGGGTTACCAACTGACCGATCGGTGTTTTATCAAAGAATGATGTTTTGAAATAAATCAGTTTAGAATATAGACGCTCTCTGATATCCCTGATTACATTCTGTGAGATAAAATTTGAGAAATAAACCAGGAAAAAGTTTAAAATGGTTTCAGCAAAGACCAATCCCACAAGAATATAGATATGCTTCATCATCAAAGCCTTATCCTGCAGCTTTGTAATGTCATTATCCACCACTTCCATGGTAAGGTATGGTCTGTAAGTAGAAACTATAGAGAGTATTACGGAAATTATTAAAGTAAGGATGAACCAAGAACGAAATTTCATTCCAATAAAGAACAGCCTTTTTACAATTCCCCAGGTATCTTGTTTTTTCATTATACGAATCGAAGAAAAGAATTAAAATTCTATGCAAAAATAAGACTTTCTAAATTCTCAGCCTGTACAACTTTTGCAAATCCTCATAGAAAATATAAGATGCCTATCATTTACAGAATGAATATCTTTCGCAGCTAATCTCATTTTTATCAAACCTCTTGAACGCTTCATTTTCAATTCTGTGAATCATCCGAAACCTTACCGATCTGTTGAATTTCTATAGAAGGCTTTTGCAGATTTTCTTTTTTATATTTTTGTTCCAGAAGAAGATAAACTCCCCATACTGCAAGAAGAGAAAGTAACCAACCGACAAGGTTAGCGGCAGAAAAACCTGTATAATTTACATTATTCACGGCCTCTGGATCAGTGGAAGCTAAGTAAACTCCATAAGACATTCCTAAAATGATCTGAGTACCCAAATAAACCCCTACCGCCAAAAGTCCCAGCTGCCATTTCACTTTTCCGAATTTTTCTGCTAATCTTGCATAATATCGATAAGCTCCAATGAGAATAAGAATTGATAACATGATTATAGTTTTTTAGTTTTTATTTAAAATTCATAGCCTACATCTACAAGATATAATCCATGGGCAGGAGCAGAGGTTCCGGCAGCATTACGGTTTTTATCTTCAATGACTCTGCGAAGATCTTCCGGTTTTAATTTTCCAGTACCGATCTCTATCATTGTTCCTACAATCGCACGCACCATATTTCTCAGAAAACGGTTGGCAGAAACCGTGAACTTAAGTTCCGCTCCATTCTGTTCCCATTCTGCGATGTACATTTTGCAGATGTTCGTTTTATTGTCGGTTTTTAATTTAGCAAAACTTGTAAAATCTTCGTATTCGAAAAGAATTTTACAAGCTTCGTTCATTTTGTTGATATCCAAAGGTCTTTTCCAGTGCTGCCAGGCAGATTCCTGAGTAAACGGATTTTTTTCCAACGAAATATAATATTCATAGGTTCTGTAGGTCGCATCGAAACGGGCATGAAAATCATCCTTCACCCTAAAAATTCTTTCAATGGATATATCAGGAGGAAGAAAACTGTTTAGTCTTCGAGGAAGCTCATCATTCAGTTCCTGCTCCGTATCAAAATGAGCAAATATTTTTTTAGCATGAACACCAGTATCCGTTCTTCCGGCTCCTGTTGTTTTAATCTCTTCTCTTAAAATGGTGGAAAGTGCTTTTTCCAGTTCTTCCTGCACAGAAATAGCATCCGGCTGTATCTGGTAGCCGAAATAATTCTTTCCGTTGTAAGAAAATTCTATAAAGTATCTCAATGTATTGTAATAACTCCACAAAAATACTTTAATTTAACGAAATATTTGTTGAAAAGTCTTTGAGAATATTACTCTAATGCTTATGAAAATTCCTATTTTTGCAATCGTATGAAAAGATGGTACCTTTATCCTTTTTCCCTTGCTTATCATATGGTAACGGGTATCCGAAACACAATGTATGATTTGGGAATTTTTAAATCGACAAAATTCAAGACACCGATAATCAATGTCGGGAATCTCTCTGTGGGCGGAAGTGGAAAATCGCCGATGGTGATGTATCTTGCCCAGTATTTATCCAAACATTACAGAACCGGAGTCCTTTCACGAGGGTACGGAAGATTAACAAAAGGTTATGAAGTAACGAATTATGAAAGCAACTACAAGATTGTAGGGGATGAAGCGATGCAGCTTTTTGAGCGTTTCAAAAACCGTTTTGTAATTGCAGTTTCAGAAGAACGTGTTCCCGGCGCCAAAAAAGTGATTGAAGATATGGATCTTGGAGTACTGATTTTGGATGATGCCATGCAGCACCGTGCCATCAAAGCGGGATTCAATATTCTGATGACCGATTTTAATGATCCGTTTTTTAAAGACTATCTTCTTCCTGCCGGAGATCTTAGGGAATCCAGAGCCGGATCTAAAAGAGCAGATGTCATTATGGTCAGCAAATGCCCTGATGAGCTTACAGAGGAAACCAAAAGATATTATATTTCAAGGATCAGACCTTCTTATAACCAAAAAGTGTTCTTTTCATCCATCGGTTATGACGAAAATGTATACGGAAAAGATAAAATGCTTCCGGATAATAATCTAAACTACTATGATATTTTACTGATTACCGGAATTGCGAACCCTAAACCACTTCTGGAACATCTGGCTAAATTTTCAAAAAGGGTAACTCATCTGAAATTCAGAGATCATCATAATTTCACGGATGATGATATTAAAAAAATCCTTGCAGAGTATAAAAAATTAGGAGAATATAAGCTGATATTAACCACAGAGAAAGATTACGTTCGTCTGAAAACTTTTGACTATCTTAGAGAAATTGTTTACTACTGGCCTATCAATGTCATTATTGATAAAAAGGAAGAATTCAATCAAATCATCTTAGATTATGTTAGAAAAAATTAAAGAGACAGCTGATTTCATCAGAAATATCATTCAGGACACTCCTGATTTTGCGGTTGTTTTAGGATCCGGACTTGGGAAACTGCAGAATGAAGTAGAACCGATCCATATTTTAGAATACAAAGATATCCCTAATTTTCCACAAACTACAGTAGTAGGACATACAGGAAAGCTTATCTATGGAATACTGGAAGGAAAAAAAGTACTGATGATGAGTGGCCGTTTTCATTATTATGAAGGGCATTCTATGGAAACAGTAACCTTTCCTGTAAGGGTTTTTCATCTGTTGGGAATTAAAAATCTTATTCTTTCCAATGCATGTGGTGGTGTAAATCCATCCTACAGTATTGCAGATATCGTTATTTTAAAAGATCACATCAATATGATGCCTGAGCATCCGCTTCGAGGTAAAAATATTGACGAGCTTGGACCACGATTTGTGGATATGAGTGAACCTTACAGCAAAAAAATGATCGCTGTGGCGGAACAAGCTGCTGCAGACAACAATATTAAAATCCATCGAGGGATTTATGTAGCCTTACAAGGACCCACTTTTGAAACTCCTGCCGAATACGGAATGATTAAAGCTATTGGCGGTGATATGGTGGGAATGAGTACCGTTCCTGAAGTGATCGTTGCCAGACATATGGGAATGGATGTATTCTGTATGTCCGTTATTACAGATCTTGGAGGACCGGACATTGCCTTTGCTGTTTCTCACGAAGAAGTTTTAAATGCAGCAAATAAAGCCATGCCGAATGTAATCACCGTAGTGAAAGGCTTGATAAAAAATTACTAATAAGAATTCTCAAAAAAATATTTTAAAAACTTTATAAATAACCACGAATGCGCGAATAAAATGAAAAAATTCATGCATTCGTGGCAAAAAATATTCTCACTAAAAAATAGAGTTTTCTCTTTGAGGCAATCTTCATCTATACTATAACAATATTCATAGAAATTGTCAATAATATAAATTTTTCCCAATTCAGAAAAAATAAATACAGAATTGCAATGCATTGCTTAGTTTTGTGTAAATGAAATTGTAGAATGAGAAAGTTGTTATTAATTTTTATGGTAGGTCTGTTTAGCTTGAGCTATGCACAAAAAATTCCTACTGCTCTTAAAACAGGATTTTCTAAGGAAGCCTTAAAACAAAAACTGGAAGATGAGGATGGAAAAACAATTACCATCCAGGAAATTCTGGATCAGCATAAAGGAAAAGTTTTAGTGATCGATTTTTGGGCCGGATGGTGCAGAGACTGTCTTCAGGCACTTCCAAAAGCCGAAATATTAGAAAAAAACAATCCAAATATTGACTTTGTGTTCTTATCGCTGGAAAGATCTAAAGAAGGATTTGATAAGAGTCTTGTAAGATTCAATATGAAAGAAAAAGACAATTATTGGTTTGCTTCAGGCTGGAAAAATGATTTCAACAATTATGTGGATCTCAACTGGATTCCAAGATATATGATTATCGATCAAAAATCAGCGATTGCAAAGTATTATGCTATTTCTCCGGAAGATCCTGAGATTCAGCAGACCATAGACAAACTTTTAAAATAATTTTTAAAATATCAAAACCTTGAAGTTTAAACACTCCATCAAAGCGGAATGTTTAAACTTCATTTATTTTTTATACCATGATCACAAGAGAAGCCACAGAACAGGATTTAGAAATCCTTTTAACCTTTGAGCAGGGAATTGTTTCTGCAGAAAGACCTTTTAACAGTACATTGATTGATGGCGAAATCCATTATTATGATCTGAATGAATTCATACAATCACCGGAGGCAACTTTAGTTGTTGTAGAAGACAATAATGAAATTATCGCATCCGGTTATGCTCTTATCAAAAATTCTGAGAAAGATTATAATAAATTTAAGAGCTATGCTTATCTGGGTTTTATGTATGTAAAACCTGAACACAGGGGAAAAGGTGTCAATAAAATAATTACTGATGCGCTTATCGACTGGGCAAAATCCAGGGGAATTTCAGAAATAAGACTTGATGTTTATGCTGAAAATGATTCTGCTGTAAAAGCTTATGAAAAAGCAGGTTTCGAACCTCATCTTCTTACAATGCGACTAAAGTCGTGAAAAGGCTGGAGGCTGAGAGAGGGAAGCAGGAAATAATTTGAGACTTATGGTTATCAATTTCCTTACTGACCTCGTTAACTTCCTTCTTCAAGCTTCAAGCTTCCCGTTATAAAAAATTCACCATAAATACAGGAATCCATATCTTTGTGATATGGATTTTTCTTTGCCGCTTCGTAAAATTATTCACGTGGATATGGACGCATTTTATGCCTCTGTAGAACAGCATGATAATCCTGCACTGAAAGGAAAACCTATTGCAGTAGGTGGCCAACACAGAGGTGTAGTAGCTGCAGCAAGCTATGAAGCCCGAAAATATGGTGTCCGTTCTGCCATGCCCAGTAAAACAGCCAAAGAGAAATGCCCAGATCTCATCTTTGTTCCGCCCCGTTTTGCACGCTATAAAGAAATTTCAAAAATGATCCGTGAGATCTTCTATGAGTACACTGATCTTGTAGAACCGCTCTCATTGGATGAAGCCTATCTTGATGTTACCGAAAATAAAAAAGAAATAGAATCTGCCAACCAGATTGCAAGGGAGATTCGTCAGAAAATATTTGAACAAACGGGTTTAACTGCATCTGCAGGAATTTCTGTGAATAAATTTTTGGCTAAAGTAGCTTCTGATATCAATAAGCCCAATGGCCAGAAAACCATCCATCCCGATAAAGTGGAAAACTTCTTAGAAGAATTACCTGTGGAAAAATTTTATGGTGTAGGAAAGGTTACTGCTAACAAAATGTTTAGTTTAGGCATTTACAAAGGAAAAGATTTAAAGAAAAGATCGCTGGAAGAGTTGGTAAGAATCTTTGGAAAATCCGGAAAACATTACTACAATGTGGTTCGGGGTATACATACTTCTGAAGTTAAACCTCATCGGATCCAAAAAAGTGTAGCGGTAGAAAGAACTTTTTTTGAAGATCTTTTTGATGAACAGCAAATCAATGAAAAGCTGGAAAGCCTGGGGCAGGAACTTCATCAACGTCTACAGAAAAACAATATTCTCGGAAGGACTTTAACCTTAAAAATTAAGTATAAGGATTTCTCGCTTTTTACAAGAAGTGTAACCAGAGAGGAGTACTTTACGTCTCCGGAAGAATATTTCAATACAGGAAAAAAACTTTGGGAGCTACGCCCTTTTGATAAAGCTGTTCGCTTGCTTGGGCTATCACTTTCTCATTTGAACACGGAAGAAAAAAAGCTTGTCTCCGTTCAACTAAAAATCCCGTTTAAAGAATTTGAAAATTAACAGGTCATATTTTTTCGCTAACTTGTATTCCACAAATCAGCAAATTATATGAACCCAACAATGATTCAGTTTTTCCACTGGTATTCTGAAGGTGATGGAAAGCTATGGAAAGCAGCCGAAAAACAGTCCAAATACCTGGCGAAACTGGGAATAACTTCTGTATGGTTTCCTCCTGCTTATAAAGGAGCAAATGGTGGATACTCGGTAGGATACGATACCTACGATCTTTATGATCTCGGAGAATTTGACCAGAAAGGAACCCTGCCAACCAAATATGGTACTAAAAAAGAATATGCAAAAGCAATCAACGCTTTAAAAAAACAAAATATAGAGGTTATTGTAGATATTGTTTTGGGCCATAAAGCAGGGGGTGATGAACTGGAGAAGTTCAATGTGGTAAAAGTGGATGAAAACAACAGAGAAAAAGTGATTTCCGATGTTATGGAAATAGAATCCTATACCAAGTTTACTTTCCCGGGAAGAGAAAAAAAATATTCTGATTTTGAATGGAATTTTACTTGCTTCAGTGGTGTAGATTATGCGGAGGGCATGGAGTCTCATATTTATAAAATACAATCTGAATATGGCGACGACTGGGAAGAAATGATCCATGATGAAAAAGGAAATTATGATTATCTGATGTACAATGACATTGAACACAGAAATCCTTTTGTACGCGAAGAGCTCAACACGTGGGCGAAGTGGTATTTTGACGAAACAGATTTTGATGGTGTTCGCCTTGATGCTTTAAAGCATATTTCCTTCGACTTTTATAAGGAATGGCTCACGCTGCTCCGCTCCAATACCGGAAAAAACATTTTTGCTGTAGGAGAATACTGGGCTCCCGGATATCTTCATCTGCTTCAAAAGTATATTGAAGTAACCGAAGGCTGTATGAGTCTTTTTGACAGCTCACTGCAAAACAATTTTCATAATGCATCTAAAGAAGGTGCTTCCTATGATCTCAGAAGAATTTTTGATGAAACCCTCACCCAAGCTGATCCTTTACATTCGGTGAGTATAGTTGCTAATCATGATACACAGCCGTTGCAGGATTTGGAAGCTCCTGTTGAACCTTGGTTCAAACCTATTGCCTATGCTTTGATTCTATTGCGAAAGGATGGGTATCCATGTGTTTTTTATCCGGATTTGTATGGTGCCCATTATACTGACAAAGATAAAGAAGGAAATGATCAGGAAATATTTATGCCTAAAATAGATGGTATTGAGGAGCTTCTGAAAGCTAGAAAAGATCATGCTTATGGAGAACAGCGAGATTATTTCGAGGATGCCAACTGTATTGGATGGATACGCGAAGGTGATGAAACTCATACAGGCTGTGCTGTAGTTCTTAGCAATAAAGAGGCTTACAACAAGCCGATGGAAATAGGAAAGCGATATGCCGGAAAAAAGTGTAAGGACCTATTAAAAAGGTTTAAAAATAAGATCCCCATCGATGAAAATGGTTGGGGAAATTTTCCTGTACCTGCCGGAAATGTAAGTGTCTGGATTCCGGAATAAATAAAAAAGCGTACATGATGTACGCTTTATTTTTTTATCGTGTTGTAAATATTAGCATTTAATACCTCTACAACTCCATAGATCAGGAGCCCACTCACAACAGATATTGTCTTCGTTATAAAAGCAACAAGTTCTGTCTCTGATGATGATTCCACCATTTACATTTTTTAGTTCCTGACGGTCAATTTTTCTTGCATTGTAAGTTTTTCTGATTTTCATAATTATTATTTTTTTGAATTTGTAACTCAAATATAAACAATATATTATAATTATTATTAAATAAAACCTACCAACACCACGTTTTCATCTACCTAATTATTAAATAATAATGTACAATATAAAATTATTGAAATTTTATATTGTATTATTCTGCAGAACCTGAACTTTTCTGAGTTCTAAAATTTCAGGACGTTCTGATGCGTCTGATATTGTTCCGGTTCTTGCAAACTCAGCCCACAGCGCCCTTAATTTTCTTCCGTGCTTTTGAATACGTTCCCAGGGAATATCTTTCAGGAGTTCAGAAGATTTCCAGGCAGATTCATTCCCGAAAATCAGAGGAAGATCAATGCAATGAGGAGCTCCAATAGGATTCTCTTTTAGTTTGGAATGTATCTTAAACAAATAAATGTTCCCTCCTCCCCTTGCGTAATTTTCTGCAAATTGCCTGGCTGGAGTTCCATAGATAATGTCCGTAGTTTTTTCAACCGTTTTATCCATAATCTTTAACCCAAAGCCTTTTCCAAAATATTTATTTAAAGCTTCTGAAGTTTTTAGATAAAATGCAGTTTCATCTTTATTGAAACCAATCAGTACATCATATTTTTTAGCATTTTCACGCCATTTTTCAACAGATTCGTCTTCTCTACATAAAGGAGGAAATCCATATTGGATACCAAAAGGCATAGCAGCTTTTAAACCATATTTCATGACAGATGGCACTAATTTCCCATAATCATCCATCATTTTATAAATATCAACCTCATCTTTAATCTCTTCTGTTTTCTTTAAAAACTCAGCAGACATTTTCTGCCTTTTATGCCGCAATCCTAAAGGAGCACTTTGAATAATTACCCTATGAAATAAATTATCAACTCCCTTTGAGATCATCAAATGGGCAATAGCATCTCCTCCCGAAGACTGACCAAGCAGGGTAACATTTTCCGGATCTCCGCCAAAATCTGCAATATTAGCTTTGATCCATTTCAGGGCTTCCATTATATCCAACAGACCTAAATTAGGAGGTCTCTTTTCATCCCCTCCTAAAAAGCCAAAGAGCCCCAAACGATAAGATACTGTAACAACAATAATTTGTTGCTCTTTTACCCATTCTGCAGGATCAGCAGTGGGAAGGTCTCCACAACCAATCTCGTGGGAGCCACCATGAATCCAGACAATAACAGGAAGTTTTTCGTTTTCCAAGATATTTTCAGGACGCGTTATCGAAAGATATTGAGTAGATTCTTCAGGTTCAAATTCTTCAACCGGTGTTGCACCGATCATTTTTTCCACAAGCGGACTGAGTTTCTGTGGACAAACCGGAATTTTATCCTCAAACCTGTTGTCAAAGATAAAATGCTCAGCCGGAACAGGTTTTTGAAATCTTTCGGAATAGGCATAACGAATACTTTTAACTCTTATGATTCCTTCTTCCTTCAATCCAGTAATAGTGCCAAAGCGGATATTGAATACATGGGTTTCTTTATTCTGTGATTTCATTGTTGAGTGGTGAAAACTTCTACCTTTAAAGATAACTTTGTTTTCCGAGAATGGAAAATTTATATGAGTAATTAAACACTAATAGCGCTAATGAATGCAATAATTCCCACAAATAAATTCATTCGTGCTATTGTGAAAAAAGATTTGTGATAGTTGTGTTTAAACTCAATTCAGGATTTTGTATTCACTTGGGGATATCCCTACTTTTGTTTTGAATAATCTTGTAAAATGCTGTGGATATTTAAAACCCAGATCATAGGAAATTTCACTGATTGATTTTCCATGATCTAATATCTGTACTTTCGCAATATCAATCAACTTATTGTGGATAAATTCCTGCGGAGAGATTCCTAATTCTTTTTTGATAAGGTCTCCGAAATAATTCGCTGAAAGATTCAGTTTTTCGGCAAAATAATTCACCATGGGAAAGCCTATATTTTTAGGATTGTCAGATTTTAAATAATCATCAACAAGATTCTCAAATTTCCCAATAACTCCCTGATTAATATGATCTCTGGTAATAAACTGACGGTCATAGAAACGCATACAGTAATTTAAAAACAGCTCAATATTATTTACAATTAATGATTTACTGTGTTTATCAATGGATTGTTCAAGTTCATGTTTTATATTTTTAAAACAATCCAGGATAATCTCTCTTTCTTTTTCCGAAAGGTGTAAGGCTTCATGTACATCATAGGAAAAGAAATTATATTCTTTTATATTTTTCCCAAGATTGGTTCCTTTTAAAAGATCGGGATGGAAAATTAACGCAAAACCTGCCGGCTGAACAGATTTATCTTTATTATAAATTCCATACGTTTGCCCTGGTGCGATGAAAACCAATGTTCCTTCCTGATAATCGTAACTATGCTTTCCATACTGCATATCTCCACACATCACATCTTTCAGGAAAACGGTATAAAAACCAAACTTCCTTCTGTATTGACAAATGGGATCTGATTTGGAAAAATCAATCACGCTCACCAACGGGTGCAATGTTTCATGATGGGCCATTTTATTATATTCCGAAACCGTATTATAGATTTCAACCTCCTGATTTTCCATGAAGTATATTTTTACCATTCAAAATTACCAAATTCTGACATAACAGATATCGTGTCGGTAAAATTGGTAAGTAATTCGGTAATCCATATAAGTAAGGTTTCTCTGAAAGTTTCGAATTTTGTACCGTTATGGAAACTTTTAAGACAACTATTTTTCCGAAGGGCGAAAAGGCTTCTTCGGATTATTTTTCAGGAGGAACTGCTTGGGTTCAAATCCTGAAACCTAATGAAGATCAACTGAACTGCCAAATCGGGAATGTAATTTTTGAACCCGGATGCAGAAATAACTGGCACTCTCATGGAGGTGGGCAAATTTTAATTGTAACTTCAGGAACGGGCTTTTACCAAGAGAAAGGAAAACCTGCACAGGCATTACATCCCGGAGATATTGTAAATATTCTTCCAAATGTGATTCACTGGCATGGTGCAGCTCCTGACAGTGAGTTCACGCATATCGCCATCAATACCAACACACAGAACGGTATTGTGGAATGGCTGAATCCTGTAACGGATGAAGAATATAACAATTTATAGCAACAATATATTAAACCAAATAAAATAAATAATCAAATGAGCACATTTACAGTAAAAGCTTTTGGGGCAGAGTCTACCACAGCAGATCTGAAAGAAATGAATATTGAAAGAAGAGAAGTTACTTCCAAAGATGTAGAAATTGAAATTCTATACTGCGGGGTATGCCATTCTGACCTTCATACAGCAAGAAACGATTGGGGTGGCACCATCTATCCTGCTGTTCCCGGACATGAAATTATAGGAAGAATTACCAAAGTAGGAAATGAAGTATCCAAATTCAAAGTGGGTGATCTTGCAGGCGTAGGATGTATTGTAGATTCTTGCGGACATTGTAACAGTTGCCAGCATGATCTTGAACAATATTGTGAGAATGGATTCACCGGAACTTATAATGGAAAGGACAAACATTCTGGAGGTCATACTTTCGGTGGATATTCTCAAAAAGTAGTAGTAGATTCTCACCATGTACTAAAGGTACCTGAAAATCTTGATCCTGCTGCTGTAGCTCCTCTTCTTTGCGCAGGAATTACAACCTGGTCGCCTTTGAGACACTGGAATGTAGGTCCGGATTCTAAAGTAGCCGTTGTTGGTTTAGGTGGATTGGGACATATGGCAATTAAGCTTGCCAAAGGATTAGGTGCTGAAGTGACTTTATTCTCAAGAACACCCGGAAAAACTGAGGATGCTAAGCAGTTAGGGGCCGATCATGTTATTATTTCTACTGATGAAGAGCAAATGAAGTCAGTGAAAGGAAAGTTTGATGTGATTATTGATACCGTTCCTTATGTACATGATGTAAATCCTTATGTCACTACTTTAAATATCAGCGGAACTCATGTTCTTGTGGGATATTTAGGAGGTCTGGAACCTATTTTAAATACAGTTCCTATGATCCTGGGAAGAAAATCAGTAGCAGGATCTGTGATTGGAGGTATTGCAGAAACTCAGGAATTGCTGGATTTCTGTGGAGAACACAACATTGTTTCAGAAATTGAAATGATTAAGATGCAGGAGATTAATGAAGCGTATGAAAGAATGCTGAAAAGCGATGTGAGATACCGTTTCGTTATTGATATGCAGTCTCTATAATTTCTTCTACAGGATAAAAAGAGGTTCTTCGAATTGAAGAACCTCTTTTTTATTTTTTTAGGTTTTTACCAAAGCTATTCTGATTTTTATCAATCATGTATTGGTTTCCTTCAGCGCATTTGTAATCATTCCTTTCCATATCCTGAAAAGCCCATGCAGCCATTGCATCTATAACGGGAGCTAATTCATTGCCGGCATCACTCAACTTATAAGTCACATGAGGTGGTACTACAGGCTTAGCTGTTCTTATAATAAGCCCATCTGCTTCCAGTTGTTTCAGATGCTGAATTAACATTTTTTCTGTTACTGCAGGAATTGCTTTCTTCAGTTCACTGTATCTTTTTTCTCCTGTAGAAAGATTAAAAAGGATAATGGGTTTCCAGAATCCGCCAATTCTTTCCATAACGTACATTACAGGACAATCCTGCACTGTCTTTTTGTTCTCCTGAATCGTTGAACTTTCTTTGATGGCTGTCATAGTTACATACTTTAGGGTAAGTACTTGTATAAAAGTAAGTACAAATATAACTTTGTCTCAGGAAATAAAAAAATATTTGTTATGAAATCGCAATCATTTGCTCAATGGATAAAAATGAGTCAGTATTCAGTGATTTCATGACCATTAAAAACAATAAAATATTTACATATGAAAATTATTATCACAGGATCACTAGGAAACGTCGCCAAACCTTTAACAAAGCAATTGGTAGAACAAGGACATGACATCACTGTTATCAGCAGTAATGAAGAAAGAAAACAAGACATTGAATCTCTAGGAGCAAAACCTGCTATCGGATCTATTACAGATGTTGATTTCTTAACCCAGACTTTTACCGGAGCAGATGCTGTATTTGTGATGACACCACCTGCCATCAGTGCCGAAAATATCGTTCAGAATACAATCAATGCCGGAAAGAATTATGCGGAAGCATTAAAGAAAACCGGGGTAAGAAGAGCAGTTATGTTAAGCAGTGTGGGAGCAGGAACTCCAGTAGAAAATGGTCCTATCAAAGGACTTCACCATATCGAAAAACTTTATCGTGAAATTGAAAACACTTCATTTACCTTTTTAAGAGCAGGCTATTTTTATACTAATTTCTTCAATGATATCCCATTGATTAAAAATGCAGGAATTATTGGTGGTAATTATTCTGAAAATACAGAAATTCCTGTGGTACATCCAGCAGATATTGCCAAAGCAGCTGCAGAGGAATTGGTAAACAATGAGACAGGTAAAAATATCAAATACATTGTAAGTGACTCCCGAACAGCCTCTGATTTTGCCAAAGTATTAGGAGCTGCTATTGAAAAGCCAGCACTTCCTTGGGTAGAATTCACAGATGAAGATTCTTTAAACGGGATGCTACAGGCCGGTTTACCACAAGATATGGCCGAACTATATGTTGAAATGGGAAAGGGAATGAAAACCGGAACCGTCCAAAAAGATTTTATTGAACACCATTCTCCTGTTACCGGAAATATTAAATTGGAGGAGTTTGCTAAAGAGTTTGTTAGTAAATTCTAACAATAATTTTGTTTAAGCCTCTGCTTTTAAGGCTGAAATAAAATTAACGAGTATCGGCGCACCTTTGGTGCGCCGATACTGTTTTGAAAATTCATAAAAAAATTGCAATACATTTTTGTATTGCAATTCTATTAAACCTAAGATTTACTTTTTTTCTTTTAAAATTTTTCCTAAAACCTTCAGTTTTCCATCGATCGGCTGATCCACTTTCAATCCTAAAACTTCAGCAACCAAAGGATAAACATTGATATTAGCAAATTCATCAATCTCCAGATTATTTTTGAATTCCGGCCCCCATGCGTAGAAGGTTGCCTTCATTTCAGGAACTGTTCTTGGGTTGTACCCATGTTTCCCTACGGAAGTTTTCTTTCCTTTTTCCAGAAATATTTTTGGTGCTTTTGGAAGGAGAAGAATCTGTCCTATTCTGCTGTATTGATCATCTCTTGTCGCGAAATGCAGATATTTTGGTAGTTTTTTATCCAAATATACTTCGTAGTCATCTGTTTTTTGAGCTTTTAATTCTTTATAAACAGATTTCACCTCATCCGGATTTTTAACATATACTCTTAAAAGGGTCTGAGAATTGTAAAAATCAAATCTGTCTTTATCAAAAAGAAGAGCCGGAATTTCCAATGGAGCTCCACCATCAACCTTAATCATACCATGGTCGGAAACAAAAACAAAATTGACATTTTTCAACCCTAAATCACTGACTTTCTGAACAAGATCTCCAATTGCTTTATCAATCAAATGAACAGCAGTTTCTGTTTCTTTAGTATCCGGACCAAAATGATGCCCGCTTCCGTCTACTTCCGGGAAATATAATGAAATGAAATGGGGTCTTTTATCTTCCGGCAGCTTTAGCCAGTTCACCACTTTTTCTACTTTTTCTGATGGAGTAAATTTTTCATGATAAGGATAGTAGTATGTTGGTCTCAATCCTCCTGCATCACTCGCAGATCCTACCCACATTAAGGATGCTGATACCATTCCTTGTTTTTCGGCTAATCCCCAAAGCGGAGTTCCACCATACCAGCTTCCATCTTCTGCATTTTTTTTATTGCTCATCGCATAAGGTTCCTTTCTTTTGTAATCATAGAAAAAGTTATCAATCAAACCGTGATGAGAGGGATAGAGTCCGGTGATAAGGCTCCAATGATTGGGAAAAGTGATACTTGGGTAACTAGGAATCATAGCTTTTGCTTTCACTCCATTTTCAGAAAGTTTCAGGAGGTTTTCAGCATTGTATTTTTTCGCATAATCATATCGAAAACCATCTGTAGAAATCATGATAACATATGGTTTTGACTGGGCTTCAATACTATTCTGACGACCTGGTATCACTACCTGTGCTGTATCAATAGCTCCCTGTTGGGCAAAAACCGTTAAGGAAAGAAACAGCAGTAAAAAATGTATTCCTCGCTTCATTATTTTAAAATTTTCGGCAAAGTTACATTCTCTACTGCTCCCTGAAAAGTTTAAGAGGTTAAAAGTATATTAAAACCTTTTATTTTTAATATCAATGGAAACGTTGGTTAAATACTCCGTTTCATTTCAAATTGTGATAACCAGTTTTGAAGGCCTATTTTTTTATCAAGAAATGCACCTGCTTCTTTAGAAGTATCATCCACATTATTAATCGCAATTGGCTGTCCGTCAGCAATAGCTGTAAAAAGCCCGGAACCTATTCCTTGTTTTCTATAGTTTTTATGTACCGCAACCTGAAGCACTCTTCTCGTATCAGGATTGTAAACAATGTACCCAACCAACTTTTCATCTGAATAGGCTCCTAAAGTTTTATAAGTATCCGGCATAGGATTCAAGACATAAACCGATCCCTGCCATGAAGGTTCAATATCCCAGAAGGAACGGAGATTATCCCACTGAAATGTATGCATATCTTTTATTGTTATATGGGAATTTCCGATTCCAGAATTGATATTTCCTTTAAAACAAAGCAATTTTCTAACTACTGTAAAGCCCAAGTTTTCATAAGCCCTAATAGCTCCTGAGTTTCCTTCAATCACTTCAAGCAGTAATACATTTGCTTGTCTTTCTTTTAAAACAGGAATGATAAAATCATACATTTTTCTTACCAGCCCTTGACCTCTGTTTCCAGGTACAACTCCTGTCCCGCCGTTATATATAATCTTCTGTCCATTCTCTAATTTTTCGGACTGAAGAATGAAGCTTACTAATTTTCCATCTTCAAAGGCACCTACTGAAATAGTCAAATCTAATTTTTCAGCAGCTATTTTAGAGGTAAGCATTTCCTTTGTAAGGTGAAAAGGAACAACATAGTCTGAAAAAGACAGGTTGAATACTCCTAAAAGCTCTTCTACATCTATATTGGCTAAGGTTTTGAACTCCATGATCTTCATTTTTTATTATTTAATCTATAATTACCAGTCTCTGTCAAGATCTTCTTTCCAGTCATAAGGCATCAGTTCTTTCAAGGATACAAAAACTCCGTTTTTCACTTCCACCACAGCATTAAGGTTTTCTTTGGACAACTGGCTCATCAATTCTCTGCAGCGTCCACAAGGTGGAACTGCATTTCCATCATTCCCCACCGCCACTACTGCTTTGATATGATACTCCCCATTCTTTAACATTTCAGCTACAGCACTATGTTCAGCACAAAAACCCATAGAACATGCGGTATCAATACTGATTCCTGTATATACATTTCCATCTGCAGTTTCTATAGCGGCAGCAACGCCTCCATATTCTATAAAGTCATTCAGCATTTTTGATTTTGCAAACTGGCTGGCTATCTCCTTTAAGTCTTTTCTCATTGGGTAAAGTATTAAAGTTTCTGATTATTTAAATACCATTGAACAGCATTTTTCTCTTCTCTTTTGATAAACGGATCTTTTCCTTTATTATAATCATTACCGTCAAACCAATCCATTGTGCTGAGTTCTTCTTTTAATTGCTGATATTCCTCTCTTACTTCGGGATGGGTACGAAGATAATCGCGGAATGCAATATGGCGAAGCCAATGTTCTGATGAAACAGGAATGGTATGAATATGAGCTAAACGAAGGTTGTGGTCGTGAAGTTTTTCTGGAATTTCATCTTCTGGATAAATAATTTCCGGAAATCCCAAGTTCTGAGGTTTATCCGTTAGCTTAATGAAAAAACGGCGATACGGCATATCTTCATTATACTTTTGGTAATAGATGTAATCTTTTCCCTGTAATAAAGGAGGAACTTTATCGAGTTCTGATTCATCTTTCACTCCAATCATAATGTCTATAATGGGTTTTGCTGATAAACCTTTTACAGAGGTGCTCCCGATATGTTCTATGCTGGGATTTAAGAAGCCTATACTTTCTTTCAGTTCGTTTTTAATGGATTCAAACTGATTTTTCCAGCATGGATTGTATTTTTCAAAACTAACTTTCATGGGCATCCGCTTACTATACAAATATATAAAAAAACAAGCAGGAAACCCTTGAATAAAGCCAACAAGCCCGCTCCAATCATAAAAAACAATACCTCCGAAAAATCAGAGGTATTATTAAAAATATTTGGATGTGTTTTTTTATTCTTTGATTAACTTTTCGTAGGACAGGGTTCCCTCTTTCAGTTTGATTTCAAAATAATAAATTCCCGGTTTAAGATCTTCAACACTTATATTTTCTCCATCCGGTTTTACAGATTTCATTTTTCTCCCTGTTGCATCATAAATCTCAAGAGAGCTTATCTTGTCAACATTTTTGAAATTCACAGTTGTCTTTGCCGGATTAGGATAAAGGGAAACTTTATTTTTTTCAGCAGCAGCAATTTCATTTGTTGATAAAGTGCTGGAAGCCATTGTTAAAGTGGCATAGTCTCTTCCTACATCATGATACCCTAAAGTATTACCGGTTTTACGTGCATAAAAGATATTGATTGTTCCTGCCGCATTCGCAATGGCAAAATCACCGGCTCCTCCGGAAAGACTTCTTGTTGCCACAATAGTTCTTGTACTTCCGGATACTGTATTAGAGGTTTCCGTCCAATCCTGACTAGGATCTGCATTTGGTGTTGTCTTCCCTATAAATGTATAATCTCTGTTAGCAGAAGCATTATAGATAAATCCATCAGCCCCTGAGGCCATTCCTACAGTTCCAAACCCGATTCCAAGCATGGAATTACTATCCCCGGTTAACGTAAGGGTTACCCCCGTGGGGGTTGTATCTAATTTTATCGTCATACCCGTAACCGGCAGGGTTACCGTTCCTGACGAAAACTGCGCCCATGTAAAATTCGCGATGAGCAATCCTAGTGTAAGTAAAGTTTTTTTCATGCGTCATTTTTTTAAGATGTTAATAATTTCTTCTTTATGCGTTTGTAAGGCATATTCAAAAGGGGTCATTCCCATTGAATCTTTTATTGATTTATCGGCTTTATATTGAAGCAAGAGTTCAATGAGTTCTTTATTTCCGAATTTTACAGCCCAAAATAATGGTGTAGACCCCGTATCATCAGCAATATTAGGATCTGCATTTTTCTTCAGTAAATCTTCAGCCAGCTTTCTGTTGTATTTTACAGAAAGACCTGCCAGGGCTGTTCCTTCTTTGCTTTTATAGTTTACATCCTTTACATGGTGTATTAAAAATTCAGCCACTTCTACATTTCCTCTGTAGCAAGCCAGAATAAGAGGGGAAAAACCATTTTCATTGGTTTGATTGATGACATCAGGATTCTGTTTCATTAGGTCTTTTACCTCCGCTACGGTTCCGCTTCTGGCAATATCAAATATTGATTTTGCTTTTTCCTGGGCCAACAATAAAGATCCCAGAAATAGACTTATTGTTATAATCAGGCTTCTCATTTTATCAGTGTATAGGTATATTCAACATTTACATTTTCAGCAATTTTTTTAGTAACCATCTTAGGTATGGTTACTTTATAATCTGCTGGTTTTGCCATAAAGCTTCCTTGCATGTAAATTTTACCATCCTTTGTATACATTGAAGCGGCAGAGGTTATGGCTTTATCTACTCCATGGAAATTTAAGGTTCCCTGAACGGTATATTTCTGTGGGCTGGTTGTTAACTTTGACTTGTCAAAGCCTACAATTTTTCCTTTAAATGTTGTTTTAGGATATTTGGCAGATTCAGCATAACTTTCATTGAAATGTTCTTCCATTAATTTGGTTTTAAAATGAAAGTTTTTAACAACAGAAACAGATGCCATTTCCCCGGTATCGGCATTAAGAATAACCAGATTATTGTCATCCTGGGCATAGATATCATCAAAAAGGGGTACTGATGCTTCAAATGTTAGTTTACCGGTTTTGGAACTGTATTTCTGGGCAGAAATATAACCTGCAAACAATAGAAATACGCTTAATAGTGTTAATTTTTTCATATCAAATCTTTTTAGTTTTCAGTTAACCCATCAGATTTCCATTTGATGAACATATTAATTTGAGTTGCAGATAGTGAACCTCCTTTAGGCATTTTCAGCGGATCACCATTTGCCCTTTGAATGCGGTCTAAAATCCCGTCTATATTATTTTTCACCTGGTCATAAGTGACTAAAGGTTTAAAACTTCCTGCAGAATGACAGCCAATGCAGTTGTTATCCATAATCGGCTTTATATCTGTTGTATATTTCACTGGCAATATGATGGGTGTATTTTCTGAAATTTCTTCATAGGTTCTGCTTTCACAGGCAATAGTGATTGCTGCAAATGATAGAGCGAGCAGGTATATTACTTTTTTCATATTAAAAAACTCTATAAAGGTTAAACCCAAAGAAAATGTGTCCTTTTCCCCAATTTCCGGATGCATTGGTAAGATATCCGATATCTGAATTGATCTGGGAATTTGTAAATAAAAGCTGGAAAATATGTCCCCCGGTTTCTATATCCAGCCCTAAAGACAGTGGATTCTTATAGAAACTGTGATTGTCGAAATTCACAAAATATTCTGCATTTACAGAAACTCTTTTTGAAATTTTATAACGTCCACCCAAACCTGCTAAAAATTGGTTTTTATCTTCAATAGTTGGCTCATAAAGATTTTTATGTACATATGAAGGTGTAAATTGTAATGAAAGTTTATCACTAAACCTTCTGGAAATCAAAGCTTGTGTAAGGTAAGATAATCTATCACTAAATCGAAGATATGGATAAGTGTCTTTATCAAGGGCTGTATTGGCGCCCATTACGTGGTAGCCTACAATATCTACCGGAAAGTTCTCATTTTGTCTTACCAATCTATACTTTATGGCTCCTTCAAAGGTTTTCATATTGGTTTCACGGGACAAGCTTAAGGAGATGCCATCTGTAAGCCCATAAATAACGCCCAATTTAGTAGAGGCATTATCCAGCCCGAAAAAATCTTTAAATCCGGCACTTACATCCCCGAACCGGTGTGCGACCACCATATACCATTCTTTTTTGGCAGCAAGTTTAGTAGATTGCCCGGTCACAATCTGCAAGGCTTTAAAAGCAGGTTGTGAGGTATCCGTATTGGTTTTGATAGTATCGATATCTTTTAGCAGATCTTCCTGTGCAAAAGCAAAGACTGATGAAAGCATCGACAAAAATAAGAGAGCTTTTGTCATACTACAATTTGTATTAAATTATGATATAACAAATCTATCGTGTTATCAATTCAAATATATGTGATAAAAGTCACCAAGGGCATAGTTTTTATCAATCAAAGCTAAAAACATTTATAACAATATAAATTAGAACAATCTAACATTTTCATTTACAGCGACTTTTATTCCTTCTCTTGTTTGTAAAATATCTCCATCACTTTCAATTTTTTTCAAAACCCTGCTTACAACTTCCCTGGAAGTTCCAAGATTATTAGCAATCTCTCTGTGTGTAATTTTTATAGGATTGTTTCCTGTAATGGAAATTTGTTGCTTGATATAATTAAGAACTCTTTTATCCAGGCGGTGAAAAACGGCATCATTGACCATATTCATGACTTCGGAAAATCGTCTGTCATATTCATGATAAAACAATTTGTTAATCTCTGGAAATTTCAGCAGCCAACTATGCATGATGGAAACTGGAATTAATAATGCTTCAGAATCCTCTTCCGCTACAGCGTATACCCTACTTATGTAGTCTGTAAAAATAGATGAGAAAGTCATCAGACAGCTATCACTTTCTTTAATATAATAATAGATCAGCTCCCTTCCGTCATTGAGTGTAAAAACTTTGATAGACCCTTTTACTAAAAAGGGTACATATTTATTTTTTTGTCCCTCTCTTACTATTTCGGTTTTAGACTTTATTTCTGTTACAATAGCATGCCTCTGAAGCTCATCCACAAAGTCATTTCCCAAAAAACCGAATTTTTGAATAATAAATTGATTGCTCATATCCTTTTCTGTCAATATTTTATAACAAATATAAAAAATAGGGCAATTAATCCATCATTAAAATAAAATTTTACGATTATCAATAAACAAACAACACGAAAAAGGCTAATAACATAAATATTTTACTATGAAATAATTCACAGTATTAATAATATGTAACAAAAAAAATACCCTGGCAAAAACCAGGGTATTCTTATTTTATTGTAAGAAAAATCTTAAGCTTGTACGTTGTTTCCTCCTAATACGAAAGGCTCAACTTCTTTGATTTCTCCAAACTGCTGCTCGTAGTTAGCAATGTTCTGTTGAAGAGCGCTTAATACTCTTTTAGCGTGAAGTGGAGCAAGAATTACTCTTGATCTTACTTTAGCTTGCTGAACACCTGGCATCAACTGAATAAAGTCTACTACAAATTCAGATGGAGAGTGGTTTACTAAAGCTAAGTTAGCATAGATACCAGCAGCTACCATTTCGTTTAATTCGATGTTGATGTTTCCGTCTTGTGGATTTTGATTGTTGTCCATTGTTATAAATTATGTTTTTAAAATTCGAAATTTGAGATTGTGAAAATATAAAAATAATTTCAAATCCCAAATTTCAAATCATTAATTTTAGTTAAGGTCTTCGAATTCTTTCTTAGAACCTACAATAACATTCTGATACTCTTTAAGACCTGTACCTGCAGGAATTCTGTGTCCTACAATTACATTTTCTTTAAGACCGTTAAGATCATCTATCTTACCAGCAACTGCCGCTTCGTTAAGTACTTTAGTTGTTTCCTGGAACGATGCTGCAGACATGAACGATTTCGTTTGAAGTGCTGCTCTTGTAATACCTTGTAGTACAGGAGTTGCCGTAGCAGGAAGAGCTTCTCTTACTTCTACTAAACTTTGATCTTCACGTCTCAACTTAGAGTTCTCATCTCTCAATTCTCTTGCAGTAATCATCTGACCTGGTTGGAATTCTTTAGAATCACCAGCATCAACTACTACTTTAAGACCGAATACTCTGTTGTTTTCTTCCAAGAAGTCATACTTGTGCTCAAGAGCTCCTTCCAGGAATTGAGTATCACCTCCATCTACGATAGATACTTTTGTCATCATCTGTCTTACGATGATTTCGAAGTGCTTGTCGTCGATTTTTACCCCCTGTAGACGGTAAACTTCCTGAATCTCATTTACTAAGTATTCCTGAACAGCTGTTGGACCTTTAATTCTTAAGATATCGTCTGGAGTGATTGAACCGTCAGAAAGTGGCGAACCAGCTCTCACGAAGTCATTCTCCTGTACTAAGATCTGGTTAGATAATTTAACTAAGTAAATTTTTCTTTCTCCAGTTTTAGCTTCAACGATCAATTCTCGGTTACCTCTCTTAATTTTTCCGTAAGAAACTACCCCGTCGATTTCAGTAACAACCGCTGGGTTTGAAGGGTTTCTTGCTTCGAATAATTCGGTAACTCTCGGAAGACCTCCGGTGATATCCCCTGCTTTTGCAGATTTTCTTGGGATCTTGATTAAGACTTTACCAGCCTTAATTTTTTCACCATCGTTTACCATTAAGTGGGCTCCTACCGGTAAGTTGTAAGCTTTTTGCTCAACACCTTTAGAGTCTACCACCTTCAGGGTAGGTACGGCTTTCTTATTTCTAGATTCAGAGATTACTTTCTCTTCGAATCCTGTCTGTTCGTCAATTTCAAGTTGGAATGAAATACCCTGGATGATATCCTCGTATTCTACCTTACCTGAAGTTTCAGCAATGATAACCGCGTTATACGGATCCCATCTACAGATCATATCACCTTTCTTCACTTTATCACCTGGTTTAACAGATAATATAGATCCGTAAGGTACGTTAGCTACCATTAATGGAGTTCTAGACTCATTATCAGCAACTAATCTGAATTCTGTTGAACGAGAAACTACAACCTCAGCTGTATTACCGTTTTCATCTTCAGAAGTAATTGTTCTTACTTCGTCCATTTCTACGATACCATCTCTTCTTGCAACAATAGATGGGTTTTCTGATACGTTACCTGCAGTACCCCCTTGGTGGAAGGTTCTCAACGTAAGCTGAGTACCTGGTTCCCCAATTGACTGTGCTGCAATTACACCTACCGCTTCACCCATGTGAATTACTTTACCTGTTGCTAAGTTTCTACCGTAACATTTCGCACAGATACCTTTTTTAGCTTCACAAGTAAGTGGAGAACGTACTTCAACAGCTTCTAAACCTGCTTCTTCAATTCTCTTAGCTAATTCTTCAATGATTACCTGATCTGCACTAGCAATTAGCTCATCAGACTCAGGGTCATAAATATTATGAAGAGATACTCTACCTAAGATTCTTTCAGAGATTCTTTCAACGATCTCATCATTTTTCTTCAATGCAGTAACTTCTGTACCTCTTAAAGTTCCACAGTCGTCTTCTGTAACGATAACGTCCTGTGCAACGTCTACTAGTCTTCTCGTTAAGTAACCCGCATCGGCAGTCTTAAGTGCGGTATCCGCAAGACCCTTACGAGCACCGTGGGTAGAGATAAAGTATTCCAAGATGGAAAGACCTTCCTTAAAGTTAGCAAGGATCGGGTTTTCGATGATCTCCGCACCGGTAGAACCAGCTTTTTGCGGTTTCGCCATCAAACCTCTCATCCCTGATAACTGACGGATCTGTTCCTTAGAACCCCTCGCCCCAGAGTCAAGCATCATATATACAGAGTTGAAACCACCTTGGTCAGTTTTCATTCTGCTCATGATCATTTCAGTTAATCCAGCGTTGGTATTAGTCCAAACGTCGATTACCTGGTTATAACGTTCTGTATCAGTAATTAGACCCATGTTATAGTTAGCTCTAATTTCGTCTACAGTTTCAATTGAAGTAGCAATCATCTGCTTTTTCTCCACAGGTACTACGATATCTCCTAGAGAGAACGACAGACCTCCTTTGAATGCATTTGAATATCCTAGATCTTTCATTGCATCCAAGAACTTCACTGTAGTAGGGAAATCTGTATCAGCAAGGATCTTACCGATAACGTTTCTCAATGATTTCTTAGTCAAAAGTTCATTGATATATCCTACCTGCTTAGGTACAATTTGGTTGAA
The DNA here is from genome assembly GCF_940807095.1 of Chryseobacterium sp. Marseille-Q3244. Classification (NCBI taxonomy): domain Bacteria; kingdom Pseudomonadati; phylum Bacteroidota; class Flavobacteriia; order Flavobacteriales; family Weeksellaceae; genus Chryseobacterium; species Chryseobacterium sp. Marseille-Q3244. The sequence continues at coordinate 35,269 of NZ_CALNWX010000006.1, read as the reverse complement.
TAAGATTCTACCTACAGAAGTTTCGATCAATCTTGTTACGATTACACCATCTTCTTTAACTGGTAGTCTACATCTTACCTTAGCATTTAATGAAACTCTACCTTCTGCATAAGCGATTTCCGCTTCTTCAGGAGAATAGAAAGCAAGACCTTCTCCTTTTACTTTCATATCTTCTGTAGAGCTTAATTCTTTAGTCATGAAATAAAGACCAAGAACCATGTCCTGAGAAGGTACTGTAATTGGAGAACCGTTTGCAGGGTTCAAGATGTTCTGAGAACCTAACATCAATAACTGAGCTTCAAGGATCGCTTCTGGTCCTAACGGTAAGTGTACCGCCATCTGGTCACCATCGAAATCGGCATTGAAGGCCGTAGTTACTAACGGGTGTAGTTGGATAGCTTTACCTTCGATCATCTTAGGTTGGAAAGCCTGAATACCCAATCTGTGAAGCGTAGGTGCCCTGTTCAATAGTACCGGGTGACCTTTCATCACGTTTTCAAGGATATCATAAACTACTGGTTCTTTTCTATCGATAATTCTCTTCGCAGATTTTACTGTTTTTACAATTCCTCTCTCGATTAGTTTTCTAATGATGAATGGTTTGTAAAGTTCAGCTGCCATATCTTTAGGAATACCACATTCGTGAAGCTGTAAGTTTGGACCTACAACAATTACCGAACGCGCAGAGTAGTCTACCCTTTTCCCTAGTAAGTTCTGACGGAAACGACCTTGCTTACCTTTCAATGAATCAGAAAGTGATTTCAATGGTCTGTTTGATTCAGATTTTACAGCTGACGATTTTCTTGTGTTATCGAATAATGAATCTACTGATTCCTGAAGCATACGCTTCTCGTTTCTCAAGATTACTTCAGGAGCTTTGATCTCCAATAATCTCTTCAAACGGTTATTTCTGATGATAACTCTTCTATAAAGGTCATTTAAGTCAGAAGTTGCGAAACGTCCTCCATCCAATGGAACCAATGGTCTTAGTTCTGGTGGGATAACAGGAAGCACACGCATAATCATCCACTCTGGTCTGTTGATCATTCTTGTATTAGCACCTCTTAATGCTTCTACAACGTTCAATCTCTTAAGAGCTTCAGTTCTTCTTTGCTTAGATCCTTCATTGTGAGCTTTATGTCTCAAGTCGAAAGACAATGCATCAAGATCAATTCTTTTTAATAATTCCTCAACAGCTTCAGCACCCATTTTAGCGATGAATTTGTTTGGATCAGAATCGTCAAGATATTGGTTTTCTACAGGAAGAGTTTCCATGATATCAAGATACTCTTCTTCTGTAAGGAATTCCATGTTCTCAAAATCAGAACCGTCTAATTTCTTAGCAATACCTTGCTGAATCACTACATATCTTTCGTAGTAGATGATCATATCTAATTTCTTAGAAGGAATTCCAAGAAGGTATCCGATTTTGTTTGGTAATGAACGGAAATACCAAATGTGTGCAATTGGAACTACAAGGTTGATGTGCCCGATTCTCTCTCTTCTTACTTTTTTCTCAGTAACTTCTACTCCACAACGGTCACAAACGATCCCTTTGTAACGAATTCTCTTGTATTTACCACAAGCACATTCGTAATCCTTTACAGGACCAAAGATTTTCTCACAGAATAGCCCGTCTCTTTCAGGCTTGTGAGTTCTGTAGTTAATAGTTTCCGGCTTTAAAACCTCCCCTCTTGAGTCTTGTAAAATAGACTCCGGTGAAGCTAAACCGATGGTTATTTTATTAAATCTACTTGATTTATTTTTATTTGACATAATTTTTTTTAGATTTTAGATTTCAGATTTCAGATTTCAGAGGAAATCATCATTCCAAATTCAAGGATTATAAAATTCTTAGAGTGTCATAGTCTGACATCTTGTGTCTGACATCTGATATCTTACTCCTCCAATCTTACGTCTAATCCAAGACCTTGTAACTCGTGAAGTAATACGTTGAATGATTCTGGAATACCTGGTTCAGGCATAGATTCACCTTTTGCAATTGCTTCATAAGTTTTTGCTCTACCAATCACGTCATCCGACTTCACTGTCAAGATCTCTCTCAAGATGTTAGATGCACCGAATGCTTCAAGTGCCCAAACCTCCATCTCTCCGAATCTCTGACCACCGAACTGAGCTTTACCTCCTAACGGCTGCTGAGTAATCAATGAGTAAGGACCAATAGAACGTGCGTGCATCTTATCATCAACCATGTGTCCTAGTTTCAGCATGTAGATAACACCCACGGTAGCTGCCTGTGTAAATCTTTCTCCGGTACCACCATCATAAAGGTGAGTGTGACCGAATTTAGGAAGACCTGCTTTCTCAGTATACTCAGTAATCTGATCAAGACTAGCTCCATCAAAGATTGGCGTAGCGAACTTCATACCTAACTTCTGACCAGCCCATCCAAGAACTGTTTCATAAATCTGTCCGATGTTCATACGAGAAGGTACCCCTAGTGGATTCAATACGATATCTACTGGTGTTCCGTCTTCCAGGAATGGCATATCTTCTTCACGAACGATTCTTGATACGATACCTTTGTTACCGTGACGTCCTGCCATCTTATCCCCTACATTCAGTTTACGTTTCTTAGCGATGTAAACTTTAGCTAACTTCATGATCCCTGCTGGAAGCTCATCTCCGATTGAAATTGCAAATTTCTCACGGTTTTTAACCCCTTGGATGTCGTTATATTTGATTTTGTAATTGTGAATCAATTGTTTGATCAATTCATTCTTGTCTGCGTCTACTGTCCAGTCTGAACCGCTAACATTTACATAATCTTCAACTGAAGTTAATAACTTGTGAGTAAACTTCACCCCTTTACCGATAATCTCTTCATCAAGGTCATTTTGTACCCCTTGAGAGGTTTTACCGCTTACCAGTGTATTTAATTTTTCAATTAAAGTGTTTCTCAACTCGTCAAACTTAGCCTTGTAAGTGTTTTCAATCTCTTCAAGTTTAAGTTTTTCTTCAGTTCTTTTCTTTTTGTCTTTAATGTTTCTAGAGAACAATTTCTTGTTGATAACAACTCCTCTTAATGAAGAGTCAGCTTTTAATGATGCATCTTTTACATCACCAGCTTTATCACCGAAGATTGCTCTAAGAAGTTTTTCTTCAGGAGTCGGGTCAGATTCACCTTTTGGAGTAATTTTACCAATCATGATATCTCCAGGCTTCACTTCAGCACCGATTCTGATCATACCGTTCTCATCAAGGTCTTTAGTAGCTTCTTCAGATACGTTTGGAATATCAGCCGTAAGTTCTTCCATACCTAATTTAGTATCACGAACTTCCAGTGAATATTCATCTACGTGGATTGAAGTAAACCAGTCTTCACGTACAACTTTCTCGTTGATTACGATCGCATCCTCGAAGTTATACCCTTTCCAAGGCATGAACGCTACCACTAAGTTTCTACCAAGAGCTAATTCTCCTTTTTCAGTAGCATAACCGTCGCAAAGTACTTGTCCTTTTTCCACTACATCACCTACTCTTACGTTTGGTCTTAGGGTAATCGTTGTACTCTGGTTAGTTTTTCTAAACTTAGTAAGTTTATATGTTTTAGTAGCAGACTCGAATTGTACTAAATCTTCGTCTTCGCTTCTTTCATATTTAATAACGATTCTGTCAGCATCTACGTACTCTACAGTACCTGTACCTTCAGCGTTAATTAAGATTCTAGAGTCTCTTGCAACTTGTTGCTCAAGCCCTGTACCTACAACTGGAGCCTGTGGCTTCAATAGAGGAACGGCCTGACGCATCATGTTAGATCCCATCAATGCACGGTTCGCATCATCATGCTCCAAGAATGGAATTAATGAAGCGGAAATACCAGAAATCTGGTTAGGTGCAACGTCGATAAGGTTAACCTGAGCTGGTTCAACTACCGGGTAGTCACCATCTAATCTTGCAATAATTCTGTCTGTTAAGAAATCACCATTATCACTTAATTCAACGTTTGCCTGAGCAATTACTTTGTCTTCTTCGTCTTCTGCATTTAGGTAAATAGGATCTGCGTTAAGATTAATCTTACCATCTTCTACTTTTCTATATGGAGTTTCGATGAAACCAAGGTTGTTGATTTTTGCATAAATACCTAAAGATGAAATCAAACCGATGTTTGGTCCTTCCGGAGTTTCAATCGGACAAATTCTTCCGTAGTGAGTATGGTGAACGTCACGAACCTCGAAACCTGCTCTTTCTCTTGATAAACCACCAGGCCCTAGTGCAGATAATCTTCTCTTGTGAGTGATCTCTGATAGAGGGTTGGTTTGGTCCATGAACTGAGATAGCTGGTTGGTACCGAAGAATGAGTTAATTACAGAGGTTAAAGTCTTAGCATTAACAAGGTCAAGTGGAGTAAAGATTTCGTTATCTCTAACGTTCATTCTCTCCTTGATTGTTCTTGCAATTCTTGAAAGACCTACTCCGAACTGTCCTGCTAATTGCTCACCAACAGTTTTAATCCTTCTGTTTGATAAGTGGTCGATATCATCAACCTCAGCTTTAGAGTTCACAAGCTCGATCAAGTGTCTTACGATTGCAATGATATCTTCTTTTGTAAGAACCTCAGTTGTAGTTGGGATATTAAGACCTAATTTTTTGTTTAGTCTGTAACGTCCTACTTCACCTAATGAATATCTCTGCTCAGAGAAGAATAATTTTTCAATGATTCCTCTTGCAGTTTCCTCATCTGGTGGATCTGCGTTTCTTAACTGACGATAGATGTACTCTACTGCTTCTTTCTCAGAGTTCGTAGGGTCTTTTTGTAATGTATTCTGGATGATAGAGAATTCATTGCTGTTTTCTTTGTGAATCAGGATAGATTTCACCCCAGCATCCAAGATAAGATCTAAGTGTTCTTTTTCAAGGATAGTCTCTCTATCTAAGATGATTTCGTTTCTTTCGATAGAAACTACTTCACCTGTATCTTCGTCTACGAAATCTTCGAACCATGTGTTCAATACTCTCGCAGCCAATGTTCTCCCTTCTACTTTTTTAAGGGCAGCTTTAGAAACTTTCACCTCTTCAGCAAGGTCGAAGATCTGAAGGATATCCTTATCAGATTCGTAACCGATAGCTCTTAATAAAGTTGTTAATGGTAACTTTTTCTTACGGTCGATATATGCGTACATTACGCTGTTGATATCTGTTGTAAATTCCATCCAAGATCCTTTGAAAGGAATAATTCTTGAATAGTAAAGTTTGGTTCCGTTAGCGTGGTAAGTTTGTCCGAAGAATACACCCGGAGATCTGTGTAACTGAGTTACGATTACACGCTCTGCTCCATTGATAATGAATGAACCAGAAGGAGTCATGTAAGGAACCGGACCTAAATATACATCCTGAACCACTGTTTGGAAATCTTCGTGTTCCGGGTCAGTACAGTACAGTTTAAGTCTTGCTTTTAGAGGAACTGAATAAGTAAGTCCTCTTTCCACACACTCATCGATTGAATAACGTGGAGAATCTACCAGATAGTCTAGGAATTCTAATACGAATTGGTTTCTTGAATCCGTAATTGGGAAATTCTCTTGGAAAGTCTTGTAAAGAGCTTCTGTCTTTCTGGCTTCAGGAAGTGTATCAAGCTGGAAAAATTCTCTGAAAGACTCGATTTGGATATCCAAGAAGTCTGGAGTTACAATTTTTCCTTTCGCTGATGAGAAATTAATTCTCGGATTTCCTTGAGTTGTTGATTTTGTTTTACTCATAAAACTTTTAAGAAAGGGTTAAAAAATATTTTGATTCATTTAAAAATATCAGGACAGAAAAAGGGTAAAAGGCAATAAAAAAAAGAAAAAGTAAAGAAAATTTTGGCGCAATTATCGGCCTTTATTCTTCATTCTATGCTCTTTAAGTCTTTGATCTGATCCTAACTGCAACACTGGTATATCTTTTCACAGCGTAATGCAAAATATTTTTCTTACTTTTGAGACGGTATTACCGCAATATTTATAAACACGAAATCCCTTTCATGTTCTACACAATGAAAGAGTTGATTTTCAGTATTTTATAAATTTACAAACAATTTTTCGCGCCAAAAGAGGGGCAAAGATACAAAAAATCATTCATAATAACAAATAAAAACCACTTCATTTTGAAGTGGTTAAATATTTATATAATCTTTTTAGGATGTGTTATTGTTTCCAGAAAGTCCAGACATTTCCATTGAAGACTGCCAAGAGCTTAGTTACCGTATCGTAAACCATCATACCTGGTGCAGGATTGACAATGGTAAGCTGGGGATTGGCAACTTTAGGGAGAACCATAGCCTTGTTGGTGTCTTCTAAAACCAATACTCCAACAGTCGATGTCAATGTTCCAATAGCAACTTTGGCAGTAGAACTTTCGGTTGCAGAATTCTGAATAACAGCCCCGTCAATGCTTGTAAGGGGATCAACAGTAGTTCCTGATGTATTTACGGAAAGATCTTTCCATCCTGATGCATATTTCACCTTTACTTTTTTATCTGCGAGATCATATGTCATTGTTCCGTTAACAGCTCCCGTGACAGAGGCTACATTTGTAACCCAAGGTAAAATAACCCCTCTGTTACCTGCTCCAAAATCAAGAGATACAGATGGAGAAGCTACAGAGGTTTTACCAATAGCTACCTGCGCACTTGTGGATAAAGAAAATAAAAGGAACCCAATTAATATTATATTTTTCATTATTTTAAATTTATTAGTTAACATCTACACATGTTTGTGTATTAAAACATTTCCATCCTGCGGGGGTACCATCAATATTTATTTGAAGACAATCTGAAGTAACATTGTATACCATCATCCCCTCCACAAGATTGGCAGCAGGAATTGCTGAAATTTGCGCTGTAGTAAGTCTGTTCGGTACAAAACCTTTTGTTTTAGCTTCAAGTGCTATCCATCCTCCTTTTCTCACCATTGGCCAGTTACCACCATTTGTACCAGCTCTATTCAAAGCGGTAATTCCCTGATTTGTATTCAGAGCAGTCCCGGATGTTACTGATGGTTTATAACAAAGACAAGCATTCACCGCTGCATCTTGAGAAGAACCTATTCCTTGTCCCTGATCACCACCTATATCAGCTGCCCCGCCTGCATTGACAAGCTGTGGTACTCCCTGAGCATCTACTGCCCCTAGTATAACTCCCGATGAATTAATTTGAGAAAGTTTTACGTTTTCGTCTCCCTCAATAGAATCAAAACAGCCATCATTGTCTGAGTCCAGGTCTTGATAATTAGGAATTCCATCACCGTCTGTATCTAAGATATAAGCAGGAATAGATACATCATCAAGCTGCCAGTCATCTAAAGCCAACGTAGCCCTGAAAATCAGATCAGCTGTTCCCGGAGAACTGTACGGAATATTAATCGTAAAAGTACGCGTGGTATACCCGGTATTATTAGCTGTTGTAAAAGCCACAAAATTAGATGTTGCACCATTTGCCAATGTTATTGTAACATTATTAGTAGTGGTATTTCTTGTGGTACCGTTATTTATTGTTGCATACAGAGTGTTATTCAGAAGAATCTGCAGAGTTCCTGTGGAGCCTGCTGCATTACTACCGTCCTGTGCCCCTAATGTCATGGTCAGCGCAACAATTCCATCTGTCCGGTTAAGATTATTGATAGTCTGCTTCAAATCTATATTAGAAACATTATTATCAGTAATACTCACATTTCCCCCAGCACTGTTATATACCCAGCTTGATGCCAGCACCCACGGAGCAGAAACACTGGTAAAAGAGCCGTTAACAACAGTATTAGACGGGGGACTTTCAAGAAGATCAGGAATACCATCATTATCGTCATCCAAATCAACAGAGTTAATAATCCCATCACCATCTAAGTCCTGATTAGGATTATACTGAGCCCTGACTGTACAGTAGCCAGATACCATAAAGAACAAAATAATTGTTTTTACTAATTGTGTGTTTTTCATAATAATTTATTAACAACGGCAACATTACAAAAAAAGCAATAATTAAAATAATTTTAAGTGTTAATATTCATTATAAGATGATATATTCTACATCAAAAAAAGAGTCTGAATTTTATTCAGACTCTTCTGTTTCTCTATTACTCAATCTTTATATTCAGTTGTAAGAGAGTACTTTACATCTTTCTTATGATTATTTCACGATTACCTTATAAGATTTTATCGTTGATTTGGTTTCTATGTTAATGATATAAATTCCCGTAGGCAATGAACCAGTATCAACACCTGTACGTGCTGAGAATTTACCAGACTTCACAGCCTTTCCTTCTGCAGAGAATAATGTATAAGTTCCTTCCTCAGCTGCTGTAATCATAAGATTTTCTCCAGCTTTGATAGGATTAGGATAGATTTTCACATCATTTGCTGCCTCTCTTATTTCTGAAGTTCCCCCCATTTTTGCAGAATTATTCAATCCATTTTTAAGCAATGAAGCATACGGTGAAAGTGGAGAATTCGGAGCTCCTCTTTTCACAAGATCAGTATCTACTACTGCCTGAATACCATCTTTATCACTATCATTGATTGTAGAAATAAATCCTCCACCTAATGTATCAAGATTTCCCTTGCCTATTTGATACAGATCAAAGTCTGAACCGTTAGAAGTGATATCAAGGAAGTCAGGAAGATTATCCCCATCGGTATTTCTAATCGGATATTTTAAAGTACCGGAATCAGGATACGTTTCCAAGATATCTGCTAACCCGTTTTTACCTACTTGAACACCACTATCAATAATACCATTATGGTCTGCATCGATCTGGTTAATCACTGAAACCGGAATACCTGATTCAAAAAGATCTAAAATTCCATCGTTATCAGAGTCCAAATCACGGTAATTTGGAATAGAATCGCCCAATATAGGAGTAATTAAGAGATCTCCTTCCAAGTCATCGTCTTCAAATTTTCCATTTTTATCAAAGTCTTCCATAGAATCTGGAATACCATCATTATCAGAATCAAAATCACACGCATCTACAATTCCGTCTCCATCCGTATCCAATGTAGGCGATTTATCATTCACCACTGTACATCCTTCTGCACAATCCGGAATACCATTACCGTTATTATCAATACTGTCATCTCCTCCAGGGCAACGATCGAAACAGTTTGGAACCCCATCATTATCATCATCTTTGCTGGCAAATGCGTTATAGATGTAATAGTTTTGAGGAATACGAACAGCAGTACCACTATTGAAGGTAATTTTCATTCTGTTAAAAGGTTTCGTAGCCTTTCCTCCTACATAAAATTTATTGGAGTTTGTTGTAAAGAAATTTCCGCTGATAAGACTTCCTGAGCTGGTAAAAGTATCTGTTACAGAGTTTCCATTATACAATGTTACACTAATATTTTCAAGAACGCTTACCCCAAGAAGATTTCCTGCTTTTTCCACAGTAAACCCCGCCATCGTATTAGCAGGAAGCATACTATTACTGCTTACGGTAGCAAATGCGGAGAAAATACTGAAGATAGAGGCAGCCGGAACAGTTGCCGTTGCGTAATTGGATGGATTATTATCTACAATGGCTTCCGGATTTGTCATTTTAGCTAAAATAAGACCAAGAAATCCAGGTCCTGATGTCCAGCTTGATCCTGTTACTAAATTTCCAGGTACCGCTGAACCGCTGGTCTGAATTTTATCATCACATTCACAAGAGACCGGCTCTTCAAAAGCATAATACACTTTAAGTGCTCCCAGGTTAAATCCTACCGTCTGGGTAATCTTCAATCTTACTTCATTGAAAGGCTTAGTGGTTGTTAAAGTTATTTTTTGTTTCCCTGAACCATATCCAAAAACTTTAATATTAATCAATCCTCCACCGTCTGAAAGTTGTTTAGAATCTTGCAGCTGTCCAAATAAGTAAGTTTCAATCGTAATATTCTTTAAAAACTCAGCACTTAACAATTTCCCCTGATCGTCAGGCTCAATTACAAACCCAGTTCTGTTCCCTGCAGGATATACTTGATTTTTATCTAATACTCCTACCGAATAAGATCCTAATAATCCTATAGGAAGAACTATTTTCCCGAAGGAGTTTTTATTTCCATCACCGATATTCTCTTTATTCTGAACGTAAGAAAGCGGAGCAAGAAAACTGCTGCTTCCGGACACATTACCATCCACACCACTTCCTGCAATGATATCATCACAAATCCCATTGTTATCTACCGGTACTCTGGCAGGATCGAATGCAAATGCATAATACACGTTCATTGCACTGAATACGGAAAGAACATTGGTTTGATACAATCTCACTTCATCAAATTCCTTAGAAGTCTTAAAATGCAAGAATATTCTGTTTTTGCTTCCACCAAATGCAGGCACTGATAAAAGCGTACTGCTTGTTGTGGTTTCCTGAAGAACTCCATTTTTATATGTACTAATTCTTAATGAACTTAAAAGATCAATTGTAATAAAGCTTGTTCCAAGATCCACATTAAATCCGGTAATATATCCTGCCGGATAAGTGGTATTCTTATTTTTTACAGAGATTCCGTTTCCACTTATTAAAGAAGCGAAGTTCCCCATACTCACACTATTGTCCAGGCTGGCATCCACCACCGGATTCATGCTTCCGTTGTAACATGCCAAACAAATCCCGGAATTGTTTACCGGTTTTGCTTCCACTCCCATTCCACGGATCGGTTCATACCCTTGCTGTGCAAATACTACCGCAGACATCATCAATGTCATAAGCATTGCAGCTAGTTTCTCGAATAATTTTTTGGTCATTTTGTATTGTTTTATAAAGTTTGTGTTTTTCTCTATTAAAGGGTCTGCCATGTAAAAACACTGGCACCGGTCTGCTTACATCCAACAAAGCTCCCTACTGATAATGATACTTCGTATATAATAGTTCCAGCATTGGAGGCATCACAGGTGGGTCTCGTATTTGCTTTAATTTGTATTGCTTTACTCACTTCCAGATCTGCAAAGTTTACCGAACTGGGAATCATGTTGATTCCTACATCAGTAGTTGCTGCGTTGTTCTCATTAAAAAAGACCTGCGTTCCGTTTGTATATACTGTTTGTCCTGAATTAGCAGTTCCGGAAAACCCTACTACAAATGCTTTGCCTCCTACGGCCGAACTTGCTGAGCCCACAGCAAAGCTATTGGGATCTACTGTATTTCCGCTACCTATAGCAATTCCACCTTTGTTGTTATGTAGATTCCCTAGCGTAAGTCCTGTTGCTCCACTCACTGTGTTCGAATTTCCAAATACAAAATGATTGGCCCCAGTTGCCGTATTGGAATTCCCAATAATTTTTGCACCACTGGTAGCCGAGTTATTGGCCCCGATAGCTACTGCTGGAAAATTAGCATTGATTGCAGTAGCTGTATTATTTCTTCCGATAGCAACATTGGAAGATGTTGAATTGGTTGTATTATTTGATCCCCAGGAAAAAGCGGCATAGGAGCCTGTTGCATCATTAGAGTTGCCTCCTTGCAATGTTCCGTTTATATCAAGTATTGCTTTGACATTTTTTTGAGTGGCCAATACAAGATTCTGTCCATCACTTGTTCCCAAATAATTTCCGGTAGAAATATCTGTTCCTAACGTTGAGGAAGTTGCTACTGTACCACCGTTACCTACAGTACGCCAGTCTCCATTTAAATTTCCCCATTTTGTTCCGTCAAAACAATAGTAACCTGGAGCTATGACATTTACAGTTTGCCCGGTAGGAGCTGTTTCGGCAGAAGTTACATATACTATTGCTCCGGTTTGAGCAGCCGTATAATTTTTAGCTTTCAGCTGTACTCCTGTAAGTCTTGGAGCAATAACTCCATCAAGTTTATTAGTATTTGATGGAAAGCCCACCACATCAAGACTAGCCTGAGGCTGGTCGATGTTAATCCCAACCTGTGCAGATATGGAAAATCCGACAGATAAAAGTGCTAGAGTGAATAATTTGTTTTTCATTCTTAGTTTATATTTGTTGTTTTTTGTGCTTATTTTATAGAAAGGCCAATCCAATAACCGGTTTCAATTAAATATGTAAATGAAACGAGTGAAAAGACCATCAGGAATCTGAAAAAGTGAGAAATATTATTTAAAGGTCGGTATTCAGTTTATCCGGGATTTTAATGATAAACTTAAAACCATCAATCAGTTTGACAGAGTTAATATAAAAGTTCTTTATGTGTTCTACTATACTTAATCCTTCTGTGTGAACAGCAGCATTAAATATTCTCCATTTATACTCAACAGAAATGGACTTTAAATTCTTTATAGGTAAAAGAAAAAAATTCCGGTCATTGACCATTGGAAGATTACTTTGTAAAGAGTGTTCTAAAAATATAGGTTGAGAATCAGCATTGATCTTTACATGAAGAGGTCTGCATTTCACAGAACTCAAAGGCTCCTGTGAAAAAGCATCATATAAGTGTGGATAAAGTTCAGTATCTTTTTTATCTGTACAGTGCAGCAACTCAGACATACCCATTGTAGCAGATATGATTCTTGCGTTTAATTTTCCTATAGTCAACAGGAGCAGAAGAAATGCTATTTGACCATAGGAAAGAATATAATTTCTATCCAAGTTGTTGTGTTTTTTATTAGTACAAATATAATACTTTTTCAAATAAAATAACATTTTAACGATAAAAATACACTAAAAAGAACAATACATAAAATTAAGACAAAATATTATGTTAATTATTAGTAAATCATCAACTATAATAAAATATAATAAAATACCCTGTAAAAATATTCAAATACACTTAGGAATAAAATGTAGAATTTATGGAGCATATTACAACAAAAGCCTGAGCAAATTGCTCAGGCTTCTTATATTTATAATAAAATTGAAATTATTTCAATTCTACTTCAGCACCAGCTTCTTCTAATTGCTTCTTAAGAGCTTCAGCTTCGTCTTTAGAAACACCTTCTTTGATTGCAGAAGGAGCACCGTCTACGATATCTTTAGCTTCTTTAAGACCAGCACCAGTTAAATCTTTTACTAATTTAACGATAGCTAATTTAGATGCACCTGCAGACTTAAGAATTACGTCGAATTCAGTCTTTTCTTCAGCAGCATCACCTGCTCCACCTGCAGCAACTACTACAGCAGCAGCAGCTGGCTCAATTCCGTACTCATCCTTAAGGATAGTAGCTAATTCGTTTACGTCTTTTACAGTTAGGTTTACTAGCGTTTCAGCTAAATTTTTTAAATCTGACATTGTTGTAATGTTTTTGTTGATTATTTATTTAATTTTTTGAGTATAATTATTCAGCACTTGTTTCTTCAGTGCTTTCTGCAGCAGCTTCTGGAGCTTCAGCAGTAGGAGTTTCTTCAACTACAGGAGCAGCTTCTTCAGCTTTAGCTTCTACAGTTTCAGGTTTGTTTTGAAGAGCAGAAACAACTCTCTGGATTGGAGACTGAAGTAATCCGATGATTTCACCGATCATTTCTTCTCTAGACTTGATGTTAGCCAACATGTCTAGGTTGTTGTCACCTAAGTAGAAAGTTTCTTGAACAAAAGCAGACTTTAAAGCTGGCTTCTCTTCTTTCTTTCTGAATCCTTGGATTAACTTAGCAGGAGCGTTTGCTGTATCAGCAATCATCAACGCTGAGTTACCTTTGAAAGTAGGGAACATTTCAGAGTAATCTACTCCTTCGATTTGTTCCATTGCTTTCTGTAAAAGTGTATTTTTTACAACTTTTACTTTGATATTTTGCTTGAAAGCTTGTCTTCTGAAGTCAGAAGATTTACCAGCGTTCAAACCGTCTAAATCTGCTACGTATACTACTTTTGCATCCTGAAGCAAATCTTTGATCTCTTGTATTGCTACAACTTTTTGGTCTTTTGTCATTGTCTTAAGGATTATTATTAGTTAACAGATTTAGTATCAATTGCAATACCAGGGCTCATTGTAGAAGACAAATAGATTGACTTCACATAAGTTCCTTTAGCAGCAGTTGGCTTCATTTTGATCAATGTAGAGATCAATTCCTGCGCATTTTCTTTGATCTTAGCAGCATCGAAAGATACTTTACCAATACCAGCGTGGATGATACCATACTTGTCTACTTTGAAATCAATTTTACCTGCTTTCACTTCAGTTACTGCTTTACCAATTTCCATTGTTACAGTTCCTGATTTAGGGTTTGGCATTAAACCTCTTGGACCTAATACTCTACCTAATGGACCTAATTTACCCATAACAGCTGGCATAGTAACGATAACGTCAACGTCTGTCCAACCATCTTTAATTTTTTGTAAATATTCGTCAAGACCTACATAATCAGCACCAGCAGCTTTAGCTTCTGCTTCTTTATCTGGAGTTACTAAAGCCAAAACTTTAACATCTTTACCAGTACCGTGAGGAAGAGATACAACACCTCTTACCATTTGGTTTGCTTTTCTTGGGTCTACACCTAATCTTACAGCGATATCTACAGAAGCATCAAACTTTGCAGTGTTCACTTCTTTTACAAGAGCTGAACCTTCTTCAAGGTTATAGATTCTTCCTTTTTCTACTTTGCTTAAAGCTTCCTTTTGCTTTTTAGTCAATTTTGCCATTTCTAATAGTTTTAAGCGTTAAAAGTTGGTTTAGTTCCTGTTACTCTTAATCCCATAGATCTAGCAGTACCTGCAACCATAGAAACTGCAGAATCCATTGTAAAACAGTTAAGATCCGCCATTTTATCTTCAGCGATTTTCTTTACCTGATCCCAAGATACTGAACCTACTTTGTTTCTGTTTGGTTCACCAGAACCTCCCTTGATTTTAGCTGCATCCATTAGCTGGATTGCTGCAGGTGGAGTTTTAATAACGAATTCAAAAGATTTGTCTTCGTATACTGTAATTACTACAGGTAAAACTTGCCCTGGCTTATCTTGGGTTCTTCCGTTAAATTGCTTACAAAACTCCATGATGTTCACACCTGCAGAACCCAATGCTGGACCTACTGGTGGAGAAGGGTTAGCTGCGCCACCTTTCACCTGAAGCTTTACCATTTTAAAGACTTTCTTAGCCATTGTTTGTTTTTTAAATTTGAATAATTAATGAGTTTGGAAGCATTTATTATTCAGCAGGTTATCGCACTCACTTATGATAAGCCTACTTTTTGGACTGCAAAAGTATAAAATATTTTTGAAACTACAAACGGATATTGCTGATTTTTAAAAAGTTTTAAAAAAATAATTGATATTCAGAAGTTCCCATTTCAGATTTTCATATGCGTAAACGTATTTCGCTTTCTGACAAAAGAAAAGGAGAGCAAATATCCGCTCCCCTTCTCCCTAATTAAACTATTACTAATATGGAAAACTATTTTTTGATAAACTTCATATTTTCTTCTTTCACCTTTATAATATAAGCCCCTCTTATCAAATCACTAATATCAACCATTCCTTGCTTCATTAATCCCGTTTTTATCAATTGACCAACCGTATTATAAATTTTGAAATCCTGATCTTTTAATCCATCAATATGAATAATATCTGTTGCCGGATTCGGGTAAAGTTTACTGTTGATTTTTTTTCCTGAAATATCATTCGTTCCCATTGTACCATTAGGCAAGATCAGATTCTGCGCATAGATTCCCGTGGGAGCCTCTTCTGTATTTTTAGTTTCCTGAAATACAATTACTCCTTGTCCATTGATGGGTTTCAAAACAGTTGTATACCCTTTAGAGGCAGGAAAGGTTGCTATTGGAAGATAGTGCTGTGACCACTCAAAATCACCGCTATCCTTTAACAGAACAGCATTCAGAGATACATTAAGTGACGTACCTTCTTTTTTCTGTACCACAAAATATGGCTTATCATTTACAAGTTGCAGATTGCTATAATGGAACATTGATGTATTATCTACAGGAAATACCTGCTTGGCGTTATCCGTAAACAATCTGGCACCAGTATTTTTATCAAATTTTTGTACAAATTCTCCGTTTTCTCCCTGAGATGAAGAACTATAATTTGCAATAGACCAGATATAAGGAGATCCTGATTCAAAAGCGACTTTCATATCTTTTTCAAAATAGGTCTGATTGGTATCAAAATCTACCCCGGAAACGCCCCATGGCAGAGTACCATCGGCATTTACTCTTTGAAGATATCCATCAAACCTCATATTCTCGCCAGTGCTGTACCCTTAATACACTACATTCCCATCCACAGCTCCTGTATATTTTGCATTATAAGCAGTAGATTTAGCGGTAATCTGCTGGGGAGCATCCCAAAGTAAGGTCCCGCTTTTCAAATTGATCTTTTGGGCAAACAAGTAGCTTGTAGTACCAAAGGATACTTGCTTGTGGAAAATAATTTCACATTCATCCCCGTCCAATTTAAAGAGGTCGGCAGGAATTGTATTTTTGGCAACATCATTCGAAACGATCTGTGTGGGAACTGTCCATACTGGTAGCCCGGCCTGGTTAAACATTTGGACTTTAGTATATTTTTGACTTGGAGGGAAATATCCAACCACAATATTCCCATCAGATAAGGGAAGAATTGTAGGTAAATAAGCTTCACCCAAGCTAATTCCGGTTGGCCATTCTGAGATACCCTGAGGAGTAATTTTAAAAATATATCCCGGAGTTCCTGCACCCGTTCCTGTTACACCAATGTAAAGGTTATCTGATGTATCTACAGCTGTTTTTTCTACGACCGTGTAAGTTCCCATTGGTATCTGATCTGTAACTTTAATTCCATTGGGACCTAATTGTTTATTTCCGTTTTGATCCAAAATCTGAACCCAAAGTTCAAAATTCACTGGAGCGGATACACTTTTCCAGAATCCAATATAAGTTTTCCCATCACTCATTGTTTCAGCAAAAGAGCTTCCTTTTGCATTGGTTACCAAAAAGTTTTGGTCCAGGATCGGATTCCATTGTGCTTTTCCCATAAAACTTATGGAAAGGCCTATAAAAAGAGTAAGTAATTTTTTCATTGCGGTATTGTTTTAAATAGGAGACAAAGGAATACAATGTCATCCAACCTTGTTAAAAATACCGCACACAATTACCACATAACAGAAAAAAAACACCACATCATCTCCACACACCAAAACACAAATACTTAAATTACAAATAATTACAACTCATTCAAATATTGAGCAAGATCTTCTTTTGTATTGGTAAGATTCATCTTTTTCCTCAAGCGTGTTCTTGAATTTTCAATTGTTTTTGGAGTTACATTCAGTAGATTTGAAATTTCTTTTGTAGATAATTTAAGTTTCAGCATTGCTGCCAGCCGTTTATCATAATTCGTCAATCCGGGATGCTTGTCATCCAGATTTTCATAAAATGATTCATGGATATTCAGAAAATGATATTCAAAATCTCCCCATGAATCATTCTTAGTATTCAGTTTAATTTCATGGATAATTCTGGAAACTTCATTAATTTCGCTATCTTTAAGCTTAGACTTCAGAACATTCACCTGCTCCAGCAATGATTTAAAGATCTCCTCAATCTTAGATTGTTCCATGGATTTATAGACCAGCATTTTTTCTTTCATCTGATTATCTATTTCAAGCTGTTTTTCACGGTTCTCAATCAATTTTTTTTCAAGACGAAGCTTTTCTGCTTTGTTCCTAAAATTAATCAGCAATAAAATACTGATTACCACAACCAACAGGAGAATAATAACCAAAACTACATACAGCATATTCTTTTTATCCTGTTCTATTTTATCCAGCCTTTTTTGCAGTTCATAGTCATGTTGTACCTTCAATCGTTCTACATTCACTGCTTTTTCTTCTATATTCAGCAGATCCCGGATAGAATCATATTTTTTAAAGGTTTCTACAGAATGTTTGTAATCTTTATTGAGCTGATACGCTTTATACAGAGTTCTTAGATAATTGGTATTATCAAAATTTACTCCATTAGAAGTTATATACTTCCCTACATTTTGAGCATAGAATAAAGCTTTCTCCGGATTTTGGGTTTCGATATAAAAATTGGCAAGGTTGTAATTAACCTGATAGTTTGATTTATGATCTTCAATGACATTCTTTTTTAAAATAGTATTGGCTTCAAGCAGATAATTTTCTGCCTTGATCTGATTTCCTTCAAGAAAGTTAAGTTTACCAAAATTTGAAAACACAAATGCTTTTAACACCGGGTTATCATAGGTTTCAAAAGATTTCAGTCCTTCTTCAAAATAATATCTTGATGAATCCAGTTTAGACAAAACCAGGTAAGCATTTCCTAAATTATTAAATGCTTTAATGGTTTCTGTTTGCTTTTTTTGTTTCTGATAAAAGTTCAAAAGCTTTTTATAATAAGTAACCGCTTTTCTGGTGTCATTGAGCTGAGAATAAGTATAAGCGAAAATCCCATCTATCTTGGCTGTCTTTTCTTCGTCTTTACCCCAAAATATGTGATACGCCTTGTTAGAATAATCCAATGCCAAATCAAAATAGTTTACATCGCTGTAGATTTTTGCTGCTTCCAGATAAAAATCTCCCAAATTATTATCAGTAACACTTTTTCTGGCCTGCTGTATATTAGCTTCTGCTTTTTTCCAATCCTTGAATTTTAGCTCGTTGGCTTCATTCATATATTGCCCATACTCTCCATTCTGCCCAAAGCACAATACAAATAAAAACAACAGCAGCCATGTAAAAGATAGTCTTTTTCCCATTTTAAGTATAATTCCCTATAAAATTATAAAATCATTTGAAAAAACTACAGTCAATCTTATATATACCTTTAAAATTGACAAAACACCCCAAAACATTGAAGAGTTCATTAAAATGAAAACCAGTCTATTTTTCAATAGACTGGTTTTTTATCTTCAATTTGTTTTTACATTAAAAACCTGATGGTTTATTAATCGTTTGAGTAGAACCGTCAGTTCCTCCAAGATCAGCATTCACATCATTAATATTCTGTTTTGTGATCAATCTTTTATAGGCCATAAGGTACAGATCTACTGTAAAATTATTGTAGGTTCTGGCTGGATTGGCCGAACTCGCATTAATAATTCTGCTATCTGTAAATTTAGCTCTTATATGCCAGGTCCCGTTGCTTTTGAACGCTGCCACATCAGGAGATCCCTGCTTGTTATCATTAACCCCGTTATCTCCGTAATCAAGCATTACATTGGTAGAATTATCATTAAGCTTAAATGAATAGTTCTGAACAACTACAAGAAAGTTGTTAGCATCAATTTTAGTATCATAATCTGTAATTCCTGCACCAGAAACTCCGGTAAGCGAAAGTTTTAGATAATTGAACAAACCACTGCTTTCCAGATTAGGGTTATACAGTTGAAGACCGTTTTGAGAGGTTGCTAAAAAACTACCTCCAGTCATTGTAGGTTCTCCCGGATTTCTAAGATATAGAGCGTTTGTATATGACTTTCCGTTGACATCAAGTGTTTCAACAGGATTTTTTGTATTAATTCCTACTTTACCAAGTTGGGCATTTAAAAATAGTCCCAAAAAGGTAATCATAATGATATAAATTTTTCTTTCCATTGTTTTGTTTTTACTGAAGCCCTAAAGGCGTATTGGTTGAAACTCCTGAATAAACCGGTGAACCGGATGCAGATACAGATCCTGTAAAAGTACCCCAGTCTTTAACCAGCGATCTTTCAAAAACATTTAAAGTAAACGTCCATGTTCCATTCAGTGAACCAGTAGTTCCTGCCCCTTTAAATCCAAGATTAACAGCATGATAAGTTTTTCCTCCTCTGGTAACTTTGGTTACTTCCGCAGAATACGCCCCAAAAGATTTGGGAGTGGTCGTTGAAATAGTCGCTGATGTGGCTACACTAAAAGTCGCTCCGGTAATTGCAACCACATATTTGTCAGTCTCTAATCCTGTACTTAAATTAACCACTTCATCCTGATTAACATTTTTCAAAACAACATTATAAGTATTAACAGGAGCAACGTTACGAAGAGCAATATCTAATAACTTAACTTTCCCAACAGGAGAAGAATCCTTAGAACGGGTAATAAGTAAATAACTTCCATCAGCAAATGTATTCTCAGTATCTACCAAGTAAGATTCTACCAGTGTCTCTCCTTCCACATCTAAAGTTCCTTTGGGAGTTTTAGTATTGATTCCCACCTGTGCATTAACAGCAAAAAATGTGCATGCTGCAAAATATAGTGTGATAATTTTTTTCATTGCATTATTTGTTTTTTATTGTATTAAAGGAGCTGCGGCCGAGCCTGTTGTAGAGGTTGCAGTTGCTCCTAAACTTTGTGTAGAATTAAATTCTTTAGCATATGACCTATCAAACACCAGCAAATTAAGAGTCCATTCTCCGGTAGGAAAAGATGAATCCGGAGAGAATCCCTGATAATCGGCTTTCAATTTCCAGGTTCCTCCGGAAGAAAAAGCGAATATCTGTGGCATCGGAGTAAGCCAGTCTGCAGAATACGTTCTGATAGGCTGTGTAAAACCAAAAGAAGAAATTACAACCAGAAATTTCTGAGAGTTGATCTTGGTATCAAACTGATTTACCCAGTCCTTGTCTGATGGGTCACAAGTAATTTTATACTGGATAAGGTTAATAGGAGCCGGTGAATTCGGGACGAAAGTATCGTTATATGCCGTAATTTTATTTTCCGGTGCCGGGGACTTGATAATAAACGTATAGTTTTCATTGGCACCCAGCTTTTCCATAGGTTTTTTGAAAACAATGCCAGATGTCTTCATCGTTCCGTTCACGGTAAGTTCCTTTTCAGGTTTGACAGTATTGATTCCAACTTGTGCACTCACTGATACTGCTGAACCTATTAAGAGGATCATCGAAATAATTTTTGTCATTGTCGGTTATGTGTTTGTAAGATTTCTATTACCCACGCCTTATTGCTCACAATTCAAGTTTTAATTAAAAAACATTAAATGTGCTGTACATCTGGAAACAGTGTACTTAATAAAAAAACAATAAGTTTTGTGGGTTAATTACGGGATAAGTTACAAGAAGTATGCCATCAAAAATGAATTGATCTTCGGGAATGCTATCAAACAAAGAAAAACCTATAGTTTGTCCCACAGAAGTGATTATTACATTATAATAAACTGCCTTATAGAAGAAGCTAACACCAATTACTATTTTTACATTTTCAATAAAAAAATATATGAAAAATTATAAAAAATAAAATAAAAAAGTATAAAATAAGTTTTATTTTATCAATATCAAATTATTTGAAAAACATAGCCGAAAACTCTTGAAAGCTGATAGATTATATACAGTACCTACATCCATATTAGGTTTTAGCTAAGATCAATGATTGTTTAATCTAGGCGAGCCAGAAATACAAACCCCTGCTTATTAAGATTTCTTTGAAACAATATAAAGTATGAGAAGGATGATTTATTATATATAAATATTCATAGCTGGTACTTTATTTCCTTAAGCATTAATAGTAATAAAAACAAAAAAGACTGCTTAATAGCAGTCTTTTATATTTTATATAAGTAAATATTATACTTTTTCTACTTGCATGTAGCTTAGTTCCATTGGAGTTTTTCTACCGAAGATCAATACAGAAACTTCAATTTTCTTTTTGTCTTCAAGAATCTTCTCAACTGTACCATTGAATCCGTTGAAAGGACCATCAATCACTTTTACGTTTTCTCCTACTACATATGGAATCTCAACATCGCTTGCGAATTCTGAAAGTTCATCCATTCTTCCAAGCATTCTGTTTACCTCTGATTTTCTCATTGGAACAGGATCTCCACCTTTTGTTAAACTTAAGAAAGAAATAACTCCAGGGATGTTTTTGATAACGTGAGGAATCTCTCCCATCAGCTCAGCTTCAATCATTAAGTATCCAGGATAGTAAGGTCTTTCTTTAGGAACTTTCTTACCGTTTCTAATTTGAATAACCTTTTCCATAGGAATAACCACTTGAGTAACGTACTGCTCAAACCCTAAACGTTTGATTTCTGTCTCAATATAGTTTTTCACTTTATTTTCCTGTCCGCTGATTGCTTTCAGCACATACCATTTCAATTCGCTCATTATGGGAAAATACTTTAATTAGTTGAACAAGTTGATTAGCATTCCAATGATGTTGCTGATTGCTTTTGAAAACAATTCATCAACTCCAAAAGTAAATAAAGCCAAGATCACTGTCGCAATAGTCACTACAATTGTAGACGACTGAAGGTCAGCCCATTTTGGCCATTCAACTTTATGTCTGAATTCGTTATAAGAACCTTTTAAAAAATCAACAAATGAACTCATAATTTATATTTGCACGGGCACAAGGATTCGAACCCTGATCAACGGTTTTGGAGACCGGTATCCTACCATTGGACGATGCCCGTAGTTAAAAAGCTTCCGAGAGTTTCCTTTCGGAAGCTTAATTTATTTTAAGATGATT
Source organism: Chryseobacterium sp. Marseille-Q3244 (assembly GCF_940807095.1). Lineage (NCBI taxonomy): Bacteria > Pseudomonadati > Bacteroidota > Flavobacteriia > Flavobacteriales > Weeksellaceae > Chryseobacterium > Chryseobacterium sp. Marseille-Q3244. Next base: position 12,971 of record NZ_CALNWX010000006.1, on the reverse strand, counting down.
AGTCTAAGATTTCAGTAACCTGACCTGAACCAACTGTTCTACCACCTTCTCTGATCGCGAATCTAAGACCCTCGTTAAGAGCGATTGGTTGTAACAATTCTACAGTGATCTCTAAGTTATCACCAGGCATTACCATTTCTACACCTTCTGGTAAGAAGATCTCACCTGTAACGTCAGTAGTTCTTACGTAGAACTGAGGACGGTACTTGTTGTGGAATGGAGTGTGACGTCCACCTTCTTCTTTAGAAAGGATATAAACAGATGCTTTGAATTTTTTGTGTGGCTTCACAGAATCTTTCTTAGCGATTACCATACCTCTCTTGATGTCAGTTTTTTCAATACCTCTCAACAATAGACCTACGTTATCACCAGCTTCACCTCTGTCTAGGATTTTTCTGAACATCTCAACTCCTGTAATAGTAGAAGTTAATTTTTCTTCACCCATACCAACGATATCAACTGGATCTCCAGTGTTGATAACACCAGCCTCGATTCTACCAGTTGCTACAGTACCTCTACCTGTAATAGAGAATACGTCTTCGATTGGCATCAAGAATGGCTTATCAGTATCTCTTACTGGCTCGTCGATCCACTCATCAACTGCATCCATTAGAGCTTCAACAGTTTTGAACCACTTATCTTCTGAGTCACCGTTAGTAGCTGCAGTAAGTGCTCCAAGAGCTGAACCTTGGATTACTGGAGAGTTATCTCCATCAAAGTCATAAGTAGCTAATAGATCTCTAAGTTCCATTTCAACAAGCTCTAACAATTCTGGATCATCCACCATGTCAACTTTGTTCATGAAAACAACGATCTTAGGTACGTTTACCTGACGGCAAAGTAGGATATGTTCTCTAGTTTGAGGCATTGGACCATCAGTTGCAGCACATACTACGATAGCTCCATCCATCTGAGCAGCACCAGTTACCATGTTCTTAACATAGTCGGCGTGACCTGGACAGTCAACGTGAGCATAGTGTCTTTTTACAGTTTCATACTCGATGTGAGCAGTATTGATAGTGATCCCTCTTTCTTTTTCTTCTGGAGCAGAGTCAATTGAAGAGAAGTCTTTTTTCTCAGCAAGACCTTTGCTAGCTAATACAGCAGAAATAGCAGCTGTAAGAGTAGTTTTACCATGGTCAACGTGACCAATAGTACCAATGTTCAAGTGTGGTTTGTTACGATTAAACGTTTCCTTTGCCATGATTTAAAATTATTTATTTATTGTTTTTCAAATTTTCGGTGTGCAAATATAATGAATTTTTAAATACCAAAAACTTTTTATTCAAAAAACTTTCAATATTCTCATCCAATGAAGGACAAACCTTATATTTCGATGCATTGAGACTGCAAATTTACACATTTTTCCGGATTGAAAAAAACTTTCTGATACCTTTTACAGGCTCTTTCACGAAAGAGCCTGAAATACAGAATATTTCAGGCTCAATTAATATATAAAATGAAAGATAATCAGGCTTGGCTTACCCTTTTAGTCCTGTTAAAAATCCAGAAAATAATCGGAAAAATAAGCAAAGTAAGTATGGTGGCCGTTATAAGTCCTCCAATAATTACAATAGCTAAAGGCTTTTGAGACTCTGATCCGATTCCTGTAGATAATGCTGCCGGCATCAATCCTATAGAAGCCATAAGAGCGGTCATAATTACCGGTCTGGTTCTTGATTTCACTCCGGTTAATATTGCGTTATCTATATCCAACCCATTTTTAACGTTCTGGTGAAATTCTGTAATTAAAATAACTCCGTTTTGTATACATATTCCCAACAGGGCAATCATTCCTACTCCTGCGGAGATTCCGAAATTGATTCCGGTAACATGCAAGGCAATAATACCTCCAATCAGAGCAAATGGGACATTCGCTAAAACCAGAAGGGAATCTTTCATATTTCCAAACAGGATAAACAGAAGGAAAAAGATCATCAGAATACTTACGGGAACGACCTGGGCCAATCTGTGTGAAGCACGCTGCTGGTTTTCAAACTGCCCTGTCCAGCCTACTGAATATCCATCCGGCAGTTCAACAGTGGCTACTTTTTTCTGGGCATCTGCAATGGTACTTCCCAAATCACGATCCCGGATTGAGAACTTCACTCCAATATATCTTTTAATATTATCTCTGTAAATAAATGCAGCTCCATTATCTTTCACAATAGTACTGATCTCTTTTAAAGGGATTTTAGCACCATCCTGAGTAGGAACCATCAAAGCAGCAATGTCATTTTCATTGGTTCTATATTCCTGGGAATAACGAAGACGAATCGGAAATTTCCTTTCTCCATCAAACATTTCGGAAGCTGTTTTTCCTCCGAAAGCCATTTCCAGTACAGCCTGTGCGTCAGCGGGCATTACTCCATAAGCTGCCATCTTATCTCTGTCCAAGACTACACTTACTTCCGGCTGACCGATATTTTTAATAATACCAGGATCTTTTACTCCGTCAACATCTTTAATCTTACCTAGAATCTCATGCGCTAACTTGTCTAAGGTTTCTAAATTGTCTCCATAGATTTTGATACCATTCTCGGCTTTAAAACCTGCGACAGCTTCTGCCACGTTATCTGAAATCGGCTGCGAATAATTAAAGGTAATTCCCTGGTAACTTCTAAGCTTTTGGTCTATTTCATTAATGAGTTCATCATACGTGATTTTCCGTTTCCATTCATCTCTTGGTTTCAGGTTTACGGCAAACTGCACGAATCCGAATCCGTTCGGGTCTGTACCATCATTACTTCTTCCTGTTTGTGCCAGAACATCTGTTACTTCTGAGAAACTCATAATGTCTTTTTTCAAAAGATCTGCTGTTTTCAAAGATTCTTTTAAAGATGAACTCATTGGCATTTCTGCGGTGATCCAAAGTGAACCTTCATTAAGCTGCGGTAGGAATTCAGTTCCAAGGAATTTTCCGGAAAACAATGTTACTGCAAGGAATGAAATAGCAACAATCATACTTGTTCTTTTATGTTTAAAGGTTAGATTAAAACCTTTTAACACAATTCTATCCCAGAAATTAACAAACGGGTTATTTTTTTCCCTTACATTTTTATTTAAAAGGATATGAGAAAGAACAGGAACCAGTGTTAAAGTAAATATTAACGCTCCTATCAATGCAAATCCTAAAGTAAAGGCTAAAGGTGAAAACATTTTCCCTTCTACTTTCTGGAAAGAGAAAATTGGAATCAATGAAGTAATAATAATCAGCTTTGAGAAGAAAATTGCTTTTCCTAAACCAGTTCCGGTTTGTTTGATCCAGCCTCCTTTCGCTAATTTATTAAATTTCTCCATTCCGTACCGATGGGCTTTGTGGTCGAGCATTACAAAGAGTCCTTCCACCATGACGACGGCTCCGTCAATGATGATCCCAAAGTCTACGGCTCCAAGGGAAAGTAGGTTTGCGCTCATCCCAGCCAGTTTTAGACATAAAAAAGCAAACAATAAGGATAATGGAATGATGATAGAAACAATCAGCGTAGTTCTCCAGTCCGCCATGAAGATCAGAACGATTACAGTCACTAGTACAATCCCTTCAATCAAGTTATGCATCACAGTCTTAGTAGTAAAATCCATCAGGTTATCCCTATCGTAAAAGGTCACCATTTTTACATCTTTTGGAAGGATCTTTTCATTCAGCTCTTTAATTTTAGCTTTTACCCCTACCAAAACTTCTCTTGGGTTCTCCCCTTTTCTCATCACCACAATTCCCTCTACGGTATCGTCATGGTTATTTAGGGCTGCCTGTCCTACTCTAGGCATAGAGCTTTCATGAACTTCTGCCACATTTTTTACCAGAACAGGGTTTCCGCTATCATTCTGAATGGTGATATTTCCGATATCTGTAATAGATTTTACCAAACCTATTCCTCTTACCACATAAGCCTGTCCATTCTTTTCAATGACATCTCCTCCAACGTTAAGATTACTCTTGGTAACGGCATCATACACCTGGAGGGGGGTCAGATTGTATTTATCCAGTGCTCTGGGATCAATACTTAATTCAAATACTTTGTCCTGTCCACCAAAAACATTGATATCCGCTACCCCAGGCACTCCTCTTAAGGCACGGTCTATCACCCAGTTTTGCAGGGTCAGCAGTTTACGGGAATCTTTTGTTTTACTTTCCAGTGTATATCTGAAAATTTCTCCGGTTGGCCCGTAGGGTGGTTGTACTTCAGGGTCCACCTCGTCAGGCAGGCTAATGGTTCTTAATTGGTTATTGACCTGATTTCTGGCAAAAGTATCATCCACCCCATCGTCAAACAGAATTTTCACAATGGAGAGACCAAACATCGTGGTACTTCTCACACTGGTTTTCTTCTGAACCGGGCTCATCGCCAATTCTATGGGAGTAGTAACAAAACGTTCTACTTCTTCTGCACTACGCCCATTCCATTGGGTAATGATTACAATCTGGGTATTGGTAACGTCCGGAAAAGCTTCAATAGGCATATTTTTGAAACTTATAAATCCGGCAATCGCTAAAATAGCCACCCAGATAAAGGTAAATGCTTTATTCTTTAATGAAAAAGCGATTATATTTTTTATGAATTTATTCATGATAGATACATTGATGACCTAAAAAAGCCGTTGAAAGAATTTATTTTAAATCACTACAATTTTCAGCTGTTTAGAGAGCGGTATATCAGAAGCTGGTTGTTAGTAATCACTTCTTCTCCTTCTTTAAGGCCATCTGCTATATAAGTAACATCACCTACCTGTTTCTGTACTTTCACTTCTCTTATTTTCACATCAGTTCTGGATTTAAAAATTACCACAAAACTTTTGTTATCATCAAAAATTACTGCTTTGGAAGGAACAGTCAGCATTGTATTGTTTTCAAGGCTGGAAACTTTTATAGTAGCTTTACTATCCGGAATTAATAATCCATTAGCATTATCCAGAACAACCCTTGCCTGCATCGCATTGGTTTGCGGATCAATGATTTTAAAAATTTTATCAATTTTTCCATCAAAGACCTTATCCGGATAAGAAAGTGTAGACACCTGAGCTTTCATTCCAAGGCTTATCTTTTCAATATCCGATTCATTAACATTCATAATGGCCCAAACATTGGTGGTATTGGCAACATCAAAAATATTATCACTTCGGTCACTTCTCAGCTGCATATCTTTATTGATACTTTTCTGTACAATATATCCGTTAATAGGTGCTACCACACTGTATATATTTCCTGACTTCACATTATAAACAGTACTTACAGCCGCAGCTCTCTGTAATTGATCTTCTGCTTTCTGTAGCTGGCTTTTTGCCTCCAATACATCTCTTTCTGTATTTAGTTTTCCTTCGTAGAGTTCCTTAGCAACTCTAAGGTTATTTTTAGCCACTACAAGGTCTGTTTTAGCATCACTCACATCTTTTTGAATTTCGGCAAGCTCCGTACTCCTGATAGTCGCCAGTACCTGACCTTTTCTCACATAATCCCCAAGTTCTACATTTACACTCATGACATTTCCTCCAACCAATGGATAAACATCTATATAGCTGTTCTTATCTGCGGAGATTTTTCCATAAAAACTATATTCATCTTCTATATTTCTTTGTTCAACCTTCGCCAGGGAAATAGATTTCAGCATGGTATTGCTGAGTTCAAAGCCTTTTTTAGCCGGATTGTTTTTTTCTTCCTCCTTTTTTGAGCAGGCCATCAATGATAAGATCATTAATACTGGAATAATATAAGTTTTCATGTTTAATAGAAGATTTTCGTTTGTACTAATTGATTAAGTTGTTCTGCTGCCTGCATGATCTCGTTCTTCATATCATAAATCTGAAGAGCAGTTTCTCTGTAACTGTCCATGAAGTCTGTAAATTCAATAAGATTTACATTTCCTTTTCTGAAATTTGTCATCATACCGTTATAAACCAGATCCATGTTCTGAAGATCTGTTGTTTTGATATCTGCAAGCTGCTCGTATTGCGCTTTCCAGGTTTTATAAGCTGCCTGTACCTTTGTTTCAAGGGTCAGTTTCTGAAAGTCTGCGTTTTTCTGATTCTGCTGAATCGCATAATTAGCCTTTTCTACATTTCCCTGGTTCACTCTCCATAATGGTAAAGGAATTCCTAATGTCAGATTCGCTTCATTGTTAAAAGTTCCTCCAGCCTGATCCCATGCTGCACCCACATTAAGATCCGGTACATTCAATGATTTCTGCCATTGGGCATACAGCTTACTATTATCAATTAATTTTAAATTATATCGATAATCTGCATTATTTTCCAATGCCTTAGTTTTAAGTTCATCTTCATCTCCAAAAGGCTGAGTTGCCAGTGCTTCTTTGGCTTCAGATTCGGGCATCAAAGGTTCTATATCTTCTGAAATTCCGGTAAGAACTTTTAAATTCTGTTCAAAACCAAGTATATTTTTGTTGATTTCAAGCTTATCATGATTCAGCTGAATGACCAGACTTTGCAGTCTCACCGCATCTTTAAGGGAAACATTTCCTTTAGCTGACTGTACACGATAAGCGCTTAACAGGTCATTCATATACCCTAATTGCTTATCAGTGTTTTCAAGCTTTAATTTTTCGTAGTAAAGATTAAAATAAGTAGTACGGAGTTGGGCTCTCAGATCAACAAGAAGTTGAGAAAACTGAAGCTGGGCCAATTCTTTATTCGATTTTGCAAAAGCAATTTCATTTTTCTTTTTACCCCCCATATAAATTAGCTGGGTAATGCCTGCTCCTTTTGAATGACCAACATCAAAAAACTTTTTACCTTCAGGATTATAAGCATTGAACTGTCCACTCAATTGTGGCAATTCCCAGATTTTAGCCTGCAGGATATCAGCATCCGCCATGTTGATGTTGTATTGTTCCGCAAGCAGCTGAAGATTGTTCTTCTGGAAGGCTTCTTCGCAATCCAAAAGAGACATTTGCTGTTGTGCCGCCATGAATGAGGAAACGGCCAGGCACAGCACTGCAATTCTGTTCATTATTTTCTTTTTAAATTACAAAATTGCTTGGCTACAATTAAAAGAAACTTAAATGAGGATTAAAAAAATATTAAAATTACCTTAAATAGGAGCTTTAAGATAAGATCATGGAACTCTAAAACTTAAAATTTTTCTCCAACCTTTGATTTTTTTTAGAAAATTTAATCTGAAGTTTAACAAAAATGGTAACGGCTTTTGAGTAATAAGTAGTTCTGAAAATTTATTTTTTAAAAATTACGGTGAACATATTCATGTATTCATCGGGAGAAGAATAAATAATTTCAGCATCATGATATTCAAGAATTCTCTTAACAATTCTTAGCCCTAAGCCGGAACCGGAAATATTTTGGGCATTATTTCCTCTTGTAAAAGCTTCAAATAACTTAGTCTGTTCTTCTACCGAAATGGTAGCTCCATGGGAAATCACATCAACACTAAGATTATGATTCGTTTCGGTTATCAATACTCTCACTTCTGTATTGTCAGAATAAACCGCTGCGTTTTTGAATAAATTAATGAAGACAATCACCAATAATGATTGAATGCCGCTAATGGTAAGAAAAGCATTTTCCGAAGTTTCTTCAGCAATAAGAAAATCCAGTTTAAGATCAGGATAACTTTTTTCCACTCCTTCGAAGGCTTCAAAGATCACTTCGTCTATTCTTACATCCTCGTAAATGCTTTGAATATTTTCTTTATCAAACTTCGTTAATAGCAGTAGTGAATTCGTCAGATCTGACAACTGATAAACATCCCGTTGAATTTGCTGTAATGAAGACAGTGTCTTTGGAGAATGTTCTTCAAATTTAATCAGGTTTTCCAATTGAAATGCCATTCTTGTAATAGGGGTCCTGATTTCGTGAGAAGCACTTGCTGTAAAATCTTTCTGCGACTGAAATACATCGTTAAGCCGTACAATCATTGTATTAAAAGATTTTGCAAGAACATTTACTTCATCATTAGATTCCTGAACGGGAATCTGAGTGGTTAATTTATGTGCTGTTACCTCTGAAATTTCTTTATTCAGATCTTCTAAAGGACGAAGAAACTTTTCTACAAAGTAATAACTGAAAAAGCCGATAAGAAGGGTGCTCATCACATAAGCAGTAATCAAAAGATATTTTAGAAAACCCAACTTTGATTTCCCGTTGGTATCAAAGGCACTGGTAAGAATATAATAATTCTCTCCATTAATGTTTCTTAGTGCTGCATAAATCTCCGGAACTGTTTTCTCTGTGTAAATAATCTTCTTTTTATCCAGCTCCTTAAGCATGGCACTATCCCAGGTAACATTTCGGTCTTTAATCGTACTGTAGATCAGTTCTTTCTGTTCATTAAAAATTAAAATCTTTTCATTCAAAAGAATATTATCCGAATTTTCATTGAAAAAGATGGGTGCTTCTTCTTCAAAATCTTTAGACTTTGAAATAAAATGGGTCGTAAATTCCAGTCTTTGTCTGAATCTTTCCTTAAACTCATCCCTTCTGAAATCATTGAAAGATAAATAAATGACCGCCATCACCATTCCAAAAAGCAATGAAAAGGCGATACTAATTGTTAGAGCTATCTTTCTCTTTAAAGACATCTACAATGGACTTAAATAATATCCGAAACCGGAACGGGTATGGATTAGTTTTATTTTAAAATCTTTATCAATTTTTTTCCTTAAAAAATTAATGTATACTTCTACCGTATTGGTATTGGTATTAAAGTTGTGTTCCCAAACATGTTCAGTAATCTGCTGTTTAGAGACAGTCCTGCCCTGTGCTTCTGCCAGATAAACCAATAACTGAAACTCTTTTAAAGTAAGGGTTATTTCATTTCCGCCCCTATACACTTTTTGCTCCGTTTTGTTGATAATAAGGTCATCTATTCTGATAATATCCTGATCAGAGGTATCTGAAGGCATTTTTCTTCTCAACAGAGAATTGATCCTTAAAAGGAGTTCTTCAAACTGAAAAGGTTTTACCAGGTAATCATCAGCCAATCGGGTAAAGGCATCTTTTTTATCTGAAATATCTCCATAGGCAGAGATCATAATGATAGGCGTACTCTTATCAAAAGAACGAATCGTCTGACAAACATCCAGCCCGTTTATTTTAGGGACATTGATATCAAGCAAATACAGATCATAGGAATTATTTTTAATCTGACGAAGGAAAGTTTCTCCGTCATAGATTTTATCGCAGGTAAAATTATTGGATTCTAAAAATCGGCAAAGTTCCGCAGAAAGAATGAGATCATCTTCTAATAAAAGAATATTCATCAAAAATTATTTTACACGAATGTAACGAAAATTTTTATGATGATTACTGATTGGGGGTAAAAGTTGAGAAGAATAGAAGACTTTAAAGTTTTCGACACAAAAGATCACGAATCTGGTTTATCCATTGAAATTTCGAAAGAAGGATTCTTTTTGCTATTTTTTAAACAGTTGTATAACTATTTTACTTTATCAGCCTCGTGATTTTTTTCTTGGCCTAAGATTAATAACAAAATTTGGGCAAAAAAAATTCCCGAAGAAATTCGGGAGATTCGAGAGCCAACTACGGGACTTGAACCCGTGACCTCTTCCTTACCAAGGAAGCACTCTACCGCTGAGCTAAGTCGGCATTAACTAAAAAAATCACACTAAGGAGCGTGATTTTTATTGAGCGGAAGACGGGGGTCGAACCCGCGACATTCAGCTTGGAAGGCTGACGCTCTACCAACTGAGCTACTTCCGCAATTTTGTTTCCAAAATTATTGGTAAACGCTTTGCAAAACTAAGAATTAATTTTTAATTCTGCAAACTTTTTTCTAATATAAAATATAGTGGGGAGAGCAGGATTCGAACCTACGAAGCCGAAGCAACTGAGTTACAGTCAGTCCCATTTAGCCACTCTGGAATCTCCCCAGATATTTTATATTAAATTGAGCCTCCAGAGGGATTCGAACCCACGACCCCGAGATTACAAATCACGTGCTCTGGCCAACTGAGCTATGGAGGCAATTTAACAATTAGTCTGAAACTGATAGAGAAACTCTACTCTACACATTTCAGTGTTAAAAAAATCAACTTTAAATATCGATTTTTGTTGAGCGGAAGACGGGGGTCGAACCCGCGACATTCAGCTTGGAAGGCTGACGCTCTACCAACTGAGCTACTTCCGCGATTTTGTTTACAAAACCATTGGTAAACGCTGTGCAAAACTAAGAATTATTTTTTAATCTTGCAAACTTTTTTTTTAAAAAATATAAGTGGGGAGAGCAGGATTCGAACCTACGAAGCCGAAGCAACTGAGTTACAGTCAGTCCCATTTAGCCACTCTGGAATCTCCCCAAAGATTTATATTTTTATGAGCCTCCAGAGGGATTCGAACCCACGACCCCGAGATTACAAATCACGTGCTCTGGCCAACTGAGCTATGGAGGCAAATATAAAAAAGAATTCAAAAGATCGCTGTTCCTTTTTTGCGAGTGCAAATATAGAACGGATTTTTTGAATTCTCAAATATTTTATAAACTTTTTTTAACTTTTTTTTCTACGCCATTTCTTTTTTCTTGATTAGTAGCTTTTTAGCTGTATCAACACAAAGGTCCAAACTTTCTTCAAAACTTGCAGATGTCTTCTTTACTACAATATCATCTCCCGGAACCGCTAAAATAATCTCAGCTGTTTTATTAGCTTTATCAGCATTGTTTTCTACTTTTAGAAATACTTTACACTCTTGAATTTTATCATAGAATGTATCTAGCTTGCTTACTTTTTTGTCGATGTGTGATTCTAGTGGTTCGTGTGGAGTTAAACCAATTGATTGTACTGAAATCTTCATAATTCTTCTTTTTTTGACGCTCGAGGGTGAGCCTGATTAAACACTTTTTTCAATTGTTCAATATTAGCATTCGTATAGACTTGAGTACTGGCAAGACTGGAATGCCCTAATATTTTTTTCACTTTGGAGATCTCCGCCCCATTATCCAAAACGTGTGTAGCAAAGCTATGACGAAGGATGTGAGGACTTTTTTTTTCTTTCGTTGTTATAAGACTAAGGTACTTATTAACTACCACATAAACAAATTTTTCATTGAGTTTTTTCCCTTTCTTATTGACAAAAAAACAGAACTGATATTCTTCCTGCGGTTTTCTTATTTCCAAATAGTTCTTAAGAAGTGCAGACAAGTCTTCAGAAATAGGAATCACTCTTTGCTTGTTTCCCTTCCCTATTACTTTTAACTCATTTCCGTCTATATTAACATTTTCAAATATCAGGCCACAAAGCTCCGCTTTCCTCATTCCGGTCTGATAAAGGACTTCCATAATACATTTTTCCAGGATATCAGGGGTGTACTCCAGGATCTTATCATTAAGATCTTCCATTTCTTCTTTAGACATGGGAATTTGCTTCTCAGCATAAAATTTCAGGGAAGATATACCTTCAGTAGGAGAAACCTTAATTTCACCTATCTTTAAAAGGAAAAGATAAAAACTGCGGAGAGAGGATAATTTTCTATTGATACTTCTTTTGGAAATATTGTTTTCACTTAAATCAACAATAAAGTTTCTGATGATCTTTTTATCAGCTTTAGAAATATCGTCGGAAGATTCTGTTCGGAGATAGAAATGGGAAAAGTCGTCAAGGTCTTTTTTGTAGCTTGTAATCGTATGAGGAGAGTACCTTTTTTCGAATTGTAAGTATTCTAAAAACTTTTCCAGCATCATGGGATATAAAATAAAAATTCACTCCTCAAATATAAGAATTTAAGAAGTGAATTAATATGTGTTTAAGAAAAATTCTTAAGCCTGCTCTTCCTTGCTAAGTGCTCTTTGCTTGTAAGCAGCTTTCAACTTAGATTGTCTCAAAGTTACAGAAGGCTTGATAAACGCTTGTCTAGATCTTAATTGACGAACTGTACCTGTTTTATCAAATTTTCTTTTGTATTTTTTTAAAGCTCTGTCGATGGATTCACCATCTTTAACTGGAATTATTAACATATTTTACATCTCATTTTGGATTGCAAAACTAGACATTTTTTCTTGAATTACAAAATATATTACATGAAACTATCACTATTTTTATCTTTATCTCCTAAAAAACCTAGCATTAAAAGGCATTACAATTAAAAATAATTTTATCCACAATCATTACACTTTATCAAGAGAAGTATTCTTCCGTCCTGACTTTACCCTATTAGGAAGAAACACCATAGACCCTTATTATAGCTCTTAGAATACAGTAGTAATCATCAAAAATAATCTACATGAATGAAATATGAACAAAAAGCACTATCTTTGCATTCACTTTATTCATGGGGTTGACTGGTTTCGACAGCAAGACCAATGGGTAAGTAAGCATGCAGAGAACCGTAGCGCGATCTCTATAATCCCTTGCTACAAAATTTTAACTGGCAACGAAGAGTTCGCTCTTGCAGCTTAATATCGAAGTATAGTAGATCAAGCGTTTTCCCGAAGATTTCAGTAGGGAAGCAAGATATTCCACAAATGCTCTGTTCTGCGGCGTTTGATCCTGGGATATAGGAATGCGGAAATAAGGTTTCAGAAGCTTCGGCTGAAATTCGAAAAACTCAGAAGATAAGCTGGAAGTTGGGTGTCTATCCTCTGCCTTCAGTCGAAAATCAATGGTAGAATAAGCATGTAGAAAGCTTATGTATTGCTTGTTTGGACGAGGGTTCGAATCCCTCCAACTCCACTAAAACAAAACCTTAAATTATTAAAAGTCAATAATTTAAGGTTTTTTTATTTTATTAATTGTACGATTATTGTACGGTGAAATTTAAATTCAAAACCTTCATTAAAAAAATAGTACAAAGACTCTACCTGTCAAGATGGTCTTTGTACTGGTTGTAAATTCAGAAGGAGATCTTGGAGTGTTTTATTCCAATAGAAAAAAGCCTGGCTTTCATTAAAAAGAGGAAATGCACTTTCTTTCAGATCATTTCTTGCTCTATTATAAATATAATCACGGGACGTCATCACTATTTTGATTCCCTGTTTTAACTCTTGGACTGG
>NZ_CALNWX010000005.1:137500-398454 GCF_940807095.1 Chryseobacterium sp. Marseille-Q3244 | reverse complement strand
AAGATATAAAAAAATTAGTTTTTATATGGTTTTTTGTGATTATTATCATGTTTTTCTGTTAAACTATTCATTTACAAGGGAATTAAGGGCTTTTTATGGGGTTTGAAATCACGTTTTGATGAGAAAAAAACGTTGAATAAACATCCATCAATAAGGGATTTGGAGGGCTTTAGTATTTTAATTGATTTGGAAAAAAAGCTTTTTGTAGAAATAATTCTACTTTTTCATATAATTAATTCTATTGTGTAATGTGTTTATTTCTATAGTTTTAAATATAATAACTGGAATTTTTTCGATTCGTAATTCGTACATTTGCAGTCCTTATTATGAAAAAAATTATATACAGTTGTGTAGTTGGATTTCTTTCTTTCCAAGCCAACGCACAGGTGGGAATCGGGACCACTAAACCAAAATCAACGCTCGATGTGAATGGAAAAACCACTTTAAGAAGAGAACTTAGAGTGGGTGGAACTTCCACTCAGGTAGGAAACGCAGGATTAAACGGACAGGTTTTAGTTTCTCAAGGAGAAGGCAAATCCCCTGTTTGGAAATCTTTAAATGTTCCCTTTATGGAAGAGGGGCAATATAAGCTAATCAATTCGTATTTATCATCTGATCAGGTGGGAATTACCGGTCTTTCCAACAGTGTTCAGGGAGACGGCATTTCTAAAAATAGTGTTGGAGATGATATCAATGACACTTCGAAAGGGAAATGGGTGAAAATTGATGGTCTTAAAAACACATTTACCATTAAAAACGGTAAAAACAGGCTTACTTATCAGTTCCAGACCGGAATTGAAATGAAAGCTCCACAATCTACTACTTCAGAGAATGTACGTTTTGCATGTGCTGTTTTTAGAAATGATAGGCTGGTAGCAGTGCGTCCTGATAGAGTTGCTTCCACTAACAATAGCGGAAAATCAGGGATTCAGGATTATATTTTTACTCTTAATTATACAGAACTTAACGTTCCGGTTGGAGTACAGAACCTTGAAATTGCATGCCGCAAGATCAGTACTTCAAATTTAAGCTCTCAGTTTGCTATAGGTCGTGATGTTCAAAGTTCTAATGGAGCATCCAATGCGTTTACATTAGAGTCTAACATGAAGATCGATGTGATTGAGTATGTAACCTATAAATCCAATTAAAACGAACTGATGAAAAATATATTATCCACTTTATTTCTTGCCTCGGGATTGATGCTTTCTGCCCAGGTGGGTATTAATACTGAATCTCCAAAATCAAGATTAGATGTTAACGGAGACTTGAATCTAAGAGATAAAATTGCCGTACTTGATGCTACAGATAACAGTCTTTCTTTAGGAAATAATGACCAGTTATTAGTTTCTCAGGGAGAAGGATATCCGCCTATTTGGAAAACTCTTCGTATTCCTGAATATGAACCAAATAAATTTTATCTGATCTTTAATAACTCTTTCTCAGACAAAGTTGGGGTTGATTTTACGAATAGTGAACAGCCACCAGCAACGACTACAGGTAAAGCGGCCGCTTTTATAAAGGGAGCCGATTTTTCTACTCTTCCTGCATTTAAAAAAATTAGTGGGTTATCACAGAAAATTCAGGTTTTCAGTACTGAGAGTAAAGCATATTTTCAGTTTGAAACTGTAGTGCAAGCTAATTTTGCGGCTAATGGAAGTACTGATACATCAATAGATTATGCTTGTGGTATTTTTGTAGATGATAAACTGATCAGTTTGAGGCAGAATAACCTTAAGGCAAGTAGTGCTCAGTTTACTTTCATTACCCATAATCAAATTGGAATGGTTGCAAACCTCTCTAAAGGTGAGCATATCGTGAGTGTAGGATGCTCGAGAATTGCATCGTATGGAGATGCTCCTAACAGAAAACTGGCGATAGGAACAAATACAAGTACCAACCTTAATAGCTTTATTGCTCAATCATCTTTGAAAGTAGATGTATATGAAATTCCACAAGTGTTTAACACGATTATAAAATAAAACCAAGTATGAAAAAAATATTTTTTGTTCAATTTTTATTAATTATTGGGCTTATTGAAGCTCAAGTCGGTATTAACACTCCAAATCCTGTTAATAAGTTAGATATAAATGGAGATCTCAATATAAGAAAGGAGCTAAGAACTAATGGTACAGATGCACTGAAAGGATCTTCGGGTAATAATGGAGACATCTTTCATAATAATTCGACAATGACTGCCAATGACTGGAAAAGTATTAAAATAGCTGATGGGCAGGGAAGTATGTCTCTGTTTTCTATTAATACGGTTGCAGATCAAACAGGAGTTACATTTAATAGTAATGGAAATCCAGTACCTTATAATGAAAATGATGATTTGACAAGCAGCTGGATTGTAATCCCTCAGGCAGTGGATACATTTTCTGTAACAAGTGCTATCAATAAAGTAACATTTTCATTTCAAACCACTGCCCAAAAGGCAAACAATGGTACATCATCTGCTGGTTTTGCCTGCGGTGTTTTTGTAGATAATAAACTTAAAGCCGTGAGAGCTGATGTATTGCAGGGAGATAGTGGAGCTTATAAGATCTTCAATCTTAATGCAACACTTGAGAATCTTGCCCAAAAAAATAAATATTCAGTTAAAGTAGCCTGTATAAACAGGACGTTGAATGGTAATGCACTTGGAGTAGGAGCAGCGGTGGATACAGGAGCCCTTAATGCTGACATGGCACAATCTGTTTTAACAACATCTGTATTGCAGCCATATTAATTTTCAAATTTATATAATAAATAAGAATCTAAAAGCGTTATGTTTTTAGATTTTTTTTATTTATTGGCTTTATTCTTTATGAATTTATTGGTTTTGATAGCCTGTGTTGTGTAAAATTGAATTATATTTGAACAAATTAAAAATATATGGTAAAAAACTATTTTCTTAATGTGTTTGCTTGTATTACTCCTTTCGAGGTACTGGCTTCACTTCATACAGTAGGGAGACATCAAAACCCAAATCAATTTGCGATAACAGGCCTCAAAATCTGATGTTTACCTATCCACAATTATAGGTGAATAATTATTGCTAATCTTATCAGAATATAAATAATCATATAATTTTTATGCAAAAAAAAATTATATTTGTGAAAAAATAATCAATTACCAGGAAATGAAACAAATTTTCTATTTTATCTTATTAATTGCAGGCTTTTCTTCAATCCATTCCTGCAAAGATTTATTGGATGAAGACGGGAATCCTCTTTTGGATTTGAATAATACAGGAGGACTGAGTGGCCCAAGAGCATTATATAGAGAAGTTACAGCTAAAGATACTCTGGCAGAATATCAGTACAGCGGATTGCTTGTAAACAGAGTAATTACAGACAGTGCTTCGATTACCGATATTATGTACAGTGGTGAGAGAATCAGCCAGATCAATTTTAGAGGTTTTCTTGATCTTGATGGAAACGGAAAACTAGATAAAGACAGTATATCTTATAGTAGACAGTTTAATTACGGAAACAACAGCCAACTGCAGTCGATTTCTGAAACCCGTTCTGTTTTCAGAAGACCTCCGCCGGTTCCACCTTCCACTAAACCAGGACCTCAGACGTTATTCGCTTCAGAAAAATACATTCATACGTTAACGTATAATGCAGCTAGTTCAAAATTAGAGACTATCACTACCGTAAAAGGAGAAGAGGTTATCGGTGGTCCAATTAAGTATACAGATTATACAAAATCAGAATTTACTTATGTGGGAGATAATGTATCTAAAGTACTTCAAATTTCAGGGCCGGTGACTTCAAATAATCCGAATGTATTTGGTGCACCTACTGAGAAATATAGCTTTGAATATTATGCTTACGATCAGCAGATCAGTCCATTCAGTTTATTGCCACAGGTCTATAAAATTTCAAGACTGTTAGCAACTAAAAGCAGTATTAAAGAGAGTTTGATTTTGTCTCCGAATAACCCTAAGAGATGGTCTGTAACAGACATTACAGTGCCTATTCCAGTTCCTATTGTAATGAGCACAAACTATGTATATGATATACAGACTTACATGACAAAAGGATATGGTATAAACTATATTTATAAACCACAATAGAATAGTTTTTCAACAATATTTAAACTCAATCTTCCTAAGGTTGAGTTTTTTATTTTTTATCCCTTAATTTTGCAAAAAATTTCTGATGAAATATTTAATCGTTGGGCTTGGTAACAAAGGCTCAGAATATGAAAATACACGACACAATATAGGCTTTAAAGTCGCTGAAAAAATAGCTGAAAAACTTGAAGTACCATTTAATACGGCTAATTTTGGCTGGATGGCGGAAGGAAAGTATAAGGGCAGAAAAGTTTTTGTTCTTAAACCGGATACCTATATGAATTTATCAGGTAATGCTGTGAGATACTGGATGCAGAAAGAAAACATCCCTTTGGAAAATGTACTGATTGTAACAGATGATCTGGCTCTCCCTTTCGGAACCCTGAGAATGAAAGGTAAGGGCTCTGATGCGGGTCACAATGGGCTTAAAAATATTAATGAAGTATTACAGACTCAGAATTATGCAAGGCTTCGTTTTGGGATTTCGGCAGATTTTTCTGCAGGACGTCAGGTTGATTATGTATTAGGAACATGGAATGAAGAGGAAACTGAAAAACTTGCTGAAAGAATAGATACTTTTTCAAAAGCCAGTCTTTCTTTTGTTTTTGCAGGAATCAACAATACGATGTCCGGATTTAACGGAAAGTAATTCGCCATTTTTGCTTCAGTTTTATAAGAATAAATAAAGGCCATCGGATTTCCGATGGCCTTCTGTTTTACTTTTAAATTAATTTCCAATCAATTTATCTGAGCTATGTTATATACTTTTTAGTAAGTAGCTAAATAGGATCTCTTGATTATTTTTATAACCAGTTTACTGCTCCCGTTTCAACATCGTAGTTCGCTCCAACGATTTTGATTTTACCTTCTTCTTCAAGTCTTTTAAGCGTTGCGCTTTGTTTACGAATGTCTTGGATTGCACTTTTTACATTCTGGTGATTAAGTCTTTCTAAAAGAGAACTGTTTTTTGACGAACGTTCTTCATTTTCTTCAATCACTTCATTGATAATTGGATTGAAATGATTGATAAGGTGGTTCAGGTTGTCCATTCCCATTCCTTCAATTTGTGCTGCATCAAGACCTCCTTTCAAAGCTCCGCATTTAGTGTGTCCTAAAACTACAATCAGTTTAGAACCTGCCACGTTACAGCCAAATTCCATGGAACCAAGAATGTCCTGGTTTACAAAATTACCGGCAATTCTGATACTGAAAACATCTCCCAATCCCTGATCAAAAATTAACTCTGCAGAAGTACGGCTGTCTATACAGCTTAAAACGACTGCAAAAGGCCATTGTCCTTCACGGGTTGCGTTTACCTGCTCAAGAAGGTCTCTGTTAGCTTTAAGGTTATTAACGAATCTTTGGTTTCCTTCCTTTAAAAACTCTAATGCTTTTTCAGGAGTAATGGTAGATTGAGTTTCGTATGTATGTGCTTTCATATAATTTAGTTGTTTGTTGAATTGTTAAATTTAAAATAAAATAATTGAAGTGAGCTTACATTGCTCTTTTGTGCGTAATCAGGATGTGAGAATCTTCGCTTCTTTCATAATCTTTATATGATGTTTTAAAGCCTAAAAGTTCTACATTAATGTCTTCTTCTTTTGCACGGATATTGGCAAAATCCTGGATCATTTCCAGTACATCTGTTGTGATGTATGAAGTTTCTCTTGCATCGATGATTACCGTAGAGTTAGATTTTATGTTTTTCAGTGTTTTTTTAATGGCGGCTTTGTTTAGGAATGAAACTTCTTCAGCCAGCTTTATTTTAATTCCATCTGCATCATCCAGCTTTTCTCTGCTCAGATAATAAGCTCTTTTCATATTTCCCTGAAGAATATAGAATACAGAGATGGCAAGACCAATTCCAACACCTTTTAGCAGGTCAGTGGCTACAACAGCAACTACCGTTGCTACAAATGGTACAAACTGGAATTTTCCAAGATGCCAGAAATGTTTAAAAGTAGCAGGTTTTGCCAGTTTATATCCTACAAGGATCAATACAGCAGCAAGGGTTGCCAGCGGGATCAGGTTCAGAATGAATGGAATGGTTAATACACAAACCAACAAAAGGACACCGTGGATCATTGCTGATGCCTTAGACGTTGCTCCGGCGCTGGCATTCGCAGAACTTCTTACTACTACAGATGTCATAGGAAGCCCTCCAATAAACGAGCTTATCAGGTTTCCTATTCCCTGTGCTTTAAGCTCAAGGTTGGTATCTGTAATTCTTCTTTGCTTGTCTAATCTGTCAGAAGCTTCAATACAAAGTAATGTTTCAATAGAAGCTACAATAGCAATAGTTGCTCCTACGATCCACACTTTAGGATTGGTAAAGCCTCCGAAATCCGGTAGGGTAATCAGATTCTTAAAATCATCCAATGATTGCGGAACAGGTAAGGATACTAAATGTTCTGTACCAATAGCCAATGTACTTCCTGATAGTTTGAATAGTTCATTTAACAATATTCCGGCCACTACGGCAACCAATGCTCCGGGAAGCATTTTCATTCTTTTAAGAGCAGGAAATTTATCCCAGGCAATAAGTATCCCTACAGATACAGCCGTTACCATAATGGCTCCAAGGTGAATAGCCCCGAATAGTTCTGTAAAATAATTAAAATTCAGACCATTGCTGAATAGTGACTGATTTCCTTCATAATCTTTATCAAACCCCAGTGCATGAGGAATTTGTTTTAAAATAATAATGATACCGATAGCTGCAAGCATTCCTTCAATAACGTTATTGGGAAAATAATTGGAAATACTACCCGCTCTTACAAAGCCTAAGACCAATTGAATCAGACCTGCAATAATCCCGGCACATAAGAAGAGTTCAAATGCTCCAAGGTCAGTAATTGCAGTAAGTACAATAGCCGTAAGACCTGCGGCAGGTCCTGAAACCGATATATTTGAATTACTAAGAAATCCTACAACAAGGCCACCTACAATTCCGGCAATAACCCCGGATAATGGTGGTGCTCCAGATGCTAAAGCGATCCCTAAGCACAATGGAAGTGCTACTAAGAATACAACGAGTCCGGAAGGGAAATTCTCCTTGATTCCTCCTAATAATGATGTTTTTTTCATGATATTTTTGAAAATATTATAACCGATTGATTTATTATTAAATAATCAATTATAAAAGATTGGAAAATTAATTTTAAAAGTATAAACAGCTTATTCATTACCTTAAAAGGCATGAATAACTATAAAAAAATCTAACTACTACTTTAAAATTAAGCTTCCGGAGGCGGAGAAAATATACTAAGTAAAGGAGATAAATGAAAGGAATCATCTATCAGTACAAAAGACATAGACTGAGGTGCAGGCTCAGAAAACTTCAGATAGTCGAAAACATCTAAAGGTTTTGGAAGTGTCTTTTCGTAAACAATAAAAGAGGATGGGTGAGAATGAGGTTCTTCTTCATTTACTATTATATTTGTTCTCAGAATATCCCAGCCTGCCACCGCAGCAATGCTTGGCAGCGCTGTAAAATTCAGAAAAAACGTTAATACAATAATACTCCAGAATTTCATTTCACATTCTTTTTTAGAAAAACTATTTAGTTTTTCTGCTCATTACCCAATCCGAACCGGTAAGGTTGTAGATCTTTTGGATGTCTTTTAAGATTTTCTCAAAATCAATTTCAAGATCAATAATTTTACCTGTTCTAAGGTCAAATACCCAGCCATGTACAATAGGATATTCTTCTAAAATATATCTTTCCTGTACGCAGGCCATTTTTATTACGTTAATGCATTGCTCCTGAACATTCAGTTCAACCAGTCTGTCATAACGCTTATCTTCATCTTCGATAGAATCAAGTTCTGTCTGGTGCAATCTGTAAACATCTCTGATATTTCTCAACCAAGGATTCAATAATCCTAAATCCTGAGGAGTCATCGCTGCTTTTACACCACCACAATTGTAATGTCCACATACGATAATATGTTTTACTTTAAGATGTTCTACAGCATATTGAATAACTGCTGTGGAACTCATATCCAAAGTATTCACAATATTTGCGATGTTTCTGTGAACAAAAACTTCTCCGGGTTTTGCACCCATCAATTCTTCTGCTGTTGCTCTACTGTCTGAACATCCTATATAAAGATAGTCCGGGTGTTGAGTTTTTGCCAGCTCATGGAAGAAATTTGGATCTGCCGAAACTTTAGATTCTACCCATTTCTTATTGTTCTCAAAAATAACCTCGTACGATTGTGACATAATTTTAAATTTTAAAAGGTTTATAATTATTTATTTCGTTTAAATTATTTTCGAATTCAATAGACTGAATCAATAATTATGCAAAAATATACTTTTTGCTGAAGAACTATTCACTTTTAACAAAGTTTAATATTAAAATATGCTTAAAATCATGTCTAATATTCCGGTATACTTTGCTTTAGCGTGAATAAGGTCTTCTCAATAATCCAAACGTTTAAAAAACTAAGATAAAATTACGAAGTAAAAATTATAATTTAAGAATTAAAGATTAAAATTTTTTTAAATTATAAGATCATCTTAAGGAATTGGGGGTTATTTTGTTAAAAAAATGGATACTTACTGTAGAAAAATGAATAAATTAACATTGTGATTTTAACCCTAAAGTTTCAATAGTGGATTTTGATTTGGGAATATTGTATTGGGCAGGAATTTTTATTGCCTTTTTTTCATCTTTTCTGATTTTGGGAAAACGGGAAAAGAAAACACAAGATTTTCTTTTAGCAATCTGGTTTTTGATTATCGGGGTCCATCTCATTTTTTTTGTATTACTGCGTTCAGATGGATACTTGAAATATCCTTATCTCATCGGATACGAACTGCTTTTCCCCTTTATGCATGGGCCAATGCTGTATTTGTATATTTTATCTGTAACGGGTAGAAATCCAGGTAAAAAGAACTGGCTGTTGAATTGGATTCCTGTTCTGATGATCTATATGATATTGTTTCAATTTCTCATGTTGTCTCCTCAAAATAGAATGGTCGTTTATCAGAATAAAGGGAGGGGGTATGAGGTATTGAGTGACGTAATCAAAGTTTTAATGAATGTTTCAGGAGTTTTGTATGTAAGTCTGTGCCTCTTTGCTATTAAAAAATACAAACGGAAAATTTCTGATCAGTATTCTAATACTGAAAAAATTAATCTGAACTGGTCATATTATCTGATCACAGGAATTGCATTGATATGGATTGCTGTTATCATGAGAAATGATATCCTTATTTTTTCAATGGTTGTTTTGTTTATTTTGGTTGCTGCTTACTTTGGGATCAGTCGGGTTGGTATTTTAGATTTACCAGTTACAGTTGGTATTGAGGCTGAAACAAAAGCTGAAAATGAATTTGTAAAATACCAGAAAAATTCTCCCGGAGATGAGGTTATACAAACTGTTTATGAAAAACTGGTAGAACGGATGGCTCATGAAAAACTGTATAAGGATTCAGAGCTTAACCTGAATCATGTTGCGGAATTGCTGGATGTTCATCCAAATATATTATCTCAGACCATTAACTCTGTAGAAAATAAGAATTTTTATGATTATATCAACCGTCACCGGGTTGAGGAGTTTAAAAGAATAGCAAGCCTTCCTGAAAATCAAAAATACACGATTTTATCATTAGCCTTTGAAAGTGGTTTCAATTCCAAGACCTCATTTAACAGGAATTTTAAAAAATATATGAATTGTTCTCCCAGGGAGTTCTTAAAAAGTCAAAATCTTAACTTGGAGTAGTAAGTGTCAGATAACGAGTGTTGTAATATTGGTTTCAACTTTCATTTTGGAACATTTAGGTGATTTTTTATATTCATTTTTGCTGAAAAATTTAACCAGCAGTTATGAAGAAATTCTTATTTGTCATCATGTGTTTTTTTGCATTAATGATCGGGATGTATCCTTTGATTTATTTTTTTGTAGAACATAAACATACTTTTTTAGGTTTAAAATCTCAGGAAATACTTCACAATCAAATTTGGAAGTTTGCATTTTTTGCTCATATCATTTTCGGTGGAATCTCTCTTTTCATTGGCTGGCGCCAGTTTGGTAGTAAATTTCGAAATAAGCATCCGCAACTTCATAGAATAATTGGAAAATCTTATGTTATTTCTGTATTGATAAGTTCTGTTTCTGCAATCTACATGGGGATATATGCCAACGGGGGAATTATATCGTCAGTTGGATTTATCTTTTTGGGATTGGTGTGGCTTATAACTACTTTAACTGCAGTTGCTAAAATCAGAAAAGGCAATGTGATGAAACACCAACAATTGATGATTTACAGTTATGCCTGTACCTTTGCGGCAGTAACATTAAGACTTTGGTATCCTTTGTTAACAAGTGTCACAAAGGATCCTGATAATTCTTATCTTGCTGTAGCATGGTTATGCTGGCTTCCCAATTTGCTGGTAGCCTATTGTATTAATAAAAAGAATGTTGAGGTTAATTAAGATATCTTATTGTTGATATATCCATTGGTAGCATTTTCTGTAGGATAGATTTTGCCGGGATTTCCCATGACCATAGAATCATCAGGAACGTCAAAATTAACGTAGGCATTGGGGGCAATCAAAACATTGTTTCCTATGTTTACGTTGCCAACAATAACGGCGTTTGGGCCAATCCATACTTCATCACCAATAACAGGGTAGCCTTCATTTTTACCTCTATTCTGCTGTCCGATCGTTACTCCTTGGGCAATATTACAGTTTTTGCCGATTTTCGCTTTAGGATTGATAACAAGCGCTCCCCAATGCCCCAGATATAAGCCTTCTCCGATCTGCGTTTCAGGATAAATCTGAAATCCATATTTTATCTGATAATGCCTTAAAACAAATTTCCAGAATAAACCGGAAACAGATTTTTTCTGGTATTTCTGAGCTTTTCTGAGGATATAGAGATAATGAAGATTAGGATTAATGCACTTTTTCCAAATCTCAAATGTAGAAAGCCATTTTCCGCTTTCCCTGTAAAAATCTTTCTGTATTGCTGTATACTCTGGCATAACAAAATATTTTATACATGATCAATGATTTCCTGAAGATGTGCTACTGATTTTTCGAGCACAAATGGAAGTTCTGTATGAGCTATTTCTTTTTCATAATTTGCTGAAAGCTCACCGTGAGTTAAGAATTGTTTCATACCTTCATAAATTCCTTCTTCGGAGTTCGGGGTAATAAGCCCCAGTTTTCCATCCTGAAGCAGGTCTTTTATTCCTGAAACATCGGTAGAAACAACAGATTTATTAAGGATAAGAGCTTCTGCAATAATGGTAGGAAACCCTTCATGACGGGATGACATTATATAAAAGTCTGATTGCTTAAGGTAAGGATAAGGATTACTTCTGAAGCCCAACATTTTTACGGTCTCCTGAAGTCCCAATTGATTGAGCTTTGCCTGGATATTTTCAAAATCAAACCCATCACCAATAATGATGATCTGATGTTTCAATCCTTCATCCATTAGTTTTTTATGGACATCCAAAAGCCTGTCGTAGCCCTTTTGAGGATACACAGTGCCTATGGTTACAAAGGTTGGAAGATCCTTGGAAAAAGGATAATCAGTAATTTTAACTTCAGCTTTCTGCAGCGTGTCTTGAGAATCAATGGGATTGAAGATCTTCACAACAGCCTGTTTTTCTTTCTCATTACGGGCCAGTTTTTGCATTTCCTCCTTCAATTTATTGGAAATGACCAGAATCCGGTCAAATTTGAAAAACTGTTTGATGACATCCGGAGTATATTCTTTTAGATTAAAGATGTCATTCTGAACCCAGACGATCTTTTTGGAATCCTTTTGCGGACTGGATAATACTTCTTTATACATCCCATGAATCGCCGCTATTTCTACATCGTATTTTTTATTCTTTAGTATGTATTTATAGAGAAGGGAAGGGAACATCAGGAACATTTTCTGATAAAGTACCCTGAATGCTTTTACTGGAATTTCATGAGGTCTGTTGGTGGTAATCATTTCCCCTTTCAACAAATAATGTAATTTTACCCATGATGGAACTTCTTTGATGTACATTCCCGTATACAGGTTAATCAAAAGATCAACTTCATATTTGTCTTTGGGAAGGTTTTTAAGAAAGTTGATCAGAACTTTTTCTGCACCACCATGGCGAAGGGAACCGATTCTAATAAGAATTTTCTTTTTTTCAGACATTTATTTTTTTATAGGTTTATAAGTATGAGGGAGGTGTTTTTTTACGTAAGCTTCCAGTTGAGGCCTGTCTAATTCAAGCTCTCGTGGATACATGACATTGTTTTTTAATGCTTTGTCACCATACTCTTCAATAGTACAGATGAATTTTGCCGGAATTCCTGCATAAACCGTTCCGTTCGGCATAGAGGAAGTTAAAATGGAACCCGCTCCCAATACACAGTTGTCACCTATTTCTGAACCGAGCATGATGATGGTGTCTGCACCAATAAAGCACTGTTTCCCAATTTTTATGCGCCCGAAAGCTCTTACATCTTTATATTTTTCAAAAAAATGTAAAGCATTATAGCCGCCGTCATGATTAATGAATCTAACATTATTAGAAAGTGTTGTTTCGTCACCTATTTCAATTAAAAAAGGTTCAGTGCCTAATTCAGGAACTTCCACAAAACGAACATTTTTTCCTACCTTTAATCCTTTAGCAATACAAATTTTGAGATAGATTCTCTTGATAAGATATTGATAAGTGGTATGAATTTTTAATATGATACGATATATGAATATCATTATTCTAAATTTGTTTTTCTCATACAAAGAAAAGAATTTATATGATAAGAATTTCTAAAATAGAATATTATTTACCTGAATTGATTCTTACTAATATGGATCTGGAAAAGGAATTTCCTGAATGGAGTTCTGAAAGAATCCGGGAAAAAGTAGGGATTATGCAACGTCATATTTCTTCAGAAAATGAGACTGTGCTGGACTTGGCTATACAGTCATCAGAAAAGGTTTTTGAGGATTATGACAGGAACAAAATAGACTTTATTCTTTTCTGCACCCAAAGCCCGGATTATTTCCTTCCCACCACTGCTTGTATTCTACAGGATAAACTGGGATTGAGAAAAAATATTGGGGCTGTAGATTTCAATTTGGGCTGTTCCGGGTTTGTTTATGGATTGGCTTTTGCTAAAGGATTAATTACCGCTGGAATTGCCAACACTATTTTGTTAATTACTTCAGAAACGTATACCAAACATATTCATCCAAAAGATAAAGGAAACCGTTGCCTGTTTGGAGATGCTTCAGCCTCAGTAATTGTTGAGAAAGATACGGATGCAGGGGATTATAAATTCTGTATGGGCACTGATGGCAGCGGGGCTGAAAACTTAATAGTGAAAAAAGGAGGTTTCAGGACGAACTTTCTCGTAAATCCCAATCATGAATTCAATCCTGAGAATCTTTATATGAACGGACCTGAAATTTTTAATTTTACCATAGAAAAGATACCGGGGCTGATTAAAGAAACCATGAATGCAAATGGTCTTACTATGGATGATATTGATTATTTTGTTTTTCACCAGGCTAATTCTTTTATGCTGAATTATTTGAGAAGGAAGACAAAAATTCCCACCGAAAAATTCTACATTGATATGGAGAAAACAGGAAATACAGTCTCTGCAACGATTCCCATTGCACTGAAAAATATGCAGGATAAAGGGCTGTTAAAAAAAGGAAATAAGATTTTGCTTGCCGGCTTTGGAGTAGGGTATTCCTGGGCCGCTACCATTATAGATGTTTAATTCACAAATCACAAAATTTAAAATATATGAAAACTTCCGTTTTTTTAGAAAAATTACAAGAGGAACTAGAGGAAAATCAATCGCTGAGCAAGGAAACCAAGCTGAAAGATCTGGAAAATTATGATTCTATCAGTTTACTTTCTGTGATTGCTTTTGTAGATGAAAACTTCGATCAACAGCTTGATCCTGATCAGTTTAAAAATATGGAAACAGTGTCAGATCTGATGAATATTATTGGGTTGGAAAACTTTGAAAGTGAATGATGGTTGCATAACCATCATTCACTCTGTTTTTGCTGGTAAAGATTCTCAAGGATCTGTTCAACGGCATTGAAGATCTTTTGATTGTCAAACTGATCTTCGATCGTAAGAAGGTTCTTTCTGATTCTGGAGATCAATTCCGGATCAGAAAGGAATTTTTTCATCGCTTCATACATTTCGTTAGTTTCGTAATTGATCAGATATCCTGTTTCGCGATCTTTAATCATAATTCCTACATCGCCGGTATCTGTTGCAATAATCGGCTTTTGAAGAATAAGTGCTTCGGCAATCACAAGTGGCCATGCTTCTGACTCGGAAGGAAGAATAAAGTAATCTGCATTTTTAATGTAAGGATAGGGGTTCATTTGATTGCCACATAAAATAAATGTGCTCTGAACATTATTGGTGCTGATTTGAGCTTTCAGGTTTTCCATTTCTTCTCCGTTACCAAGTATTAAGATACTGTGATGGAAACCTTCGTCTATCAGTTTTTTATGAGCATCAATAAGTTTGTGATAGCCTTTTCTGTGATGGAGCCTGCCTACAGAAACAAAGACTGGTCCTTGAGGGAAATCTTTTAATTTCTCTTCTGCCTTTTTTTTAATTTCTTCAATAGGAATGGCATTGATTACTACACTTTCTGCAGGATATTTTAAGTCCGGGTAATACAGATGCATCATTTCTTTGATTCTTTTCGAACAGTAGATCATATGGTCAAACTTTTGAAAGTTTTCTATAATCTCCGGAACTGCAGGTTGCAAAGCTGGCAAATTGATTTCAGAGTGAAACCATCCTATTTTTTTTGAATGTTTATTGCTTGAATTATTGACTGATGAGAATGTGGCATAAGAAGGAGAGATCTCTATGTCAAATTTTTTATTTCCTAAGATACGATCAGATATTCTGGGACTTTTTAATATTCGCATCAGCTTTAATCTTCTGCGGACAAGCTGAAGTTTATTGATGAATGGATTTTGAGAAAACCCCTCTTTGCCTTCAGTGAGGTAAACCTTTTTTACATGGTCGGGAATTTCATTTCGAAGTTCTCCCTGATTCATGTTGAGGCAAATGGTTAATTCAAATTTGTCACGATTCAGATTGTTGAGCATGCTCAATACTACTTTTTCCACTCCTCCCATTTCCATCGAGCGGTGTCTGAAAAGAACCTGTATTTTCTTATTTTCTGCCATTATCTGAAAAGTTTTTGTAAAGTAATAATTATATTTTTTTTAATCCTGTACCAAATTCCATGCTGATATTCCAAAAGAGCAAAAATCTCCTGATGATGGGTGTAATTTTCCGGGATCTTTTTTCCATTGATCTTGGTAAGGTTTCTTCTTTTCATAGTCGCTAGGACAACCTGTGCAAAGTAATCATAAGACTTACCTTTATTATTATTCTGAGAAATACCTCCTGAATGGGCCCTGTAAAGATAATTGGTATCATCTATAAAATACACGTCCCCTTTTTCATACATCTTTAAATACAGATCCTGGTCTTCTGCAATTCTTAATTCCGGATTCATTTTTTCTGTTTGTTCGTAAACATCCTTTCTGAATGTTACAAAATGATTGATCTGATTGGGATAATTGAAGAAATAAGGATCACCGTTTCTTACCTGCATTGCAGATTTAAATGGTGCAATGGGCTTCAGGTCTTTGTCACACCCCATAAAGCGGGAATAGGTGAGTACCACTTTCTTTTTATCTTTAAAAACCTGAATTGCCTTTTCAATAGCTGTAGGAAGGATGGCATCATCAGGATCAACAAAGCCACAAATGTCTCCGGAAGCCAGTTCTATAAGTCTGCTTTTTGTAACCCCTACACCCCTATTTTTTTCATTTTCAAAAAACTTAAACCTTTGATCTCCTGCAATGATGGCTTTTACAAGCTCTTTTTCATCTTCTGAAGAAGCATCATCCACAATAACGGCTTCCCAATCGGGATAGGTTTGTTTTAGCAGAGAATCGTAGCAATCTCTGAATAATGTAGCATTATTGTAATGAGCAATAAGAATGGAAAACTTCATGTTGGTTTATAAAGGGTATTGACAATTAATTTCTGTACTTAAAGACTCCATCCTTTTATCAGTTGTGGCTGACAAATATTTCAGGAAATAGACTGAAAGAAAATTGTTCATTGAAAAATGAAATCCTGATGGTAAACTGGCATTTTTCATCATAGAGAGAAGGTAATGTTTTTTTTCACTTGAGTTACACAAATATAATCCGTTTTTATATAAATGAAAAAAAAAACTTTATTTTTGCTTTTATTAAAGGCTGTAGAGTGGGTGAAATAACGAGAGTTCTTAAAACATTTATCGGGTATCTGAAAAGACCGGATCTTTATCCGGAATTGGGCCGGAAGATTATTAAAAATACGGTTAACAGAGGTAATGCTTTTAAGGGGAAAGAAAAGACCAATTCCTGGGCAGCTGAAAAGGCCGTATCACAGAAGGAAGCCATTTCAAAGCTTTTTGGATTAGAAATAGATACTTTTCGTAATGATTATCATGAAGTTTTAGGGAAAGCCAATCAAAGAGAAAAGGAATGTCCTGTGAAAATGGGAGGTCCCGGAGCTTTGGAACTGATTTATTATGCCTGTGAGTTTACCAATGCACAACATGTTATAGAAACGGGAGTAGCCTATGGATGGTCTTCATTAGCTTCATTATTATCTCTTGTAAAAAGAAACGGAACACTGTACAGTTCAGATATGCCTTATTTGGCTCAGGATGGAGATCAATATGTAGGATATGTGGTTCCTGAAACTCTCAAAGGGAAATGGAAATTATTCCGTTTTGCAGACAGGGAATCACTACCGAAGATTTTTGCTGAAAACACAATATTCGATGTTCTCCACTATGATTCAGATAAAAGTTATAACGGAAGAATGTGGGCTTACGATGAACTTTACCATCATTTGAAAAAAGGAGGTGTTTTCATCAGTGATGATATTGGCGATAATTCTTCCTACCAAGATTTTTGTGAAAAAAATAAGATAGATACTACCGTTGTAGAATATGAAGGAAAATACATCGGTGTTTTTATTAAATAACTTTATATCAGGGTTTTATTTGTTTTTTTTTAGAAAGAGGTTGGTGGATATTTTGAATAAGAAATATCGGTAATATTACAAGCCGGTGAACATCTGTGGATTAAAAAATGTACAAATAAATTTATGCAACAGCTGTTTAAGCAGTTCTTATGAAGATAAGTCAGATTACATTTACCAGATTTCTTGCGGCGATGGCTATTGTCATTTCCCATTTCAATAAAGATCTGTTTTTATATAAAATCGATTATATATCAAATATTTTCCTGAAAGCCAATGTAGGAGTGAGCTACTTCTTCATTCTTTCCGGTTTTATTATGATTGTGGCTTATCACAAAAAAGATAAGATCGAATATTTCGAGTATTATAAAAACCGGTTTGCAAGGATTTACCCTTTATATGTGCTGGGACTTTTATTGTATTTGGTCACCCGATATTCTGACTTCAGTATTTATAAAGGATTTTTATATCTGCTTGGGCTTCAGAGCTGGATTCCTGGTGGGGCTATGGTCCTGAATTTCCCAGGTTGGTCCATTTCTGTAGAGTTTCTGTTTTATCTGCTCTTTCCTTTGTTATACAATCATTTTTATTCTAAAGGAAATAAAAGTGTTTGGGTGATTACCATTATCATATGGATTATTACGCAGGCATTTTGCAGTCTATATTCAGAGTCATCTTATTATAAAGGACCTCATACAGAAAGCCATGAACTATTGTATTACTTTCCGCTGATGCATATCAATGAATTTCTGGTGGGAAATCTTGCAGGGCTCTATTTTGTGAGAAATTCGAGACAGAAGAACTATGATATTCCTATTGTCATTATTTTTGGATTGATTATATTATCGCTGATGTTTACTTCATTTTTCTATCACAATGGTTTGATGGCATTGTTGTTTATTCCGCTTATTATCTTAATCTCAAGGAATAATGGAGTTCTGTCGAGGCTGTTCTCATTAAAACCTTTGGAATACCTGGGAGAGGCAAGTTATGCAATATACATTACTCATATTCCTGTTCTCTACATTCTGAGAGAGCTTTTAAAGTGGGGAAAATATAAATTTTCCATTGATATCGTATTTGGGATTTACGTAATTTTTCTTATTATAATCTGTATTCTGTTTTATCAATTTATAGAAAAACCATTAAGAGATTATCTGAAAAAGTTGAAGATCAGATAAAAATTTTTATTTTTGTAACAAAGCAACACAATTATAGAAATGAGAAAAGTTCCCTTCATCCATATCTCAGACGAGAATCCAGATTTAGTTTTTTTTATAAAAAGAATAATGTAAAGGCTGAACTAAAGGTTTCAGAGAAGTATCATAACCAATAACTTCTATATACTATGTTATTCAATTCAATAGGATTTCTTATTTTTTTACCGATAGTATTTTGTCTCTATTGGTTTGTATTCAACAGAAAATTTCAGGAACAGAACAGGCTATTGTTATTGGCCAGTTTTTATTTTTATGCCTGCTGGGATTGGAGATTTCTTTTTTTACTGATGTTTTCCATTGGTCTAGATTATATATCGGGAATCAAAATTGAGAACAGTAAGACGAATCGGGAAGCTAAATTTTGGCTTACTTTGAGTATTGTGATTAATCTGGGTTTTCTGGGGTTCTTTAAATATTACAATTTCTTTGTTGATAGTTTTGCAGAACTTCTTGGCGGTTTTGGCTTTAAGGTCAATGTCTGGTTACTCAATATTATACTTCCGGTAGGAATTTCATTTTATACCTTTCATGGCCTGTCTTATGTAATTGACGTCTATAAAAAAAGGATAAAAGCTGAAAGAAGCTTTACTGACTATGCTGTTTTTGTAAGTTATTTTCCCCTTCTTGTAGCTGGTCCTATAGAAAGAGCGACCCACCTCTTGCCTCAGATACAGCGGGAGAGAGTTTTTAACTATGAACAAGCGGTGGATGGGATGCGGCAAATCCTTTGGGGATTTTTCAAAAAGATGGTCATTGCTGATAACTGCGCGCCGCTGGTGAATGAGATATTTAACAATTATCAAACGGAAAGCCCTGGTAATCTTGTAATAGGAGCTGTATTATTTGCTTTTCAGATCTATGGGGATTTCTCCGGATATTCAGATATTGCCTTGGGGGTTTCCAGGTTATTTGGAATTGAATTGTTGAAAAATTTTGCCTTTCCTTATTTCTCCAGGGATATTGCAGAATTCTGGAGAAGGTGGCATATTTCGCTTTCCTCGTGGTTCAGGGACTATCTGTATATTCCATTAGGAGGAAGCAAAGGAGGTCTTTGGATGAAGATCAGAAACACATTTATTATTTTCCTGGTTTCAGGATTCTGGCATGGTGCCAACTGGACGTTTATGATCTGGGGTGGCCTGAATGCACTGTATTTTATGCCTTTACTCATTATGAATAAAAACCGTCAGAATATGGAAGTGGCAGCTCAGGGGAAATTTTTACCATCCTTTAGGGAATGTTTCCAAATTCTGATTACCTTTCTGATTACGTGCCTGGCGTGGATCTTTTTCAGAGCAGGGTCTGTGAATCAGGCGATTCATTATATCGGTAGAATTTTTAGTCGTGAATTGTTGTCTGTTCCGCATGCATTACCATTTAAAGTATTGGGACTGATTGGATTTATGATGATGATTGAATGGATCAACAGGGAAAGGTTCCACGGATTGGAAATTAAAAGATTCAGCCCCTGGGTAAGACGTATTTTCTATCTGGTTGTTATTTATATCATTCTCCGTTATGCCAACTTCGGGAATAATGAATTTATTTATTTTCAGTTTTAGCATGAAGAAGTTTTTAATTAAAATAGTGCCTTATTGTGTTGCAGTACTTATTGTATTGGCAATCCTTGGATCTTATGCGGACGGCAATACGGATGATAATTATATGCATTTTGCAGTTAAAAAGCCTCAGAATATGATACTGGGAGATTCCCGTGGATCTCAGGGTGTAGTTCCCAGTGTTTTAAAAAGTAAACTTTCAGCAAATTTTGATAATTTTTCTTTGAATATTGTAGAGTCGCCCTATGGGCAGATTTATTTTAAAGCTTTAAAAAGAAAATTAGACCCTGAAACTAAAAATGGAATTTTTATCCTGACGGTGAGTCCTTGGAATCTATCATTGGATAAAGGGGTCAAAAAGGAAAAAGACTTTCCTGAAGAACATTCTCCATTAAATGATATGTATTTTTATGACAGGTCTCCTAATTATGAATATCTGCTGAAGCATTATACCAGAAGCTGGTTTAAGATTTATACAGAAAGGGCAGAGGCAGGGAAATCCAATACTTTTCTTCATGATGACGGCTGGCTGGAAGTAAACATCAATATGCATGCTGATTCTGTTGCCGTAAGGACGAATAGAAAGGAACAGTTTTATAAGGAGCTGGCCAATTCCGTAGAACTTTCACCGGAACGTCTCAGAGCGATTAATGAAATGATTAATTACCTAAGGACGAAGGGTAGGGTATATCTGGTCCGGCTTCCTACATCGAAAAGTCTTACCGCTATAGAGAGTAAAAAATATCCTTATTTTAACAAGCTTTTGAAGGACATAGCAAAAAAGCAGAATGTAACGTTTTTTGACTTTTCAGGAAATTATGCTGAATATGATTATACGGATGGAAACCATTTGTATAAAGAATCAAGTCGTAAAATTACTTCCCGAATAGGAGACTCCATCATGATGAGTAGAGGCAGGTAATCTCTTTTAAAGATTGTATAGAATTAGAAGAGATTATTTCTGAAATTAATGTTATAAATACCAGATCGTATACTCTTATAATCTGTTACAAGATATTTCAGGATCATTTGCCATCTTTTTGGCTTAGGAGAATTGGCAATCTGAAAACTGCGATACATTCTATTAATATGAAGCTTGATATGTTCAGGAAGAGTCGTTTCATTTTTGGCCCATGCATCTACTTCTTTCCATAAAAGAACGCGGGTAGTTGCCGGATTTACTTTTTTGGAATCTACCTGTGTAATCCTATTGTCTTCATGTACACCCCGTATAGCAACGGCTTTGTCTATAGATCCGGGATAGAGATTAAGATAGTAAGATAGTCTCAACAAGAACTCTGTGTCCTGGTGAAGCCTTAAAGTTGCTTTAAATAGAGGTTTCATTTTTTTCATTAAAGAATCCCTGCGGATCGTTAATGCATCTATACTGAAGAGTCCAAAGCTCCCCAGCATATAGGTCTGTCCAGGGAAGACATCTTTAGGATCATGTCTTTTGTAAACAGTAGTTAATCGATCTCCAAATAAAGAATAATATTGTTCTTTTGCTTTTTCTGTATAATAATGAACACCAAGTGCACCATAGACACCTTCTACTTCAGGCTGTTTAAAAAGTTCTTTTTCAGCGTCAAATCTATTGGGAAGGAAATAATCATCTGCATCCAGGAAAGCAATAAAATCTCCGGTGGACTTTTCTATTCCCAGATTTCTGGTTGGGCCAGCGCCATGATTTCTTTTGTCCGGATGCTGGTGAAGTTTTACCCTGTCGTATTTTTTGGCAAGATGTTCACATACCTCCAGTGCATTATCCGGAGATTGGTCTTCTATTAAAATGATTTCATATACTTCATCAAACTGCAAAGCAGATTCCACAGCCTGAGAAACATATTTCTCAGCATTGTAAACAGGAATAATTACTGAAATTTTCATTTTTTTGCCAACTTAATTTTTTATATCATTTGTGTGCGGAAAAGCGTTGCAAGATAATCAATTATAAAGACTTATGTCCGATTTTTTTTATAAAAAAACAGATAGGTTGTCTATTGAGTGGTTGATTCAAAAAGTCTGCCGAACAACAGAGGGTTCAGATGATTTTAACAGAGAATTTGTAACGCAATCCTTTTTTTGATTTTGTGTTTTAATGTAAGCTGTAAATGTATGGTTTTTATTTTTAAGAGATTAGTGAATGTCGGAAATTGATATTGTATAATCCGGACCTTATACTTTTATAATCGGTAAATAAATATTTTATAATCATTCCCCATTTTTTTAATAAAGGAGCTTTTGCAATCTCAAAACTGCGGTGCATCCTTTTGATATGGATCCTGACTTCTTCTGAAATATCATTTTCAGTGTGGGACCAAAGATTGACTTCTTTCCAAAGAATAGCCCTGGAGACTGCTGGATCTATGAGACGAAGATCCACCTTTGTTATCCTGTTGTTTTCATGTACTCCTCTTATCGCTATAGCTTTGTCGAGAATTCCAGGATAGAGATCAAGATAATAAGAAAGACGGAAGAGAAATTCCGTGTCTTCATGAAGTCTTAAATGAGGTTTGAATAAAGTTTTTACTTTATTCATTAAAGCCTCCCTACGTACCGTTAAAGTATCAATACTGAAGAGACCAAAGCTTCCCAGCATATGAAGTTGTCCGGGGAAAACATCTTTGGGCTCGTACTTTTTATAGACCGTGGTCAGTTTGTCTTCGAATAATTGATAATACTGCTCTTTTGCTTTGGCAGAATAGTAATGAACCCCAAGAGCTCCATACACTCCTTCTATTTTTGGATCTTTGAACAGTTCTTTTTCAGCATCGAATCTATTGGGTAGGAAATAGTCGTCTGCATCGAGAAAAGCAACAAATTCTCCGGTTGATTTTTCTATGCCCAAGTTCCTGCTTGGGCCGGCACCATGATTTTCCTTATCAGGATGCTGGTAAAGTTTTACTCTTTCATGTTTTTCGGCGAGCTGCTGACATATTTGTAATGCATTGTCCGGGGACTTATCTTCAATCAGAATGATTTCATGAACTTCATCAAACTGAAGAACAGATTCTACTGCCTGGGAAACATACTTTTCTGCATTATAAACGGGAATAACTACTGAGATCCTCATTTCTTCTCCTTTTTACAATAAATTTAGAATTGCAATTGCGTTCTATTTAGTACCTTTTGAATTCGAAATTTAAGCTTTTAATTTTATTTTAAGGTTATTAAAAAACCAATTTTTCTGTAAAATAGGATGTATACGTGATAGAAGCAGGTGCAGCTATGTTTTTAAGTGAAAAAAATATTTTTTTGAGGTGAAAATAGGATGATAATTCCTCAATATTGGGAATTATTAACACTGTTTTTTTTCTTATTTGATCGCAGAATGCTTGAAAACCTTACAATAAATTATTATGAATGCGAATATGTAAATCTATATTTTGTTCTTAATATATTCGGATTTTTAAAAATAGCTGCCAGTAATCCTATTGTTTTTGAAACCCCTTTTTTCCCAGAAAGCTCGAATGCTTTTTTCTGAAGATAAATATGCTGCGCTACATCTGTTTCAAGAGGCAAGGTATTAGACCAATCGTAAAGGGAATTCCAGAACAGGAATTGTCGCTGGTTGTATTGTAGAGAATACCTTACTATTTTGGTGATTCTGTTATCATCATGCATTCCTCTCATGGCGACAGGAATATCTATAATCCCGGATTTCAGATGACATTGATGGGCAAGTTTGATAATAAAATCTGAATCCTGGTGAAGACGGAGCGCTTCATTAAATCTTAATTTTTTAGATTCAAGTGAATGCCTTCTGACGGTAAGGGCATCTAAAGTGAAGAACGAACCAAAAGCTTTGGAAGTAAGTCCAAGTAATCCTCTGAATACTTCATGTCCTTCTGCGGGATAATTAACGGTGAGCAATTCACTATCATTGATATTGGATATGAATTCTTCTTTTCCTTTCTCAGTAAGGTATTCCGTACCAATAGCATTAAAAACGCCATCTATTTTTGGATCCTTAAAAAGTTCTTTTTCAGCATCAAACCGATTGGGAAGGAAATAATCATCGGCATCCAGAAATGCGATGAATTCCCCAGCAGCTTTTTCTATTCCGAGGTTTCTGCTGGCTCCGGCTCCATGATTTCCCAGGTCAGGGTGTTGGAAAAGTTTTACCTGATTATGTTTTTGAGCCAGTTCCTTGCATCGCTGAAGCGAATGATCCGGAGATTTATCTTCTATCAAAATGATTTCATACACTTCATCGAGTTGTAAGGCAGATTCTACAGCTTTCGATATATATTTTTCTGCGTTGTATACAGGAATAATTACAGAGATCTTCATGTTCATCTGTTGTAGTAAGTGAAACGGTATTTAGTCTTTAATATTTCAGGATTTTTAAGGGCTTCTTCTAAAATTGTATAGTATTTGATAAACCCTTTCTTTAAAGATAGATCAAATGATTTATACAGTAAATAAATTCTTTTTCCGGATTCTGATGGTAGATGATTGGAAATAGCCCATTGATTAAGGGATTGCCATAAAAGAAATTGTCTTTGATTATATTGTGGCGAATATTTTACAATTTTAGTGATTCTGTTGTTATCATGAACGCCTCTCATGGCAACAGCTTCTGTTATATTCCCTGTTTTTAAATGACAGTGGTAGGCCAGTTTGATAATAAAGTCTGAATCCTGATGTACCCGAAGATCCTTATTGAAACGTAGATGATTAGGTTCTAAAGAAGCCTTTCGTATCGTAAGTGAGTTGAGGTGAAAAGATGTACCGAAAGTTTTAGTTGTTAAACTTAAGAGTCCTTTAAATACTTCTTCTCCTTCTGCAGGATAATTAACTGTACTCAGAGATACTTCTTTAAATTTAGACTGAAATTCTTCTTTTCCTTTCTCAGTAAGATATTCTGTCCCAATAGCATTGAAAACCCCATCTACCTTTGGGTTTATGAAAAGTTCTTTTTCAGCATCAAACCGATTGGGAAGATAATAATCGTCGGCATCCAGAAATGCTATAAAATCCCGGGTAGCTTTTTCTATCCCCAGATTTCTTGCGGCTCCAGCACCATGGTTTCCTTTATCTGCATGTTGAAATAATTTTACTTTTGGAATATCAGTACTGAGCCGCTCACAGATTTTCAAAGAGTCATCTGTGGATTTATCCTCAATTAAGATGACCTCTTTTACTTCTTCAAACTGAACAGCAGACCGAACTGCTTTTTCAAGGAATTCCGCAGCATTGTATACAGGAATGATAACAGATATTTCAAGCATTACAAAACAGATTTATTATTATCAGCCCATAATGCTAGCTGTAAAAGATTCCAATGTCTTTCATCCTTGTCAAGGAAATTCTGAGCGGCTTTAAAATCAATGAAATCAAACACTTTATGATTCGGATCTTTTAGCAGGTCATTTGAAAAATTCATCAGATTTTCTTCTGCAAACCAATTTTTTACTCCAAGGCCAAACCCTTGTTTATGGCGTGATCTGATGGTTTCTGTCCAATAAGACCCCATTGCTTCACGAAGAATAATTTTATCATTGCTGTCATTAAGTTTCAGCTGATCCGGCAATTGGATGCAAAATTCAGCAAAGTCCAGATCCAGAAATGGAGTTCTCAC
The DNA here is from genome assembly GCF_940807095.1 of Chryseobacterium sp. Marseille-Q3244. Taxonomy (NCBI): domain Bacteria; kingdom Pseudomonadati; phylum Bacteroidota; class Flavobacteriia; order Flavobacteriales; family Weeksellaceae; genus Chryseobacterium; species Chryseobacterium sp. Marseille-Q3244. Next base: position 372,972 of record NZ_CALNWX010000005.1, on the reverse strand, counting down.
TTCTAAAGAATTAGCCATTGCCATTCGGTCAGATTTCACCATCATATTAGCTGGAACATAATTTTCCAAATCTATCCTCATAATATCGTTCAGCGAATCCGGATTAGGAGTAAAACTATAAGTTTGCAGCTCATCTGAAGAAACTCCGAGAAGATCGCGCTCTTTTTTATTGAAGGCATTTCTTACATCATTCAGGTGGAAATCCATAATGGATGAAAACTCCATATTTTTACGGGTAAGGAATGATGTAGGCTTTATTTGCTGATATAGTTTTAACCCAAACTGAGCAATAATATTCTTATAGCTGAAATGTTTCTTTAATTTATTTTCAACGGTATAGAAATGATATCCACCGAATAACTCATCTCCTACATCACCGGATAATACAACCGTAAGATTCTTTTTGGCTGCTCGGCATATTTCGTAGTGAGGAATAAAGGAAGCGTCTGCAAAAGGTTCATCAAAAAATGGAGATATTTTTAAAAGTGAGGTAACAAGATCAGATTTCTTCTCATGAACCTCAATATGATTGGTTTTGTACTTTTCGGCAATTTCCTTGGCATATTTCAGCTCATTGTCTTTGTGATCATATCCGAAGCTGATGGTGGTCTGATGAGGTAAAAACTCATCTACTAAAGCAACAACGGATGAAGAATCTAGTCCTCCACTCAGGAAACTTCCTACTTCTACATCTGCAATCAGCTGTTTTTTTACCGCATTTTTCAACAGGTACAGAAATTCTTCCTTAGCGTCGGAAAGACTAATTACCCTGTCTTTTGCAGGTAAGCTATAATAACGGGAAACTTTAAACTGCCCATCTTTCCAGATCAGCTGGTGAGCGGGTGGAAGCGTATATATATTGCTGTAAATACTCTGATGAGAGCTTACATATCCATATTGGAGATAGTGAGAGAGTGCCTGGGAGCTTACTTTTGGCTGTATAAGTCCTGAAGCTAAAATGGCTTTGATTTCTGATGCAAAAATAAACTCATTATTGTTACCAATGGCATAATAAAAAGGTTTTTCTCCAAAACGGTCTCTTGCACAGAATAACTGTTGCTTCTGCTCGTCCCAAATAGCAAATGCAAACATTCCCGGAAGATCATGGATGAGATTTTCCTGTTTTTTCTGGTACATGGCAAGAATAACTTCAGTATCAGAACCTCCATGATAAGGGTATTCTGCATATTGTCTTTTGATGTCCTGATAGCCATATATTTCCCCATTGAGGACAATACATTCATTTTTAGTATTGGAGAACATAGGTTGCTTTCCATTGTCAGAAAGATCTATAATGGAAAGTCGGCGGTGACCCAGTGCGGCATTTTCATAAAATTCATAGTGAGAAGAATCCGGACCACGGTGAACCAATGAATCTGTCATCTTTCGAATTTCCTCCTGGTAATTCCTGGCATTCCTGCTTATAATTCCCGCTATTCCACACATAATATTTTATTTTTCATCATTAATTTTCACTTTTTGTACAGCTAATTTACGACAGATTGAGAAAAGTAGGACCTGATTGAATCAATTGACTTCGTAAGCTGGTTAATTTTTCACTGTCTCTTGCAATTTTTTGATACTTCTGAGACAATTCTTTGTACTTGCTGAAATTTCCTGTTATAAAGTTTTTAAACATACTTTGTTTCAGTGATTTCTTTTCTGATAGCAAGCCATTTGGAAAACTCGGGTTCAGGGTGTTGATCTCTACACGAACATCTTCGTATTTGGTGAAGTCTATTTTATGGAGAAGCTGTACTCCGTCATGAACCACTTTACTTCCCGGAACCAGTAAGACTTTCTTTTGATGAAAATGGACTCTGTTAACATATTCATCATCTTCTCCATAATGGAAAAAATAAGGATTAAATCCTCCTATGGTTTCTACTGTTTTCTTTGGTAACAGCCAATGAGCAGCATTGACAAAATGAATCTCATAGTAAGGTTTTAATGTTTGAAAATACAAATCCGAAATCATTCTTGTCTTTTCATAATTCTTAGCAATATACTGATCCAGGAAAATATCAAGGTATTTCTCTGAACCGTCTATATGAATAGGGCTTATAATACCAATTTCGTCTTTGTTGGGATGGCTGTTATAGACTTCCAGCATCTTTTCCATACTGTTTTCATAAAGCCATGCATCCTGATTCATCAGATAGAAGAAATCAGCCCCATTTTTATAGGCTTTTTCAATACCTATATTGTTGGCTTTTCCAAATCCAAGATTGGTTTCAGATTGAGTGAAATCTACTTCCGGGAAATGAGTTTTTATATATTCCTGAGTTCCATCTGTAGATCCGTTGTCTATGACGAAGCACTTTACAGGGACAGATGATGTTCTTAGACTGGTAAAGCACCGCTCTGCCCATTTCATGGCATTATAGGTAACAATGATAATATGAATCTCAGGCATTTTTTATTTTAATATTTTTATTGGGCTTAATGAGTTTCCCAGGTTCTAAAACAAATTGGTGATTCTAAAATACAAAAAATAGTAGATTTGCTTAAGAAACGCATCAAACTGAGGGAAAGTTAAGAATCCCTGAGTCATCAGCATCATTCTCCAGGAAAGATTAAATAAAATTAATATCACAGCAATAACTTCCTGTTTTTTGCTTAGAACCGCTCTTTGTTCTGTTATAATAAATATAGTCAAGAGTGAGAAAAATATATTCACCCATCTTCCCCAATCTACGGCCAGATAGAACAATGGAATCAAAAAAAGAATCTGAATAATCAGGAATAGGGTATTGATCTTAATTCTATTGAATTTGCAATATATATAGACTGTCAACGCACCTAATAATATGCTTATTCCGTAGGTTTGATAATCATAAGAGTGAGATTGATAATATCCCAGAACGTCATAATTGGGGTCGTAATCAAAAATTCCCATTTCCTCAAGTACCAATCCATGGGCTTTAAAGAAAGGTATTGTATTTTCTGTCCTTAAACTGATTCCAAATTTATAAAGAAAAACCATGATGATGGTGGCAGGAATAAACTGATAAAACAGGATTTTTTTGAGTTTATCAGACGAAGAACCCTCATTTTTAATGAAATAGGCTAATCCTACAAATGGCAAATAAAAGTAAGCTGCTTCATGGGTTAAAAGGGCAATAATGATAAAAACGGTGATGGTGATATCTTTAATAATAACCTTTGACCGCAGACATAAGAGGTAGAGAAGGTACAGGAAAAAAAACAACATCTCTTTTCTTGTAGCAATATTAGGATCTTTTACCATCATTCCAAAACCTACCGGAAGCAGAAGTAAAGCGATGACAAGAAGATTGTTCTTTTCATTCCAAATGAGTTTGAACAAAAGATAAAAAATGGCAGTATAAAGTACAGCTACAAATGCGAATACAATATACTCAAGCTTAATATGGGTGAGTTCATTGATCCACATAAACAGAGTTCCGAAAAGACCTCTTCGTTTGAATCCTCCATCCTGATAGTTGATGATCCAGTCTCCGAAACACCAACCTCCTTTTTTTACTATGATAAGGGTATAAGAAGTTGTAATACTTACAAAGTAGTAAAGGCTAAATATTAAACCAAGGATATAATTAATTATTTTCGTTTTCATGCTCGTTCTTTAAACAAGGGTTGTGTTTTTATTTTAAAAAAGTTTAAAATAAATAAAGTAATACAGTTTTTTTATAATGGTGTCAACGGCCGGGAAGGTAAGGAAGCCTGCTGTAAAAAGGAGCATTTTCCATAATGAATTAAACAGGATCAATACGAGTGCTGTAATATTTTTTTTAAAAGTACTAACCAATTGTGGTTCGCCAGCAATAAAGATCGTTAATAGGGTAAAGAAAATATTGATCCATCTTCCCCAATCGTAAGCCACATAAAATAATGGGATAAGGAAAATAGCCTGTACAACCAGAAACTTTTTGCTGATGCTTATTTCGTTTGATCTGCAATAAATATAATATGTTATTGTTGCAAAAAATAAACTGATGAGGTAGGTAAAATAACCATATGAATGAGCTTTATAAAAGTTCAGTACATTATAATTAGGATCATAGCCGTAAATCCCTTTAAGAACCAATGTCAGTCCATGTTCCTGTAGAAATTGGATAGAGTGTGGGGTACTTATGCTGTATCCGAATTTATACAACAGTAACATCGTAACAACTGCAGGTGCTAAGTGGTAAAGTATTATTTTTTTTATCTTTATAAAAGAGGGAGAATTGTCTTTAATAAAATAGGTAAAGCTTACAAATGGGATATAAAAGAAAGCTGCTTCATGATTCAGAATTGCGAGAATAATAAAAAAACTGACTGCAATATCTTTTACTGTCTTTTTGCTTTCAAGCTTTAGAAAATAAATCAAATACAACAGGAAAATGATGATCTCCTTTTTTGCAATAATGGTAGGGTCTTTCAAGACCATTCCCATTCCTGCAGGAAGCAGTACAATACTTATGGTGAGCAGCGTATTTTTCTTCTGCATGAACAATTGGATCAACAGCGTGAAAAAGACAGCATAGACTATAGATACAAATGCAAATACAAGGAATTCGAGCTTGATATTAGTAAGTTCGTTGAGGACAATAAACAAAGTTCCGAAAAGACCTCTTCGCTTGAACCCTCCATCCTGATAGCTAATAAGCCATTCACCAAGATACCAACCGTTTTTATGAAATACGAGCTGAATGTAACTGTTGGAAATACAGATACAGTAGTAAATGAGAAAGATCAATCCTATTATATAATTGATGATTTTCGTTTTCATAATTATTTGCTAGCTGGTTTTAAATGGGATAAAAAATATTCTTTAATCAATAAAAACCTTTTTAAATGTATCCATTACCGGATGAGGGAGAAATTTTTCATAGAGTTCTTTTGCAGATAAAGTGAGGTCTGCATCCAGGATAATGGACTTTAGCTCTTTACTATCATTATAATAATATGCTTTGTCCTGTAAATGAGTAATGTGGGCTTTTTCTGGAGGGTTGGCAAAAGCAATCACAGGTTTTCCCATAATGGCAAATTCAGCCACGGTAATTCCGAAGGTTTCTCCTCTTTCACGGGCATGAAGTAATGCGTTGCACGTATTGATGAATTTCTGCTTCATGATAATGTCCGAACTTGGCGGAAGAAATATAATATTAGAAGGAACCGATTTCCACCATTTTTTCTTGATGAAAGGATCTACTCCCATAAAAATGAAATAGATATCCTTGTATTTTGAAGCGATCTCCTCAATCGTTTTTTGAGCAAAAAGAATGTTAAAGCTGATATGTCCACCATAATATCCAAATACTTTTGCTTTTGGAGGAATATTAAATTCTGCTCTCAGATCCTCGTGGGTCTGTGAGTCAAAATTAACCATATGAGGAACATAAGGGTATTTTGAACCGGTCATTTCCTGGCTCAGCCATTCGGAAACATACGCATATACATCTCCATGCGGTTCAAAATGTTTGAAAACACTGTGTATTGCGGATTTACACTCCTTAGTATCTATCCCATCGATATTCCCGTTTTTGATGGCATAAAAAAGATCTATATTATCTTCACGGATAAGCTGATCTACTTCACTGAAATCTGAATAGCCATGTACCCGGAATCTTTTTTCAAATTTTTCAATGCCCAACGGGTGATTGGTCTTTGCATTTTTGTTATATACAATGATAGATTCGTTCCCCAGATATTTTTCATTAAAATCTGCGTAATCGTATACTGCGATGGAAGTCCCTCTGTAATTGAGTTCATCTTCATGAAAAAGAATTTTCATCTTAAAAGTGTTATTTAAGTTTGTTTTTCAGTCTTCCTATGATCTTCTGAATAATCGTTTTTTTTGCATATTTGGTAAGATCATTATGTTTAAAAAGTCCTTCGCCTTGTGCGATCCTGAAGTTTTGCTTTACCCACCAGGCTGCGATATTTCTTTCCAGAGAGACCGTCTCTCCTGAAAAAGGAATAATGGTTTCCAGTAAAAAACTTTTTCTTACAAGATAAGGATTATTGGTCCAGTTGGCCCAGCGTGAAGTGGTCACAAAGTACTCACCTTGCTTTTGAATTTTATCCGGAAATTCTGAGGCAGGATCAAGCCAGTGCAAAGATTCCAGAAGATGAGGTGAAGTACACTCATGCCAGTCGTCATAATAATTTAGCTCATTTCCTTTGTGCCTGATTGAAATCAGAGGGTAACCGGGTGTTTTTCTACTTCTGTAACGGACTACATCAAAGCCGTTGTTCAGCATCTCAAGACCACTTTTAAGCCGAGAAAATACGGTTTTTTGATCTTCGACAAGCTCAAAGTCATGTTCCAGGAAAAGAATATTTTCACAGGCCGCATTTTCTGCCAGCATTTTCATTCCTTTTCCGATACCTATATTATCCTTTAGTCCTATATATCTTACTTTATATTGATCTGCCAGCTTTTTATCTGACTCACTTACCTCCTGAAAAAGAATAACAATATCATCAATCATATCCAGAAGTCCATACTTTTTATATGATTTCAGCGTATTTTTCAGTGTTTTTCCTGTTTTCCAGGAAAGAATGCAGATGCTTATGGGTAGTTTTTCCATATTCATTCTTATTTAAAGATTCAGGAACGGATGCAGCCCCGTCATTGCTGTTTTTCTGGCTCTTTCGATCTCATTAAATTTCCCTGAGAAATATTTATATTGTTCCATATAAAATTTATATTCACTAATATTTCCCTTAGCTCCCATTTTCAAAGCAAAAGAAAAGAGTGCCTTTTTTTCTCTTTTGGTGTCATAATGATAATTGGGATCAAGATATTTCGTTTCCCGCTGCATAATCATAGAAAGCCTTTTATTTTTCAATAATTCTGCTTTGTCCTTGGGCTCCTGCTTATAAAAGGACTGTACAGTATCATGTACCACTTTACTTTGGGAGCATACCACTATTTTAAGTCCGAAATAGGTGATACGGTTAACGTATTCATAGTCTTCAGCGCCATGGAAAAAATAAGGATTGAAACCTCCTATTTTTTCGATAATTACTCTTGGAATGCACCAATGAGCCGCATTTACAAAACCAATTTCATAGTATGCTTTTACTTCATCAAAATAGATGTCTGAAAGCATTCTGTTGTTTCGTAAGTCTTTGGCTAAATAATTTTCAAAGTGAAGATCCAGTTTTTTTTCACTTCCGTCAAGGTGCATTGGGCTTAGAATTCCAATCTGGTTATTGTCCGGATAGTTATTGTACACGTCCAAAACTTTTTGAAGACTGTCCGGATAAATCCAGGCATCCTGATTCATCAGATAAAAAAAATCAGCTCCTTGTTTATGGGCTTTTTCTATTCCCAGATTGTTGGCTTTTCCAAAACCAAGATTTTCCAGAGACTGTATAAAATCTACTTCCGGAAAGTGGGTTTTTATATATTCCTGGGTTCCATCTGTAGAACCATTGTCTATCGTAATACATTGTACCGGAACAGAAGAGTTTCTTAAGCTGCTGAAACATCTTTCTGCCCATTTCATGGCATTGTAAGTAACAATAATAACATATATATTCGCCATTTTAAATGTATTTTTGGGTTAGATTTTTTAAATAATCCTCTGGGCTTATTGTGGAGAAAAAACTAATAATTTCTTTATCAAAATCTATTTTATAAAAATCTCCTTCATCAGATTCTGAATACCTCCCTTTTTTATGGATTTCTTTTTCAATGGCACTTACGATTTCCTTGAGATCGTAATAATAGGGATAAGAAAAATTGATTACTTTATTATGGGTATTCAGGCAATGGGGTGTTATAAATTTTGGAATATCATCAATGTCTAAAAGTATTCTTCTTGCTTTCAGATGTATTGGGAATTTACAGTCATTAAAAATCTGAGTTTTCAGGAAGTTGAAAAGAGTGTTGGGGTTTCCTCCTTTTCCTACAATATTTCCTATTCTCAATATCAGGTAATTTTCAATATTATTTTCAATATAATCTTCAATTCCTTTTTTATGAATCACATACTGACTGTTTTGTTTGGATTGATCATGAATACTGAGCGTAGAAAAGTAAATTAATTTCTTTTCCTTGTTTTCTGCGGAGACTGTCTTCAAAAGAGACAGTTCTCTCTCGAACTCAGAAGTTCTTGTTTCCAATGAATTGGATACTCCTGAGGCAAAGAATAAATACTCTTCTGAATCAATTTTTTTTAATGAGTTGGCAATAAGCCCATTTCCTATAATCATTATCAGCGTTTGTGTTACAATTTTCTTATAAAGACTTTTTAAGTGACCTTGTTATTCATATTTTGCGATTCCTTTATTGTCATGTCCTCCTTTTGCATCCAGTTTCCACGAACTTGATTTATCCACCGATTGGATGTAGTGCAGATATTCTTCTGTATAATTTTGAGGATCCATATACCAACCACCATGTAAAGCAGTGTAATTACCACCCATTCTTATTCCTTCTAAAAAGGGTAAATTGTTGAATTTTATTGGATAATAAGGTTTGTACAGGGCAAAGGTTGTATCTACAAGTGCAGAATATACCTCGTCTTCCAGTTTGTTCGTCCAGAAGTTACTTTCCCATTTAATTACTTTGGATTTTAATGGAAAATAATCAGGAATGGTTTCTATATCCAAAGCAAATCCCACCTTGGTTATGGTATTATAATATTTATCCATCTTAGAGATCATTTCCGTCATAAAGTTTTGAGGGAGTTCTTTATTGGGAACAATATCAGGATCAGTTAATATAAAATAGCCATTACCATATTTTTCCTGTAAATCTTTGTGGTCAAAAAAAACTTTATGTCCGAAATTTCCGTTCATTCTTTCTATTGTTACTGTTTTATCAATAGACTGATAATAGTCAAGAAGCGGAGGGTAATCCGACTTATTGTCTATAATAATAATATTCTCAAATTTTCTTTCCTGTAAAAAGCTTATTAACTGTTTCAGATAATGTAACTGATTAAAATTAATGATAATCACAGGAATGCTTAAAGGATTTTGTCTCTGGGATTTTACATGTTGATCATACCGAATAAGATACTGGTACAGATATTTATTTTTTACTTTATGGAGTTTTGCAGTATAATGTTGCAGGTCCCATACAGGATTATGATTTTTCAGCAACAAATACTTTTTCCGCGGAACTCCCAACAGTTGTTTGTAGCTTTTTAAATAATAGTAAAGCTTATACAGATCAATATTCAATTTCTTTTTATGCTGCCAGCAAAAATGCAGGTGCACATTGATTAATTTTTTCAGCGTCTCTACAGGGAATTTATCATAATAAGCCGTTATCAGATATCCAAAAAACTGATATCTGGCGTCTGTTTTCTGTTCCTGATAAGTGGTATTTTCTACATCTCCGGAAATACTTGCTGAGGAAATCCGTACAAATGTTTGAGCATGATTAATAAAATAAACTGATCCGAAATCAGAAAATTCCAATACTGCTAAATCATCCGTATGCCAGGCTAAAGGAAGTTCTTTAAATTTATATTTTTGATATGAAATTCTTCTGAAAATATGCTCTGACAAACTTGAACGATGCCCGTCATAAAGTTTTTGAAGCCATAAGTTGCTTGAAGATTCTATAGGTTTATATGTTGTAAAAGAAGTGAGAATTTGGTCATTCTCATCAATTAATGCCTGAGAATATTTGATCACATTGATCTTATTTTCTTCTACAGTCTTAAGGTTTTTGTAGAATTCATCAACAAAATTTTCTGAAATGGTATCATCATCGCCTAAAATAAGAAACCAGTCTTCATGTATATTTTCCAGTACTCTTTCCCACTGCAAAGCTAGATTTTTGCCGCCTACGTTTTCTTTATAATCAAAGTAATGGTACTCTTCAGGATTGAGGTATTGAGTGAGAATAGGTAGAGGATTATTGGGGCTTGCATCATTCCCAATGTACAATGTAAAGTCCTTATTGGTTTGAGCAACAAGAGACTGGATAGTTTTTTCAAAAAAATCTATCTTGTAGTAAGGAATTATGATGGCAAGTTTATTTTGAAGATCCTGTAACATTTACGGTTTCTTTTATATAAATATAGATTTATTAGTTTAGATGAAACTTTTTATTTTTTCAAAAACCTATATATCTTTTCAACTAATTTATGTCTTCTTGAATTAAGAATTCTATCACTTTTCTGAAATTCTTCATCTACTAATGAAAGGGCATCCTGAAGATGTTGGTAAAAAATCTCTTTTATTACAGGGTCTTTTTCATAAGAATAGAGATTAGTAAACAATAATATATTGACCTTGATGTGTTTAAGCCTGTTTAAAGAACTAAATATACCCACACCATATCTGTACACTGCCATAGAATCTTCTAGATATCCTATTTTTCCATATTTTGTCAACATCATATAGAGGAAATAATCTCCAATAGGCGAGTTTTTAAACTCTATGGCATCCACTTCTGTTTGTATTACATTTCTGAAAAGAACTGAAGGAGTATGTATATAATTTAGTTTTTTTGCTAATGTTTCTCTTAACTCAAAATTTTCAGGAACCTTAGTGATGAAGTCATCTACGAGTTCACCTGTTGGTTTTACTATTTTCACTTTGTGAAAACATAGGACACAATCTTTATTTTCCTCTAAAAAATCTACTTGTTTTTGAAGTTTTAGCAGATCTGTCCAGTAATCATCACCTTCACAAATTGCGATATATTTACCCGTACAGTTTTTAAATGTTTCATTTTGATTCTTCATGGCTCCGATATTTTGAGGATGGAGCAGAAGTTTAAACTTTCCGGGATATAACTTTTGATAAGTAAGTAATATTTCTCTGGAATTATCCTGAGAACAATCTTCACCTATTACAATATCGTAGTTGAAATTTGTTTTTTGCAGTAGGATATTATCAAGACATTCTTTCAGGTATTTCCCATGATTATATACCATCATAAATATACTTACAACGGTATTGGGAAGCTCAGATAATACTACTGACATGGTAATCTCTCCTTCAGTTTGCTCTTTAATAACAAAATTATTTTTTTGATAAGATTTTACAGCAGCAATATTTTCTGATTTTACAGACAGATAAACCTCTTTTAGTTTTAAAACCTCTTTAGCAAAGTATAATATTTGGTATGTTGCCAATTGAGAAATCCCTTTTCCCCAAAATTCTTTTTTACCAATGAAAATATGAAACTCAGCAGAATACTTATCAATATTAGTAAGCTGTACATTTCCAATATATTCTTCATTGCATACAATAGCAAATCTTTTACTGGTATCATCCTGCAGTACTTTTTCAATCCACTCGGATTCTATTTCCTTCGTTATTGTAATATCTGGTCTGGAACCTGTATATTTCCAGATTTCAGGATCATTTCTCCATTGGTATGAAGTCAATGCATCTTCTTTGACAAGTGGTCTTATTAATACATTATACATTCTAAAATTTTTTTCATTTCATTAACCGAATATCTCTGGTCTATCGGTAATGCTATTATTTCTTGTGCTAAAATATGAGAGTTCTTATCTTCCGTACACCAGTTTAAAACATTTGGCCAATAAGTGGCGCAGTAAATTCTTTCACCGATAAGCTTTTGTTTAAGTTTTTTATCCTGAGTCCTGAAAGGATATACCAGGGGAACAGACTCTTTGGATAATTCAATAGGAAGACTATTTTTTTCTTTTAACGCTTCATGTAAAAAAAGAAAATTTTCTTTTCTGTGCTTTTTTATATAATCATAATCAATGCCTGTTAACATTTTTTTTGTCAGATTAGACATGGTCTTAATGGGCTGATTTTCCAAAGATTTATCATTTTCACTGAAATCAGAATACCCTTCTTCTGCAGATAGATCTATTCTCTTCAACAGATGGCTCATCCGTTGGTAACTTTCATCTTTTTCAAAATCAATGTTCAGATGTTTATTAGTGTATAAAAATCCTCCATCAGCTACCCCAACAAACTTTCTTGGTGAGTAAAACTGATCAATATTCTTTATTACAGGAGCAAACAGAGCCTGAGCATTATCAATAATGATATTATTGGGAATCTTGTTGATTAACTCTTGAATAAAGAGATCTTTAATCCCAAAATAGTTGGTATATAAAAAAACTTCACTCTCTTTTATCGTTGAGTAATCGAACAGAGGTTCCAGATTAGAATCCACATCGTAAAATTCATATTCAAGATTAATTTTTTGGATAGGTTCTAAAATGACATCACAAGTATAATAAGGAATATAAATTTTTGACTTCTTCCGGGCACGGAGAATATACTCAAGGCAATTTCGTGCAGAATTAAGAGTAATAGAATTATTACCTGCAAAATCTGAGTTACCAACAGGCAGCTCAAGTTCAAAATATCCTCCTATTGCTTTATTATTCATTGACCAGCTCAAATTGATCTAACATATTATTAATCTCTTCAGGCGAATTAAACATCATAACATCAATGATTGATAATCCGTATTCAAAAGGTGTTCTTTTTTGGTCATAATGAACCGGAATCATTTTCTGAAATGAAATATCAATATGCTGATTTGTATATTTTTCTGTATCAAAAAATTCTAACCCTCCGATAGGGTTGATATAATGAATTTTTCCATCCAGTTTTTTACATATATTTAAAGCCCATTCATCCGGACTATTGGGTTCCTCTATTTCAAGATTCATTTCTGAGAATACAGGAAGTTCTTTCGGGAAACCAAGATAATTACATATTTTTTCCAGCGAAGCTTTATTCAATGCTGTAATCGTATCATATTCTCCTTCAAATATTTCCTTCAGTAGCTGGACTGTTTTATAATAGTAAGGAGCTTGTTTTTTATAAATCTGTAACTGAGACAGAATTTTACCTTTCCAATCTTGAGAATTATCAATCAGACACTCCTTAATTAAAGTGTCTCTGCCAGTTTTTACTAGCGGAACCTGTATGTATAACCAGCCCTCGTTCTGCTTAAGGATTCTGTTTCTTTCTATCCATCCATGTCTGATGAATTGTACAGGATCAAACAAAATAAACAGATCAGAATGCTTAATAAGACTTAAATAGCCTATATAGGGCATAAAATAGGGCTGCATTATTGCTGTTTTCATACTAATTATTTTGGATTCTTAGCATCAATCTTGAAATGAATTCAACTTCTTCAAAAGTCATATCATAGTAAAGCGGAAGACATAAAGATCTTTTAGAAATATCTTCAGTAATCGGTAATTCTAATTTTGGAAGATAAGGTAAAGCTGAGGCTAAACTTGGATAAAAGTATCTGCGTGTGAATACCTCATGGCTATCCATCTCTTTTTTTAATTTTAATAAAAGTTCTTCACTTTCTAAAACAATAGGATAGTACGGGTAATTCTCAGTGGCCTTGGCATGCCAAAGGGGTTTTACAGCCTTTAGTGTTTTAAGCTTTTCGTCATACAATTCTGAAAGAGCCTTTCTTTTTTCGTGAATTTGGGTGATATATTTTAGATTAGCTAATCCCATTGCCGCATGAAATTCTGAATTTTTCCCATTGATTCCCAGATCAGAAAAGGAATCATACCCGGAAATTCCAAAATTCCTTATGGAGGCTAATTTTTTTAAAAGCTCAGGTTTCTTGGTAACTAATAATCCACCTTCGATAGTGTGATAAAGTTTGGTAGCATGTAATGAACAGGTAGAAATATCTCCATATTCAAAAATAGATCTCCCATTTATTTTTACTCCAAAAGCATGGGCTGCATCATAAATAACTTTTAAATTATGTTTTTTAGCAATGGCTTCTATTGCATCCACATCACAAGGGTTTCCATAAACATGAGTAGCAAGAATTGCCTGGGTGTTTTCTGTGATAGCTTCCTCTATTTTCTTTGGATCTATACATAAACTTTTTGGGTCAATATCTACAAAAACCGGTGTACATCCTTCCCAGACGATAGTACTGGTAGTTGCAATAAAAGAGAAGGGAGTCGTAATGATCTCTCCTGTAATTTCCAACGCTTTTATCGCCATTTGTATAGCAACAGTTCCGTTAGTGACAAAAAGGAGATGCGGTAACTTAAGATGATCTTTAAGTTCCATTTCAAGCTGACTGGCCAATGGTCCCATATTGGTAAGCCAGTTTCTTTTCCAGATACCTTCTAAATATGCATCATACTCTTCCTTCGGGGGAAGAAAAGGTTTTGTTACAGGAATCATAATTATAGATTTATTGGAAATTGAGTAAGTTTACCGCCTTTTTTTACAAAGACAAGTTCTACAAGCCATAAAACAGGGATGTCAATTGGCCTGTTTAAATCTGTAATATCATATAGCTCATATCCAGCTTCGTCCATTTTGTTGACCAATCTCAATAAAGAGTTTTTATACACTTTAACCTGAACGCCTGCTTCTACCATAAACACTTCTGTTTTTCCAAATAAATCGGAGGCACCATCAATCACTTCCAGATCCAGTCCTTCAGCGTCAATTTTTACAATGTCAGGATAATCAAGATTATTTTCCTTGATAATGGAACTCAGAGTTTTGATAGGAACTTCAATTTGCTCATATCCCATTTTGGCAGCTTCCTCTTCTGAATAAATAAAAGAGCAACTGTCATCTCTATCAACTATTGTGAATTTTAAGATATCATTTTTATCTCCAACACCCACAGGTAAATATTTGATTTTAGGATTTTGCAGCAAGTCTTGAAAATTTGCTGAAAGCCTTTCCTGTGGTTCTATAAGAAGATAGGAAGAGTCAGGGAATTGTTTTAAAGCCTCTCTTGTCCATGTTCCGGTATTCGCCCCAATATCAACAATAAAATTAGGCTGAAAGTTTAATGCTTTCAGGGTTGCATAAAATTTATTCAGCAGGTCATTTTTCTCGTTTGCAACTGCTGCTTTTTTACTTCTTTGGACCATACTATCATAAGTGTCGTTCTTAATGATTGTATAGCCTACTTTGTTGGCTATTTTTTGTAATAAATCTTTCATCTTTTTAATTTTAATCTAAGGTCCAGTTGAAGGTCGGGCGAATATATCCAGGTTCACGACCCATCCAGTCGCCTAGTTCCCTTGGAGTATCTTCAACTATAAATGTAAATATATCAGATTCAATAAAATCTGCTCTTAAAGCATCTTCAATAATGTATAAACTCAAATAATAGTTACCTGACTGAAAATATTTTGCCGGGAAAGTGCATTTTATTTTATTATGTCCGGGTTTTAGTCCAAATTGTTCAAAATGAGAAAGAGAAAAAAGAGGTTCTCCCTGTTCATTATTCAAAACATAGGTCAAATGATATCTTCCCGGATTATTTGAAAGAACATTAATATCTGTGATTAATTCTATTGCCTGGTTTTCATATAAATTCTTAAAATCATCTGAGCCAGCGTTTTTCACGGTAACTCTTTGGATTCTTACGTTCTCGCTTCCAATATCAAAGGTTTTTATATATTCATTTTCTTTGGAATTTCCGAGATAATAGCTTACACATTTATCGATATTCCCTGAATATTTTACCATTCCTTTCTCTAATAAGATACCGTTGTTACAAAGGGTTTTTACAGCAGCCATATTATGACTTACAAACAAAATAGTTCGGCCTTCTCCTTTGGTAACATCTCCCATTTTCCCCAAACATTTCTTCTGAAATTCAGCATCACCTACGGCTAAAACTTCGTCAACGACTAATATTTCAGATTCCAGGTGAGCAGCAACAGCAAAAGCAAGACGCACATACATTCCGGAAGAATATCTTTTTACAGGGGTATCTATATATCTTTCAACTCCTGAGAAATCTACAATTTCATCAAACTTACGCTTGATTTCTTTTTTGGTCATCCCAAGGATAGCGCCATTCAAAAACACATTCTCACGACCGGTCATTTCCGGGTGAAATCCGGTTCCCACTTCTAATAAAGATGCAATTCTTCCATTGGTATAAATTTTTCCAGTGGTAGGTTTTGTTACTTTACTTAAAAGTTTGAGAAGAGTAGATTTTCCAGCTCCGTTTCTCCCTATGATCCCCACAGCATCTCCCTGGTTAATCTCAAAATTGATATCACGGAGGGACCATACATAATCAGATTCACCTTTGGTTGTTCTGTCATTGGCTTCACCAATTTTTAGATAAGGATCTTCCTTACCTCTTACTTTATGCCAAAATCTGTTGAGGTCATGGGATAAAGTCCCGGTTCCCACTTCTCCAAGACGATATTGTTTTGATATATTTTCTGCTTTTAAAGCTAACATGTTTTTGTGATTTAAATTTTTACTCAAGTGTTTTTTATATCCAATGCTATAGTTTTTATACTGTGTCCATAAAGGTTTTTTCAACCTTGTTAAAAGTAACAACTCCAACCATAAGAAGAAGTAAGATAATCACAGTACTGGCAACCAGCATAACCGGAGAAAAATCTCCCACGCCCAGCCAGCCATATTTGAAGCATTCAAAAATACCTGTCAATGGATTAAATTTTGCTAACTTTTTGAAATATCCCGGAAGCATTGATACAGGATAAATAACCGGTGTAGCATACATATATAAGCTGATACCGAATGTTAAAAGCATACTTAAATCCTTATATTTTGTAGTAAGTGCAGAGAATATCATTCCGACACCAAGTGCAAAAAGGGCCATCAGAACTAATAAAAATGGAGTTGCCAGGATCCACCAGTTAGGAGAGACCTCATGATTAACAAGATAGTATACCCATACCATAAGGAATAGGATAAACTGAACACTTAAACGCATCAGGTTTGAAATGACAATTGAAATGGGAGTTACTAATCTTGGGAAGTAAACTTTACCAAAGATATTGGCGTTTCCTGTAAAAGTCGCCGTAGTTCCCAGCAATGCGCCTGAAAAATAATTCCATAAAGTAACTCCGGAGAGATAAAATATGATACCGGGAGCTCCATCTGTAGGTAACTTAGCAAATCTCCCAAAAATAATAAGGTAAGTAATCGTTGTAAAGATGGGATTTATAAAAAACCAGATTGGTCCTAAAATGGTTTGCTTGAAACTGGATATGAAGTCTCTCTTTACAAACATGTAAATTAAATCTTTGTAGTGCCAAACTTCTTTTAGTTTTAGATTAAATAAAGAATGGTCTGCTTCAATGGTTTCCGTCCACTTTTGTTGTGGTTCATTCATCTGTGTAAGTTTTAACAAATTTATAATAATTAATTTTTACCATTTTTTTAGTCTGTAAATTATTGATTATATAAAACTAAAAATAATAACTAATATATTGGTGTTGTTATTATGTATAAAAATTATTGACTCTATAATGTAATTATTTTGCAAAGTTTATAAATACTCAGTATAGGCAGGCACCTCAGGATTAATGGTTATATTTTCCGAATGATTTTTTATAAATTCTTCTACAATATAGGATTCAATGAATTCTGCTATGCCTGTAATCATGATATTTTTCATTTCTTATTTTGTAATTGCTTTTCTACTTATACTTTTATAATGAAATTTTTTTTATCCTGGGATTTCAAATGAATAGATATTCCCTTTGTCAAAAATAACCTTATTTTCCTTACTATCAGTTCAAAGTTTAAATTTTTGAACCCAGATTATTCTGCAGTAATACATATAAAGTATTTACATCTTCCAATGCGTCATACCTCAGTTCTTATATCCGTTACACATAGATAACAACAAGAAAGTATGGTTGAGATTAAAGAATTGATCTTACATAACTTTCTTTAAAATCTTATACAAAGAAACAGGAAGATTCTTTTTTATTGCAAAGTCCAGTTTTTTTGACCGAAACGGATATGCATGATAAGCGTTGATGTATTCCTCAGGGAGTTGATTTCCAGATTGATATAATTTTTGAGTAATATGATTGATGCTTCCTCTCGAAACTCCTTTTTTATCAAACATCATCTGAAGTGTAGCTGCCTCCATTTCGATTCTGTCTGCCTTTACTTTTGAAATATTATCAGCATGAAGCCTGTAATATGCCAGCTTTTTAGGAATATAGGCAATTAAATATTTTTGACTGACTTTGAGCCATCGATAATAATCTTCTATAATAAACTGTGAATCATATTTTCCGGTTTCCCTTACAACGTCTGTTCTTAATAAGACGGTGAGCGCTGCAATTCTATTTCCTTTTAATAGTTCTTCTCTGAAAATATAAGGGTCTATATTTCCCAATGCATCATAGTCAGCAATATCCTCAATAATCTGGCTGTCGTTATTTACAGCATGGGTATGAGAAAAAGACATTCCATATTCATTTCCCAGTTTTTCAAGGGTATATACTGATTTTTCAAGGGATTCAGGGTGTAGGAAATCGTCCGCAGCAATGATTTTTATATATTTCCCTTTAGCCAAATCAAGGCATTCATTAAGCATTGTGGGTAAGCCTGTATTTTTAGTATGGAAGTTTTTTTCTGCAGGATAGTTGTTTTCCTGTAACCATTGTTCAAAAACTTCTACTGAATGATCCGGAGAAGCATCATCGCCTACGATTAACTGAATGTTTTTGTAGGTTTGATTTTTTATGCTATCTAAATTTTCTTTTATAAACTGTGATTGATTATAAGAAACTACGACAACTGTTACTAAGGGTTGTTCCATTTAAAATTTATTTACCGTTTCAATAATTGCCAGGACTTCCTCTTCTTCTAAAACAGATGAAATTGGCAGACTTAACACTTCCGCATGAATTTTTTCGCTTATAGGAAAAGAAAGATCTTTCCACTCTTTATATGCTTCCTGATGATGAGGAGGAATAGGATAGTGGATAATGGTTTGTATTCCATGTTCTGTAAGATAAGCCTGAAGTTCATCTCTTCTTTGGGTCCTGATTACGAAAACATGCCATACATGCTCATTTTCATTTTCAGGATACTCAGGAAGGATGATCGCAGGATTGTTGATTTCTTCGATAAATCTTTTTGCGATAAATCTTCTTGCATTGTTTTCATCATCAATATATTTCAGCTTGATGTCTAACACTGCTGACTGAAGTTCATCGAGTCTGGAATTTAATCCCTGATAAATGTTTACATATTTTTGATTGGAACCATAATTAGCCAATGCTCTGATAGCTTTGGCTAGCTCATCATCATTAGTTGTTACAGCCCCTGCATCTCCTAAAGCTCCTAAGTTTTTTCCCGGATAAAAGCTGAATCCGGCAGCATCTCCAAGATTTCCGGATTTTATACCATTCCACTCTGCCCCTATAGCCTGGGCATTGTCTTCAATGATTTTTAAATGGTATTTCTGAGCAATTTCTTTAAGCTGATCTGAGAAAACAATTCTTCCCTGAAGGTGAACAATAAGAATTCCTTTTGTTTTTGGGGTGATTTTTTCTTCAATTTTAGCAATATCAATATTATAGGTATTGAGTTCCGGTTCTATTAATACAGGTACTAATCCGTTATCAGAAACAGCCAGTATAGAAGCGATGTAAGTGTTGGAAGGAACAAGGATTTCGTCTCCTGCTTTCATGATGCCTAATTCTATGTAAGCACGAAGAATAAGGCGTAAAGCATCCAATCCGTTGGCTACTCCAATAGCATGTTTTGATCCGATATATTGTGCCAAATTAGTTTCAAAAGCTTTGGTTTTTTCTCCTAAAAGATACCATCCTGATCTGAATGTCTGTAATAAGGCACTTTCTATTTCCTGTTGGTATTTGAGATTAACTTTTTGTAAATCAAGAAACTTTATCATTGTTATTATTCTTTAAAAATTTTGCAGGGTTTCCCACCCATATTTCATTATCGGGAACATTTTTGGTCACTACGCTGCCTGCACCGATTAATGCATTTTCACCTATCGTAACTCCAGCTAAAATAGTCGCATTGGCACCAATCGAGGCTCCTTTTTTTACCAAAGTTTTTTCTAATGTGAAATTTTTATTTTTAGATTTTGGAAAAAGGTCGTTGGTAAAAGTTACATTAGGTCCGATGAATACATTGTCTTCAAGATCTACACCATCCCAAATCTGAACTCCGGGTTTGATGGTGACATTATCTCCAATAGTAACCTCATTTTCTATAAGGACCTGACAGTTGATATTGCATCCACTTCCGATTTTGGCGCCTTTTAAAATGACACAGAATTGCCATACAGAAGTTCCTTCGCCTATATTTTGAGACTGTACGTCAGCTAAAGGGTGTATCATTTTTTGTAATTTTTAAACTCTTCAAAATCTCTGAAATAATCATGCTCGTCATAATGTTCAGAAGCAAGGCATAAAAGGACTGCACTGTGGCTGAACTTAATATCTCTCCAGATTAATTCCGGAATATAAAGTCCCTTGGAAGGGTTGTCTAAAACGAATGTTGCCTCATTACCATCCAGGTCCTGAGTGTTGAATTCTATTGTTCCTGAAACGGCAAAGATCACTTGCTGTAGTTTCTTATGGGCATGTCCTCCACGGATTACATCTTGAGGCGTAAAATAAGTCCAGTAAACTCTATTGATGGGAAAAGGAATATTCTTTTGAGTTTCTGCTACAGTAATATATCCTAATTCCGGAGATCCGATCTTTGAAAAATCTATAATATGCGGAGTCATAATCATTTAATTTGTATATCTATTAGGGCTCGTTTTTAGTCCCTTCAATTCCATAAGAATTTTGTATTTTCTTGCCATCATCATCTAAAGAATATAAAAGCTCTTTTTTGTCCTCTTTTACTACACTTACTTCGAATGGAACAATATTGACGACATCAATATGATCGGGAAGCCCGAGATGAAGAGTATATCCTTCGATGAATTTTTCATTTAATTCATCCACGCTGATGTTGATCGTTGGGTTAAATGTTTCCACAGAAACCCGATTTAAGGTTGTTCCTACCAATTTGGATTGTAACGGCCCCATCCCTTTTCTGAAAAGTTGATGTTGCAATGCATATCGAAACACATTTTCTTCCAGAGTGATTGGATTATGATAAGGTATTTTTTCTAAAACCTTTAGCAGGTGTTTGGTATTGTATATAGTTCCATCAACTGAAAAAGGGTAGGACCAGTGCGTAATGTTCTTATCAGCATAATAATCCCATTCATAATAATTGTCCTTTTTCTGAATATAATCAGGGAATCCTTCAATATTATCACCTACATACATCCTGTAGGACGAGTTTTCGGGATCTTTTTTAAATTCAGAAAGAATATTTTCATCAAGAAAGACATCATTATAAAAAACACCGTCATCAGTGTTAAACATAATGAGTTCATGTCGGCTTTTTCGCAGAAGCCCCTGAAGTAATCCTTTAAAATTATCTCCTTGTTTACTCTTTAGGTTTTTCTCAAGAAAGAATTTTATGTTTTTTTTGTTGGTCAGTGTTCTGAAAAAAGCAGGATCAAACCATATTTCTTTTCTTTCTTCAAAGCGAATATTGGGATAGTTTTTATATTTTTCAATTAATTTTTTGTAGCCTAAATGATGATTGCCGGTGGTATGGTATAAAACTACCGTTTCATAATCATCTATTTTGATTCTTTTTAAAATGGTACTCAACAAGTAATCTACCTGCATGGCACGGTTATATGAAAAGATAATATTTAAAAGCATGATTAATTATTTTGAATGATGAGCACGGAAAAGGTATAACTTTTTGATTTCTGAAACAACAGCAAGGAAAATTACACTAGGTGATTTTTGATTCCATTGATTTCAAAACTCATAGTTGCCTGTTTCTCTACGTCCAATAATCATAAAACGATTACTCATCACAATTATTTCATGAGAACTTTTCAGGTAAAAAAGGTCTATTGTGGTATTATCTACTTTTATCCTTATTCCTGAATTGATCTTAGTTATTAATTACAAAAACTATTGGCTATAAGCCAATAGTTTGTAAAGTTTATAAATTATATTATATGATTACTGACCAACAAGTTGTTTTAAATACTGACCATAACCACTTTTACCATATTTTACTGCTGTTTCCAGTAATTTTTCTTCGTTGATGAATTTATTTCTGAAAGCAATTTCCTCAATACATCCAATCTTGAAACCTTGTCTTTTTTCAATAACACTTACGAATTCCGAAGCATCATGAAGGGAATCAAAAGTTCCTGTATCCAGCCATGCTGTACCTCTGTCCAGAACCCCTACTTCAAGTTTTTCATTTTTAAGGTAAACATTGTTAATATCAGTGATTTCCAATTCTCCTCTTGCAGAAGGCTGGATGTTTTTAGCAATCTCCACAACGTTGTTGTCGTAAAAATATAGACCAGGTACTGCATAATTAGATTTAGGTTTCAAAGGTTTCTCTTCAATAGAAACTGCTTTGAAATTGTCATCAAATTCTACGACACCATATCTTTCAGGGTCTGCAACGTGGTAAGCAAAAACAACACCCCCATCCGGATTGGTTTTGTTTTTTAATAAAGTCCCCATTTCAGAACCATAGAAGATATTGTCTCCTAAAACAAGTGCTGCAGGATCATTACCAATAAACTGATCGCCCAGAATAAAGGCTTGTGCCAGTCCATCCGGACTTGGCTGTACAACATATTCTATATTACAGCCAATTTGAGATCCATCTCCTAAAAGTTTAATGAACCCAGCTTGATCATGTGGAGTCGTAATGATTAATATATCCTTAATTCCAGCCAGAAGAAGGGTGGATAGCGGATAGTAAATCATAGGTTTATCATAAACAGGCATTAATTGCTTGCTTACGGCAATTGTTAGAGGGTAAAGTCTTGTTCCGGAACCTCCGGCTAATATTATTCCTTTCATCTTTTTATTATTTGATATTCTCTATTCTAGGGAAGTAGAGCCTGCTCCTTTGATTAAATAAGGTTTAATTTAAGAAGCAATAAAATATGTTTCTTCAATCTTACTCAATCTTAGTTATACTGATTTTCGTAATATTTCTGATACTCTCCGTTGGTAACGTTTTCCAGCCATTCTTTATTTTCAAGATACCAATCGATGGTCTTTCCTAATCCTTCTTCAAATGTTACGGATGGCTTCCAGCCCAAGTCTTTGTTTAATTTATTGGCATCAATAGCATAACGTTTATCGTGCCCCGGTCTATCTTTTACAAAAGTGATTAGCTTTTCAGAATACCCTTCTGGTTTTCCTAATTTAGCATCCATTTGCTTAATCAGTTCTTTTACCAGGTCAATATTCTGCCATTCGTTGAATCCGCCAATATTGTATGTTTCACCCGTTTTAGCTTCATTGAATATCTGGTGAATAGCCCTTGCATGGTCAATTACAAATAACCAGTCTCTTGTATACTTTCCGTCCCCATAAATAGGTAAAGGTTTTTCGTTAATGATATTGGAGATACAAAGAGGTATTAATTTTTCCGGGAAATGGTTGGGCCCATAGTTGTTTGAACAATTGGAGACAATAAACGGCATTCCATAAGTGTTTCCATAAGCTCTTACCAGGTGATCTGACGCAGCTTTTGATGCAGAGTAGGGAGATTGTGGATCATAAGAAGTGGTTTCAAGGAAGAATCCTGTTTCCCCTAAGCTTCCATATACTTCATCAGTGGACACATGATAGAATAAGTTTGTTCTTTTTTCATCCGGGAATCTGCCATGGGTATGATCCGGATTTAAGGTCCAGAATTCTTTACAAAGATTAAGGAGATTGGCTGTTCCGTTTACATTTGTGTTGATGAACGCCATTGGATCGGTGATACTTCTGTCAACATGACTTTCTGCAGCTAAGTGTACCACTGCATCTGGATTATATTTTTCAAAAACCTTTCTTAGTTCTTCAGGTTTTGTAATGTCTGCTTTTTCGAAAACATAATTAGGTTCATTTTCAATGTCCTTCAGGTTTTCTAAATTTCCGGCATAAGTAAGTGCATCAAGGTTGATAATCAAACTTTCCGGATTGTTTTTTACAAATTCTCTTACAACATGAGATCCAATAAATCCCGCTCCTCCTGTAATAATGATATTTTTCATTTCTTTATTTTGTAATTGTTTTTCTGCCTATACTTTTATAATAAAATCCTTTTTGCTGTGGGATTTCAAGCGGATACATATTCCTTCCGTCAAAAATAACCTTATTTTTCATTTTCTTAGCCATAAGGTCAAAATTAGGATTCTTAAACTCTGGCCATTCCGTAGCAATAAATAAGGCATCTACATCTTCCAAGGCATCATACATTCCTTTAGCATATTGAATTTTGTCTCCCAATAATTTTTGAACATTCGTTTCAGCAACTGCATCATAGGCTACAATTATTGCACCTTTTTCTAATAAAAGAGCAATGTTGTCTAAAGAAGAAGCTTCTCTGATGTCATCCGTATTGGCTTTGAAAGCAAGCCCCCACATAGCAATCTTTTTTCCTTCTATATTTCCACCAAAGTATTTTTCAATTTCTGAAACAAGAATGACCTTCTGGGAAGTATTTACGTTTTCTGTAGCTTCCAGAATCTGGAAGTTGAAATCTTCTTGTTTTCCTGATTTTATAAGTGCTTTTACGTCTTTAGGGAAACAGCTTCCGCCGTATCCGATGCCAGGGAACAGGAATCTGTGTCCAATTCTGTCATCGCTACCCATTCCTAATCTTACCTTATCTACATCAGCCCCTACTTTTTCACAGTAGTTTGCAATTTCATTCATAAAGGTAATCTTTACAGCCAGGAATGAATTGGCTGCATATTTTGTAAGTTCAGATGATTTCTCATCCATGAAAATAATTGGGATACCCGTATTGGTAAATGGCTGATAAATTTTAGCCATAATATCTTTAGCTCTTTCAGAACTTGCTCCTACAACTACTCTTGCAGGATTCATGGAATCTTCAACAGCAAACCCTTCTCTTAAAAATTCAGGATTGGAAACAACATCAAAAGGAATGTTCGTTTTAGACGATATGGTTTCTCTTACTCTGTCTGCAGTGCCTACAGGGACAGTGCTTTTATTAACAACAACTTTATACTCGGTCATTTGTTCTCCAATATCATTTGCTACCTTCAATACATAAGAAAGATCAGCTGAACCATCTTCTCCGGGAGGAGTAGGTAATGCCAGATAAATGACTTCACTTTTATCTAAAGCTTCTTTTAAGTTGGTCGTGAAAAATAATCTTTCAGATTGGATATTTCTAAGAAACATCTCTTCAAGGTTCGGCTCATAGATGGGAACGATGCCGTTTTTCATACCTTCTACTTTTTTTTCATCAATATCAACACAGTATACTGAATTGCCAAGTTCTGCAAGAGTAGTTCCTGTAACTAATCCTACGTAGCCTGTTCCTACAATCGTTATATTCAAAATGTTTTTGTTTTTAAAATTCAAAGACAAAAATAATAAAAATACCTTCATCTGCTTCTTTAATTTAATGTAAATGAATTTCGTTCTATTTGCTTGATAATAAGATAATTTTGCATTTTTAGAAAAAAAGCGTATATTTGCAATGGATTTACGGAAAAAATGGGAAGGCTTCGCAAGAAAGCCTTTTTTCGTACTGTAAATCAAGATAAAAGAATGTATGGAGTTTAAAAAAAGAATTGAAGAATTATTAAATGAATTCCTTGAGACCAGAAAAGATCTTTTCCTTATTGATCTTAAAATTTCTGCAGGGGATGATATTACAGTGATTTTAGATGGTGATAATGGAGTCTCTTTGCAGGACTGCCTTGATGCAAGCCGTGCAATAGAATTCAATATGGATCGTGAAGAAAATGATTTCAGCCTTCAGGTAATGTCTGCGGGATTAAGCGAGCCATTAGTAACACCAAGACAGTTCAATAAAAACATAGGAAGAGAGATTGAGGTGATGCTGGAGGATTCTTCTAAAATTGAAGGAGAGTTGTCAAAAGTAGACGAAGAGAAAATCACTCTTGTTTTACGTTACCGTAAACCGAAGGATATCGGGAAAGGAAAGGTGGATGTGGAAGAGGAAAAAGAAATTCCTTACACTGAGATCAAAAAGGCATTAGTAGTAATTAAATTTTAAAAAAGAAAAAAAAATAGATGGATAATATAGCGTTGATTGAATCCTTTGGTGATTTTAAAGACGAAAAAGGGATCAGTAAGATTGATCTTATGGCAATTATTGAGGATTCACTGAAGACACTTTTGAGAAAAAGATTCGATTCAGATGACCACTTTGATGTGATTGTAAACCCGGATAAAGGAGATTTTCAGATATTTTTAAATAAAACAATTGTAGAGGACGAAATGTCTGAAGATGATGATTTGGAAATTGAAATTTCTGAAGCGAAGAAGATTGACCCTACCTTCGAAGTAGGGGAAGACTTTACAATGGAAATTCCTGTTGCACAGTTGGGAAGAAGAAATATTCTTACCTTAAAGCAAATTCTGGCTACAAAACTACAGGAGCATAATAATGCAATGCTGTACGAACAGTTTAGAGATAAAATTGGTGAAATCGTTGTAGGAGAAATCCACCACATCCGTCACAAACATGTAATCTTGTTGGATGATGAAGGAAATGAATTCATTTTACCAAAAGAAAACCAGATCCCATCCGATTTCTTTAAAAAGGGTGAGAATATCAGAGCTATTGTTGAGACAGTAGATTTTAAAGGTTCTAAACCACAGATTATTATTTCCAGAACTGCACCTAAATTCCTAGAGAAGTTATTAGAACTGGAAATTCCTGAGATCCAGGATGGAACGATCATGCTGAAAAAGGTAGTGAGAATTCCTGGTGAAAAGGCGAAAATTGCAGTAGATGCTTATGATGACAGAATTGATCCTGTAGGAGCTTGTGTGGGTGTTAAAGGATCCAGAATTCATGGAGTTGTAAGAGAGTTGAGAAATGAAAACATCGATGTTATTCAGTGGTCTAAAAACCCTGAAATTTTGGTGAAGAGAGCTTTAGGAAATGTGACGGTCAATAAAATTGACATTAATGAGGAGCAAAACTATGCATTAGTATATACTCCTGTTGAAGAGATTTCTAAAGTAATTGGAAAACAAGGACAGAATATTAGACTGGCTTCTTGGTTGTCAGGATATGAAATTGATGTTTACAGAGAGTCCAGCGAGGATGACGATGTTGAATTGAGAGAATTTAATGACGATATCGAGCAGTGGATTTTGGATGAGTTTAAGAAAGTAGGACTTACAACTGCAAAATCAGTATTGGATAAAGAAACTGAGAGTCTTTTAAATATGGTTGACCTTGAAGAAGAAACAATTGAAGAGGTTAAACGTATTCTGAGAGAAGAATTTGAAGATTAAGATTTAAAATGAATCTTAATAAAACAGTAAAAAGGAAATACTTTAATTTTAAAAATTAAAAAACAGTAAATAATATAGATGCCAAAAATTAGATTAAATAAAGCGGTTAAGGAATTCAATATTTCGATGTCCAGATTAGTAGAGTTTTTACAATCAAAGGGTTTCGAAGTTGAAGGCAATCCTAACGCTCAATTGGAAGAATCGGCATATTCTGCATTGGAAGCTGAGTTTGCTAAAGATGGCGAACAAAGAAAAGCTTCCCATGAGGTGGTGATCACTAAAGTTCCGGAAGAGAAACTGGAAATTGATGAGAAGAAAACCCCTGAAGTGATAAGAGCTAAAGCAAACAAACCAGAAACTAAGATTTTAGGTAAGATAGATTTAGAACCTGCGAAACCTGAAGTTGAAGAAACCCCTGCAGCTCCTGTAGCGACACCGGTGGAAGAAAAGAAAGAAGAAATCGTGAAAGAAGAACCGGAAGTAAAAGCAGCTCCTGAAAAGCAGGAATTTAAAGTTTTGGATAAAATTGATTTGTCTCAGATAGAATCTAGAAATAGACCTGTAAAAAAAGACAAGCCAAAAATGGAGGAGAAAAAAGAAGAAGAAAAACCGGTTGAACCTGTAAAAGAAACTCCAAAACCAGTGGTAGAAGAGAAAAAAATAGAAGCTCCAAAAGTGGAAGCTGAACCTGAGTCTCAGGAACCTCAAAAAATTGAAACTGTTTATCAGAAACTGGACGGTCCTAAGATCGTAGGTGAAAAAATTGACTTAACTCAGTTTGCACCAAAGCCAGGAGCTGGAGCAAAAAAGAAAAGAAAGAGAATTGAAAAACCTGGCGGCCAGAATAATCAAGGCCAAGGAGGAAACAATCAAAACTCTGGAAATAATAACCAAGGTGGCCAAGGAGGAAACCGTCCGCACAATAATAACAATGGTGGTGGCCAAGGAGGAAACCGTCAAGGACAAGGTGGTCAAGGTAATCGTCCACAAGGTCAAGGTGGTCAAGGTGGAAACCGTTTCGGAAATAACCAGGGTGGAAACCGTCCAGGTGGCCAAGGTGGTGGATTTAAGAAAGGAGGTCAAAACAACAGACCTGGTCAAAGAGTTATGCCAGTTGAATTAACTGACGAACAAGTTAAGAACCAGATCAAAGAAACCTTGGAAAAACTTACCAACAAAGGCGGTAAGTCTAAATCTGCAAAACACAGAAAAGATAAGAGAACTTACCGAAGAGAACAGGATGAACGTCAGCAGGAGCTTGAAGCACAAGACAGAACGCTGAAAGTAACAGAATTTATTACGGTAGGAGAATTAGCGAGCTTAATGAACGTTTCTCCAACTGAAGTAATCTCTGCGTGTTTCTCACTTGGGGTAATGGTGACCATGAACCAAAGATTGGAAGCTGATACCTTATTATTAGTAGCTGATGAATTCGGTTATAAAATTGAGTTCTCTGATGCTGATCTTGAAGATGCAGATGCAGAAGATGAAGTTGATACTGAAGAGAGCTTGGTTTCAAGAGCACCAGTGGTTACTGTAATGGGACACGTTGACCATGGTAAAACTTCATTACTGGATTATGTTAGAAAAACTAATGTAATTGCAGGGGAGTCTGGAGGTATTACCCAGCACATCGGTGCTTATAATGTGAAATTGGAAAACGGTCAAAGAATTACATTCTTAGATACACCAGGTCACGAGGCATTTACAGCGATGAGAGCCAGAGGTGCTCAGATCACGGATATTGCAATTATTGTAATTGCTGCTGATGATGATGTAATGCCACAAACAAAAGAGGCAATTGCTCACGCTCAGGCTGCACAAGTGCCAATGATTATTGCAATCAACAAAGTTGATAAGCCAAATGCAAATCCTGATAACATCCGTCAACAACTTTCAGGTTTAAACCCTCCGGTTTTAGTGGAAGAATGGGGTGGAAATGTTCAGGCGCAGGAAATCTCTGCTAAGTTTGGTAATAATGTGGACGTGCTATTGGAGAAAGTTTTATTACAGGCTGAAATGCTTGAATTGAAGGCTAATCCTGATCGTTCAGCTAATGGAGTTGTTATCGAAGCATCTC
Source organism: Chryseobacterium sp. Marseille-Q3244 (assembly GCF_940807095.1). Taxonomy (NCBI): domain Bacteria; kingdom Pseudomonadati; phylum Bacteroidota; class Flavobacteriia; order Flavobacteriales; family Weeksellaceae; genus Chryseobacterium; species Chryseobacterium sp. Marseille-Q3244. Next base: position 343,818 of record NZ_CALNWX010000005.1, on the reverse strand, counting down.
TTGATAAAGGTAGAGGTTATGTTGCTACAATGTTGGTACAAACCGGAACTTTAAGAGTGGGTGACTACGTAGTAGCAGGTAAAAATCATGGTAAAGTAAAAGCTTTGCTTGATGAAAGAGGGAAAAATCTTGCGGAAGCAGGTCCTTCAATCCCTGCAACAATCTTAGGTTTAGATGGAGCGCCTACAGCTGGTGATAAATTCCGAGTATATGCCGACGAAAGTGAAGGTAAAGCTATCGCTAACAAGAGAGAGCAACTTCAAAGAGAGCTTTCTATCAGAACGAAAAAACATACAACACTTGAAGAATTGGGTAGACGTATAGCTTTAGGAGAATTCAAAGAATTGAATATTATCCTTAAAGGTGACGTGGATGGTTCTGTGGAAGCACTTTCTGACCAGTTACAAAGATTGTCGACAGAGGAAATCAGTGTAAAAATTCTTCACTCAGGTGTAGGACAGATTACAGAATCAGATATCAACTTAGCGGCAGCATCAGATGCTATTATCATTGGATTTAATGTAAGAGCGGGTGCTAATGCAAAAGAACTTGCAGACCGTGAGGAAATTGAGATCAGAACATATTCTGTAATCTATAAAGCAATCGACGAAGTAAAAGAAGCGATGGAGGGAATGCTTTCTCCGGAAATTCAGGAGCAGGTAATTGGTAACGTTGAGATCCGTGAGGTATTCAAGATTTCTAAAGTTGGTTCCATTGCAGGTTGTATGGTTCTTACCGGAAAAGTTACAAGACAGTCGAAAGTACGTTTGTTAAGAGATGGTATTGTGAAATTTGATGGAGAGCTTGAAAGCTTGAAGCGTTTCAAAGATGATGTGAAAGAAGTAACAAAAGGTTATGAATGTGGTCTGAATTTGAAAGGGTATAACGATATTGAAATCGGAGATATTCTTGAAGTTTACGAAGAAGTAGCTGTTAAGAAAAAGCTGAAATAATATTCAGATACATATATAAAATAAGCCGTCTCATTGAGACGGCTTATTTTTGTTTGCATTCACTTTGTTTAAACCTCTTTTTTCTAAACTTACCGATTTCCTTTCAGTGTAATTTTTTCAAATGTTTATTTTAGTTTAGGTTTGAATTGAAAACTAATGTATTGATGTTAAAATTATTTTTTTTATTAATGACCAAAGGATTAGATGTGCAATGGGTTGTCTGCTAGATCTTTTTAGGTAGAATATGGGTAAATGATGGGATTGTAAAGAAATGTATAAAACTTTATATCCTGTCAAAACTGATTGATTTTTTTTACTTTTAAACACCTATTTAACTGAAAATTAGCACTTTTATAATTTAGATTGATTATAAATAATTTTTTTTACACCGAATTATTAATTGTTAAATACCATTTTAAAACGGTTATTTTTTATTTTCATAAACAAATATGGGAAAATATTACGAATCTTTCTGTTTTGTGGGGGTTGTTTTTGATGTATTGTGAATGAAATTGATCTATCTGTGCATATAAAATTTGCTAGTGTTAATATTTATTAACATATTTGCCTCTAAAATATATTAAAATTTGTTAATATGAATGTTAAACTACGTGTATTAAGTGCTGGAGCATTGTTCTTCTTGGGGCAGGTTGCTTATGCACAAAAAGCAAAGAAAGATACGGCTAATACAACTCAGATAGAGGAAGTTGTAATGGTTGGATTTGGCCAGAAAAAAACAGTGAAAGAACTTACGGGAGCTGTAGGTACTGTATCTGGTAAAAGTATAGCTCAAAGCTCTTCTTCAGCATCTATTGAAAGGGCTCTAGCGGGAAGTATAGCAGGTGTTCAGACTGGTGCTGCTTCAGGTCAGCCTGGTGGTTTTGCTTCCATTAGAGTAAGAGGTGTAAGTTCTATAAATGGAAATAATAATCCAATTATTATTTTAGATGGTGTTAGAATTAATCAAGGAGATTTAACTCAAAACTCCACAACTGCAAATATTTTAGCAAACTTAAATAGTTCTGATTTTGAGAGTGTTACGGTGTTGAAGGACGCGGTTTCTACAGCTATTTATGGTGCTGATGCTGGAGCAGGTGTTGTTATCATTACAACAAAGAAAGGAGGTAAAGGTAAGGCTAGATTTAATTTATCTTTTGAACAGGGTGTAGCTAGCACGGCTATAAAAATGCCTAAAGGTTTGAGTACTGAAGAATGGAAAGGTCTTATGGCTGTCCAGCTTGCAAATAATCCATCAAGAATTGCTGCAAATCCAGGTTTAACAGCAGCTATGGTGCCAGATTTGGCTTTACAAGGGAAGTTTGGAGGGACTTATCAGTATTTATACTCACAAGATCATAATTCTGATTGGTTTAATGCAATTCAAAGTAAAGGAGGATATTTCCAGACTTTTAATGGATCTATTTCTGGAGGTAGTGATAAGATGTCATATTTTTCCTCATTAGGATATTATGATCAAAATAGTATTATTAAGAATTCTTATTTTAAAAGAGTTACTAATAGTAACCGTATAGAATATAAAGCTACAGATAAATTAACTTTATCTACTGATATTCAATTGTCTTACTCTGAAATTAGTACATTAAATACGGGAGGGACATTCTCAAATCCTTTGGTGGCTTATTTATTTAACTGGCCTACTGATCCAGTATTTAATGCGGATGGGAGCTATAATTTAGGAAGTGAGGGTAGCCTGTCTAATGGATTATTTAATTCAGCATTTTTACAAAAAACAAACTACCAAAAAGCTAAAACGGCTAGAGCATTTGCTAATCTTCAGGCTGAATATAAAATCCTAGATAATTTAACTTATAGATTTGTATTCGCTCCAGAATATATCAATATTGAAGAAGATTCATATAATACTCCTCTACACGGTGATGGTTATAGTTACAAAGGAAGATTATATTCATATGCAACAAGGTATTTTAATTTCAATGTGCAGAATATTTTATCATACAATAAAACTTTTGGTGATAAGCATAATTTTAGTGCAAGTTTGATTCAGGAAGCTTATTCAAGCCAGCAAAGAACAATTGGTGGTGGTGCACAAACAGTTGGAGCAACATTCTTAAAAACATTAGATAGCTTTGTTACACCTATAACAACAATAGGGAATAGATATAAAAATTCTAGAGCAGGTTATGCTGCTACTGCACACTATGATTATGATAAGTTCTTATTATTAGATGCGTCTGTTAGAAGAGATAACTTATCTAATTTTTGGCCAGGTCAAAAAGATGGAACATTTTGGTCTGTAGGAGCAGGTGTTGATTTAGCTAAATTAAATGGAATTAGCGATTCTAAGGTGATCTCACAAATGAAGTTTATTGCATCTTATGGTCAAGTAGGTAATCAATTACCAAATTATATGATTCCATATACATTATACAGATATACAGCTAATTATAATGATGAAGCTGGAGCTACAATCATAAATGTAGATAATCCAAACTTAAGCTGGGAAAAGGTAAATCCATTTAATGTTGGATTAGATGTAGGCTTATGGAATAATAGGCTTATGGTTAGTGCGGCTTATTATCATAAGAAAACTAAAGATTTAGCAACTTTTGTACCTCTTTCTCCTTCTCAAGGAGGGTTGTCTGAAACATCTCCAGGTGGAGGTACAGTTTCAAACTCTAGGATAGAAAATGTTGGAGACATGGTAAACAAAGGTTTTGAACTAACCATAAATGCTAATATTTTCAATAATCCTGATGGATTCAGCTGGAAACTTGGTGTTAATGGAACAATTAATCAAAATGAAATCACCAGTATTTATGGTGGATCTGATGTGATTAACGGAACTAATATCTTAAGAGTAGGTGAAGCTGTAAATTCTTTCTACATGAGAAAATGGGCAGGAGTTGATCCTTCAAATGGAAATCCTCTTTGGTATGTAAATGGCGTTGATGGTGCAACAACATCAGACTATAACCAAGCTCAAAGAGCTGTACAAGGTAATAGAATGCCTAAATATTTTGGTGGAGCTAATACACAATTATCATATAAAGGGTTTGCAATAGATGCTCAAATGAGTTTTGGATTTGGGAATAAAATATATGACTCTTGGGCTAACTATCTATTCAGTGATGGGCAATATACCCTTAATTATCCTGGTTATGGAGCTCAGCTTGATTATTGGACTCCTAATAATCCTAATGCTTTAAATCCAAAACCTATAGAAGGAGGAAATAGAGGAACGGGTACTACAAGAGCGAATGCTGCATCTAGTAGGTTTCTATATAAAGGAGATTATCTAAGATTAAGAACTCTTAAAGTATCATATAATTTTAAAGGTGATATGTTAAGAGGAACAGGATTGAATAATGTTGAAGTTTATGTTTTAGGAAATAACATATGGACATATTTATATGATAAAAACTTACAATATGATCCGGATCTTCAGCTGGGAGGTACATCAACGGCATTAGGTGGTACATCTAATCTTGATCTACCTGCTTTGAAAACGTATAGTTTAGGTGTTAACTTATCATTCTAGTTTATTAAAATAAGAAAAATGAAAAAAATATTTTCAACAAGTATATTAGCAATTTCTCTAATATTTCTTACAAACTCTTGTAGTGACGATTTTGTAGAGACGACATTTTATCAGGAAAAACAGGCTTCAAAAATAAGTAGTCTTGAAGAATTAACGTCTTTTATAAATGGGACTTATGCAAGAATGAGGTCAGTAAATTATTATGGTCGAAATTTTATTGCATATGGTGAAGTTCATACTGATGAAGCTTATACTACCCAAGCTTCAGGACGTAATGTTGCATGGGGAACCTATTCTTTTACGTCTTTAGATGGTGATGTAACGACTACCTGGCGAGATATTTATCAAGTTGTTGCCAATGCAAATGTGATTATTGCAACTGCAGATAGTGGATTGACATATGGTGAAAGTACAGATGCTGAAGAAATTAAAGAAAGAACAAGGTATATTAAAGGTCAGGCATATGCTATAAGAGCTCAAGCATTTTTTGATTTGCTAAGATTATATGGACAAAAGTATTCTGGAGGTACATTAGGTGTAGTTTTACCATTAACTTACAATCCTAGTGCAAAGATGGGTAGAGCATCAATTGCCGAAACTGAAGCTCAGATTGAAAGTGATTTTGCATCAGCAATAACCTATATGAATGATAATGATTTTAATAATAGTTCAGCAAATTATTTAAATCCTATGTCTGTTAAAGCTTTAATGACAAGATATTATTTGTACAAAGGTGATTATGCTAAAGTAAGATCTTATGCAGCAGATATTATTGATTCAGGGCAATACTCGGTTATAGCTAAAGGAGATTTAGTAAAATCGTTTAGTACAAATAATAATGCAAATAGTATTTTTGAACTTGCTGTAGGAACTTCTTCTGCATTATCATTTGATAGTTATCCAAACCTTGTTAATAGTAGCGGTTATGCAAATATAAGAGTTCTACCTAGTACAGTAAGTTTATATGTTAATGATGAAAGATCTAAGTTGTTGACAAGTAGGTATTTAAATGGAAAGTATCCAGATGTAACTGGTGCTGGTAATATTAAGCTTATTAGATTTGAAGAGATTTTATTAAATGGAGCTGAAGCTGAATTAAATGGAGGTTCTCCAGCTACGGCATTAGATTACTATAATAAAATTCTTTTACAAAGAACATCTGTGCCTGTAGCAGCTGTAACATTAGCTAATGTTAAAACTGAAAGAATTAAAGAATTAGTTGGAGAAGGATTTAGGTATTGGGATTTATTAAGATGGGGTAATGTTATTCCATACTATAATAATGCTGGTACTGCTGATCCATCATTGAATAAAACTATACCAGATAAAAAATTAACATTCCCTATTCCTCAATCGGAAACGAATGTTGCAGGAACTTTAATTGTTTCTAACCCAGGTTATGATAATTAATAGAAATTAGGCCTCATAAAAAACCCCTGCTCTACGCAGGGGTTTTTATTTACTATTATTTCTTATTTTTGCTGTACAATAATGAATAATGAAGTATATCCTTTTCATAATCACTTTCTTCGGCTTCGCTGCCAGTGCACAGGTTGTTAAAACAGAAGATGCCAAAAAGCCTAAACAGCCGGAAGATACTCTGGTCATAGACTCCGGGAAGAAAGATTCCTTAAAAATTTTTAAACCAACGATCAACGATTATCAATACCAGACTCAGTTTTCGGAAAAGAAAGTTTTTGATACGGTTATGACGTTCAATAAAACGTACATTTTCTCACAATATAACAATAACGATAACTTTGGAAGAATACAGCCTGCGAATATCGGATCAGGATTTAATCCATTAGTCTTTGAGGTGAACGCAGAACAGAATTTATCTTTATTGCCTTCCAATAAATCGTATATGATTTTAGGTGCAAATGATGTGAAGTATTACGATGTGAAAACACCTACGGCAACATTTATCTATCATAATGCAATGAGAAATGGAGCCGCACTAAATTCTACCTATACCCAAAATATTGGAAAAAGATTCAATTTTTCCATTGAATATATGGGGCTTCGTTCACAGGGACTTTACAGAAATTCATTGGCGGCTAACAACAATACCATTTTCTCCGGACATTATGTTTCAAAAAGTGGAAACTATGAACTATTTGCGCACTACCTTCATCAGAATGTTAACAACCAGGAAAGTGGGGGAATTACCGAAGATAACTTGTTTCAAAGTGGAGACAGCAATTATAAGAACAGACAGAATGCTCAGGTTAATCTGGCGTCAACGAGTTCGCAGTTTGCCTACAGAAGATATTATCTAAGCCATCAGTTTACTCCGTTCAATGCTGAAAAATTTCCATTCAGCATCAGGCATACGATTTTTCATCAGGGAAATAAATATTATTATAATCAGGGAGCCTTGGAAAGCTATTGGTATGAAACTGCTGCTGATTTAATTAATGGATTTCCTTTGACAACAAAAAAATATTCCAGTAATCTGAGTAATACTTTGAGCCTGGTTTTTAATAATGAAAAGTTCAAGTTAGATGCTGGGGTTCGATATCAGATGATTAAGTTTGGAATAAGAGATGTTGTCTCTCTTGATGGAGTACCTTTTCCGGGTGAGCTTAAGGAAAACAGAATTGGAGCGGTAGGAAACCTACAGGTAAAACTTTGGGATAAAGTTCAGCTTAATTCATTCCTTGAGTTTTCAAACGGAAGTCAGTTTAAAAGCTATCTGAGAACGACAAACAATCTGAAGTTTGAGCCTATAAAAGATTATTTTGTGAATGCAAAAGTGAACTTCCAGAGTGCTTATCCATCATTCAACTATTTACTGAATACTTCAGTTTATAATAACTTCAATTATTATCTTGAAAATGCGAAGAATCAATCTATAATGGAGCTTGGAGGAAGTATTAATCTGAAATGGTTTAAAACAGAACTTTTTGCCAACTACTTTAGAATTGATAATTATACCTACTTTGATAACAATGGAGCTCCTAAGCAGAGTGAGAACTCATTGAATATTTCTCAAATTGGGGGGGATGCTACATTCAGCTATGGTAAATTCCATTTGAATACAAGACTGCATTTCCAAAATGCGCTAACGAATAAGAACTTGCTTCCAATGCCAAGTTTTGTAGGGAGAGCAAACTTCTTCTATCAGACACAAGCATTTAAAAAGGCTGCAGAAATTCAGGCAGGACTTAAAGTATATTATTTCTCTAAATTTAATTCCAGAGAATATTTCCCTGTTCTTAATGAATATGTTCTTCCAGGCAACGATTCATTCGCTATTGGTGGACAACCTATTGCCGATCTATATATTAATATGAAGGTGAAAAAAATGTTCTTCTTTATAGAGGGACAACAGGTAGGTACCTTTATTTCTAATAACAAAGCTTACGCATTTCCACATTATCCGGTGTATGATTTCAGACTGAATATCGGAATCGTATGGTATTTGTTCAACTAAAAACGATACAGGTTGAAAACAATTAATAAAATATCATTTAATGATATAGGAAGCATACCTCAATTGGTAAAAGATTTTTTGAATCATGATATTGAAGGTTTTGAAAATAAAACATTTTCTGTAGAGCATTTCAGCGAGCAGATTCACTTGAAAAAAGATTCTTTTTCTTCAGAACAGAGGAATATATTATACAATGTATTTGAAAAGCAGTTGTCGGATCTTACCCTTTCCTCAAAGCAGAAAGAAAACCTTGAACATCTAAAACTGCCAAACACTTTTACCATTACAACAGGACATCAGTTGAATTTGTTTTCAGGACCGGTTTTCTTTGTCTATAAAATTTTACAGACCATTAAAACCTGTGCCTATCTTAAAGAACATTTTCCAGATTTTAATTTTGTTCCAGTATATTGGATGGCTTCTGAAGATCATGATTTTGCTGAGATCAACCATTTTAAAACGGAGAATAATTATTATGAAATTAATGAGAAATCCGGTGGTCCTGTAGGCAGAATCAAAATTAATGATACTTACTTTATCTCTGAATTTGAAAAAGAATTCAAAGATTCAGTTTTTGGTACAGAACTGATCTTGATGTTGAAAGAAGCCTATAAGGTTGGAAATACTTTGACGCAAGCGATTCAGATCTTGGTAAACCGTCTTTTTTCAAAATTTGGATTGTTGATATTGGATGGAGATTCAAAGGAACTTAAAGAGCAGATTAAAGAGGTCTTTAAAGATGAATTACTTCATTTCAGCTTACATAAAACTTCAAAAGATAAAGTCGATTTTCTGACTGATAAATATGGGAAGGTTCAGGTGAATCCTCGTGAAATTAACCTTTTCTACCTTTCTGAAACGAGAGACAGAATAGATTTTAATGGACAGAAATATATTGTTGTAGATAAACATATTCAGTTTACAGAAGACGAAATTATTGCTGAGCTTGAAAATCACCCCGAAAAGTTCAGTCCAAATGCTTTAATGCGTCCGGTATATCAGGAAAAAGTATTGCCAAATCTTGCTTATATCGGGGGGAATGCTGAAATTATGTATTGGCTGGAGCTGAAAGATTATTTTTCAAAATTAGATATCCCATTCCCAATTCTGATTCCAAGAAACTCCATGCTTTTCCTGAAAGAGAAAATATTGGGGAAAATTGAAAAATTGGATCTTAAAATAGAAGATTTTTTCCAAAATTTTACAGTGATTACCAATCAAAAGATTTTAAATAATAATCCTATTTTAGAATTACTGAATACAAAAGAAGAAATGCTGGTTAACAATTTTGTTGCGTTAAAAGCAGCAGCTGAAACTACTGAGAAATCTTTTGGAAATATGGTGAAAGCAGAAGAAGTAAGACAGCTGAAATCATTTAAAAGAATGAAAAAACGTCTTCTTCATGCAGAAAAAATAAAACAAAATGAATTATTGGAAAGACTTGAAAAGCTGTTTTTAGATGTACACCCTTCCAAAACATGGCAGGAAAGAGTTTTCAACTTTAGTGTATTCTTTTCAGATGAAGGTTATCCATGGCTTGAAAATTGTTTGGAAGAGATGGTGGTTCAAGATTCCAAATTAATAATTGTTGCCATTTAATTTTAAAGAAGTATTTTTGTAAATTATAATTATCGAATATGATAAAGAGGTTTTTTATTCTATCCAGTTTATGTATGGTTTTGGGAGTTTCAGCCCAGAAGTCGCATACCGTTGTACAAGGTGATAACCCTTACAACATTGCAAAGAAGTATGGAATGACTGTAGATGAATTGCTGAAACTAAACCCTAAACACAAAGATGGCAAGCTAGCTATTGGAGATGTTTTAGCCGTAAAAACAGAAAAGGCAGTAACTCCGGTTGCTTCTAAAACTGCTACACCTGAAAAAGTAGGCACAATTGCGGGAACTGCGGTAGGTAAAATTATTTTGCAGCCTAAGCAGACAATCTATGGGATTACAAAGCAATACAGAATCTCTGAAACTGATCTGAGAAAACTGAATCCTGAATTGGATTCTCATATGAAGATCGGAGATGAAATCACATTACCTCTTACCAGCATCAAAAAATATGGTGGAGACCAGCCTACAGCGACTGCAACTGCAACTGCAACAACAAAACCTGTAGAAACTCCTGTTGAAAAAACAGTTACGGTTACACCCACTACCTCTGCTGCAGAAGGAGAAAGCTATGTGATTCAGGCTAAAGATAATTATTACAGAATTACAAAACAGTTTGGGATTAGCCAACAGGATCTTTACACCTTAAATCCAGGATTGGAAGAAAAAGGACTGAAGCCTGGTGAAACCATTAAAATAAAAAAAATCAATACTGATTCTGGAGTTGAAACAACCAATTCAAAAGAAAAAATGGATTCAGGGAATGAAAAATCTACACCTGTTTCCAACAATGTAGTGGTTGGTGATGACTATGTGACTTATACCGTTCAGCAGGGAGATACCGTATTCTCTATTGTAAATAAGTTCGGAGTAAGTATCGATGAATTAATTGCTCTTAACCCGGACCTTTCAAAAGGGTTGAAATCAGGAATGGTTTTAAAAATCAAAAAACAGGATCCGGTTTACGTTAAGAAAAATGGTGATGCGCTAAGTGTGGTATTGATGCTTCCTTTCGGTTACAGCACCAATGAAACACAGTACAGAGGAATGGCTCTGGATTTCTTAACAGGAGCTAAACTTGCTATTGAAAGAAACGCAAGAGGAGGTCAGAAACTGGATATTAAAATTGTAGATTCAGGAAATGAAGCTTCTTTTAAAAACTCTCTAACGCAGATCAATCCTGAAAATACGGATCTTATCATTGGGCCATTCTTTAAGTCCAATGTAATTGATGTATTAGATTTTACTAAAAATCAAAAAATTCCAGTTGTGGCTCCATTTGCCAATACACCGGAATTATATAACTATAGCAATTTGATTATCGTTGAAACGAATAATCAGACGTATGCAGATAAACTTATAGAAGAAGTTAAATCAGTATATTCAGATCAAAAGATATATGTAGTAGCAGACGCTAAAAAAGAAAATGCAAACTACATCAAAGCAGGGCTTGAAAAAGCAGTGAAAAATCCTAATATCATTATTGTTAATTCTCCGGCAGATATTCAACCGGATCAAAACATGATGACAGGACAGTCTGCTCCGGTTATTGCTGTTTTAGCTAGTGATGAGATGGGAGAAGCTTTTGCTAATAAAGTGATTGCCCTTTCTAAAGAAGTACAGGGAGTAAAAGCATTCAGTATGTTCTACTCTCCGGTTTTTGAGAAGAAAGTGGATGATTTGAGCCAGGCAAGTCTGGTATATCTGATGGACAGAAAGATCAATACAGATGGTAACTTTGAAAAAGAAATTCTTGCAGCTTATAAAAGTAAATACTGTAAGACTCCACCAAAATATGCTATCGTAGGTTTTGATGTTGTTAATGATATGTTGACAAGAGAAAATAGAAAAGGAGAAATCTTCAAACAAATGAATAAAGTACAGACTCAGCTTGCCACCAAATTTGAGTTTGTAAAATCTAAGTCGAACGGTGCCTATGTAAACACAGGTTATAGAGTAATCAGGCTGGTACCTTAGATGATTTATCTTTGTTTAAAAGAATATTGTTAACATTATAGTTATATTTGCATAATATTTAATTCAATACATGAAAGCACTTGTATTTCCAGGGCAGGGTTCTCAGTTCGTAGGAATGGGAAAAGAATTGTATGATTCTAGAAAAGATATTAAAGATCTGATGGAATCTGCTAATGAAATTTTAGGTTTCGACATTCTTTCCATTATGTTTAACGGAACGGATGCGGATCTTAAGAAAACAGAGGTTACCCAGCCTTCAATTTTTATTCACTCAGTAGCAGCATTAAAAGCAGTAAACGGTCTTGGCGCTGAAATGGTAGCAGGACACTCTTTAGGAGAGTTCTCAGCATTGGTCGCTAATGGCGTTTTATCTTTTGATGATGGTTTGAAATTGGTTTCTGAGAGAGCTAAGGCTATGCAGGAGGCTTGTGATGCAAATCCAAGTTCAATGGCAGCTATTTTAGGTCTTGAGGATGCTAAAGTTGAAGAAATCTGTGCACAGATCAGTGGAATTGTTGTTCCGGCAAACTATAACTGCCCAGGACAATTGGTAATCTCAGGAGAAACTTCTGCAGTAGAAGAAGCTTGTGTGAAATTAAAAGAAGCAGGCGCAAAAAGAGCTTTATTATTACCGGTAAACGGAGCTTTCCATTCACCTTTGATGCAGCCGGCTCAGGAAAGATTAGCGGCTGCTATTGAAAAAACAAAATTCAGAAAAGCTACTATTCCTGTATACCAGAATATCACGACTACAGCAGTAACCAATCCTGATGAGATCAAACAAAATCTTATCGATCAGCTTACAGGTCCTGTAAAATGGACACAGTCTGTACAGAATATGATTAAAGATGGTGCTTCTAACTTTGTAGAAGTAGGACCAGGAAAAACTCTTCAGGGACTAATCAAAAAAATTGACGGATCAGTAGAATCTAATTCTGCCATCTAATTAATAAAAAATATGAGCGCGATATTTTCACCGGGCAAGCTGATGCTTACTTCAGAATATTTCGCAATCGACGGAGCTCTTGTCTTAGCGGTACCTACCAAGCTGGGACAAGAGTTTTTTTTTGAAGAAAAAGATGATAACAAGTCTTTGATTTTCTGGGAAGCTCTTCATCAAAATAAACCTTGGTTAAAGGTTGTCATTGATTACAAAAAATGGCAAATCCTGGAAACCAACATTCCATCAAGTGCTGAATTTATTGTAAAAACATTAAAGAACGTTCAGCAGCTTTCTACTACAAAATTCAAAAACGATTATACTTACCATTTAAAAACCAATCTTCAGTTTCCTGCTGATTTTGGCCTTGGAAGCAGTTCAACATTGATGAACAACCTTTCTGAATGGGCTAAAGTTGATCCTTTCTATTTAAATACAATCAGTTTAGGCGGCAGTGGGTATGATATTGCTGTTGCAAAAGAAAAATCAGCCGTACTTTTTCAGAGCAAACCAGAAATCTGGTATGAGAAGATAGATTTTAATCCATCCTTTAAAAATGAATTGATTTTTATCCACTTAAATCAAAAGCAGGACAGCCGTGAAGGAATCAATCTTTACAAATCAAAAAAGAAGTCTCAGGAATTAGTTAATGAATTTTCAGATATCACAAAGAAAGTTTTATTATGCAATGAATTGGAAACCTTTTCTGAACTAATGATGATTCATGAGCGTAAAATTTCCGATTTTATTGAAATTCCTACAGTTAAAGAAAAAATATTCTCAGATTGCCCTGTATTTGTCAAAAGTTTGGGTGCTTGGGGCGGAGATTTCGTGATGAGTGCCAAATTTGGGGGCTTTAAAGAGTATTTTTGGGAGAAAGGTTTTACTACTGTTTTTAAATGGTCTGATTTAATTGATTTATAATCAGTGTTTTATAGCTCCTTTTTTTTATTTGCCATTCTGACTTATATCAGTATATTTAAACCGCCTTTAACAAATAATTAATATTATTTTTGTTGAAGTCAATAAAGAAATAGAAAATATAAGTAAAATGAAAAACACTAAAATCATCCAGGATTTAGAGAAATTAGGGATTAAAGGAAACTATGAAGTAGTGTGTAACCCTTCGTATGAAGAATTATACCAGGCTGAAGTTTCTCCTGAAAATCAGGGGTTTGAGAAAGCGGAACTTACAGAATCGGGCGCGGTATCAGTAAAAACAGGAATTTTCACAGGTCGTTCACCTAAAGACAGATATATTGTTCAGGATGATGTTACAAGAGATACAATTTTCTGGGATGGTAAAGTAAACTTACCAACAACGCAGGAAATTTTCGGGTCTTGTAAAGAACTAGTGATGACTCAGCTTTCTGAAGCTAAGAAAATTTATGTTGTAGATGCTTTCTGTGGAACAAATGCAGATACAAGACTTAAGGTAAGATTTATTATGGAAGTAGCATGGCAGGCGCATTTTGTTACCAACATGTTTATCCGTCCTTCTCACTTCGAGCTTGAAAATTTTGGAGAACCAGATTTTACAGTAATCAATGGTTCTAAAACAACTAACCCTAACTGGGAAGCTCAGGGATTGAACTCTGAAAACTTCGTGATGTTCAACCTTACTGAAAAACTACAGATCATCGGAGGTACTTGGTACGGAGGTGAAATGAAGAAAGGGATGTTTGCTATGATGAACTATTACCTTCCATTAAAAGGAATGGCTTCAATGCACTGTTCTGCAAACGTAGGAGAAAAAGGGGATGTTGCTCTATTCTTTGGTCTTTCCGGAACAGGAAAAACTACTTTATCTGCAGATCCGAAAAGATACCTTATCGGTGACGATGAGCACGGATGGGATAACAATGGAGTATTTAACTATGAAGGTGGATGTTATGCTAAAGTAATTGACCTTTCAGAAGAGAAAGAACCGGATATCTTCAGAGCAATAAAAAGAGATGCGCTTCTTGAAAACGTTGTAGTACACAATGGAGTAGCAGATTATACAGATGGATCTATCACTGAAAATACAAGAGTTTCTTATCCAATCTATCATATTAATAAAATTGTATTGCCATCTAAAGCTGGTCATGCAAGTAAGATCGTTTATCTTTCAGCGGATGCATTCGGAGTACTTCCTCCGGTTTCTATCCTGAATGAAGATCAAGCTCAATACCACTTCCTGTGCGGTTATACTTCAAAATTAGCTGGAACTGAAAGAGGAATTACTGAGCCTCAGCCATCTTTCTCTCCGGCATTTGGTGAAGCGTTCCTTACATTACACCCAACAATGTATTCTAAAACATTGATCGGAAAAATGAAAGAACACGGCGCTAAAGCGTATTTAGTAAACACAGGTTGGAATGGTACCGGAAAGAGAATTTCTCTAAAAGATACAAGAGCAATTATTGATGCGATCATTGACGGATCTATTGATAATGCTCCTAAAACTCAGGTTGCAATCATGAACTTAGAAATTCCTACTGAACTTCCAAACGTATCTACAGGTATTTTAGATCCTAGAGATACTTATGAAAATGCTTCAGAATGGGAAGAGAAAGCAAAAGATCTTGCTTCAAGATATATCAAAAACTTCGAACAGTATTGTGATACTGAAGAAGGTAAGAGATTAATTCCTTCTGGACCACAATTACAAGAACAAACTATCTAATAAGATAGAGTACAAATAGAAAGCCTCATCCACGATGAGGCTTTTTTTATTTTATATCTTACGGATTAAGCTGATGCCATATTACATAAAAAGAATAGACTTTTCAGAATGAAAAATACTCTTAATCTATTAAATCTAGAAGAAAAAAATAAACCGATAACCCGCTAGATATTATGACATTATTTTGTCTGAGATAAAGAATATGAAAATAGTGATATAAATAGCTAATATGGATATCATAATTGCCAGATGTCTATCCATCAATTTTAATTTCAGTTTTTTTATTTGTTCCTTTTTACACTTAATGAAGCGATTAAATTATTATATATTGGATAATCAGTTTCTCATAATTAATTTTTTTAATTTGCTGTTTTATAGCTTTTTATGTACTTGTTATAAGTCATTTTCTAGATTTTCATTTATGATTTAATTTTTTGTAGGACCGTAAAGAATAACTTTGCAACAGGGCTTTGAAAAGTTGAAAATAATGAAAATACTCTATCACTAATTCCTTATATTTTTTAAAAAAATTAAATTTCTTTTTGTCTATTTTAGTTACAAATAATAATTCTATTTTGTAGAGTTATTGTAATATTTGCTGCTTTTACAATAGAAGATTATCGAATAATTTTAGCAGGTTGGAATAAAGGATAAAGTATTAATGAATATGAAAATAAGCTTTAAGTAAATAGTCAATGATTATGAAGGAGAAATTTATTTTTATAAATGACGCTGCGTTAATGTATGATTAATGGCTTTTTAATTTTGAGAGTGATGTCTTTGAGTGTTACTAATTTTATAGAGTACGTTGCTTCTGATACACGGGTAGGTTGGTATTAGTACGACAACGGCGAAAAGGGCTTTTCGTTTCTTCTCGTTATAATCATTTTTACATCATAAAGGAAAATACCTCTATTTATTCAGATCGTTTACTTTTCAAGCTTGAATTGAAAATCTCTTAATCTTGAATAAATTATAGTAAAAAATATTCCTATCTATTTTGAGGATAGAGTATTAAGAACTTGTTATGCCATAATCTAATAAAATAAACACAATTGCTATATATATTAAAAACACAAATGGTGATTAATACATACTGTTTAAAAAAATAACCACTTTTGAAATGAATACAGTGTGATTTTAAAATAATGGAGATCCTGCTATAGCGTAAAGCCAGTCAGGATAGCTATCTGTTTTAGATACAAAAGAATACAAATTAAATATAAAAAAATGATGAAACACAAATTATTACAAATGGTGGCTTTTATAGCCCCATTCTTATTGATCTATGGCCAGGTAGGGATAAATACTGCTACACCAAACCCTAAATCAGCGCTAGAAGTATTTTCTAAAAATAAAGGTTTTCTTCCGCCACGCATGACAACTCTGGAAAGAGATGATTTGCTTTCTCCGGAATCTCCAAATGTAGAGGCTGAAGGGATGGTGATTTACAATACAACCGTTCACTGTCTGGAATTTTGGAATAGTTTGGAATGGATTAATATGTGCCAGGGAGGCTCATCAATTTATACGATCAATTGTGAGCCTGTTGTCAGCGGAAGCTTTTATGCAGGTGCTGCGGCAGCAGGTTCTGTAAGGATTAAAGTAACCGTAAACAAGCCTGGAAATTATAAAATTAATACGGCAACAATCAATGGGTTGAGTTTTAGTGGAGATGGAAATTTTGAGAATACAGGAGAACAATATGTTATTCTTTCCGCTGAAGGAACTCCTTTACAAACAGGAACCTATACCTATTCTATTATTAATCCTTCAGGAAATGACAGTTGTACGTTTAATATCACGGTGACGAATCAGCCTTCTGGAAGGACAATAAAAGTACTTTCCATAGTTCCTGATGCTTGGAATGGTACTTTATCGACAGATTCTTATGGGAGATATTCGTCAGTTGCGAGGTCTAAGTTGACCAATCCTAGTAACTTTGGGCCCAATGGAAGTGTGGTAATGTCAAATTTTATTTTCAATACTGTTAATATCCAGACTGCAACCTCTGCTGAATTATCGCAGGCAATCGATAACTCAGATATTATTTGGATTGGTTATGTATATACTAGTTATTTCTCGGATCAGGCTATCACTATTTTGAAACAGAAGATTCAAGAAAAGAAAAAGTTTTTTATTATTGATGCGGAACATCAAAATCTTACTCCAATCAATAAACTTAATATAGGTTACAGTGTACAATATATTAATTCTCAAAGACCAGGATCTTTTTTTACCACAACCTCTCAAGGACCAAATAGTGGTGTATTTGGGAATCTTACCGAAAATACAAGGATACAGACTAACCGTTATATGGGAAGAATCACGCAATTTCCTTCTACTGCCAAATTATTTATGAAAGACAGCGCCGGTGGAGTTGCTGGGACCATAGATGGTAATCTATTAGTGTATACCGATGTGAATTTATTTTATAATTATGAATCCACAGATAAATTTTATAATGAAGGAACAGGTTGTACAGAAAGTCCTAATGCCAGAATGTTTTGTAATATATTTAGTATAGCGATCGAATATGTAAGGTAGATTTTGAAAATATACAGTTAAATTATAGAATTCTGGAAAATTACAATGAACATAGATCTAATACAAATTTTAACCTTATCATTCTTAGACAGAGGCTAAGAAAAAAATAAAAGAGTCCATTTTCACGGGTAGTGAGATGGACTCTTTTGGTTTTTAATATGTCTATGTAATTGTTGACTAATTCATTTCGGTAATTGGTCAAAATTTACTTAAGGCTCAATAAGGCCAATCTATATCCATCCATTCCGAAACCTGATAAAACCGCATCTGTATTGGCTGCTGTAACAGATTTCTGTCTAAATTCTTCTCTTTTGTAGATGTTACTGATGTGAACTTCTACCTTTGGTTTTTGGATATTCTTTAAACAATCTGCTATTGCATAAGAATAATGGGTAAATGCTCCTGGATTAATCACAATGGCATCAAAATCATCTTCCTGAAGCCTGTTGATAAGCTCGCCTTCAATATTGGATTGATAATATTTTAATTCATGAGAACGAAACTCAATTTTTAGATTTTCTAAATAAGCTTCCATAGAAATACTCCCATAAACTTCAGGTTCTCTGGTGCCTAAAAGATTAAGGTTAGGACCATTAATAATTAAAATTTTCATAAAAAGAATTTATCCAAAGATAAATATTTTTACAGACTATTATCTGTTACAAATTACAGGTTTTGCTGAATATATTCAGAGGGTGTAATCCCCTCAATTTGCTTAAAAGCTCTGTTAAAGGTTGATTGATTCGAAAACCCGGCTTCAGTGTAGATAAACATTAAAGTGATTTTTTTGAAATCAGTTTCAGTGAATAACTTTTTCACATAATTAATTCTATACCTATTAAGATAGGTATTGAAGTTGGGATATTCTTTATAACGAATAGCCTTGGAAATATAAGAGCTGTTGACATCCAAAACAACACTCATCATTGAAAGATTAAACTTTGGATCTTTAAAAAGCATGTCCTGATTCATTGTTGTTTCTATTTTTTCAAATAATTTTTCAAAAGCTTCTATATCTATAGAGTCTGGTATAGTCTTGATTATACTTTCATTTTCATCTTTAATCAGGGTAGAAGAAGGTGAAATAACCTGATCTGATGTTTCCAGTCTTTTAATTTTATCTTTATAGTGGATCAGTAAAAACACAATTGATATATTGGAAATAAATAGAAGGGTGTCATTAAACTTAACCTCTTCTTGGGTATGTTTGGGGAGATCAAAATTGAAATTGTTAGCCATTATACTGACTGTAATAATGGTAAGTATTACATAGATGGTATATAATATAACTTCTTTTTTAGAAAAAAATATGTAAGCGCCCAACGGAATGGGCAATAAGATAGAGAAACTTGCTACAGAGTTTTCCCAAAAGGATAGTATAATATAAGCACTGTATAGAGGAACACAAATTAAAAAAAAATTGACCAGTAAATCAGGTGAATATTTTTTTCTTGTTAATATGTAAGGAGATCCTAAAGAAAATAAACCAAAAGCCAAATACCATGACATTATTTTGTCTGGGATAAAAAATATGAAAATAGTGATATAAATAGCTAATATGAAAATCATAATCGCTACATATCTATCCATCAATTCTAGTTTCAGGTCTTTTATCAGGTCTTCTTTTTGCACTTAATGAAGCTATTAAATTATTTTATACAGGTAATCAGTTTTTCATAATGGGTTTGTTTAATTTATTGTTTTATAGTTGGTTATATGTTTGTTGTAAGTCATTTTCTAGATTTTCATTTATGCTTTAATTTTTTTTAGCATCGTAAATAATAACTTTGCACCAGGACTTTGAAAAGTTGAAGATAATGAAAATACTCTATCATTAATTCCTTGAAGTTTCTTAAAATTAAATTTCTTTTTCATCCAATTTAGTTACATTATTTTGCTTCTCAAACTTTGGATTGAAAATATATCAAGTCTACTAAATTATAGAAAAAATATAAAATTAATGAACATATAATAATTCTTTTTTGTGGAGTTATTGTTGGACGTTTAATTAATATTAACTGTTTTGGTAGTTAGAAAGTAAAAACTATAAGATGAATTGACAGCGTAAATTCTATTAAAATGGGATAGGACTTTAGCTAAAAGTTGGGTGAATAATAAATCCTTTTCAGGGTTTAATTCTGCGTAGTTGTTTTAATTTAATTATAAGATACTTATAATACTTCTTATTGATGATTTGAAATGAAGATTTACTACCAAAGAGAATTGGTTTGATGATGCTAAAGTTATAATAGCCAGATGTATTTCAATGATTTCCTCTCAATTGTATTATAATTAATAAATATAAAGTAATGAAAAAAAAAATTATTTTGACTGCTGTGGTCTTATGTAGTACACTACTTCTGGTATATGGGCAAGTGGGTATTGGTACGGTAACGCCGAGAGGTGCTTTAGATATCAATAAGCCTACTACAAATACTTTTGGATTGGTTCTTCCTACTAATTCAGATACTGATAATATTGTTAATCCTCAGGGAGGAAATGTTGCCCTTGCAACAATGATGTATGACTCTACTCAGGATTGTATCAAGGTTTACAGATCAAATGGATGGTCGCGATGTTTGTCTGATAAGATCAACAGACCAGAGACTGTTCGTTTTGCTTATTGGTCAACATTTGCTATTGGCAGTTCAGGTTTGACTACTTTTAATTCTCAGTTAAATAATATTAATAATTATAGTGTATCCGGGACATATAAAAATGTTTCCGGATTTCAGTTTACTAACATTACCTCTACTTTGGCAAATGCAACCGTTGAAGACCTTCTGACTAATTATGATATTATCTGTACAGGGTTTTCTAATATGAGTGCTGCTGATGCTGCCAAGATTAAAAGTTATGTAGACAGAGGGGGTGTTGCTATCATATTGCTTGATAATAATATTGGAACAGCATTACTTCAAGCTTTTGGAGGTACTGGTAATGTAACAACGGGAGGTCTTGCAGGGAATAGCACAACGAGCAATATTAATAATGGTGTTTTTGGAGATGCAAGAAATGTAGCATTAACAGGGGCAGCCAGTGCAGGCAGGGTACAAATATCCCAACTTCCGACGGGCAGTAAGCTACTTGCTAATGAAGCTACTAATAATGCAGGGGCGTGGATTACTGGAGCTGGTGGAAGAGCTGTTTTCTTCTGGGATGAAGGAGTTTTTCGTTCATCCGATGTAGCGGGTACTGTAATAGATACTCCTCAGGAGAAGTTCTTGCACAATGTAATAGCATACACTTTAGATAGGGTTGGATTATAATCTGCCATCTATATTTAATTAAAAAACAAGAGGTAATGAGAAAGAAAATTATTTTTAGTATTGTTGTTTTGGGCAGTGCATTGTTTAAGATGTATGGACAAATGGGCATAGACACAACAACGCCAAGAGGTGCTTTAGATATTAATAAGCCTGTCACCAATACTTCCGGATTGGTAATTCCTACCAATTCAGATATGGATAATATTATTAACCCTCAGGGAGGTAATGTTGCTGTTGGGACTATTATATATGATTCCACTCTGGATTGTATTAGATTTTATAAATTAAACGGATGGTCACGGTGTGTGTCTGACAGGAAAGGAAGACCACCTGTTTTGCGTATGGCCCAGTGGGCTGTTCCTGCGGGGATGCCTTTTAATTCTCAACTTACTGACACCAATAATTATGGAACTTCCGGAACATATAATAAAGTTTCCGGAATTCAGATTACGAATATCACCTCTACTTTATCAAACATGACGGCTGATGAATTACTTACCAACTTTGATATGATATGTACAGGATGGAATGGGTCTAACTTACCTGCTGCTGATGCTGCGAAGATTAAAGAGTATGTAGATCGGGGTGGGGTTGCCCTTTTACTATTTGACAGAAATGTAGGAACGGGATTGCTTCAGGCCTTTGGAGGTAACGGAACTGTGGGTAGTGGTGCAGTTATTGCGAGAAGTACAAATGATGTTGTAAATAATGGTATTTTCGGTGATGTGAGAGATATTGCATTATCAGGTGCTGATACTGCTGGAAGAATACTAATGTCACAACTCCCTGCAGGTGCAAGGCTTCTTGCTACTGAGGCCACAAATAATGCTGGAGGGTGGATTGCAGGAGCGGATGGAAGGGCTATTTTCTTTTGGGATGAAGGAGTTTTCCGTGCATCTGTAACAGGAGCTATAGATACTCCTCAGGAGAGATTTATTCATAATGTAATTGCATATGCTTTGGATAAAACGGGATTATAATTTGTTTTCAAATATAAAAGCACATAGGTGATTTAATGATCTAAATTCAGATTTATTTTTAGAGATCACTAAATTGATACTGAAAAAATAATGATTTTTGAGAATCTGGCCGTAAAAAGGTGGCTGTTTTTAAACAACACCTTTTTATGATGTAATATTTTTCTTAAAAAATTGACGGGAAATGGACTGTACTATACATCCTAATTGTCATCAATTTTTAAGTTCTGTTGAATATATTCTGAAGGAGTGATTCCCTCAATTTGTTTAAAAACTCTATTGAATGTAGATTGATTTGAAAACCCTGCTTCAGTATAGACATACATGAGAGTAGTTTTCTGAAAATCAATTTCTTCTAAAAGTTTTTTTACATAGTTGATTCTATAGGTATTGAGATAAATGTTGAAATTAGAATGTCCTTTATATCGAATTGCTTTAGAAATATAAGAACTGTTGACATCTAGCACAACGCTTAATCGTGAAAGGTTCAATTTAACATCCTTAAAAAGCATTTCCTGGTTCATGGCTGTTTCTATTCTTTCAAATAATTTTTCCATGCCCTCAATATCTGCAATGTCTGTTGCGCTTTTGGGTTCATAAGGTTTAGCCTTTGGGAGAGGCGGTGAATCTGCATGTTCCAGTATTTCTTGCTTTTTGATTTTGTCTTTGTAATAAATCAATAAGGATACGACCAGAATATTTGAAATAAATAAATTGATGTCTGTAAACATGACCTCCCTTTGAGTATGCTTTGGAAAGGCATATTTCAAATTGTCAGCGGTGATACTGGCTGTAATAATTATGATCAGAGTATACGCAACATACTTTATGGTGCCTTTTTTAGAAAAAAAAATATAAGCTCCTAAAGGAATGGGTAATAACCATGAGAAGCTGGCTACAGAATTTTCCCAAAAAGCAAGCATGAGATAAAAACCGAATATGGGGGCAAGTATGAGATAAGTATTTACAATGAGGTTGGGAGAAAATCTTTTTCGTGCAAATGAATAACCGGATCCTAAGAATAAGATCCCTGTCGGCAGATACCAGGATAGAATTTTGTCGGGTATAAAAAAAATAAAAATGATGGAGTAGACTCCTAAGATAGAAATCATAAGAATCACATATCTATCCATCAGTTCCAGTTTTAACCTATGTATCTGGTCTTTTTTTATTTTCAATGTGGACATTTAAATTAAATATTATAATAATTGTTAATGAAATCTAATAAATCATTCTTTTAATTATCTGATTTTGAGATTTTTATGAATGTTAAATCAATTTCTAGATTATCATTTATAGTTGATTTTTTTTGAATCTTCTTAAGGAATAACTTTGCAAAAAGCTTGTTACAAAATCAAAAAAGATTGATTATAAATGAAGTTTTAATCTTAGGTTATTATAATAGTTTTTATGAATTTTCTTTCAAATATATTTTTCGAATTTATGACAAAAATTTAAATAAAGAAAAGAAAAATAGTTTTGAGGTTATCTTTAACAATAAAATCTTATGGTAAAAAATAATTTATGATTTAGAAATTCAAGAGAAGTTAATCAATCCTTTATACCATGTAATAGTCAATAATTAAGAACACAAATGTCATCCAATAAATAAAACACAAATGATGATTTTTTAATACTGATGAAGTATATAATGAAATATTTTATCAATTTTCTAACCAAAATAAAAATACAATTAAAATGAGAAAAGGAATACATTTACTTATGTTTGTTGTTTCCGGGGTATTATTTTCCCAAGTGGGGATTAATACTACCAACCCACAAGGAATCTTCCATATTGATGGGGCAAAAGATAATCCTACTACAGGAGTTCCCACTGCGTTGCAGCAGGCCAATGACTTTACGGTGACTCCAACGGGAAGAGTTGGGATCGGAACTGTTTCCCCCAATGCTTCAGCCATGCTGGATGTGAATGTCGATGGATTGGCTTCCGGGAATAAGAAGGGCTTTTTAGGACCTAAGGTTGCCCTTACCTCGCCAACAGATCAGGTTACAATTGCTTCACCAGCGGTGGGGTTGCTGGCTTTTAATTTGGGAACAGCCGGACTTAATTATGTAGGTTATGTCTTTTGGAACGGAACGGAATGGAGATCACTTAATAACAGTTCACTTACCCCTGGGACTATTGGAGCTCTTGTATGTAATGGGGTGACATTATCACCAAGTACTTACACTGCCGGGACTCCCTATACGGGAACCATGAATGTTCCTTATACAGGAGGAAATGGAGGAACTTATCCTGCACAATCCATAGGACCCGTGAATGGGCTTACAGCAACTCTTTCCTCAGGAAATTTTAATTCTGGAGCAGGCACATTGAGTTATACGGTGGCAGGTACCCCAACAGTTACCAGTCCCATTACTACAACTTTCCCAATAAATATTGGTGGAAAATCCTGCTCCGCAATAGTAGGAGGGGGTGATGGTATTGGGCTTGGAGAGTTGATTTACTATAAAGCTACTTTACCTGCAGGGCCTGCCAATGTTTGGATGAGTGCCTATATGCCTGACCTTCCTGTTTTGGGTGGGAAACTAAGGCTCGATGCCTGGTTTAATGCAGATTCTAGTGTTGGACCTCAGTCGGTTACAATGTATCCGAGAATGGTTAATGTCTCTTCATCACCAGTGAAGTTTTGGTTCAGTGCCCTCACGACTGTGGATAGGTTCAATGCTGGAAATTATCTTTTGGCACCAAGTATACCAACAGGGAGTGGAACCTCTCTTGCTCCTTCTGCATTTGTGGAATTGGATAACGGGATTTATTATAACTTAGGATATAATGATATGGTAGGGTCAAGCACACCAAGGGTAACAGGCAGTGGTGGTTCAGCACATCAGGAGGTTTTGACGATGGACCTTTCATTGGATGATAAGTGGTATAGAGTGTATTACTTCCCAATTGTGGATAATAAGAATACAGCTACAACCGCAGATGATACCAGAGATATCTATTTATCTATCCAAAGGCTATATTAATCAAGTTTCGTTATCATGAGGTGATATCCTGAAGACGGATAGACGCAATGATTTCTTAGTTTGATTTAATAATATGCACTGTATAATGAAGTATTTATATAAGGATTTACAGCTGATTAAGCCGGAGATTTTTCTTAATAAGAGTAAAGAGGAAATCGTCTCAATGTTAGGACATGGTTTTAACTATTGGCATTCAGAGATTTGGAGCTATGCTGTGCCTCAAAAGATGTTTGAAAGCCGCAGATGCCTTCTCCTTTTCTTTGAAGATGATGTTGTAAAGCAGTCATACATAAGAAGATATTATTTTTGGGACTGAATGAAATAAATAATATCAGGTAGAACGTCCAGTTATAATTGTGATTTTTTCATCTTGCTAATTTCCATATTTTGGTGATGAATCTTAATTCTGCCTGATTTTTTAATTTATCAATATGTAATTTTTAAATAATGGTATTTGATTTTAAAAACATTCATATAGGAGCGTGTATTAAGGAAAGATATGAGAGCTTGGGAATTTCAATGATTCGGGTTTGCAATTTTCTTAATATAACAGACGATGAGGTGTATGAAATGTTTATGCAAAAAAGTCTGGATACGGAAGTTCTGTTGAGATGGAGTAAGCTTTTAGAATATGATTTCTTTAGAATCTATACCCAGCATATCATCATATTTGCACCGCAAGCCAATATGGGATATAATACAGTTAGTCCCAAAAAGGATTCTTCTCTTCCGCAGTTTCGGAAGAATGTATATACTAAAGAAGTAATAGATTTTGTTTTGGAACTTATCAGTACCGGGCAGAAAACAAAGCAACAGGTAATAGAGGAATACAAGATTCCTAAAACTACACTTTATAAATGGGCTAGTAAGTATGATAAATCTTAAGTAGGTTTTTCATTTTGATAGTTAGAAATAAATGGTTGGCTCATGCACTGAAATATTAAATTAAAAACATTGAATATATGATAGAACAAGCTCCTGATTATATAAGAATTTATACTGATATCATTGCCATGAAGCATCCTCAAAAACTTGAAATATGTGCGCCTATTTTACAAAAAAAAAGATTGACGGCATTGGATGTTCTTAAGCTTAATGAAATTGTCTTCGGATTAGAAGGAATTGAAACAGAAAAATTTAATCAAAGACATAAGTCTTATGATAAGTCTGCTATTATAAAAATTTTAAATTTTCAAAAAGACCATGGATATAATAATACTCAAATGGCGAATCAATTTAAAATGAGTAGAAATACTTTAGCAAAGTGGAAAAAAAGTTTTGAATGTAATCAATAATTTTACATTTAAAACGGTTTTTAGAGATTTTAATTTAATGGTGCTTAGGCACCATTTTTTTGATATTATGAGATGGTTTTATCATTAAATACAATTTAATGATATTTATCATATTTATTAAAATGATAATTTATTTAAGGTCTTATAGTGGTGGGTATTAATAAAATATTATAATAAATTTTGAAAAATTATCATGAAAAT
Source organism: Chryseobacterium sp. Marseille-Q3244 (assembly GCF_940807095.1). NCBI lineage: Bacteria > Pseudomonadati > Bacteroidota > Flavobacteriia > Flavobacteriales > Weeksellaceae > Chryseobacterium > Chryseobacterium sp. Marseille-Q3244. Next base: position 317,425 of record NZ_CALNWX010000005.1, on the reverse strand, counting down.
TTTATAAGTCTACTTGTTTTGTAGACTAAAAGTTTATAGATTTGCAACCATATTTCGATCGGCTTATAAAGAAAGATGGAGGGAACTGACCCTACGAAGTCTTGACAACCTGCGTTATGTAAGGTGTTACATTCAGCCTTTAAAGGAAAAATAAGCATTTGGTTTATCGTATTTATCGATGCCCTTTGCTGTTTTTTCAGTAAAGGGCAAAATTTTAATATATGGTAAATAAAATTGATTATGATTAATAAAAATCTATTTAATTCTAAAATTTGGATTCCACCCGTTGCTGTATTTTTCTTAGGAATTGTAAGTGTAAGCGGGCAAAATTCCAAACCGAAAAAGGATACTCTTAAAGAAAAGGAAATTGATGAAGTGGTTGTGGTGGCTTACGGAAAAGCAAAAAGAAATAGCTACACCGGTTCCGTAGCAACAATTTCCAGTGATAAAATCAATAACAGACCTGTGACCAACATTACCAAAGCATTGGAAGGACAGGTTCCCGGAATTCAGGTTACCGGTGCATCAGGACAGCCTGGAGCTACTTCTACGATCAGGATCAGAGGGGTAGGTTCGGTTAGTGCTTCCAGTGAGCCTTTATACGTTGTGGATGGGATTCCTTTTGACGGAAACATCAATGCGATCAGTCCTAATGATATAGAATCCATCAGTGTTTTAAAAGATGCTACGGCAAGTGCTTTGTATGGTTCAAGAGGAGCGAACGGAATTATTATCATTACCACAAAATCCGGTAAAAAAGGAGAAGCCAGGGTAAACCTTAACATCAGCCAGGGGTTTTCAGGCAGAGCGGTAAAAGATTATGAGCAGGTCACTACGGATCAATATTTCCAATTGTATTGGGAGGCAATGAGAAACGGATACCAATCCGGTCAGATTTCTGCACAACAGGCAGCACAGATGGCAACAGACAATATTGTATCTGGTACCGGATTATCAATTAATCCTTATGGAGCTAATTATCCAAAACCAGTGGGAACAGACGGGAAATTATTACCGGGGGCGAGAGCTTTATGGAATGATGACTGGAGAGATGTTCTTCAAAGAGTTGCTTCCAGAAATCAGGTTGATCTAGACATCAGCGGGGGAAATGAAAAAAGTAATTATTTCTTTTCATTAGGTTATCTAGATGATAAAGGAATGGCTATTGAATCTGGGTTTAAAAGATACAGTACGAGATTAAAAATAAATTCTGAAGTTAAAAAATGGTTGAATGTTGGAGCGAACTTAAGTTACACGAACAGTATTCAGCAGGCTCCAAGTTCTTCAGATTCTAAGGCGAGTAATATTATTCAGGCGGCAAGGGCAATTCCGTCTTTTTATCCTTATTATGAAAGAAATCCGGATGGATCTTATGTAGTGGATGCGGAAGGGAACAAGATTTATGATTTTGGAAGATACAGACCTACTGCGGCACTTCAGAATCAAAATTTAGCGGCAAGTTTACCATTGGATAAAAATGAAAATAAGATCGATAATTTTTCAGGGAAAGGATTTATGGAGTTTACATTTCTTCCGGAGCTGAAGTTTAGAACAAGTTTTTCTGTTGATCTTGTTAGCTTTAATGAGCATTTTTATACCAATCCGCTTCTTGGACAAGGAAAGGAGACCGGAGGATCTGTAAGAAAAGCGAATAGCAGAACACTTTCCTATACGACCAGTAATATTCTGACTTATGATAAGAGGTTTGGAAAACATCATATTAATGTATTGGGAGGTCATGAATTTTATAAATATGATTACCAAATTATTTCCGGTAGCAGACAAGGTTTCTCATTACCCAACTACTATGAGCCTGATGCAGCCTCTCTGTTAGTGGATTTTGGAGGGAATAGTGATAAATTAAGCTTGTTGAGTTTCCTTGGAAAGGTGGAGTATGATTTTGATAATAAATATTTCTTATCTGCATCTACAAGAGCTGATAGTTCTTCAAGATTTTCAAAAGATAACAGATGGGGGACATTCTGGTCTGTAGGAGGTTCATGGAAACTTTCAAATGAAGAATTTATTAAAAATCTAAATTTCTTCAATCAGTTGACATTACGTGCAAGCTATGGAGGACAGGGGAATGATAAATTATTAAGGCCCAATGGACAGAGCCTTTATTATGCTTATCAGGAATTATACAGGGACTCACCTCTAGCTGGTGAGCCTGGAAAAACGTTGGAGAAAGTAGGAACTCCTAATCTGAAATGGGAAACCAATCTTAATTTGAATGTAGGACTTGAGTTTGCCATTCTTAATAACAGAATTAAAGGAAACGTAGAATATTTTGAAAGAAAAAGTAAAGACCTCCTCTTTAATGTACCGGTTGCTCCGTCTTTAGGGATCACTGATTATCCGGCCAATATTGGAACAATAAAGAATACAGGTTTTGAATTTTCATTATTCACAACACCTATTAAAAATACGGACTTCCAATGGAACGTGGATATTAATCTGAGCACCTTAAACAATACGGTAACTAAATTGCCTAAAGGTCCTCTTGTGGTAGGAACAACCAAACAATTGAATGAAGGGGGATCTGTATATGATTTCTTTATTCCGGAATGGGTAGGAGTAGACCCAAGTAATGGAAAACCATTGTGGAAAACCATTACAAAGGATGCTAATGGAAATCCGGTGGAAGGAACAACTTCAGAATATGCCAAGGCTACAAAAATGCTGCAAGGTTCTGCTCTGCCTAAGTTAACTGGAGGAGTCAGTACGAGCATTAATTATAAGAATTTTGATTTTTCTGCATTATTGACATTCAAGATTGGGGGGAAGATTCTGGACACAGATTATACTTCAATCTTACACAGTGGAAACTTAGGTGGACGCGCATGGGGTACGGAAATGCTAAACAGATGGACTCCTGACAATCCTTATACAGATGTTCCGGCTTTAAATACAAAAACGAATAACTGGACTTCGGTTTCTACAAGGTTTCTTTATTCAGGAACGTATGCAAGGCTTAAGAATGTAAGCTTAGGATATACATTACCATCTGATTATTTTGAAACAATTGGATTGAAGAAGTTCAGAATTTATGTTCAGGCAGAGAATCTTCTGACTTTCTATAAACATAAAGGAATGGACCCTGAACAGGCACTGGACGGGACCACATATTACAGATATCCGGCTATGAGAACGATTACTTTTGGTCTTCAGGCAACGTTTTAACCCTTAACATTTGAAATAATGAAACAATTAAAATATTTATCTTTTGCATTAATTGGATTATGGTCACTCACAAGTTGTGAAAGTGAGATGGATACTGCTCCTACGGATCAGGCGAATAGTGTAGAAGTTTTCAAAACAGCCGAAAGTGCAGAAACAGTAATTAACGGAACCTGGGCGAAATTCAATAATGACGGAACTACTTTTGCTAATATCGGGTACTCAACTGTATTAAGAGCAAGTGATGCTATGGGAAGCGATGTAGCTGTGTTAACCAATAAGTATGGCTTTTCATCGACCTATGATTTTACAGAAATGGTGAATAATACAGCAGCCCGTCCTTTATTTATCTGGACAATGTTGTATTCCACCATCAATAATATGAATAATGTTATTGCCAAAATTGATGCAGCAGAGGGAAGCCAGGCAAAGAAAGATCAGGTAAAAGGTCAGGCAAAAGCATTGCGTGCGTTCTGTTATCTGAATATTGCCAGTTTTTATCAGTTCAGTTACCTAAAAGATAAATCGGCTTTAACGGCTCCAATCTATACGGAGCCTTCATCAACAAGCAGTGTTGCAAAGAAAAAATCCAGCCTGGAAGATATTTATACTTTGATTAAAAGTGATCTTACGGATGCTGATAACTTATTGAAGAATTATACAAGAAATAAAAAGGATAAGATCAACCGTAACGTTGTCAACGGGATTTTAGCAAGAGTTTATTTGAATACCGGAGAATGGACTAAAGCTGCTGCTGCTGCAAAAACAGCAAGAGAAGGTTTTGCATTGATGACTCCGGAAAAATATAAGGAAGGGTTCAATGATATTAATAATGGAGAATGGATCTGGGGGCATGCACAGACGCAAGAGATGTCGGATGCAAGTTATGCCTTCCATTATCTGGATGTGTCTTCATCAGGGAGTTATTATTACAGTTTCATGGCCGATCCTTATTTTAAAAAACTGTTTGATAGCAATGATATCAGATCTGAGTTATTTTCATGGGATGGACTTCCAGCAAGGGAAGGATTGTTGAGATATGCTAAATTCAAGTTTAAGTCAACACTTATTGCAGATATTGTTTATATGAGAGCGGCTGAAATGTACCTGATTGAAGCTGAGTCAGAAGCAAGAAATGGAAATCCAGCTCAGGCAGTAGCTGTTTTAAATCAATTAAGAGCAGCAAGAAATGCTAATGCTTATACAGGTTCATTAGCACAAAATGATGTGGTAAATGAAGTTTTGATTGAAAGAAGAAAAGAATTGTTTGGAGAAGGCTTCTCACTTTCAGATATTATCAGAACGCAGGGAACAGTGGAAAGAAAGCCATTTGTAGATGCAGAAGGAAAGCCTATTAAAGTTCAGGTGACCACTTCTAATGGAACAGTAAAAACAGTTGATGGAAAAGGGCATAGCGTATTTGATCTTCCGAATAAGACTCCGTTTGTTCCGAATAGTCCGTATTATTTATTCAGTATTCCATTGAAAGAGATTGAAAATAATCCCAATTTATAATCTATAGTCCATATTAGATTTGATTTTTTAGCCACCGCTTTTGCGGTGGTTTTTTATATAAAATGACTGCCTTAAAATAAGGCAGCCATTTATCATTGTATCAATAAAAAAGTTCTGTTTGTAATTAATTTTTATATACTTTGACAAAAGATAATACAAACATTATTTTCGCCAAAGAACCCTACTCTCCGAGGTCTCCAGCTTTGGAGAATGTTTATAAATTACTTTTATTTATTTACTCAAAGCCTTGAGACTTTGCGCAGCGGGGGAATCAGGAAGCTTTTTTATAAATTCTTTGATTTTAATGTCCTGTAGCCCATCATGTTGCATGTAATGTTCAATTTTTAATGTTTTACTATAATCTTTATGAGATATTTTATACCTTAATATATCAAAAGAAAATTTTGATAGCTCTATTCTTAATTTTTCCATTTCCAATGGATGAACCTCAGTGTCTTTTTCAAGCATCTCTGCAAAATCTAATAATTTTTTGCATATGTAATAAATTTCATCCTTAAGAAAGATAGGAGGAAATCCTAGTAAAAAATTTATTCGGGAAAGTATGATGTTTTTAAAACCATACTCTTTTATTCCGTAATAATATTCTAATTTATTAACATTTATATCAGCATTTAATATTAAAAAATTTACTACTTCTTTAGGGTTTACCTGATTTGAATAAAAATTTTTCAATTCTCTGATGCTTGTCCATCCTGCTCTGTGTAATGATAAGTCTGCTTGATTTAAATAAGCAAATAAAAATACACAGAGGTTATATTCTAATTTTATTTTTTTCATATTTTCATTAAAAAGGCTACCACCAACGTTTAACATATTTTGGGTTCAAACTTCTTATATCCAATTGCATACGACCTTCTATCAGAATTCTGCCAGAATTTTCTGTACCACCAATATGAGGAGTAGGGGTTACCCCCGATTTAGGGACTGTAAATTCTATATATCCACCACCACGATTACCACCTGCTGCCTGTCCCAAGTGTACTTTCGATGGACTTATAAAAGGTTCCATTTCAACATCAACTCCATATGGTTTAGGTGATGAAACATTTATAGACTCCTGCTCTCCGAAGTCTCCCGACTTTGGAGAACATTTGTAAAATTACTATTATTTATTGGTTCAAAGTCTGGAGACTTTGCGTAGCGGGGATTCTATAACCTAGGTTATAAAATAAAATTCCTGCCTCAAAATGAGGCAAGAATTTATGATTGATACAATGCAAATTTAATAGCAGATATAGCCCTTAAGTTTTTATTGTATTTGAATTAATTTTAGTCGTACATATATTCTTTTCCCGAATAGAATTTCAACTCACTCCTTAATACTGGTAGAACTTCTTTTTTAAAATATTGATCATTAAAATACTTGTTATCAGGAGATATATAAACCTCTTTTTCCAGAAAATCAATAAACCTAATTCCATCTGTAGCATTGAAAAAATATTGTTTTTTAACATTTTTTTCAATAATAACAACCTTTAATTTATTAAGTTTATGAACAAATTTTGAGTTATGTAATTGAGCATAGCTCTTGATATTTTGTAACATACAATTATTTTGTACCCTATACTCAGATTGATTAAGCGCTAACTTTTCAGATAATGAATAATTTAGTAAAAAATATTCTTCATATCTATCTTGATTTCCCGCATAATTTATAGTTATTAAAATCTGTTCATTGGAACATTTTTTTCCACAGGAAAAACAAATAAATAAAACCAAAAGGAATAAAATAGTATTTTTCATGACTTTTAAATTTATTTCAACCATTTATATCTTCCAATATATGGAATTGTTTGTAATGGCATGCTTATAAAGTGATGATTGATGTAATAATAGTTGAATCCACATCGCTTTCGTCGAAGAACCTTCTTCTCACGACTGTGGGGAATGTTTATAAAATTACTATTATTTATTGGCTCAAAGTCTGGAGACTTTGCATAGCGGGGATTTTAAAAGCTTGTTAATAAAATAAAATTCCGGTCTCAAAATGAGACCGGAATTTATTATTATTAAAATATAAATATTCTGTTATATTATAAGCTCTTCTCTGGTGTAGAAGCTCATGCAAAACAGTTATCACTATCAAAAATGAAGTACCCTGTTATAGAAACAATAATTTTTTCTCGTAAAATTTCCACTTATTACCTTTTTTTAAAAAAAAATAAATTTCTGTTTTACCTCCTTTGGAATTAGCTGCTATTTTGTCAACAACTAAGAAAGCTTTTTTTTGGTTTTTGTAGATATATAAATTATTTAAAGAGATCTCAATTGTTTTTCTGATCCCATAAAATCCTTTATTAGGCTTTACTAATACAATATTATATCCGTCAATTTTTTTTATCGGAATATTATTTATTTTGAACTTGGTGAAATACATAGAGTCAACATTTAATCTATCATTTCTCATTATACCCTGACAAAATTCACATTCTTCAAAGAAAAAACTATCATAGCTAACATAATTTTCAATTTTTATGGTATTTTGGCGTTTTTCTTTATTCAACAAAATTTCATCAGTTAAGGTATAATATTTATCTATAGAATCTAATATAATAGGTAAGTTTTGATTTATTATATCACGACCAATATCTTCTGATGTTTCCTTGTTGCAAGAAGTTAGGAGAACTAACAAAATAAAAAACACTATATACTTTAAATTCTTATCCATTTTTAATAAATTAAAATTTCCAGCCATATTTGTATGATAAATTAATTGTTTCATCATTTTTGATCATGGTTATTTTTCTTACAAATATAATGAGTGCTTATTTGAGATCTATTCTATGTATTATGCTTTTTTTTAGAATTTTTGGTTGTTTTGATTGAGACCGTTAATAAGTATGGCATTTATTTTGAAAATAAATAACAATTGAATGATAAATATGGTTTTTAAAAAAAACGGTAAAGATTAATTTTTTTTAATTTTTGTCATATATTTAAAATTCTATGGATTACCTGTTTTATAAAAAATCTTTACCTTTGTAACAATGAATCTGTTAAGATGGATACTGGCAATTTATTTCATGGCGTTATCATTGATGCCATGTGAAGACTTGTCTCATCCATTAAATTCAGGAAACAAAAGTATTTCTTTAAGTATTTCTGAGACTCATTCTACAGACCAAGGAGATATTTGCTCACCATTGTGTGCTTGCAGCTGTTGCCAGATGACGGTTTCTGCATTTAAAATGGATCCTTTATTGGAACTCCCTGAGCAGATTCCTGCTTATTTTTCAAAGAAGATCTTATTTCACAAAAACGACTTCGCTTACCAGATATACGATCCTATCTGGCAGCCTCCTAAAATTTAATTTTATTGATTGTTAGAAAGTTATGCTTTCTAAGCCTACTTGAAACTTTGCAATACCATTGCAGAGGTTTTCATGATATTTTTGCTGCAGTATTCTATACTGTATGCCTATATTTTCAATAAAATTAAATAAAAATCGTGTTAGATAAAATCATAAAATTCAGTATCAAGAACAAGGCTGTCATTGGGATAATGACCTTGGTATGGGTTATTTGGGGAACATGGAGTGCTACCAAGTTACCCATTGATGCCGTACCGGATATTACCAATAATCAGGTTCAAATTATTACGGCTTGTCCTACATTGGCAGGACAGGAGGTGGAACAATTGGTAACGTTTCCCATTGAGCAGAGTATTGCTAATGTTCCGGATATTCAGGAAACAAGAAGTATTTCAAGATTTGGACTCTCTGTTATTACAGTAGTTTTCAAGGAAAATGTTGATGTTTACTTTGCCAGACAGCTCATCAATGAACAATTAAAAAATGCCGTTGAGGAAATTCCCAAAGGAGTAGGAACTCCTGAATTGGCTCCTGTAAGTACAGGGCTTGGGGAAATATATCAATATATTCTTCACCCTAAAAAAGGAAGCGAAAAGAAATACAATGCCAAGGAACTTAGAACCATGCAGGATTGGATTGTTCGAAGACAGCTTAACGGAACACCCGGAGTGGCTGAAATCAATAGCTTTGGAGGAGAATTAAAACAATACGAAGTAGCCATTGATCCCAACCGGCTGAAGGCGATGGGAACAAGTATTACCGAAATATTTACTGCGTTAGAAAAAAATAACCAAAATACCGGAGGGGCTTATATTGATAAAAAGCCTAATGCTTACTTTATCAGAGGGATAGGGTTGGTGTCTTCTTTAGAGGATATTAAAAATATAGCCGTAAAAAATGAAACAGGTAGTGTTCCTATCTTTGTGAAAGACGTGGCAGATGTTCGTCTAGGAAGTGCTGTTCGATACGGAGCTTTGACGTATAACGGAAAAGTAGATGCTGTAGGAGGAGTAGTGATGATGCTGAAAGGTGCCAACAGTAACGAGGTGGTAGAGAATGTTAAAGCAAAGATTCCTACCATTCAGAAATCTCTTCCAGATGATGTAGTCATTGAACCATTTTTGGATAGGACAGATTTGGTAGATAGAGCCATCAGTACTGTTGAGAAAAATCTGATGGAAGGAGCCCTAATTGTAATTTTTGTTCTTGTAGTCTTCCTGGGGAACCTAAGAGCAGGACTTATTGTAGCCTCAGCCATTCCGCTTTCCTTGTTATTTGCATTGGGAATGATGAATGTCTTTGGGGTAAGTGCCAATCTGATGAGTTTAGGAGCAATAGACTTTGGACTTATTGTGGATGGAGCTGTTATTATCGTTGAAGCAACCTTGCATTTGCTTCACAATAAAAATAAAGGGATGCTGACCCAGGTTCAAATGGACCAGGAAGTGGGGACTGCGGCCTCTAAAATGATGAACAGTGCTATTTTCGGACAGATTATCATTCTGATTGTTTATGTTCCGATTCTTACACTGGCAGGAGTAGAAGGAAAAATGTTTACGCCAATGGCTAAAACGGTAGGTTTTGCAATCATTGGAGCTACGATATTATCCATTACCTATATTCCGATGATGAGTGCATTATTTTTATCTAAAAAAATCTCACATAAAGAGACGCTTTCAGATAAAATGATGAATGCAATACAGAAGGTTTATCAACCATTGTTACAAAAAGCAATTAGAGCTAAATACATTATTGTTTCAGCAACAGTAGCCGTTTTTGTGATTGCAGCATTTATCTTTAAAAATATGGGGGGAGAATTTATTCCACAGCTACAGGAAGGAGATTTTGCATTCCATTGTATCCTGCCACAAGGAAGTTCACTTAGCCAGAGTATAGAAACTTCAATGCAGGCTTCAAGAATTATCAAACAATTTGATGAGGTGAAAATGGTAGTCGGAAAAACCGGATCTGCTGAAGTTCCTACGGACCCAATGCCGCCAGAAGCTACCGACATGATTGTGGTTTTAAAGCCACAAAGCGAATGGAAGACCAAAAAATCCTACAATGAGCTGGCAGATGAGATCAGTGAAAAACTGGAAACCATTCCCGGAGTGTTTTTTGAGAAAAACCAGCCTATTCAGATGCGTTTTAATGAATTGATGACAGGGATCAGACAGGATGTTGCGGTGAAAATATTTGGTGAAAACTTAGATTCGTTAGCAGTGTATGCTGATAAGGTTGGAAAGATTATTCAGACGGTGGATGGAGCTACTGCACCTCAGATTGAAAGAGTAAGTGGTCTGCCGCAGATCAATGTACAATATGACAGAACCAGAATTGCCAATTACGGATTGAATATAGAAGATATCAACAATGCAGTAAGTACTGCCTTTGCTGGGAAAGCTGCCGGGCAGGTTTTTGAAAATGAAAGACGTTTTGATTTGGTAGTCCGCCTTGACAGTCTTCACAGAACCGATATTTCGGATGTGAATAACCTGATGATAACCTCAGCTACTGGAGCTCAGATTCCGTTGTCGCAGGTTGCAAATGTAAATTATAAACTTGGCCCGGCACAGATTAGCCGTGAGCAGGGAAAACGTAGAATTGTAATAGGTTTTAACGTTAAAGGACGAGATGTGGAAAGTGTGGTAAAAGATATTCAGACCAAACTGGATAAAGTGAAATTACCATCCGGATATTACTTTACCTATGGCGGACAGTTTGAAAACCTTCAGGAGGCCAGTAAGCGTCTGATGATTGCAGTTCCTGTATCATTACTGCTTATTTTTATGTTGTTGTATTTTACATTTAAATCATTCAAGCAAGCTGCTTTGATCTTTACAGCTATTCCAATGAGTGCGATTGGAGGTGTTTTTGCACTTTTAGTAAGAGATATGCCATTCAGTATCAGTGCCGGAATTGGATTCATTGCATTGTTTGGAGTTGCAGTACTTAATGGAATTGTACTGATCGGAACCTTTAATCAACTTGAAAAAGATGGTGAAACCGATATTTTAAAGCGCGTTTTTGAAGGAACGAAAACAAGGCTAAGACCTGTTCTGATGACTGCAACAGTAGCTTCACTTGGATTTTTACCGATGGCTATTTCAACAGGAGCAGGAGCAGAAGTACAAAAACCATTGGCAACCGTAGTTATTGGTGGTTTGGTAACGGCTACCTTCCTTACTTTATTTGTTCTGCCAATGCTGTACATTATTTTTAACACAAAGGTCTTGAAGAGAAAGAATAAGAATATGCAATCATTTACCATCATTCTAGTATTGGGACTAATGATGCTGGGACAGACGTTTAAAGCGCAGTCCAGACCAATCTCTGCGGAAGAAGCAGTTCAGATGGCGATCAACAATAATTTAACCTTACAATCAAAGGATTTAAGCATTAAATCAGCAGAAGCTTTGCGCCCAACGGCTAAAGAACTTCCCAAATTAAGCTTTGATGCGCAGCTAGGGCAGTACAACAGTCCGAAGTTTGACCAGTCTTTTGCCATTTCACAGAGTATCCCTTTTCCAACGTTATTTAAAGCCAGAAAAGAGCTCATCAATGAAAATATTAAGAGTAGACAGATTGATAAAGAAGTTACCATCAACGAACTGATTAAAGACGTTCGTACTTATTATTATCAGATTGAGTATTTTCAGTATAATAAAGAAAAACTGACCAATCTTGCCGGTTTTTATGATGAATTTATCAGAATTGCAACCGTAAGATTCAAAGCAGGGGATATCAAGAAGATCGAAATCAATACGGCAGAAACCCAAAAAGGAGAAATCGATTTGTTATTAAGACAGAATGAAGTGTACCTAAATAATGCATATAAAAATTTAAAAACCCTTCTGAATACTTCTGAAAATTTGGAAGTTCCGTTCAATACAAACTATGAACCTCTGAAAGCTGAAAATGTTTTGGATAGTAGCGTAGTTGCGAATAATCCTACAGTAAAAGCTTTCTATCAGGAAATGGAAATTGCGGAGAAGAATAAAAAGGTTGAGAAAGCAACAGGGTTGCCTGATTTTAGTTTGGGATATACCAACCAGTCACTGATAGGTTTTCATACCATCAATGGACAGGAGAATTTTTATGATTCAGGAAAACGTTTTCAGTCGGCAACGGTAGGAGTGGCAATTCCACTGACATTTGGAGCTACAAAAGCAAGAATGCAGGCACTGGAATATGATAAGCAGGTAGCGGAAACCAATGCAAGAATGCAAAAGAAGCAGCTTACTGCCCGGTTGGAAAATGCTTTTAATCAATACCAGCAAGATATACAGCAATATGATTACTATACCAATCAGGCGTTGCCCAATGCTGAAAAAATTGTAAAAGCAGCTCAGTTAGGATATAAAACTGGAGAAATCTCCTATGTAGAATACCTTTTTGCCTTGCAAACAGCAACCAATATTCAGTTAAAATATCTGGAATCCATTCAGCAGGTAAATCAGGCTGTAGTGACTATTAATTCAATCATTAATAAATAATATGAAGTCGATTGCATACGACCTTAGCATAAATAAAAATTCAAATATGAAACTCAAATATAATATCATAGCCTTTGTACTCATCTCTCTGTTGGCGGTAAGCTGCGGAAAAAAAGAAGCTGCAGAAGAAAAAGCTCCTGAAAAAACAGAACAGAAAGCACCTGCGCATGAAGAAGAACCGCAAACCATTGCTTCTTTAACGGAGGAGCAAATGAAATCTGTGGGTGTTGTTTTAGGATCAGTAGAAATGAAAGAACTCACCTCTACAATTAAGGCCAATGGTCTCCTGAGTGTACCCAACAGTAATAAAGCAACCATCACTTCCCTGTATGGAGGTATTATTAAAACAATAAACATTCAGGTAGGAAGCATTGTGAAAAAAGGACAAGTGATTGCAACAATCGCCAATCCTGAGTATATTCAACTGCAGGAAGATTATTTAACCACCAATAGCAGAATTACTTATGCTGAGCAGGAATTCAGAAGACAAAGAGAGCTTTTTGATAATGATGCCGGAGCTAAGAAGAATCTTCAAAATGCCGATGCAGAACTGAAAACCCTAAGAACCAAAAGAGCGTCCCTTTTGAAACAACTTCAAATGATGGGAATCAATCCGGGAAATGTAAACAATGGTAACATGAGGTCCGGTTTGGTAATTACCGCCCCAATCAGTGGTACAATTAGTGGGATAACGGCACAGATAGGAAGCTATGTAGATATTTCATCTCCTGTGGCTACAGTAATTGATAACGGTTCTATTCACCTGGATCTTCAGGTGTTTGAGAAAGATCTTCCAAAGATGAGAGTAGGACAGATTGTGCATTTCAAACTGACCAATAATCCCGAAACAGAATACGATGCAAAAATTTATAGCATTGGCTCTTCTTTTGAAAATGAGAGCAAAACCATTTCAATGCACTGCGAAGTGATCGGAAATAAAGCCGGATTGATTGATGGAATGAATATTACCGGGATTGTAAGCCTTGATAAGAGCACAACACCTGCTGTTCCTACCGAAGCCATCGTAGAGGCAGACGGGAAATTCTATGTCTTTATTCAGACTGATAAAAAAATGGAGGAAGAACATGACGAAAAAGGAAAACCACATTCTAAAACTTTAAACTTTGAAAAAATAGAAGTAGTGAAAGGAACTTCGGATATGGGATATACTGCTATTACTCCAGTTGGGAATATTCCGGATAACGCTAAAATAGTAGTGAAATCTGCCTTTTTTGTGAATGCCAAATTAGTGAATTCAGGAGAGCACGAACATTAATAATAAAATAGAATTAAAAAAATGGCCTTAAAAGAAGAACTTGAAAAACAAGGGAACTGGTTATTTAAATACCGGAGTTTCCTTCCGATAGGAATTTTATTTGTAGGATTAATTGTTTTTATTCAAACCAATTTGCAGGAGAAAACATCGGACTGTATCATCTATTATGAATTTCTGTTCCTACTCGTGAGCCTTGTAGGTTTAGCAATCAGAATATATACTGTGGGGTATACTCCCAAAAATACCTCAGGAAGAAATACTGCGGAAGGGCAGGTTGCCGATACCCTTAATACTACCGGAATCTACAGTATGGTAAGAAACCCTCTGTATTTAGGTAATTTTTTTATGTGGCTGGGACCTGCACTTATGACAGAAAATATTTGGTTTATCATATCCTTTATCCTTTTCTATTGGATCTATTACGAAAGAATCATTTATGCCGAAGAGCAGTTTCTTGAAAGAAAATTTGGAAATAATTATAGAGCCTGGGCAGATAAAGTACCGGTTTTTATTCCTAAATTAGGGAGGTTTACTAGCAACAGGTTATCATTCAGTATCAAAAAGGTAATTAAGAAAGAAAAAAATGGACTTTTTGCTGTTTTTTTAATTTTTATGGTCTTTGACTTAATTGGCGAATGGATAAAAGAGCACGATCATTATAATATGATTTTTATGATTGGCTGTATTGTCACCATGCTCATCTATATCGTCCTTAAAATAATTAAAACAAGAACATTCTATCTGGAAAATACAAGGTAAAATCAATTAAAAAATTGAATTATGTTATTAAACAAAAAAATATCAGTCTGGTATTTCATTCGTGAAATAAAATCACAAATTCTGTTCATCGGAATATTTGCGATAGCGATCGGACTTCTGGATATGTTGCCATGGTTTCGGAAGATTTCACTTCCTCTGAATATTCCTGCTCTTTTGGGGACGGCGGTGTCTTTACTGCTGGCTTTCAGAACCTCTCAGTCTTATGAAAGATGGTGGGAAGCCAGAACGGTATGGGGAGCCATTGTGAATGATTCCAGAACATTTGTTAGACAGATTATTCAGTTTTTGCCGGCGGAAGATCATAAAACGGTCAGAGATTTTGCAGAAAGGCAGATCATCTGGACGTATGCGTTAGGAGAATCATTGAGAAAACAGCCTTTTTCAGATAAAGTTCAGAATTATTTGAAAGAAAACCAGATCAGTGCTGTTAATATTCCCAATGCCCTTCTGGATGGTCATTCCAGACAGCTTAAGGAAATAGGAAATTCAAAATTGACGGATTTCCAACAGATGCAGTTGAATGATATGGTGACAAGACTTTGCGACAGCATGGGAAAATGTGAAAGATTAAAGAATACCGTTTTTCCAAGATCATATAGTGTTTTAGTTCATACTTTGATCTATGTATTTGCGATAATCCTTCCATTTGGGTTAGATGACTCACAGCTGATTGTAGAAATTCTTGTTACTTTCCTGGTTCCGATTGTATTTATTACCATAGAAAAAACGTCTATTATGATGCAGGACCCATTTGAAAACAGACCGGTGGACACCCCAATGACTTCTCTGGCACAAACCATAGAAATCAATATCAGACAAATGATTGGTGAACAAAACGTTCCTTTGAAAAAAGAAAATACATCCTATTATGAAATGTAATTAAGTCATTAGCTATGGAAAATACCAAAACACAAATACAAACTCCCTCCGCAGCAAGCAGACATAAAAAAAATCTGTTGATTGTACTATGTCTTAGCGGAACTTATCTTATTGCTGAGGTCATAGGCGGAATTGTTACCAATAGTCTTGCATTACTAGCGGATGCCGCCCACATGCTCACCGATGTTGTAGGACTATTGCTTGCATTTATTGCCATAAAAATTGGCGAAAAAAAAGCAGATCCCTCCAGAACTTATGGATATTACCGTACCGAAATATTAGCTGCGGTTATTAATGCTGTTGTTTTGCTGGGAATTTCAATATATGTATTATTTGAGGCCTATAGAAGGTTTCAGAATCCACCGGAAGTACAAAGTAAATCCATGCTGATTGTAGCAGGAATAGGATTATTGGTAAATATTGTCGGAATGATGATCCTTAGAAAAGATTCAGAAGGAAGTCTGAACATGAAAGGAGCGTATTTTGAAGTACTCTCGGATATGCTCACTTCTGTTGGAGTAATGATTGCAGGAATTATTATGCTGACAACAGGATGGTATTATGCGGATCCATTGATTTCTGCAGCCATCGGATTATTGATATTTCCAAGAACATGGAGGCTGTTGAAAGAAGCTATCAATGTACTGTTGGAAGGAACACCAACGGACGTAGATATTCATGAATTACGAAAATCATTGGAACAGATTCAGGGAGTGAAGAATGTTCACGATTTGCATGTATGGTCGCTCACTTCAAGTGTGAATGCAATGAGTGCTCACGTTGTTAAAGATAAGGGAGTCTCTCCGAACCAATTATTAAAAACATTGACGGATACCACTGTTGAAAATTTTAAAATAAACCATACAACTTTTCAGATCGAGGAGGAAGGGTACGAAGAAAATGAAGTACATCTGTAATATTTTAAAAGATTAAAAATGAAAAAAGATATAGAAAACAAACTCATTGATAAAAATACCAAGCCAACCAGTATGAGGATTTTGGTATATGATTTTTTAAGCTCGCAGGACGCTGCCCTGTCTTTGTCTGAAATAGAAAATCACTTTGAGAATGCAGACCGAATTACCATCTACAGAACATTAAAAACCTTTGAAGAAAAAGGAATTGTTCACAGCATCCAGGAAAATACGACTACAAAATACAAATTGTGTGATGATGATTGTGATGAAAAAACACATAAAGACTGGCATCTCCATTTCTATTGTAAAATATGTAAGCAGACAACCTGTAAAGAAGATATTTCCTTTCCGGAAAACATACAAACCAATTTCCGGATTGATGAAATAAGGCTCTTTGCCAAAGGAATCTGTGAAAATTGTCTTGAAAGTTTGCAATAGCATTGCATCAGTCTCACCCCTAAATTTGTATAAAAATATCAGTTATGGAAAAATGCTGTAGTACAACCCCGGAAAAAAAAGATCCAAAAGGACATACTCATAATCATTCAGAAGGAGATGGACATAATCATGACCACGACGGACATGGTCACTCCCATGACACCGGAGATCAGAGCATCTTTCAGATGTTTCTTCCGGCGATTATATCTTTTGTAATTTTATTATTAGGAATCGCTTTTGACAACTATATAAAACCCGCCTGGTTTACAGGATGGGTGCGCTTAGTATGGTTCCTGGCAGCTTATCTCCCTGTAGGATTTCCAGTATTAAAAGATGCTTTTAAAAGTATTATTAAAGGAGATGTGTTTTCAGAATTCTTTCTGATGAGTATCGCTACTATTGGTGCCTTCGCCATTGGAGAATATCCTGAAGGTGTTGCGGTAATGCTTTTTTACGCAGTAGGAGAGGTTTTCCAATCAATGGCGGTAACCAGAGCCAAAGGAAATATCAAGGCTTTATTGGATCAACGACCAGATGAGGTTACGATCATGGAAAATAATCAGCCTAAAACCATTAAAGCTAAAGAAACAAAAATTGGTGATGTTATTCAACTGAAACCCGGTGAAAAGCTTGCACTCGACGGAGAACTGCTTTCTGATTCAGCATCATTCAATACAGCTGCTTTAACAGGTGAAAGTAAGCCGGATACCAAAAATAAAGGTGAAGTAGTATTGGCAGGAATGATTAACATGAACAGTATTGCTCTTGTAAAGGTAACTACTGCTTATGAAGATAGTAAATTAAGTAAAATATTAGAGTTGGTTCAGAATGCAACCGCTCAAAAAGCACCTACAGAATTATTCATCAGAAAATTTGCAAAAGTTTATACCCCAATTGTTGTAATTCTGGCCATAGGAATCACTTTCTTACCTTATTTCTTTGTTGGTGATTATCAATTTAGAGATTGGTTGTACAGAGCGTTGATCTTCCTTGTAATTTCATGTCCTTGTGCCCTGGTAATTTCTATTCCATTAGGTTATTTTGGTGGAATCGGAGCAGCCAGCCGAAATGGGATTCTGTTTAAAGGAAGTAATTTCCTGGATGCTATCGCAGAAATTCAGAATGTGGTGATGGATAAAACCGGAACCATGACAGAAGGTGTTTTCAAAGTTCAGGAAGTAAGCATGAATGCTGCGTTCAATAAAGACGAAATCATGCAGCTGGTTAACCTGCTGGAAAGTAAAAGTACACACCCTGTAGCCACAGCCATTCACAATTATGTAGGAGATATCAATTATTCCATTCCCATGGAAAATGTAGAAGAAATTGCCGGGCATGGATTAAAAGCGACTGTCAATGGAAAAGAACTTCTGGTAGGGAATTTTAAATTAATGGATAAGTTCAATATCAGCTATGATATTAACCATGCTAATATTGTATACACACTTATTGCGGTAGCGTATGATAAAAAGTTTGCAGGTTATATTACCATTGCAGACAGCATTAAAGCAGATGCTAAAGAAACCGTGGATAATCTTCATAAAATGGGAGTAAAAGCCACCATGTTGAGTGGTGATAAAGGGACTGTTGTAAAATATGTAGCCGATCAGCTGGGAATTGATAATGCATTCGGAGATCTTCTTCCAGAGGATAAAGTGAATAAAGTGAAAGAGATTAAAGCCAAAAATCAGACTGTAGCCTTCGTAGGAGATGGAGTGAATGATGCTCCGGTAGTGGCTTTAAGCGATGTAGGAATTGCGATGGGAGGTTTAGGAAGTGATGCTACTATTGAAACTGCAGATGTTGTTATTCAGGATGATAAGCCAAGTAAAATTCCGATGGCCATCAATATCGGTAAACAAACGAAAAAGATCGTTTGGCAGAATATTATCCTTGCCTTTGCTGTGAAAGCAGTAGTTCTTGTGCTTGGTGCAGGAGGTTTAGCAACAATGTGGGAGGCTGTATTTGCTGATGTAGGAGTTGCTTTACTGGCTATTTTAAATGCAGTAAGAATTCAGAGAATGAAGTTTTAAAGACCCAAAAACATACAACTATATTATATTAATGAAGGCTCTGCTGGCTACAGCAGGGTCTTTTTTTATGAATATTAATAAAATGTTTGTTGGAATACGCAAGGACGCAAAGGTTTCTACCTAAATATACATATTTAAGGCGCAAGAAAATCAAAGATTTTCAGTAAGAGAAACTTCCTAATTTGCCACTAATGCAAGAATAAAATGATTTTGTTTTCAAAAAGTCTTTTCTATGTATCTATGAGGTTTAATTTTTTTTAACCACATAGATGCATAGGCTTTGTGCGTAAGTAAGATTATTCATGTATACTTGGCATCAAAATATGCAGTTTTCAATTTTATCGCAGATAAAATCCTAGCGCCTTAAAACACAATATTTTAAAAACTCTTCGCGTCCTTGCGTATTCCAAAAAAAATAGCAACAAAGAAAAAGCCCTGTCGAAAAAAACAACAGAGCTTAACAAGATTAAACTTTTATAAAGAACTAAATTTTTTGTTTTGATAAGGCAAAGAAATTGAAATCCTCTTTCCCTATACTGAACTGATGCTCGCCAATTCTGGAATAGCCGTTTTTATCATAAAAATGTAATGCTCTCTCGTTAGAATTCAGAACGGATAACCAGATATATTGCTGTTCAGACCTTTCAAAAGAATCCATCAGTTCATCCATCAATGCCTTTCCTGCTTTTTTATCCAAAAACTCTTTCAGTACATAAATTTTCTGTAACTGAGAAACAGCGGTAGAATCAATAAACGCTGTTGGAGAATTAACTTTTAGTTTGGCATATCCAATCGGAAGTTCGTTCCAGAACGCAATCCAGAATTTATTATTAGGATTCTGAATACTATTCCTGATTTTAGCTACACTGAAGGTTCGTTCAAAATAATCAAATAGATCCTTTGGATCACGGAAATAGTCCGAAAATGTTTCTGTGAAGGTTATTCTTCCCAGTAGTGCAATATGTTGTGCATCTTCTATGGTAGCAGTTCTGATTTGGATCATGAGATAGATTCTGAAGCCTAATAACCAAAGGTCGTTATAATATCACAATGAGAACAGATACAGTTGTATGGATTTATTAGGTAACAGTTTTTTAAACGCGTAGATCCTTAGACTTATGCAAGTAAAATAATTTGTGTATTGGTGGCGATTAAATAGACAGGATTCAATTTTATTGCAGATATAACCCGCATAATCTTTAAAAACTCTTTGGAAAGATTCATTAATGACATTCATCATAAATGAGAGGTAAAACAGTTTTGAAGTAGTATATTTGTAACTACAGAACAGAAGAATTGAGATTATTCATTTCCATATTTATCATTTTTACGGTTGCAGTACGTCCTGTTCTGCCTCTGATAAACTATGCCGTGAATTATGATTATATTGTGAAAAACCTTTGTGAAAACAGAGGAATCCCTCAGTCTACCTGTAAAGGAAAGTGTTATGTGGAGAAAGAACTGGCAAAAACAGAAAAGCAGTCCAATACTTCACAAACGGTAAAGATTGCAGGATTGGATGTTTTTATCTCTAATGAAATCCTTTCTTTCCCGAATAAAAAAGATCCTGAACCGTTAGGTAAAGCTCCGGCTTCAGATTACTTTGATTCCTATTCTACAGACTATTTTTCAAGGATATTCCACCCTCCTTTAGTTTAATATTTATATTGAACTAGTATTTTAGTTTAAAGCTAAAATGGTTGTAAACAATTCATTATAGATTTACCTTAAAGGCCTTTTTAATTGGTTTTTATGCGATTTCAACGAATCGTATGGTTGTTTTAATGTATTGTTTAGTTCCGTAATTTTACTCAATAGTATTAATTTTAATTAATCATTAAAATGAAATTTCCAATTATTTTGACGGCTTTGCTGTCAATAGTCCTGTTGTCGTGTACAAAAGAACCTCAGGTCAAACATAAAATGAATATGAGCACTTCAGGGGAAAATATAAAAAATGTCCATGTAGTGAATGAAGAAGATCCTATTTGTCACATGAAAACGGCAGGCTCTTTAAAAGATACTGCAGTATATAAAGCTAAGGTATATGGTTTTTGTAGTTCGTATTGTAAAGATGAATTCAAAAAAAATCCTGAAAGCTATGCCAAAAAATAATAAGACTAAGGTTATTATTCCGATTGCCATTTTTGCTTTACTTTTCTTAGGGATAGGAGTGGGAATGAGTTACTTTAAAAAGAATCTTTATACGGTGATGAAGGTTCCTGATTTTGAACTGACAGATCAGAATGGTAAAAAAATAACCAATAAAGATATGCTGGGAAAGGTGTATCTGGTAGAGTTTTTCTTCAGTAAATGTCCTACGATATGCCCGGTGATGAATACGAATATGAAGGCCGTTCAAAACCAGATCAATAATCCTGATTTCGGTATTATTTCTATCAGTATAGATCCGGAAAATGATACTCCTGAAGCTTTGAAAGAACATGCTCAAAGGATTGGGGCTACATCTCCTAACTGGCATTTTCTGACTGGTGACAGAACATATATCGGTAAATTAGCAGATCAGTTCAATATCTATGTCGGAGACAAAGAAGATGATGCAGAAAGTCTTAATCATAGTGGAATGATTGCCCTGGTAGATGAAAAAGGGAACATTCGTTGCAGGTATAATAAAGAAAATATGCCGATTCTTTATTATTCAGGATTGAATTATGAGGATCCGGAAGGGAAAAATCCGAAGCTAAATGGAAAATATCATCCGGATAGAGAAATCCTGATTGAGGATATTAAGAAGTTATTAAATTAGAGGGAAGAAAGGTAGCTGGAAGTATTGATCGTTAAGCAATTCTTTAATTGTTTTTTAAATTTCAAGTACTTCTATCTTCCGGCCTCAAGCTTCCATTCTAAAAGTAAAATATTGTTTAACCATATAACAAAACATTATGAAGATTATGAAAATTGCTGCTTTAGGAGCTGTATTAGCAGCTCAGTTTACACTGGCTCAGTTTAAGCAAACTCCTTTACCGTATGCTTATAATGCATTAGAAGGATCAATAGATGCGCAGACAATGGAAATTCATTATTCAAAGCATGGTGCTGCATATGCTGCCAACTTGAATAAAGCCATTGCCGGAACTCCACAGGAAAAAGAATCTTTACTTAAAATTCTTTCTGAAACTTCCAAGTTAAGTCCTGCGGTAAGAAATAATGCGGGAGGACATTATAACCACGAGCTTTTCTGGACTATCCTTACTCCGGAGAAAAATACTCAACCTTCTGCAAAATTAGCAAAGGCTATTAACGAAACTTTCGGAAGTCTGGATGCTTTCAAAGAAAAGATGAGTAAAGCTGGTGCAGACCGTTTTGGATCAGGATGGGCATGGCTTGCCGTGGATAAAAACGGAAAACTTTTTGTTTCCTCTACCCCTAATCAGGACAATCCATTGATGGATATTGTAGAAGAAAAAGGAACTCCTATTCTGGGAATAGATGTATGGGAACACGCTTATTACCTGAAATATCAGAACAAGAGAGCAGATTATCTTTCTGCAATCTGGAATGTGCTGAACTGGAAAGAAGTCAGCAAAAGATATGATGAAGCTTTAAGCAAAAAATAATTAATGAAAATAATTTACAGCATACTCTTTATTGGCTATATGGTGTTCAGACCTCTGATCCCTTTGGTTGAGTATGCTGTAAATTATAATTATATTGTCAACACGCTTTGTGTCAATAAAAGCAAACCGGAAGTTCACTGTAACGGAAAATGCTACTTAAGCAAAGAGCTGGCAAAAACCACTGCTGATACGGAATCTACTCCTTTCAACAAAGCAAAGAATTCAGGACAGAAAATTCTTGATATGTACACGCTGCCTGAGATTGTAGAAGTTGCTATCACCGGAAAAATTATTGTTTCCAATTTCAATTTTCTCTACGAAACAGATTATTCTTTTCTGTTTCTGAAACACATTTTCAAACCACCTGTTTTTTAGGATTCAACTATTCACTTATAGAAATTAACCACAGAAGTTACCAAAGTTTATTTAGCAGATTGTAAATAGGCTTGGAATCTTATGCTTATACAGTTCATAAAACTTGAAAATATTTGATTTTCATAAAGCCTAAGTGTATTTCTCAACAATTCATTTATACCTCTTAAATAACTTAAGTGTTATATAATCTTTGTGTCTTTTGTGGTAAAAGAGGATGTTTTAACATTCAAAGTATTTCTATTGTATTATCAACTAAAAAAATCAACAATGAAAATGTATCAACTTTTTGTAATGAGTGCACTGTTGATGGTTGTTTCCTGCACCCTCGACAAAACAGATTACGAAAATGAAACCAATACAGCTGTTCCGGAACTCTATGAATTTAAAGAAGCAACAGCTGTAAATAAAGATAATTATAAAATAAGTATTGAAACTTTAAACGGAACATTTTATAAAGGATATAATGAAATCAGAGTAAAGGTCATCAATACTCAGACGAATGAAAATATCAATGCTTCGGAAGTTACTTTTTTACCCATCATGACGAAAGGTGATGGAAGCAAAACTTCATGTCCCTATCAATACATGCTGAACTATAAGCCAGATGGTGAGTACTATTTGGGGTATTCCGTATTTATGGATAAAAGCAATGCCCTGGCAAATTGGAAGCTTTATTTGAGTTTCACGGTCAACCAGAAGACATATGCCATCAATAAAGATATCGCGGTGAATGAACAGGGGAATAAGAACCTTAATATGACTTCTTTTACGGGAAATGACGGTGAACAATATTGTATTGCACTTATTGCACCTCAAAAACCGAAAGTTGCAGAAAACAGCTTGATAGCAGGAATCTATAAATACAATAAGCCTGCTGTATCTACAGGGAATTTTCCCGATCCTATACAGTTTTCCTATTCGGAAGTGAAGGACTATACTCTGCAATTGGATCCAAGAATGCCGGAACCTTCCATGGGAAATCATTCATCTCCCAATAATCGGGATTTAATACAAGGGAATGACGGATTGTATCACGGTATTGTCAATTATACCATGACAGGAAACTGGACCTTAAATTTTATCATGCTGAACCAAAATGGCAAAATCATCAAAGGAACTAAGGTTTCTACTGATTTTACACCGGGTGTTCCGGGCGTTAAAAGTGAACTTTTTATTGATACTTTATTCTAATTTCATGAAGCAGTTTGGAATTATATTAATCTTTTTGGGAGTTATTATCAATGCCCAAAACAGAAAAGTACGAAAAGATAGTATTGCTCATTTAGCTGAGGTAAAAGTAAAAAGCAATAAAAAGAAGATTGAAACGGATATAAAAATGGCCGTTTCAGTAGATGAATTTCTAGCATCTTCTGACAAAATAAGCTTTATAAAACGCGGAGCATATGCTTGGGAGCCCTTACTCAATAATATGAGTACGGAAAGATCTGTGATTACTCTTGATGGGATGCGCATTTTTGGGGCATGCACCGATAAAATGGATCCGGTTACTTCCTATCTGGAAAGCAATACGCTTTCAGCGATAGATATAAAATCAGGTCAGGAAGGGAGTTCTCATGGGGCAACAGTCGCCGGAAGTATTGACCTGAAAAGAAAAAGTACACCTTTTGGTCTTGAAAAGAAGTGGAGTGGGGCTTATCAGACAGGCTTTGAGTTCAACAATAAACAGGTTTTCAATCTTGGAAATATATCTTATTCCGGGAAAAAGCTTGTAGTGGATGGAAATATCTCCTTTCGGAAAGCAGGTAATTATTATGACGGGAATGATGCTGAAGTGAATCACTCTCAATATAATAAGTTCAATACCGGAATTGGAATCGCTTACAAGACAAGTCCCTTATCTTCAGTGAGAGTGGATGCCATTTTCGATATGGCAAAAAATGTTGGATTCCCTGCATTAACAATGGATTTATGGCTTTCCAGGGCGATGATTACATCAGCTTCCTATAAGCAATTGTTTAAAGAAGGGTTGATTAAATCCTGGGATACAAAAATCTATTTCAATACCATAGAGCATTATATGGATGATACAAAACGTCCTGAAAATCTTGTTCACATGGATATGCCGGGATGGAGTACTACGTATGGATTGGTTTCTTCGGTAAATCTTAAAAAAGAACGGTATACCTCAGACATAGAGCTTAATGCATACAATAATGTATCCATTGCAGAAATGCGCATGTATCCGCAGGATCGTAAGAACAGAACAATGTTTGCCTATAGCTGGCCTTGGGTTACCACCCGTTTTGCCAGTTTCTCGATGAATAATAAATGGGATATATCTGATAAAAGCCTTTTGAGTTTCGGCGGATCCTTAGGACTGAACTATAATGAGTCCAAATATGCAGAATTCAACTGGATTTTTCATCCGGGAGCATCTCAACAAAAAACAAGAGTTCTTCCTAGCTTACATGCAGCGTATCAATTTACAGAGAATCACTTTAGCTTTTCTGTAGGTACAGGCTATGGGCATAGAGCACCTTCCGTTTCAGAAGGATATGGTTATTATATCTACAACAGCTTTGATCGCTATGATTACATTGGAAATCCTGATCTGAAAAATGAAATTTCTTATGAAACCAATGCCAGTGCAGGTTTTAAAAATGAAAAATTGAGTATTGAAGCTAAGGTAAATTACTTCTATATTCAGAATTACATCATTGGGAAAATTTTAAGTCTGGGAAGCCCTATGAATTATCAATCGGTAGGAGTGAAGGCCTATACTTCCCTGGATCATGCAACACTTTTTAATGTGTCTCTGAATACAAGCTATAGCATTATCCCTGATCTACATTGGAAAGGAACACTGACGTATGCAAGAGGAAGAGATGATAAAGGAAAAAACTTACCTTTCATCCGCCCTTTGAGCTATCTGACCTCTTTACATTATACCCATCGTAATTTTGGAATTCAGACTTCTGTACATGGAGATTGTATCCAGCTTAATTACAGCCCGGAATATGGAGAAGATCAAACACCAGCTTACGCTGTCTGGAATTTTTCCATGGATTATACTTTCAAAATTAAAAAACTTAAAACGGTTTTTCAGGTAGGAGCCGAAAACCTGCTGAACAAATATTACAGCACCTATGCAGATTGGGGAAATATCCCAAGAATGGGGCGTAACATCTTCACATCTTTAAAATTCAATTTTTAAGGATCATAAAAACTTTAATTAAAACAACAACTTAAAATTTTTAAAATGCAAAGCTTAAAACAATATCTACTATTATCAGCTTTTTCATTAGGAGTCATTTCATGTCAGAATAGTGATGATAACCCTGTTGCCAATAATGTAACACTTGAATTCAATAATACCTTTAAAAACAGAACCATTGTTCTTGGTGATGCTACTTCCGTAACAGCTACTACCAATACTTCAGCAGAAGGACAGGTTCATCATTTTTCAGAATTGAAGTATGTGATAAGCAATATTCGTCTGGTAAAAGCAGATGGCAATGAAATTCCTTATAAAGTTAACGATCTGGATCAGGGAGCTACGGTAATTGACCAGTCAAAACCGGAAACCCTTCGTTATTTACTGAGTAATATACCCGCGGGAGAATATAAAAGGATCAAATTCGGATTAGGAGTAAAAAGAGAATTGAATGTACTGGATCAGGTGAAATTTCCAAAGTTCTATGCAACAGCAGGAGCCAATGATACCCAAATGATGTGGGAATGGGGAGCAGGGTATCGGTTCACCAAAATTGAAGGCTTTTATGGAACAGATAATAAACAGATGTCCATTCATACCGGAAGCACTATAAAAGGATCAGAAGGCAATTTTACCCAGGGAGTAGATGCTTACAGAGAAGTTACTTTAAATCTTCCCAACAATGCCATTGTGGACAACAAAGCTCCTAAAATTACTATTCAAGCTGATTTTGATAAGCTGTTGACAGGAAAAATTAATACGATTCTATTAGTTACAGGAACAGGATCAGATGGTAATGCAACCCCGAATATTCATACCGCTAATCAAATGATAAAATTTGTTGATAACCTGGGAGGAAACGGTTCGAGTGATATTTCTGGAATGTTTTCAGTGAGTGGTGTTGAAAACTAGGCTGTTCTCTGTAGTAATGAAAAAATCATTATGCATTTTAGCCATTATCATTCTGTTAATCTCTTGTAATAATGATTATTATGAGCCTATTGCTTATGATAATCCACAAATTCCATTCAATATTCCACCTGGATTCCCAGAACTAAATGGTTCGACCAATTCTAATAAGCCTACTCAATATGGAGTAGAGCTGGGTGAAAAATTATTTCATGAGAAAAGGTTCAGTGCAGATAATACAATTTCCTGTTCGAGTTGTCATATTCAGGGGAATGCCTTTGCAGACAATAATGCCCAGGGAGTAGGGATTAAGAATAGAGTAGGACTACGAAATGTTCCTGCCATTCAGAATATGCTGTTTATGAAATTTTACAATTGGGATGGTAATATTCTTGAATTGGAAAAGCAACCGCTGGTTCCTATTATAACCCATGAAGAGATGGGGTCTTCTATTCTGGAAGTGATAGGAAAGATAAAAGATGATCTGGCATATAAAGATTTATTCCGAAAAACATTTGGCGACGAAACTATTACTGCAGAAAGAATTTATAAAAGTATAGCACAGTATGAATATACCTTGATTTCTGCCAATAGTAAGTATGATAAGGTAAAACGGAAAGAAGATAATTTTACAGAAAATGAAGCGCAAGGGTACCAAACTTTTCAGGAGAAATGTGCAAGTTGCCATAGTACAGAGCTTTTTACCGATCAGAGCTTTAGAAATATCGGGTTTCCTGTAAATCCGGATACCAATGAAGCTGGACGTGGAAGAGTGACCGGTATTCCGACAGATTATATGAGTTTCCGGGTTCCTTCTTTACGAAATGTAGAGTATACTGCGCCTTATGGAAGTTTTGGACAGTTCCCGACTTTGAGAGCAGTGCTTGATTATTTTGATAAAGGAGTTTTGGGTGCTGATAATCTTGATCCTGCCTTTAAAAATAATGGAAACAGAATTCCTCTCACAGAACAGGAGAAAATCAATCTTATCTTATTTATGAAAACATTGAGCGATTGTGAATTTGTGAACAATACTCATTAAGTAGAATAGAGAGATTCAACATGGATTAATTGTTTAAATTGAGTATAAATCCCGTTAAAACCTAACGGGATTTTTCATGTTTATGCATTGATAATCATTTTATTCTGCATGCCATCGTATCTGGAGAGAATTTTATATCTTTGGCGGAATTTGGTGAGCCATAATAAGCTCTTAAAAGGGAATCCGGTGAAAATCCGGAACAGACCCGCTGCTGTAAGCTCCACACCAAAGTTTTTGAAAAATAGATCCACTGTTTTTAGGAATGGGAAGGATTTCAAAAACGGAGTAAGTCAGAAGACCTGCCAGAAATAATAAACGTTTGACGCTTTCGTGGAATAAAGCTTAGGACAACAATGATTCTGTGCAGTGACAGCTGTGCTTTGTCGTTGCTTTTCTTATATCCATTAGCGTCATCATGACCCATGAATGAGCTAATGATAGCAAAACTAACTACATTTCAATTCCATAAAATTGTTTTCACGGCATTCGTGTTAACTTCACAATTCCTGTTTTCTCAGACTCATAAAAAAGACAGTATTAAAGGAGAAGCTATAAAGACTGTCAATATTTACAAAAAGAATTTTAAAGAAATCATTCCTGCTCAGGTCTTACAAGGCGAAGAGCTTGAACGGCTCAACAGTCATTCTGTTGCTGATGCACTGAGATATTTTGCCGGAGTTCAGATTAAAGATTATGGCGGAATGGGTGGTTTGAAGACGGTCAATATCCGAAGTATGGGAAGTCAGCATGTAGGTGTTTTCTATGATGGAATCCAATTAGGTAATGCTCAGAACGGATTGGTAGACTTAGGAAGATATTCTTTGGATGATCTTGAAGAAATCTCATTGTACAACGGTCAGAAAAGTGAAATTTTCCAGCCTGCCAAAGATTTCGGGTCATCGGGATCTATTTATTTACAACCCAAAACACCAACATTCACCGGCGGTAAGAAAACCAATCTTCTGATCAGGGCAAAAAGTGCTTCCATTGATTTATTTAATCCTTCATTCCGTTTAGAACAAAAGATTTCCAAAAGAATTTCAGCAAGTTTTAGTGCAGAGTTTCTCCAGAGTGATGGAATTTATAAATATCGTTACGCTAAAAAATTTCCTGATGGACAACAGGCTTACGATACAATTGCTAAAAGACAGGATTCTGATATTCATGCAAAACGTTTTGAAACATCTATCAATGGAACTTTAAATAACGGAAGCTGGAATGTACGCGGGTATGGTTATATTTCAAACAGAGGTATTCCTGCTCCTATTGTTAATGGACGTTTTGGTGCCAGAGGAGCAAGAATGAGTGACGAAAACTACTTTGTACAGGCTAATTTCAGGAAAAAAATATTCCCAAAATTTGAAACGCAACTTAAAGCAAAATTTGCTTATGATTATACTTATTTTGCTGATACAGTCCGTTCCGAATATATCAAATATGCAGAGAATACCTATATACAGAAGGAAGCTTATCTTTCTTCCTCCAATTTATATTCAATCAATTCCAATTGGGATGTTAATCTAAGTGGGGATTTTCAGTATAACACTCTGAATGCAGATCTTCGGAATTTTTCTTACCCTACACGTTATACATCGATGGTTGCATTGGCCACAACCTATCAGTGGAACAGATTCAAATTTATGGGGAGTCTTCTTGGAACTTTTACATTTGAAGAGGTAAGAAAGAATAAAAGACCTGATGACAGGAGCGAATGGACCCCTGCGCTGTTTATAAGCTATCAACCTGTTAAAATTCCGGAGCTTACTTTCAGAGCTTTTTACAAAAAAGTATTCAGACTTCCTACTTTCAATGATTTGTACTATACCCGTCTTGGAAATACGTATTTGAAACCAGAGTTTACCCATCAGTATAATGTAGGTTTTACCTACCAGAAAAAAATTACCAATTCTTTTTTAAAGGCTTTTTATGTTAAAGCAGATGGGTATTATAATAGAGTAGAAGATAAAATTGTTGCAGTTCCCACTCAGGATATGTTCCGTTGGATGATGATGAATCTTGGAGTGGTTGAAATCATAGGAACAGATGTTAATCTACAGGCAGAAATGATGCTTGGAAGCTTGAAACTCCGTCCACAGCTTACTTATACCTATCAGCGTGCAAGGGATATTAGTAATCCAGGAAATGATATTGAACCCAGAGATACTTTTTATGGAAATCAGATCCCTTATACACCATGGCATAGCGGTTCTTTGAGCATGATGGCCGATTATAAAAGCTGGAGTTTCAATTACAGTATGATCTATGTAGGTGAGCGATATGATGGTCAACAGGATAATATTCAGTATAACTATGTTCAACCTTGGTATACTCATGATTTATCTGTTCAGAAAAAAATTAATATGGTGGGGCATCAGTTTAAGGTAGGTCTTGAAATGAATAATATTTTCAATCAATATTATGATGTAGTTCTTAATTATCCAATGCCAGGAAGAAATTTTAAACTCATTTTAAATTTTACTTTATGAGAAAACTAAATTTTTGTGTGCTACTTTTTGTATTGGTTTTTCTTGTTTCCTGCCGTACTGATGATATTATTGTTCGCCAGGAAGTGGTAGAGGGAATATCTCAGCCAGAAAACACAGCTATAAAAGGATTTTATATTTTGAATGAAGGAAATATGGGAAGTAATAAATGTACCCTGGACTTCTTCGATTATACAAAAGGAAACTACTACCGAAATATCTACGCAGAAATTAATCCAAACGTTGTTAAAGAGCTAGGAGATGTGGGAAATGATATTAAGATCTATGGAAGTAAACTTTATATTATTGTAAATGCTTCCAATAAAATAGAGGTTTTAGATGCTAGAACAGCTAAGCGTATCAAGTCAATTCCGTTGCAAAATTGCAGATATCTGACTTTTAAAGGAGATAAGGCCTACGCAAGCAGTTATGCCGGGCCCATAGATATTAATCCCAATGCTCCGAAAGGAAAAGTTGTGGAGATTGATACCACCTCTCTTTCCATACAGCGTCAGGCGACAGTAGGATATCAGCCTGAAGAAATGGAAATTATAGGAAATCAGCTGTTTGTTGCTAATTCAGGAGGGTATATGGATCCAAACTATGATAGAACCGTATCAGTAATAGACCTTACTACATTCGAAGAGATAAAGAAACTAGATGTTGCAATCAACCTCCATCGTCTTAAAAAAGATAATTATGGAGATCTATATGTCAGTTCACGTGGAAATTATTATGAAGTACCATCAAGTTTATATCTATTAGATGCTACTACAGGATTAGTGAAAAAGAATTTTCACATTGCTGTAAGTGAAATGACGATTGTTAATGATAAGCTATATTATTATGGTAACGAATTTAATTATAATACCCATACTTCCCAAAAAACATTTGGAATTATTGATGTGAAAACAGAGCAGATCATTTCCAATAAAATTTTTGATCAGGAATATGTAAACGCAATTAAAACGCCTTACGGTATTACTGTAAACCCTATTACAGAAGATATTTACATTACAGATGCACGAAACTATGTATCAATGGGATTCGTGTATTGCTTTGATAAAAACGGACACTTTAAATGGAAAACTGAAGGTGGAAATATTCCTGCCCATTTTGCTTTTTTATATAAATAATAAAACTGAGTAACATGAATAAACATATTGTAAATTATTTGAAAAAAGGAGTATTATCACTGGCTGTTATAGGTTTAGCTGCTTGTAAACATGATGATGAAGAGAATACAGCCTTTAATGGTTTGGTTGATTCCTATACCATAGAACGTTTTGAAGTATTAAATATTCCAGTCAATATTTCTGGAAATATTACTTGGAGTATCAATGATGTTGTTATTTCACAAAGTTCGGAGCTTGAATTTATCAGTCCTACTGTTGGTACTTATCCATTGACTCTTACCATAAAAAATAACGGAAAAGTAAATACATATCATTCAAAAATAATAGTAGAAAAAGAAACAGCAACCTATACCGGATATATTTCAAAAGTTTTAGAGTATCGTCCTGCTGTAGGACAATTTGTACATGACATACCTGAATATCTATCAGGAAATACGGCTAATGATATGCTTGAGAAGGCAAAAAAATCTCTGATTGGTCCTAATTCGTCTGAAATAACTCTTGGCGGATTTGGAGGTTATGTTGTTTTTGGCTTTGATCATACCATCCCAAATCTGGAAGGAAGAGACTTTAAAATACTTGGGAATGCATTTTTTGGAAATGCTGCTATTGACCCTCGTTCAGGCTCATGTGAACCCGGAATTATTATGGTTGCTTATGATAGGAATAAAAACGGAAAACCAGATGATAACGAATGGTATGAAATTGCCGGAAGCGAATATTTTAAAAATACAACTGTTAAAGATTACAGTATTACCTATTTCAAACCTGATGAAAATAAAACTCCTGTTCCTGGGAATCTAGGCTGGGATATTGATGTAGAATATATCAAATGGAAGGATAACCTGGGGAATACCGGGTTTAAGACAAAAAACATGTTCCATTTGCAAAGCTATTATCCTCTGTGGATTTCGGATGGTTCTTATACTTTTACCGGAACCAAACTTAAAGATAATTATTACGACCAAAGTGGAAACGGATCTTATTGGGTAGGAAAATCATATGAGTATGGATATGCAGATAATGCTCCAAATAAAGACGAGGCCTCTAATATAGATATTTCCTGGGCAGTTGACAGAAATGGCAAATACGTAAAACTCCCAGGTATTGATTTTGTGAAAGTCTATACAGGAATCAATCAGGAGGCAGGCAGAATTGGAGAGGTTTCAACAGAAGTTTCCGGTGCTTATGATTTACATTTTAATTAAAATTCAATCAACTATAAATTAATAAAAATGAAAAAGTTTTATCTTTTTACCTTGCTTTTTCTGTTCGCATTTTTCACAAATGCACAGGTAAAAGTACAGGGAGTTCTTAGGAATGATATTCCGGGAAAGTCAGCAAATCAACTGAAAGTGGCAGCTGCCCCATCAATCAGCTTTTCTGATATCAAGTATTGGGTAGGTACAGGCACAAACGAGGCAGCCTTTGTTGTACAATGGAATGATAGTAAAAATCCGGATGCTTTAGTTTGGGGATTCCGATGGAACGGAACCGCTACAGGAGCAGATATGATTAAAGCAATTGCTAAAGCAGATCAGAGATTCTTTACATTGCTTTATCAGGGCACACCTCAAGGAATGGCAGTGGGAGGATTTGGTTTTGATCTTGATGGGCAGAATCTTGCGGCTTTGTATTATAACGGAAATACATCCACACCGCTTCTTCCGGTAAATGGAATCGTAAACACTACAGCTTATAACTTTGATGCTTATAATGCAGTAGATGCTAATGACCACTGGCAGTCCGGATGGATGACTAACGGTTACTGGTCTTATTGGATTAAAGATCCTGCAAATGCTAATTTTGGATACTCAAGCGTAGGTTCTACTTCCCGTGTATTGAAAAATGGATCATGGGATGTATGGAATTTTAATCCTTCATTCAATACGGTTCCGGTTTCTTCAACAATGACACCTGTTACTCCTTATGTTTCATCTGTGGCTTTGACAGGTTTGGCAAATATGAAGACTGTAAATACAGTAGGGAACTACACCAACGGATTCTTTATTGTGAATGAAGAATGGTTCGGGCATACCAACGGATCTGTAAATTTTATTGACAATAACGGTTCGATCGATTATAGAGTATACAGCAATGCTAATAATAATCATGCTTTTGGGGCAACTACTCAATATGGGACTATTTATGGAGATAAATTCTATTTTGTTTCAAAGCAGGAAGCTGATGGAGGAGATACCCAATATATTCCAGGAGGAAGACTTGTTGTGGCTAATGCACAGACAATGCAAAAAATAGAATCGTTTGATAATATTGGTGGCGGTGATGGAAGATCATTTATCGGAGTGAATGAACATAAAGGATACATTGGTGCTTCTAATGGTATCTATTTATTTAATATTGATAATTTAACAGTAGGTAATGTAATACCAGGAACTGAAGGTGCTAACCTTTATAGTGAACAGATCGGAAACATGATCCGTACTTCAAAGCATGTTTTTGCTCTGAAGCAGCAAGTTGGGATTCTTGTGATTGATCCTAATACAGATACTGTAATCAATACTATTTCTGGGGATTTTCAGTCAATAGTACAGGCTAGGGATGGGAGTATCTGGGCAGTTCAGACAAATGCTCTTGTAAATATTAATCCTAAAACATTTACGACTCAATCTTACAGTATTCCAACTTCAACTTATGCTGATTCTTGGGGGGCCTGGAATGCAGGTAGCTTTGCTGCGAGCAACACAGAAAATACATTGTATTGGTTCAAAGCAGGAGCAATGTGGGGATTAGGAAGTCAGATTGTTAAATTTGATGTCACTACCAAAACTTTTAATGAATCCTTTATTACGATTCCACAGCAAACAGAAACTTATAAGCAGACTCCTTATGGTGCGGCATTACGTGTAAACCCAGTAACGGGAGAACTTATTGTAAACACTACAGAAACAGGAGGTCATTATCAAAAGAACTGGGTGCATATTTATGATGCAAATGGTAATCTTACTAATACGAAAACATTGATTGATTACTACTGGTTCCCTGCATTAACGGTATTCCCGGATAATACAGCTCCTGTTGTAAATAATACTTTGCCATCACAAGTTACTGTTACAGGTACTACTACAATTGATTTGAAAACAGTAGTTTCTGATGGAGATAATTTTAATGCTGCTATTGTAAAGGCAATCAAATCAAACAGCAATTCCTCTGTGGTTTCAGCTGTGATTAATGCTGATGATGAGCTGATATTAAAAGCTCTTGGAACAGGAACTGCAGATGTTGTAATCAGCTTCAATTCAAACGGTAAAGTTGTGGAGAAGACAATTACAATTACTAGCCAGGGAGCTACCTTAGCAACTTCAGAAGTTCAGAAATTAAATTTTGGTATTTATCCAAACCCGGCTACGGATGTAGTTTATATTAAAACTCAGGAAAAAGTGATAAATGTTTCTATTTATGATGCTTCAGGTAAGTTTATCAATACTCAGTTTAATAAGGGACAAGTAAATGTGAACATGTTACCAAAAGGAATATACATTCTAAAAGCAACAACTGATAAAGCTGTCTACCAGCAAAAACTGATTAAAAATTAATTTTAGCATAGCTAATTTTTGTTTCACTCTGACCCGGCCAGTATTTGGCTGGGTTTTTTATTAAAAAAAATCGAGTAATTATGGGAATTTATCATATAATAACACAGGCTAAAATGTAGATTTTATAACATATACGCCTGCTTAAATACTTATCTTTGCCTTAAATAAATAGTTCTTTAATATAATCTTACTCTTTATCAAGCAGAACAGGTTTTACATAATGTAAATTAATAGGGAATCGTGTTGAAATCACGAGCTGTCGCGCAACTGTAAGTAACATATAGATTTTTGTCCTCAGTATATCCACTGCACAAAGCGGGAAGGATGATGAAAATTGTTACAAGCCAGGAGACCTGCCTATTCTGAATTGACGATGCTTTCGCGATTTGAAGCCTTTAGTCATCTGGATACTATAAAAATTTTTATGTCATTTGTTCTTGATGTATTTTTATAGTTATACATATTTTCTATCCCTTCCTGTTGCATCTGTATCTAAAGAAACTTAGAACATAAATAAATTATAATATGGTAAAAAGAATTTTACTTCTTTTTCCTTTTGTTAATTTTTTTCATGCACAAACCTATCCTTATAAGGATGTTTTGTGGGAAAAAAGTATGGGAGGAAAACAGTCCGAGTATCTGTACAATGCTATTGCTACTCCGGATTATGGATTTTTATTACTGGGAAGCTCTGCTTCTGATAAAGTAAACGGAGATCAAAAAACAACTCAGGGAGATCTGGATTTTTTCATTTCAAAACTCAATGAAAATGGTACCGAAGAATGGAAGCAGCGTTTTGGTGGTGATAAAAATGATTTTCTGACTTCCGGAGCATTAACAAAAGATGGAGGGTACATTTTAGGTGGATTTTCTTATTCTTCTTTATCAGGAGATAAAAAAGAATCAGGATTTGGACTTGCAGATTATTGGATTCTTAAAATTAATGCAGAAGGAACTATCGAATGGCAGAAAACACTGGGGGGAGAAGGAAGTGAAGAGCTTACCTCTATTATTCAGACAAAAGATGGAGGATATTTGGTTGCTGGAATCTCTGATTCTGGAAAATCTGGAAATAAAACCTCTGAAAACAAAGGCGGAAAAGACTATTGGCTGCTTAAACTGGATTCCAAAGGAGAAATAAGTTGGGATAAAACATTTGGAGGGAGCAAAACCGAGGTTTTAAAATCTATTGTTGAGACAGAGCAAAATTATTTTATTCTGGGACATTCCAATTCTCCTGGTACAAATGGTAACATTAAAGGTTTTGAAGCTGAAATATTAAAGCTTAATAAAAAAGGTGATGTAGAAAAATCCTTCCGTTTCGGAGAAAATGAAACAACGCTTCTAAGTTCAGCTTATTTTGATGCTAGAAATCAGGTTTTTCATTTAGCGGTTATTTCCCAAAATATTCGAAAAAAAGAACTCATTGTATTACAAGTAGACAAAGATTTGAATACGATCTCTACCCTTAAAAAAGAGCTTAGCCAAAATCAGGATATCAATCACTTAATCTTTACCCGGGAGCAGGAATATTTATTGGCAGGTAGTGAATTAAAAAATGTAAAGGACAGACATTCAAATCAAAGATCTGTTTCCAATTATCAGACGATGATTATTGATCGTAAAGGAGAAATGAAGTGGGAAAAAGAACTGAAAACAGATTATTTCAGTTATCTGCAGACTGCACTTGAAACCAGAGACGGATCTGTAGTATTAGTGGGTAACTCAAATTCGGATGCCCAAGGTGATAAAAAAGCAAAAGCTTATGGGCAACAGGATTATTGGGTTATTAAATTAGGCAGAAAAGAAGGAAGCACACCTAAAGTTTTCATTGAGGCCTATCCGAATCCTACTACTGATTTTGTTAATATAGTAGTAAATGCTGACTTTAAAAAAGCAAGTGGAAAGGTAATTAATATGGCAGGACAGCTGGTAAAAGAATTTCCTGTTCCATATCGCACTACTCCAGTAGATTTGAAAAACTATCCTACAGGAATCTATATTATAACACTACAGGTTGATGAAACTCAACATTCTATTAAAATATTTAAAAAATAACAATGAAACTCAAGTTATATATTTTTATTATATCTATATTAATTAGTTTAAAGATAGATGGTCAGGCTTATTGGGGGAAAACCAACGATTTAAGAAATATGCCATGGAATAATACGGTAATTAATAATGCGAATATTTCAGGGTTTATTAAATCTAAAGGAGAGAGCTCTATTAATCACGCGTTTGGAAGTTTTAATTTGAATATCCCGATTTATAGTATAGATGAAAAAATCGGAATATCCTTGGCATATAGTCCATCTATAGTTAAGCCTAATGAACATCCTACAGAAACTGGTCTTGGCTGGAATTTAATTGCAGGAGGGGCCATTGTCCGGGAGCAAAAACTTATGGTTGATGAAATATATGTTAAACTTCCTAGTGGATCAGGACATTATGGAGGTTTCTTTCGTCGCGGACCGTTTTTTACTTCTGGCCAAGGCGCTTGGGGGTCGGAGGTAACGGCATATAGGTGGGGGGTTCATGATGCTTGGGAATCTCCGGATATTTTTCATTTTAATTTTCTAGGATACAGTGGATCTTTTATGATCGACGAAAACGGAAAATGGAATGTAACATCAGATTCAGATTTTAAGATTGAACATGTTGTTGATAAATTTCAAAATTTACCCCTTTTTAATGACTTAGGAAATTATGATACATTAACAAGATTTAAATTAACCGCAGCGGACGGAACTGTTTTTATTTTTGGAGGGGATCAGTCTTCTATAGATTATATTGCCAATAATAGTGTTCGAGAACCACTTGGTTTTCCAGTTTCAGCAACAAAATGGTACTTAACACAAATTAAATTTCCAGACGGGAATATAATAGATTTTAATTATAAAAGAACTGATCCACAACTTAAGATAAACATTATTTTTGAATATCTTTCTAAGTATCATAAAAAAGCAATTCCTTGGTTTTCTAATGTATCTGTTGCATATCCTACTTATATAAATAGCATAAAAAAGAATAATATTGAATTAGTCTCTTTTTATTATAAAAATTCTGTTCAGAAAAAATATTGGGACTCTGTTATTCCTAATTTTCCTGAAGGATATCCTTGGGCAGATCTATCCAAAATGAATTTAAGAAACTACGAATGGAAAACTTGGTTTTTAATTAACTCTTATGATGATATTAAATGGAATCAGTTGGATAAGATAACTATTCAGCCATTAAAAATTGATTATATATTTAATTATACTAATAATCTGAATGAAAGATTAAAACTTCTTGGCATCACAAAAAAATATAATTCATCCTCTCAAAATATAGCTGTAAAAGATGAGAACTATACATTAGCATATAATTCTAAGTTACTTCCAGAATACTGGGATGGGCATGGAGATCATTTGGGGTATAATAATGGTAAAAGCTATAATTTTGTATTTTCAAACAATATTTTAATCAATAGGTCTGTCTCAGAAGCTGCAAGTATTTATGAAACATCAAGAGCGCCAGATACAACAGGTGAATTTTTATATGCAGAATTACTGACTTCTGTAAAATATCCTAATGGTGAGGTTACAAAATACGAATATGAACCTCATTCGGTATCCCATACCATAGCATTAGGTGGTGGAATACACCCAAATTCCCCCATTGCTTATTCTAATCCGGGAGGATTTAGGCTTAAAAGTATTTCTTACTATGATAATGATATATTTATTAAGAAAAAAAGCTTAAAATATCAAAAATTTTACAGTAAGGATTATCCCAATTACCTTAGTTCTGGAATTATGTCTTCCTTACCTCGATATTATGAAGATTTAAAGCTGACAGATATTGTTAAAACTCAATATTACAATGCTCCCCTAAGTATATTTACTTCAAATGGCCTTCATCAAGGCTCAAATACTAATGGAAATTATGTACTTTATTCTAAAGTATATGAAGTTGATGAAAGTGTAAATGGTGAAAATATGGGGTACACCCAGTTGCAGTTTTCAAATTATGATTTTGATAGATGGGGGGAATCACATATAGATGAACTTGCAATAGGAATACTTAATACTTCATATCACCCAGATACACCTCTTCGTGAATCTTTTGGAAGGAAAAATGACAGTTACTATAATCCAATCACTTCGAACCAGATTCAAAGAGGAAAACTACTTGAAAGGAAGGTATACAATAGTAATGGAGAGCTTTTGAAGGAAAATAATTATAGATACAAAAAAATTGGAGACTCTTATACTAAACAGTTCGCGCTTTTTAGAACATCCGATACAAGGGGGCAGGAGAATGAATGGATGGCTTTTCAAACCTTTCTTTTAGGTGGGTTTTATAAAGGATATAATTATAAATATTTATTAGGAGAAGAGAATGAGATAAATTATTTCGAAAACGATAAAAGTGTCTCCACAAAGAAAACATATACTTATAGTCCAAACTATCCAAATAACTTAATGTCTACAAAACAGGAGACTAATACAGGTGAAGTTTCTACAGATTATAAATATGCTGTTGATCAGAATAACCAGGCTATGATCGATAACAATATGATTAAAATTCCTTTGGTACAGGAAACAAAAAAAGATAATCAGTTAACTTATAAGCACGAAGTTATCTATGGTAAAGACGAATCTACCAATAACCTGTTGCTTCCAAAAGAGATTCATTATTTCGATAAGAATAATGTTGTGAGTGATAAAGCTTTTATTGATTTATATGATAATAAGGGGAATATTGTTCAATACAGAGAAAGCGAGTATGGATTACCTATTACAGTAATTTGGGGATATAATAAAGTTCATCCTATTATGAAAATTGAAGGAGCTACCTATGAACAGGTTAAAGACTGGGTAGAAAGTTCTCTTATTATATCAAATGAGTTGGCAAAAGTTTATCATCCTCAATATCACAAAATGTTGGTAGATGATTTAAAAGGAATGCCCAATAAACCTTCTTTGAAACAGTTTAGAATAACGGGATTTACTTATGACTATTTAGCTGGAGTAACAAGCGTGATTGAACCTAATGGTACAGTTAAGACGTATGAATATGATAAAGCAAACCGATTAGTCAATATATTTAATAACAACGCAGAATTACTTAAAAATTTTAAGTATAACTATAAAAATTAATCTCTGAATGTTATGAAAAATATCTATAAAACACCCATCTGTTTTGCTGTTTATCTATCAGGGATAACGTACCTATCAGCACAAACAAATACTGAAAACTATATAAAAACCACAGAATGTCTTACCGAAGATTGTGACCAAAAAAAAGAAAGCATCATGTATTATGATGCCTTAGGAAATCAAAAAGCATCTGTACTTATTGGTGGAGGGAGCACCCCCAATCAGAGTTTAGCTACAAAATTTGAATTGGATGCTTTTGGAAGACCATTCAAGACACATTTACCGGGAATAGTAGGCACAGGAGCTAATTTGCCAACAGCGGTAGATTATACAATTTATCCTGAAAATTTTACCTACTATGAAAACAAGCTGGAAAGTTCCCCTTTAAATAGACTTCTTTTAAAAGCAGCTCCGGGAGATGACTGGAAATTAGGAAGCGGACATGAAGTAAAATATAAATATGATGCTAATGCGGCCAATGAAGTGAGAATGTTTAAAGTGACTACACAATATACTTCAGCCACTAAAATATATGAACCTTCATTAATTAATAATTACAATGGAGCCAGTTTTTATGAGGCTAATACATTGTATAAAACCTCTGTAACAGATGAAGATAATAAAATAAGTTATGATTTTAAAGATAAAGAAGGGAAGCTTATTTTAAAACGAAAAATTTCAGAAGGTATGAGTTATGATACATATTATATCTATGATATATATGGAAATCTAACTTATGTTTTGCCACCTAAACTATCAGAAATAGCAGAGAATCAAGCCTTACTTATTGAAAGTATGAATGAGCTCGGTTATCAATATAAATATGACAGTAAAAATAGGCTTGTTGAAAAAAGGATACCAGGAAAAGATTGGGAATGTACTGTTTACGATAATCAAGACCGTGTGGTAGGAGTGCAGAATAATAAGCTTCGTATTAATCAGCAATGGCTTTTTACTAAGTACGACAAATATGGACGGGCTGTCATCAAAGGAATTATAACAAACGGAGGTTCAAGATCCGTTGTGCAATCCGAAATATCCAATATGGGTAGTAATAATGTTGAGCGATCTGATATAGGATACACTCAGGACAATGTTAAAATTTATTACACCTCCAATGGTTTTGGAGGAGAAGGTTCTGTTGTATCTGCTAATTATTATGATGATTATCCACTTAC
This sequence comes from Chryseobacterium sp. Marseille-Q3244, assembly GCF_940807095.1. Lineage (NCBI taxonomy): Bacteria > Pseudomonadati > Bacteroidota > Flavobacteriia > Flavobacteriales > Weeksellaceae > Chryseobacterium > Chryseobacterium sp. Marseille-Q3244. Next base: position 275,999 of record NZ_CALNWX010000005.1, on the reverse strand, counting down.
TGTTCCAGGGGGAATTCCTACCGATATTCAACAGCAAGGAGTGGCTTCAGGAAATACACTTAAAGACTTTCTTACCCAAAGTATGATAAGAGAAATTGGAACTTCCAATTTTAAGTTTAAACATATTTTTTATCATAATAAAAGATTTCTTCCTATTCGTGATTATGATTTGAATACGTTGGGAGGATATACAATGATTGATACAAAGCTTGACTTTAAGGGGAAAGCAAATTATGTTATTACAAAGCATAAAAAAAATAATTCGGATACGGAGATTATTATCAATGAAAAATTTACATACGATCACTATGAAAGACTTATAGAACATACTCATCAGATTAATAATAATCCGAAAGAATATTTAGTTCGTAAAAAGTATGATGCATTAGGACGTTTATCTGAAGACCAAGTTGGTAATTCTCTTCCACAACCACTTCAGAGAGTTAAGTATAGCTATAATATCAGAGGGTGGCTCTCTGGTGTTAATAATATTGATGACGGAAATTCCGGAGGCAGTCTTTATGAAGATTTGTTTTCTTACAAATTAATGTATAATAAGGATGGATATGGTACAAATCATTATAATGGGAATGTAGCATCTACAGTTTGGAGGTTTTCAAATGACAACATTATGAGAGGTTATATGTATGAATATGATAACATTAACCGTCTAAGAGATGCAATTTCTTTTAATCTTTCATTTGGTTTTAATCATGCTTATAATGAACAGATAAAAGATTATGATAAAAATGGAAATATTACAGGTATTATTAGGACAGGAGATTATGAAGTTAAAAATGTGAATTTAATTGATGATCTAACTTATGTATATAAGCCTAATTCAAATAAGCTATTAAAAGTTATAGATGAAAGTAATCAATCAGGAGGGTTTTCGGATCGAACTAATACTGGTGATGATTATGACTATGATGATGACGGAAACCTTACTAAGGATCTTAATAAAGGAATTACAAAAATTATTTATAATTATTTAAATTTACCTTCAGAAGTTGTTTGGAATACTACCAAAAAGGTAATTTATAGCTATGATGCGGATGGTATGAAGATAAGTAAGAAAGTTATTGAAGGAAATAACGTTTCTGAGACTTTATATCTTGATGGTTTTCAGTATAAAAATAATGTATTGCAGTTTTTTCCAACAGCTAAAGGATATGTTAATGTAAATAACGGGAATACGTTTAACTATGTTTACAATTATGAAGATTATTTAGGAAATGTAAGATTAAGCTACCAAAAGGAAGCAGATGGGTCTTTAAAAGTTCTTGAAATGAATAATTATTATCCTTTTGGACTAAAGCACAAAGGATATAATGATCTTGCTCTAGGAAATCCAAACTATCAGTATAAATTTGGAGGAAAAGAGCTTCAGGAAGATGGAACGTATGATTTTGGTGCAAGGCTTTATATGCCTGATCTGGGAAGATGGGGTGTTATAGATCCAAGAAGCCAATATACTCATGAAGCCTATAGCTATGTATGGAACAACCCGTTGTCGTTTGCAGACCCAACTGGGATGATAGGCGAATTGTCAGATTGGATTAAAGATGGAAATGGAAATTACAAATGGGATCCAAATGTGACTGGTCCAGGAAATACTCCTGATGGATGGAGCTATGTTGGAAAAACAGGGCATTACAGAATTGATGGAGCTACAGTATATCTTACAGAAGGAGGGGGAAGATTTACAGACATAGATGATATTGGGCTTACTGGGTCAAAATATGCTCCATGGTTAGCTGCTGGTGTAGCAACATCTGAAATTGGAATAGGGGAGGCTATTTTTGCAGCTATAGCTGCTTGGATTCTCATTGATAAAGTAGCAATGCCTATTTATCAAGGGATACAAATTGATCCGATGATGCATTCTTCCTCAACAATGAATTCTGAATCAGACACAGGAGATAATAAAGATGTAAATGGAGAGGATGTTCCTCAGGAAAGAAAAGGTGGTGGTAAAAATGGACAACATAAAAATCAAAAAGCCAAACAAAGTGCAGAGCAAGAATATGAACAAGCTCTTGGTGAATATAACCGTTTGAAAAGTAAACCTAATAAAACACCACAAGACAAAAAAGATCTTAAAAAGGCTGAGAATCAGAAGAATCATTGGAAAAAGAAAGCTGATGAAACAGGAGAGAATCATTCACAAAAAGCAAAAGGAAGTAATTAATGGAAAGATTGTATACAATAATAGTAGATTATAAAGGAGGTACCTATGTATCCCAATATAATTCGTTAGATATTTTGGATCTAAAAAATAAATGGTTAAATATCGAATTACCCAAATTGAAAGATATTGCAGGTTTTTCGCCTAATGAAATTAATCTGATCAAAGAAAAACTAATGGATGAAAAAGAAATTTGTTTTGAAGGGCTGTCCAATGTTTGGAACAATGATTTAGGATTTATCTCTGAAGACTATTTCTCATTTATTATAGTAGCTACTTTAAAAGAATAGTTTAATTAAATCTTTCATAAAAATTCATAAATAATTCAATTGAATTTGTTGAATATTGCAAACTGCTTCACAAGATTGGAGCAGTTTTTTAATTTTAACTGTTTTGCAAAAAAAAAATTTACTTGTTCAAACAATGGTTTTTAATTTTTTTTAAAAAAACTCATTGAGAATTTGCTATAAAGATATAATGCTTGTATCCTTTCAGTTATTGAGGTTGTAGAATGCATGTAGAGTGTCTGGAGTACGATGGATATTACAACTGTTGTATCTAAGGCGTAGGTGTATTTTTGGAGGTTGGGGGAGTGGAAATATACTTTTGCCTCAAAATCAAACCAAATGAAAAACAGGAAAAATTATTTATTACCCTTGATATTCTTCGTGAATATTTTATTCTCTCAGGTAGGTATAGGCACGGCCAACCCCAGGGGTGCGTTAGACATCAATAAAGAAACCACCAATAATATGGGGTTGGTTCTTCCTACCAATGCAGATCCTAAAAACATGATTAATCCTAAAGGTGGTGATGTTGCTATAGGAACAATTATGTACGATTCCACATTAAGTTGTGTAAGAGTATTCAAAACTACAGGATGGTCCAATTGTCTTTGTGACCAATGTGGACCTACACCCGGACCCACTTTTGCTTTAGATTGTTCCAGTGGCTCCCTTAGTGGAACTTTCACAGCAGGGACTCAGGCAAATGGGACAAAAATAATTAATTATACCAACGCTACAGGACAAGCCTATGCTGCAATATCTGCTGCTTCGTCAGGAGTTTCAGGCCTTACAGCTTCAGCGAATGCTGGAACCCTGGTCAATGGAAGTGGAAACATTTCTCTCAACATAACAGGAAACCCCTCTACATCAGGAACGGCATTATTTACCATCAATATTGCAGGCCAATCCTATAGTTTTTCTGTGAATGTAAGCGCTGGAGTGATTCCCAAGAGAATGATCTTATCCTTAGGAGGAGGAATGTATACCCCCAATCCGGGAATACCACAGCACCTACATCAATATTACAGTCATTAGCCAACTTTGGCCCTACGGGAACCGTTCAATCCCAAGGGTTTGATATTAAATCTGTAGGCACAGCACAGGGAAATCTTGCGACTAATCTTGCAACTTACAATCCATATATGATTATTTTCACCTGGGATTATACTTCCAATGCTGCAGATGCTGTTGCGCTGAAAAATTATCTTGACAAAGGAGGTCGAGCGATGATTTTCCTGCAACAGGCACAGCCTAATCAACTACTAAACCAGATATACGGAGGTACAACCTCTAATAATGCTGCTACAGGAACTGGTCTTGTTAAATCCATTGCTAATTTTAGCCATCCTATTCTTAATGGCCCATTTGGGGATGCGAGAGGAAAACTCGTAGGAGATGACAATGATGACTCTAGCTCTTATACCAATGCTAATATTAACAGTTCTAATGTAGATATTTTATCTACAAACAATGGCCAGGTAGTTGGTTTTGTTCATAAAACATACAAGCTGTTCTTCTGGGGTGATGGTGGATTTCCTCTTGGCTTAGCCGATAATACTTCTACAGTATCATATCCGGCTGGGGTAGATGCATCCGGTAAACCCATCCCCAAAAATAATTTTGGTACTGGAACTTCTGCTTCATCTATAGTTTATAACAGTATTTTGTATGCCAATGCAGTGGCTTGGATGATGCAGTAAATAGAAAATCAAAGACTTCTATTCTTATTCATATGGGGGTATTCATCAAAATTTAATTGATAATTTTAAGAATAGATATAAAATAAAACGGCAGGCTTGGAAAAGCCTGCCGTTTTTTGGCAATGTTTAATTGTTTATTTAAGTAAAACCTTACTTGAATGCGTTTTCCCATCCTTAGTCTGAAGTTTTATAATATAAAGTCCTTCAGGTTGGTTGGTTTCAAATGTATTTGAATTTAATTTAGTACGGAATACCTCTTTTCCGGAAGTGTTGATAAGAGTAACCTCGGAACCTTCTACTTTTAAATTTTTATCCAGAGTTACCTGTCCGTTTTCACCATGAGCCATAAAGCTGATGAAAGGATCTCTATACTGGTATCCATAATATACCCTAAGCTCTCCTCCTAAACTAAGTAATCCTCCATTTACATTGATCTTGATACGATCATAAGGCTTGTTCATCGTAAGTTCAATTTCCCCTTTGCTTGGATCTGTTCCCCCAAGTATTAAAATGTCATTGTTTAGGTTTTGATAATCATTGTTGGAAACATCTCCATTGAATGTCTCAATAGATACCCCTCCCAATACCTGTGCACTTAGAGGAGTTCCGTTAGAACCAATACCAATAACCAATTTATTCGTATAAGTACTGTTAGGGAAAATCAATGTTTGTTCGGTGCGTGCCAGCAAACCGATGGATACCTGTAGAACAGAATAATCATTTTCATTAGGACCAATGGCATTCAGAGGGTTTAGGACTCCACAGCCTATACATACTCCATATACCTGATTGTTTTGAGCATTTGCATAATATTTTACAATTTGAGCAAATGACAGGTTGCTTGCCAGAAACAATAAAGAAGCAAAAACGACAGTCTTAATACTGCGTGGACTCAATAATAAATTAGTTTTCATATATTAAAAATTTTGATTTTTTAGTTTTGTGTAAATTTATAAATAAAATGATTATGTTAATTATTTTATTTCATTTTTTTGTGATGTAGTTATAAATCACTTTTTATAATCTGTTTTTTTTAATTATAAAATAATAACATTTAATTTTCTTGATTCATAAAAAAACGACAGCCCTTTTAAAGACTGCCGTTTGTGATTCATCATTTATTTAATAATGATTTTCTTAGAATATGTTTTTCCTTCTTGAGTTTGAAGAGTCATAATGTAAACTCCTCCGGGCTGATTAGAGTCAAATGTATTGCCTTTAAGCTTTGAGCGGTAAACTTCTTTTCCTGAAGTATTGGTTAATGCAACTTCAGAACCTTCTACAATAACATTACCACTTAAGGTAACCTGCCCGCTTTGGCTATGGGCCATTAGTTGTATTAATGGATCCTGGTAAGCGTAGTAAATTCTAAAACCTCCACCAAGACTGAGTACCCCTCCCGTTAAACCAATTCTTATTCCGTCATAAGGTTTTGCCGGCTTAAATTCTATCGTACCTCTGTTAGGCGTAGCTCCCAGTTTTAGAAGGCTTATGTCAATGGTTCTGCGGTCTTCATTAGAAGTTCCCCCATTCATGGTTTCAAGGGTTACACCGCTTAATAGCTGTACGGATAAAGGAATATTATCTGTTCCGATTCCTACAACAAGTCTTGTGTCGGCTCTAAGATCCGGGAAGATTAATGTTTGCTGGATTCCTCCTAGCAATGCAGTTCCTAATATCATTGTGGAATAATCATCTTCATTGCCTCCTACAGCATTCATTGGATTATCTACACGACATCCTAAGCATGCTACACCAAATACACCAGAACTTTGTGCGTGAGCATAAATTCTATTCTGAGCAAATGAAAATTGGGCTGAGAATAAACATAACACCATTAAGGCACCTTGAAAAGAGAATTTATTTCTCAAAAGTAAATTAAATTTCATATTATTAATTTTTAGATGAATAGTTTTAGTCAAATTTAAGGATTAAAAGAAGAAGCAAAAAATAATATTTCCTTTTTTGGTGATATTTTTAATAAAATTTAATATAGCTCAGTATAATTAAGCTTGAGAGCTGTATCTTATAAGGAGGGTGTTAAAGATTTTGAGATAATAAATAGATCCTGATAGAGAGGAGGAGGGGAGAGTTGTATAGAAACAAAAAAGAAGGACTTTCGAAAAAGTCCTTCTTTGGTAGCCCGTAGGGGAATCGAACCCCTCTTACCAGAATGAAAATCTGAGGTCCTAACCGATAGACGAACGGGCCCTCTATCTTCTACTACCGAAATAGTGTGTTAGTTTTTTGTTTTTATAAGTATCAACTCTTAATTTGTAGCCCGTAGGGGAATCGAACCCCTCTTACCAGAATGAAAATCTGAGGTCCTAACCGATAGACGAACGGGCCGGTTAGATTGTTTAAGTAATAGCTTTCTACTTTGTTTTAAAAACCACTGTAAAAACTCAGTGGTTTTTAAAAATTAAGTAGCCCGTAGGGGAATCGAACCCCTCTTACCAGAATGAAAATCTGAGGTCCTAACCGATAGACGAACGGGCCGCTATACTTTTACGCTAATTTATTAACGTGCTTTGTTAATTTGCTTTTTAAGTTAGCTGCTTTGTTTTTGTGGATAATATTTTTCTTAGCTAATTTATCCAATAAAGCGATAACTTTTGGCAGTTGCTCTGTTGCAGTAGCTTTGTTTTCCTCATTTCTTAAGGCTTTCAATGCTGTTCTAGCAGTCTTGTGATAATATCTATTACGAAGTCTTCTAGTTTCGTTCTGTCTGATTCTCTTTAATGCTGATTTATGATTTGCCATATCGTTCAAATGTGAGTGCAAAACTATAAACTTTTTTTTAAACTACCAAATTAAATTTGAAAAATTTTAATTTTCTTCTGAAAGGTACTTTCTAAGCTTATCTATTGCCTGTTCTATTTTTAAATTTTCTTGTTCTTTTTCTATTTTTTTGATCGTATTCCCTAGCATGATCAGTGCGTTATTCCATTCTCCAGTGGTATTGGTGAAAGTGAGTGCATCTATTGTTACTTCAAAAGCAACCCTTTCTCCAGTCCTGTAAAGTCTGAAACTGATTTTATCATCTCTGCCTGTAATCCCGTCTTCATTGATTTGTAAATCGTAACTTTTTGGGTTAGAGTGGATTTTCTTAAAAAGCAACTTTGCTTCTTGTATTTTTAAATCCGGCATGATATAAAATTTGATAGTCTGTAGAAAACTACAGACAGGGGGTTATCAATAATAATTTTCATCAGTGTCACCATATTTGTCTGACAATTATGGTTAAATTTATTAAAAAATTTTTGCAAATATAAGGCTTTTGTGAGATATAATGTAAATATCATTCTTTTTTAAAAGAAAATCACTGATATTTTTATCTGGATAATAATAAAGTTCAGTGTACCAGCATCCTATAAAACCATTTTTTATTTCTGTTGTAAAATGAATGGATAAATTCCAACAGGAATTGAAAAAAATATATTGTATTTATAGTGAACTTACCAACAGAAGAATATTTTCTTTAATCTGCGAAGTAGAATTAAAAATAAAATCAATCGGTTCGTTTTTACTGAGAAATTTGGAAATGTTAAACGCTGAGAATGGAATTAATATCTAACCGGTTAAAATAAAAAAGGAGAAATGATACGTATCATTTCTCCTTTTTTGTAGCCTATAGGGGAATCGAACCCCTGTTGCAAGAATGAAAATCTTGAGTCCTGACCACTAGACGAATAGGCCAAATTTTGAGGTTGCAAAAGTAGAAAAACCTTTTTTAACTTCAAAATTATTTTTTAGTTATTTATAAACTTTTTGAATCACGGTATTTTTAATTCCTTTGGCCTCAACCTCTTTCTGTAATTTTACAGCATCCTCCAAAGTATAAACCTTTCCATAAGTATAATAGAAAACACCACTGTCTTTCTCTCTTTCCACATCTTTAAGGTTCTGAAGGATATATGAATTTCCGTTCAGTTTCTCACCTGTGTACACTTCCAGCGTGTAATATCCCATACTTATTCTCTGATTAGGCATGAATCCTACCGCAAAAGCATTTCTGAATCCGGCATCTTTAGCTGTTTTAAGATTAATGTCCTTCACTGAAGCCATATTGGTTACCGCATAATAGTATTTGTATTGTCCGTTTTCTTTGAGCGTAAGAATATAGTTCAGTCCTTTCAATGCAGGGTCATTCTCGTTGTATTTAGTAGGAGAACTCATCAATAATATTCTGAAATCATTTTTCAACGGAACTTCTGCCGGTTTTTCAGGTTCTTGCTTTTTCGTAGTAAAAGATCCGCCGGTTTTCCTGTCAATCGCTTTTTTATAATCAATGATGGCGTTATAGATACTTTCTGCAATTTCCTCCTGACCCTTTTCTGAAGCAATATAATGGCTTTCTTCAGGATGGTTGATGAAACCTGTTTCAATCAGAACAGAAGGCATGGCATTCATACGGAGAACGTGAAGGTTCTTCTGAAAAACTCCTCTTGAAGATCTTTTATCTTTATTCACAAAGTTATCTTCTACCAATCCGCCTAAAAGGAGACTGGACTCAAGATATTTACTTTGTTGTAGTTTTAATGCAATTAAAGATTCCGGAGAATCAGGATTATAAGATCCGAAGGTCTGCTTATCTTTTTCATCCAGAAAGATTACATCATTCTCTCTTTTAGCAACCTCAAGGTTTTCATTGTTCTGGTTAGGTCCCTGTACATAAGTCTCTGTACCATAAGCGGTAGGTCTTGCAGAAGAATTACAGTGGATGGACACAAATAAATCTGCCTTGCTTCTGTTAGCAAGATTGGTTCTGTCAGATAGAGAAGGGTATTCATCAATCTTTCTGGTATAGATTACTTTGAAATCCCTGTTTTTTTCAAGCATGGCCCCCACTTTTAAGGTGATAGCAAGAGTAATGTCTTTTTCTGCAATTCTTCCAATGTCTGAATAGGTCCTATTGGCTCCATGATCACTTCCTCCGTGTCCCGCATCTAGAACTAGTGTAAACTTCTTTTGAGAGAAAACAAAGTTGCTGATTAAGAGAAGGAGAAATGATAAAATTATTTTAAAATTTTGTTTGTGCATCTTACAGTTATAAAAATTATATTAATTTTGGGCCTTAATTATATAGAATAAAATTGGCCAAAACCGTCCTCAAAAATATATTACAAATTTTAATTATCCTAATTTTTAACAATTTTTTAGCACAGAAAACCCCTGAAAAATTGCCTAAAAATGTGGTTAATGATACTATTTCCAAAAAGGATACCATTGTTGCGAAAAAAGAAGCTTTAGATGATGTACTTCACACAAAAGCAGATGATCAGCGAAGAGATATTCCTAAAAAAATGACATTCCTTAATAAGAATGCCCAGGTAAAATATCAGGATATGCAGATTGATGCAGATTATATTTCCATTGATGATAATAAAAACCTGATTTATGCCAGAGGAAAACTGGATTCTTTAGGAAAGATCATAGAGCCCGTAGTTACTACACAAGCCGGAAAGAAATACGAAACCAACGAGTTTAGCTATAATACAAAGACTAAACAGGCTATCGCTTTCAATGCTAGAACAGAGGAAAGTGAAGGCGTAATTATAGCTCAGAAAACAAAAAAATATAACGATTCGGTATTTGCCATGAGAAGAGCAGATTATACTACCGATGAATATTTTGTAAAGAAAAAAGATACGGCGGCAGATTATTTCATGAGAGCTTCGAATATCAAGCTGATAAAATCAAAAAATAAATCTCAGATTGTTACGGGACCTATTCAAATGTATATAGAACAGGTTCCTACACCACTGATTATGCCTTTTGCCATTTTACCATTTTCGGATAAAAGAGCAGCCGGTATTTTGATCCCAAGTTTTGGAGAAAGGGAAGATGTAGGATTTTTCCTGAACGGAATTGGATATTATCAGCCGATTGGTGAACATTTTGATCTTAAAGTGCTTGCTGATATCTATACCAAAGGAAGCTGGAACTTGCGTCCACAAATGAATTATCAGAAAAAATACCGCTATTCGGGGTCTTTCAATGCAGACATAGGAACTGTCATAAGAGGGATCAAAGGGTTGGATGATTATACTAAAAACAGTACGTACAGGATCAGCTGGTCGCATTCTCAGGATTCCAAGGCTAATCCTTTCCTTACCTTCAGTGCGCAAGTGGATATGGTAAGTACAAAGTTCTATAATAATCCGCTAAACAACAATTATATATTCAATCAAAATGTATTGAATACCAGCCAGAATTCAACGGTAACTCTTACCAAAAGATTTCTGAAGCTTCCGGTAACCATTACAGGAACGGCATCTTATTCACAGAATTTTGCTACAGGATTTTCAGATCTTCGTCTTCCGCAGATGAACGTAGCGGTCAATCAATTTTATCTGTTTAAATCAAAATCCGGAGTAAGACAGGGGCTTATTGAAAATATTACGGTAAATACAGGTTTTAACCTGACAAATTTTGTCAACACTCAGGAAAATGAGTTGTTCAAAAAAGAGATGTGGGATAAAATGCAGACAGGGCTTAAGAATAATATTGCATTAGCCACCAATACTACTCTGGCTAAATATTTTACATTCAGTTTAAGTGCTAATATTGATAATGCTTTAACCACAAAAACTTTAAACAGATATTATGATCCTATAAAGAATGTGACCGTAGATGAAATCAATAAAAATTTTGCGGGATATTCTTCATTCTCTACTACTGCCAGTCTTCAGACAACATTGTATGGGATGATGAAGTTTAAAAAAGGATCTATTGTAGAAGCAGTGAGACACATGGTAATTCCGAGTATTGGCTTTACTTACTCTCCGGATTTTTCAAGTCCAGGTTTTGGATATTACAAGAACTATTACAATGCAACCGGAGCACTTACGCCTTATTCCATCTTTGAAAAAGGAATTATTGGAAGCCCGTCAAATAGTCTGGTGGGTGCATTAGGTTTCAGTATAGGAAACAATATTGAAATGAAGGTGAAATCTAAAAGTGATTCTACCGGGGTAAAGAAAGTGAAGATTTTTGAATCTTTAAACCTTACAGGAAGCTATAATTTTGCCGCAAAAGATCACCCTTGGTCTATTTTCAGTATCAATGGGCAGTCTTCTTTCTTTAATAATAAACTTACCGTTGATACCAGTCTTTCTCTTGATCCTTATAAAATTGAATTCATTCCGGGACAGGATCAGGGGATCAGAACAGAAAAGTTTGGAGCTTTCGGGGTACAAGGATTCAATGTTCAGGTATCTTATCCTTTAAGCAGTGAAATCTTTGGAGAAAAAACAGATTATGCGAAAAAATATGCTTCAAAAGGTGAAGTCCGAAATGAAAACTATTATTTTGATGATGACAATTACTCGCGTTTTGATCAAAGCTGGACATTGAACGTTAATGCCAACTATGCCTATTCAAGAGGAACCAGCAGAATTGGTAGTAAAATTGCTTCTGTAGGTCTTGATGGAAGTATTAAGCTTACTCCTTATTGGAATGTTACCGGAAGTACACACTATGACTTGGTGACTAAAGAATTGGCCTATACAAGAATTGGTTTTTCAAGAGATCAGCGAAGTTTTACCATTAATTTTAACTGGGTGCCATTCGGACAGTATAAAGTGTATGACTTTTTTATCGGGATCAAAGCCAATATCTTAAGCGATGCATTGAAGTATAAAGACAGAAGTTTTACACAGCCAAATTCACCTTTCTAACATCAGATTGGCATTTGCCAATATAAATTTTATATTTGCAACCAAATAAATCTAACGAAATGATCATGAAATTGCTTAACTTATCGTTGGCAATGAAAGATGATTTTATAAAAAAATAAATATCCGTATATGAAACAAATAATCAACACAGTTAATGCGCCTGCAGCTATCGGCCCATATTCGCAAGCAAATATGGCAAACGGAGTATTATACATCTCCGGTCAGATCCCTGTAGATCCTGCAACTGGTAAATTGGTAGAAGGAATTGAAAAGGAAACTCATCAGGTTATGAAAAATCTTGAGGCGATCCTTACTGAAGCTGGGATGACTTTTAAAAATGTTGTAAAAGCAACAATCTTCCTTAAGAGCATGGATGATTTTGCAGTAATGAATGATATTTATGCTTCTTACTTAGATGCAGAAAGCTATCCGGCACGTGAAACAGTACAGGTTTCTTGTTTGCCTAAAAATGTGGATATTGAAATTTCTATGATCGCACATCAGGATTAATGAACTTTATAAGAAATACATTTGCGGTATTGATCGGTCTTGGCATAGCAGGGCTTATTATTACTCTTGGTATAAGGGTTTTCCCGCAATGGGTTACTTTCGAAGCTTTTGCTCCATTTGAGCATTGGCAGAGATTTCTTTTCAGTATGAAAGACGATAAAGCCTTTTTTGGCTTTCTTTTGTTTATTTCCGGACTAGGAACTACCATTGGTGGAGTAGCAACGGCAATCATCGTTAAATACGCTAAAGTAGCTTATGCTATTCTAATCGGTTTTATCATGCTTTTCATAGCGATGCTGGATGTAATTATATTTCCTTATCATCCTACCTTTTATAAGATCTCCATCTTTCTTACCTTTTTCCCGTTTTCATGGATTGGGGGTAAGATTGTAGAAGTGATTTACGAGAGGAACAAGAAGAAAAGAATCGCTGAGAAAATGAATAAATCCAAATAAATAAAAAACGCTGCAAAATCTTTGCAGCGTTTTTCTTTTGATATGAAAATAACTATTGTTCAGTTATTGATTAAGGCATTTTAAATCCTTTCGTGTACATTCTTCCATAGTCATCTACAAATTTCACCTGTACATTCCCCTGGTATTTATTCAGTATGCTTTCGATGTCTTTTTGTGAATTTACCGGCTTACCATTGATCTCGATGATAATGTAATTATCTACGATTCCGATCTTAGCCATTTCGCCACCTTCAGATACATTTTTAGTAACTACACCGCTATTCAGCCCATATTCAGTTTTGAATCTTTCAGTAAGAGGATCAAACTCAGCACCGATTTTTTCAGTTACACTAAGATCTGCTTTCGTTCTGGTAGAAGTACCTCCTTTCTGGTCTCTTAAAGTTACGTTTGTTGTCGCTTCTTTACCATTTCTAGAATAGGTTACCTGAACTTTATCACCAGGACGCTTACTTCCGATTGACATGGATAGGTCAGCAAAGTCGGAGATGTCATAGCTGTCTATTTTGGTAATGATATCACCTTTTTTCAGACCTGCATCTTCTGCACCGCTATTATCACCAAACCCTGTTACATATACTCCAGAACCAGACTTAATGTTTGTTTTGAATTGTTTATTATAAGCTGCAACTTGTTGGTCATTTGAAAGATCTAATGATGAAACTCCTAAGAACCCTCTTTGTACGATACCGAATTTCTTGATATCCTCAACAATTTTTCTTGCTAAGTTAGCTGGAACAGCAAATCCGTATCCCTGATAATATCCTGTTGTAGACTGAATCGCAGAGTTAATTCCAATAAGTTCACCATTGGTATTTACCAAAGCACCTCCAGAATTTCCCGGGTTGATGGCAGCATCCGTCTGAATAAAACTTTCAATTGGGTTACTTGCTTTCCCCTGGCTTCCTAAAATACCGATTCCTCTTCCTTTAGCAGAAACAATACCTGCTGTTACAGTGGAATTTAACCCCAGTGGATTTCCTACTGCAAGTACCCATTGCCCAACGTCAATATTGTCTGAGTTAGCAAAGTTTAGGTAAGGAAGGCCTTTTTCTTCAATCTTTAATAAAGAGATGTCCGTGTTAGGGTCAGTTCCCACTAAAGTAGCTATATATGATTTTTTGTTGCTCAGTACAACTTCCAGTTTATTAGCACCTGCTACAACGTGGTTGTTTGAGATGATATAACCGTCAGGAGAAATAATTACTCCGGAACCCATCCCTGAAGGCATGTTGTCCGGAACCTGCTGTTGCTTTTGCCTTTGTTGGCCTCTTCCTCCGAATGGATCACCAAAGAAATAATCGAACAGATCCTGTTCAGTAGCTCTGCTTGCTGTTCTGCTTTGATAATTTTTAATAGTAACTACAGCCGGAACAGTTGTTTTCGCTGCTTTTACAAAGTCATCGCCTACAGCTCCCGTATTCATTCCTGCGAATGATGTGTTAGGTGCGGATGTAGTGAAAAATGATTGATCTCCGTTAGTGGAACCGTGTCCGAAATATTGTATAGCTCCAACGGTAGTAGCTCCGGAAATAACTCCAACTACTGCAAATGGTAATAGTTTTTTTAAAGTACTCTTCATTGTATATCTTTCTTGTTTATTAATTAATTTCCTTTTTTTGTTTTTGAGTAAACAAATTTAATGTTAAATAAGTAAGCAATTAGTATGCTATGTTTCAATTTTAACTAAAATTTAACGGCTATTATATCATTTTATGCATTATGTCATAATTGTTAAGGCCAGAGTTAACAAAAATTAAAAAAATATTAAACAAAATGTGACAGAATGTTGCATAAAATACCAATGTAAAAAGTTACTTTCATTACTCATTATCATTATTCATGATAGGTAGCTGTCAATTATCATTGAGTCTAGGAAAAGTAGTTAATTTGAAAATGCCTATCTTTGCAAAAATATTTTTCTCACTTAAAACGTTTATAGCATGCAACTGTATAACACCTTAAGCGCAGAAGAAAGAGCTAGACTTATTGATGAAGCTGGTAAGGAACGTCTTACTTTATCTTTCTATGCGTACGCTAAAATTGAAGATCCCAAAAAATTTCGTGACGACTTATTCATAGCCTGGAATGCCCTTGATGCGCTTGGCCGTATTTATGTTGCCCATGAAGGAATTAATGCTCAGATGAGTATTCCTGCAGAACAATTTGAGGCTTTCCGCAATGCATTAGAAGTGTACGACTTTATGAAAGGAATCCGTTTGAATGTAGCGGTAGAACAAGACAATCATTCCTTTTTAAAACTGACCATTAAAGTAAGACATAAAATTGTTGCTGATGGTCTGAATGATGAAACTTTTGATGTAACCAATAAAGGAGTTCATTTAAAGGCCCAGGAATTTAATAATATGCTTGATGATCCAAACACCATTGTAGTGGATTTTAGAAATCACTATGAAAGTGAAGTAGGACATTTTGAAGGAGCTATTACTCCTGATGTGGAAAACTTCAGAGAAAGTTTGCCGATCATCAATGAACAACTACAGGATTTTAAAGAAGATAAAAATCTGTTGATGTATTGTACCGGTGGTATCCGTTGTGAAAAAGCGAGTGCCTACTTCAAACATCAGGGGTTTAAAAATGTGTTCCAGCTGGAAGGAGGAATCATTGAATATACGCGACAGATCAAAGAAGAGGGAATAGAAAGTAAATTCATTGGTAAAAATTTTGTATTCGACCACCGTTTAGGTGAAAGAATTACCGATGACATTATTTCTCAGTGTCACCAATGTGGAAAACCTTGTGACAATCATACCAATTGTGCCAATGATGCCTGTCACCTGTTATTTATCCAGTGTGATGAATGTAAAGCCGCAATGGAAAACTGCTGTTCAACAGAATGTCTGGATACCATCCATTTGCCTTGGGAAGAACAATTGAAGCTAAGAAAAGGATTGCAGGTTGGAAATAAAGTATTCAGAAAAGGAAAATCTGATGCCCTGAAGTTTAAAAATTCAGGAGATCTGCCTAAAGCACCTTTAGCGAAGGCGGAAACCAAGAATATCCGCCAGAAAATATCTGTTAAAAAAGTTTTGGTTGGAAAAGCAGAACATTATTTCTCAAAATCAAAAATCGGGCAGTTTTTAATTGAAAACAAAGAACTTTCAGTAGGAGATAGAGTGTTGGTTTCCGGACCTACAACAGGTGAACAGGAACTCACAATTACTCAGATTTATGCTAATGGAGGTCCTTGCGAAACAGCAAAACAGGGAGATCAGATCACTTTTGAAATTCCGTTTAGAGTTCGTTTATCAGACAAACTGTATAAAATTCTTGAACCTTCTGAAAACGCATAAAGTATAAAGAAGCTGTTCAGTAAAAATAATGTAACTGGTATGTTGAAAGCTGAGCTTAGAAAACAATATATGCAAAAAAGAAAAGCCTTGTCTCGTGATGAGGCTTTCTTGTTATCTGAAAAGATTTTTCAGAATTTCATTACTTACTTTAAACCTCAGTCTGAGGAAAAGGTCCATATTTTTGTTCCGATTGAGAAGTTTAATGAGATTGATACTCAAATCTTCATTGATTATTTTTTAGCGCAAAATATCCGTGTTTATGTACCTAAAATTGTAGACGATCAACTGATTGCTATTGAAATTTTCAAGGATACTGTATTTGAAACAAACCATTGGGGAATTTCAGAACCAATTTCCAATGAGGATTCCGGAGAGAAAGATTTTCACTATGTGATTACTCCGCTTTTATATTGCGACCGGAAAGGGAATAGGATAGGATATGGGAAAGGTTTCTATGACAGACTTTTCCAAAATATCTCTGCTGAGACCAAAAAAATCGGAGTCAATTACTTTGACCCCGATGAATGTATCGATGATGTCTGGGAAAATGATATTCCTCTTGACTATTTGGTTACGGCTACAGAGGTACTGTCTTTTTTAAGCGGTTTGGAATAAAAATCTAAAAAGTAAAATTTAAACTCTTTTTTCAGCTTGGAAGTTGATAACAAGATATACTGTGCATTCTTTTCAAAACTTCCTAAAGATTTATTCTTGTCATCAAAATATTCCACATTGAATTTGGCGTAATCCAGTGTGTCTTTTTTATAAAATTCTTTATAAACATTAAGTGAGTTTACTTTTGCTGCTTTTACTTTCATGCTATCCAGCTCCTTAAACATTCTTTTGAAAGTCAGAGAATCGGGTTTGTGGAAATAGCTTTCCATTTGGGAATAAATAAAACTGTCAACTTCAGTATTTCTATTGCCACTGACATACAGAGTAGATAGATCAAGAAGCTCCTGAACCTTCTGCTTTGTTATAGAATTGATAGCCTGCATGCTATCCATTTGTACAGCCGGATAGCTTTTTGTGTTGTTACTGTTTCGTAGTTTATCCAGGTCACTGGCTTCTGTTTTTTTATTACAGGCAACAAATAAAGTCAGAAGTATAATGAGGAGTAAAAAATTATTAATTCTTTTCATCTGTAGTCGCAATTTTGAATTTAATGGATACGATCTTACCGTTGTCTTTTTTCATTTCTATTACATTCAGGTTTTTTAGAGATGTAGTAGGGGTTGTAACGAGGGTGATATACTTTTGTTTGTCTAATCTTTCGATACCATAGGTGTTATTATCATATACCTGATAGATCACAGCATTATTACTGATAAGGTTTTCCAGCTGGTTTCTTTTCTGTTTAATAAGGGCTACCTGTTCTTCAGAATTTCCTGTAATATCTTTTCTTGAGAAATAATAAGCTGCCATTTTGTAATCATCCGGTTTAAGCTCAATTTTTTCTTCTTCGGGAGCATTTTCAAGATTTCTGTTTACATCAAGTGGCTCATAAAAAGCGGCGCTGATCTTCATTTTCAGAATTTTATCTTTGGTTGAATAAGAAAAACATTCTCCAGGTTTTATTTTATACATCAAAGGAGATTCATTTTCCTTGATAACCATTATATCTAAGGTGTTGATAACAGAAACTCCTCTGTCTTTATCAATAAAACAATACGTATATGTTTTTGAAAAAAGAACATCTTTGAATCCCAATAAACCGGTTATTGCAATTAAAACGGAAGTAATAAGAGCCCAGGCATTCTTTTTTAAGAAATTTTTCTTGACAGGAGCTGTTAAAATTTCAACTTCGTTTTGATGAGAGTGTTTTTTGTTAACTTGTTGGCTTTCAGTATTTGTTTTTTGTAAATCAGTGTTTTCTTGAGGCTGTAACTCAGTTTTTTTAGGTTGAATTTCAGTTTTTGGAAGGTCTGGGGCTGTAGAAACTGTTTCTTCCAGTTCATTGATCTCATCTTCCTCAAGATTTTCGTTTTCCTGAAGCAGTTCCCCGGCAAAAAGATGCTGTTTTTTGAATTCATACCATGAGTCGTAACCTGCATAAATACTCAATAAATTAAGCATGTCTATCCTTGGTAATTTAGTGACTGGTGAATTTTTGAAATAGGTATAAAATGACTTTTCACTGATGTTACCTTTGGCTTTTTTGCGCAGGTCTTCCTGAAAATATATGATATCTATACCCTTCCACTTGGATATGTCATCCTGTGAAGGGGTGTATTCTTTTAAATATTGACCTTGGACATCCTTTTTTAGCTGTTCAAAGTGTAATAGATCTAAATCTGTCAATTTTTTTAAAAATGATTAAATTGTTGATTATCAGTTGTCTTTTTTTGTAAAACTATTTTACAAAGGTATTACAATTATTTTTCATAAACAAACTTTCTAACTGCTATACCTTTGTCTTGTTCAAATAACAGAACAGAAGAAAATTTTATAAAACAATATTAACAAAATTAAATTTAATTTATTATGAAAAAGTCATTATTCGTAGCTGCTATCGCTGCAATCTCTCTAGTTGCTTGTAAAAAAACTGACGCTACAGCTACTGAAGGTACTACTGATTCTGCTGCTGCTACTGTTGCTGATTCTGCTGCTACTGTAACTGATTCTGCTGCTAAAGTTGTTGATTCTGCTGCAACTACTGCTGTAGAAGCTACTAAAGATGCTGCTGCTGCTACTACTGCTGCTGGAGCTGAAGTTGCTAAAGATGCTGCTAAAGGTGCTGCTGACGCTGCTAAAGGTGCTGCTGATGCTGCTAAAGGAGCTGCTGATGCTGCTAAAGATGCTGCTAAGAAATAATTTTAGCTTAAGCTTAAAAATAAAAGAACCGTTTCCCAGTGAAACGGTTTTTTTATGCTTATATAGGGTCTCTTCCCTTAGCCTGTCATTCTGAATTGGAGA
Source organism: Chryseobacterium sp. Marseille-Q3244 (assembly GCF_940807095.1). NCBI lineage: Bacteria > Pseudomonadati > Bacteroidota > Flavobacteriia > Flavobacteriales > Weeksellaceae > Chryseobacterium > Chryseobacterium sp. Marseille-Q3244. Next base: position 256,929 of record NZ_CALNWX010000005.1, on the reverse strand, counting down.
TGAAGCAATCTCATTATAGGATAATATAACAATATTGATCTGCCTGACAATCGCCAAACTGTACCCCAATAGTATTTTATCCTTTCTTTTGTTTTAAAGATTCATAGCAGGTGATGGCTACTGCATTACTCAGATTCAAAGAATCAATACTGCCAGCCATAGGAATCAATGTATTCTTTCCTTTTCCGATCCAGAAATCACTTAACCCCGAGTGTTCAGTCCCGAATAATACAGCAGAACGCTGTGTGAAATCTCTTTTATAAAGATCTTCAGCCGTTTCGTCCATCAATGTTGTGTAAATATTGAAACTGTTTTTCTGAAGAAATTCAAGTGTTTCTTCGTTTTCAGCCTGGTAAACTTCCATTCCGAAAAGACAGCCCACACTAGATCTGATCACATTTGGATTATAAAAATCGGTTTTTCCATCAGCAACAATAAGGGCATCAATACCAAAAGCTTCACAACTTCTCAGGATAGCTCCTAAATTCCCAGGCTTTTCTACCCCTTCAACGATGATAATAGTAGAATTATCCTTCGGAACATAAGAGGAAAGTGGGGTTTCTTTGGATCTGTATATCCCAATGATTCCTTCTGAGCTTCCTCTATACGCTATTTTTTCATATACTTTATCGCTTACAAAATGAATTTTCCCCTCAGGAAGCTTTCCTTTGAAGATATTTTCACTTATAAAGAATTCTACAGGCTCAAAATTATATTGTATAGCTCTTTCATTTTCCTGTTGTCCTTCTACTACAAAAACATTTGATTTTTTTCGAAATCTGTTATCACTAAGAAGTTTAGTGATGTTTTTTATTTTATCGTTTTGAAAACTTTCTATCAACATTCCGCAAAATTATGCAAAATTTATGATTGAACTTCTTTCGATTTTAGAAAAAGGCTTTTCCATGTCACCTGAAATGGTTGGCGGCTTCTTCTTTTGTGAACAATTGTAAGTGCTACAACCAGTACAATAGAAATAATTTTATAAAAGTTGCCATATACATTTCCGGAAACATTTTCTGATACATTAAAGAGTTCCCAATACAGATTCATGAAAAAATGAAGGAATATGGCCACCCAAAGATTGAATGTATGTTCAAAATAAACCCATGAAAAGAAAACAGAACCAAGAAATGTAATGGCAAAAATTTCCATCAGTTCTACCGTTTCCTGGCTTTGATATAAGTGTACCTGGGCAAACAATAATGATCCCAGGAGTATGGAAGATAAAAATCCCAGTTTTGTAAATCTGAATAAAATTCCAATAAGAAATGCCCTGAAAATAATTTCTTCAAAGAAGGCTGAAGAGATCGTGTTAATGAATAGAGACTGGTAATGGATGGTGTGGGTCATATTGAAATGAACAATATATCCTATAAGCATGGGCAGTGTTCCCATAAAAGAGAAGATAAAACCCTTGCTAATAGATTGGTCCAAAGAAAATACGTAGGGAATATTTTTTTCAGGAAATAAGATCTTTGCCGTGATCATTAATGGAATTAATGTAATTGTATAGGCAATAACATGGGCTATAGCCTTATTATGAAACAGATCTTTCGAATAAGACTGAATCGATTTAAAACAAATAAGATCCAAAAAATAGTAGGCTGTGAATCCCAGAATAAAGATTAAAATAAAGCGGATGTTTTTACTCATATTGAATATTTTTGAGCAAAAATGAAGCTTTTCGGAAAGTGAATCAATGTAAAGTGATGAATGACAAGAAATAGTGACCAATGACAAACTTAGCCTTTCTATCGTTGCAATTGTGGGATAATCTGTGGAATGAAACTTCTGGAAACCGGAATTTCGAAATCTATTTCTGGGATGATAAGTTTATATCCCTGTGCATTTCCTCTAAGGCTTTCTACTTTATCTAAATTAACAATATACGAACGATGACACTTTTGGATTGTGTTTGTTTCACTTTGTTTTAAAAGTCCTGATAAACTTATTCTGAGCAACACTTTTTTTACCGAACTATTTTCAGAAAAATATAAAGTACAATAATTTTCCATAGACTGTGCACAAATAAGATCATGCTCAGAAAGTGTTAGCGTTATATTATTTGTTGAAATAGTAAGAAGTTTGCTAGGAATATGCTCTGTTTTATGGGATAGATGCTGTGAAATATTCTTGGCTGTGTTTTCATGGATCGTTTTTAAATAAATATACCTTGACAGAATATAAATAGCAGAAATGGGTATTCCTATTGCCATGGAATAGAGGAACATATAAACATAGTTTTCAAAACTTAGCGATACGTGGCTTATGAATAGTGAATTATAAAAATAAGAAAGGACAGAACCCAGCAAGAGAACTACAAAAATTTTTAATAACTCTGATACAATATTCCAATGATTGAACCTGAAGGTACAAAGGCTTGAAATGAAAAATACAGTTCCAAAAATGATAGTATAAGGAAAAAGAAGAAGGTATTTGTAAGGATGATGAAAGTTTTCTGTTCCAAATGGCTGAAAAATGATCAGAAAAAGATATACTGTGACCCCGGCTCCTATAGAAGATAGAAGAATTTCTGTGAAGGATTCAGACTTCGGATATGGATATGATTTTAATGAAGTTAGGGATTTCATCTTACAGTACTTGAGTATTTTATATCATCCTGGTAAAGTTATATAAAATTAGTATTTGATTATTATGAATCAACAGAAGATAATTTACTGTCAGTAGGCAAAAGCTGAGTTATGTATTCACTTGGAGTGATGCCCTCGAATTGTTTAAATACTCTGTTGAAGGTTGCCTGACTTGTAAAACCGGCGCCTGTATAAATGTACATCAGGGTAACCTTGGTTAAATCCGATTTTTCAATGAGGTTTTTTACGTAATTGATTCTTAATGAATTGAGATATTGATTGAAGTTCTTATAGCCCTTATAATCAATAGCTCTTGACAGGTAGTTTATATTTGTTTTTAATTCTGAGCATAATCCGGATAGTTTAATAGAAGGATTGGTAAAGTAATTATTGTATCGCATGTACTTATCCAATTCCAAAAATAAATTTTCCAGTTTGTGGTGATCTATTGTTATATCACTTTTATGCTTAGAGGATAATTCTATAATATAATGGGGTTCTTTTGAAAGCATTTTCGCTTTGTGTATATGTTTTTCCCTCATCTTGCTTTTAATCCTGTATCCAAAAGCCTTAAATTCTAAATGGCTTATTTTGATTTTGTAATATATAAATAAACAGATGAGAGAAAAGTTAGCCAACACCGTTGCTGCATTAGTTGGACGGAGATATTTTTTGTCGTATTCATAAAAATGATGGTCAAAGTATTTAGCATACAGCATAATGAGCAGCATCAATATAATTGTGTAAAACATGTAATAGATAACCATCTTCCTTTTTAAAAAAACATAGGCACACACTGGCATCGGGATTAACCAGATAAATCCTACAAGGGAATCATCAATAAAGTTTAAGATGATGACAGAAATATATAGAGAACTGAAATGAAGATAAGCATTAACAATTCTGGATATATTAAAATTTCTCCTGATAAGTATATATGAATAAATATAAAATACTAATGCACCTGCAAAGTAATAAAGAGGAAAAGTATTTTTTAACCAGAACAGATAGATATAAATAGAAACAATATGGAAGACAGCTAGAATGACTAAATAAGTTTCAATAAGCTGCTTTTTTAACGAATGTATTCTGTTATTGTAATATTGAGTAATTCTCATCGCAGCAGGCCTTCAGCTTTTATTCATGATTTAGAAGCGGCAAATATAGTCTCTAAATTTTTTTATACAAAGCAAACATTCAAATTAAATTTTTATTACAGACTGTTTTGATAATCTTCAGAAAAAACATAATTAATCATATTCATAAAATGATTGGGTTAAAAAATTAATATTCAGGAGTGTATATATGTTTCAATCATTTTTTCAATATGATTTTACTATCGCTTTTATGATTTTGTATAAGATTTAATTTTGCAAAAACATAATGATAGAGCAGGTTTTAGAATAATAACTCGTATAACTCGACTGATTTTAGGGAAGAGAATATTACAGGATTATCTGAACTCAATAAAAACTAAATGATGAAAAAAGAATTAAAAACTAATAGCCTTTTATTATACAAACAACCTTTAAAAAAGAATTTATGAAGAAATTTTTCTATGTTTTAATGATTAACCTGCTATGTGGGATTTCACTATCCAAAGCACAAACAGTAACTGTGAGTAATAGCGGAGCGGGGCAATCATCTGTTTATACTTTTGAGTATACAACATCTGTGGCTATTGGTAAAGGAACTCTAACGCCTAATGTTTTTTATCTTTTATTGCCTACAGAATTTCCAGCAATTTCTCCTGCTGTAACAGGTGCAAACAATTTAGATCCTTATGTTAGTTTTAAAGTAAATGGAGTAGCTTATCCATGTTCTACTTCATTTGGAGTAGGAGGAAGCTGGAATTCTGGTGTACAGCTATCTGTAGGAGGGTCAACAACCGGTGTTGCTATTCCGGCTGGTGCAAAGATTAAGATTGTAATATCAGGGATGATTAAAAATCCAACAAAGGCTGGAGCGTATACAATAGAATGGAGAACTGCAGCTGGAAGTGGACAGAGTACACAGGATTTCAGTAGCACGATTAATGTTTCAGGAGGTACATTAGCAACACAGGAAGTGAAAATCAAACAAACCGAACTTTCTGTATATCCGAACCCTGCTGTTGATGCTATTCAGGTTTCAGGAGTAGGTAAACTTCAAAAATACACTGTGTATAATGCAGTAGGAAGCCACATTGCTGAAGGAAATATTTCCGATAATGGAAAAATTAATATTCATCATTTTGTTTCAGGTGTCTATTTCCTAAAACTTGAAAACGGAAAATCCGTTCAGTTTATCAGGAAATAAAATAGATGAGACAGTCTGAAATAAAGACTGTCTCATTTTGTTTTCAATATACCGTATCCAATTTATCGGTTGACTATTACTTGAGAATTAAGTAGGGTTTTGAACTTTCTCAGGTGCTTTCATCAGAATAATACTTCCAATCAGTAATGAAAAACAGCTTGCTATCCAAAGAAAATATCCCGGACCATATCCGGTTATGGGGAATTTGTGCCCAGCTTCATTCACTGTAATTTCTCCTACAGATAAATAGCAAAATGTAAGACCAAAGGCGATCAGGCTGAGTACAGCAGATATTTTTATTTGTTTTAATAATAGAAAAAAAGCTCCGATAAAAAGTAAAGGATTAGCCAGCCATGCTATTCCGCCACCATCCATTTCTGCCCAACCTAACAATGCACAGGCTAATCCACTCATTTCATGTCCTTTTGCATACACTGCGGTGAAAGGAAGTGAGGCGAGATAAAGAATAAGACATATTAATAAGATAAGATTTGATTTTTTCATGGTGTTCCGGTTTTTATTCTATTAAATTACTGTTGTCAATAAGACTCTGAGGAAGGTCTTTTTTATTTTTTATACCTAATGATTTTAGTTTTTGAGTCTGGATCACAAGGTTGTCGTTTCCTGTGTAAAGCTGTTTGTAAGCATCATTGTAAACGTTTTTGGCAAGATCAAGATTTCGTCCTACTTTTTCAAGGTTATCCACAAATCCTACGAATTTATCATATAACCGGGCTCCTCTTTCAGCAATTTCAAGGGCATTTTTGTTTTGATATTCACGTTTCCAAAGGTCAGCAATTAGTTTTAAAGAAGTAATCAGGTTGCTTGGGTTCAAGAGCAAAATTCTTCTTTCATAAGCGTAGTTCCAAAGGTCTTGGTCTGCCTGCATGGCTGCAATATATGCCGGTTCACTCGGAATGAACATCATAACAAAATCCAAAGATTTTCCGTAATCATCATACGCTTTCTGACTAAGCTGTGTAATGTGATTTTTGATGGAACCCAAATGTTGATTAAGCTTCATCATATATACATCCTGATCGGTTTCATCTATCAATTCTGTAAATGCAGTAAGGGAAACTTTAGAATCAATGATGACATTTCTTTCATCGGGGTATTTTACAACGGCATCCGGTCGCATCTTCTTACCGGAAAATTCAGAGAACAAAGCTTTATTGTCTTCATCACGAAGTTCATGTTCCAGAAAATATTCTCTTCCTTTTACCAATCCGGACTTTTCAAGGATGCTTTCAAGAATCATCTCACCCCAATTTCCCTGGGTTTTACTTTCACCCTTCAGCGCTCTGGTTAATTTTTTGGCATCTTCGGAGATTTGTTGGTTCAGTTCGGCAAGTTCTTTTACTTTTTCAGCCAAAGAGAAACGTTCTTTATTTTCCTTTTCATAGGCTTCATTCACTCTGTTTTTTAAATCTGTAATCTTTTCCTGAAAGGGTTCAAGGATATTTTTTAGATTATTCTGATTTAAAGTGGTGAATTTCTCTGTTTTTTCTTCCAATATCTTATTGGCCAGATTTTCAAATTGCAGTTTGGAAGCTTCCTGTATTTTAGTGATCTCTTCTTTTTGAGTATTCAGCAATTTCTGAAGACTGTCATTTTGTGCAGAAAGTTCAGAATTTTTAGCAAAGAAATCCTGTTTCTCAGCAATAAGATTTTCAATCTGGAAATCCTGTTTCAGCATTAGTTGTTTTTGATCCTGAAACTGACTGTTTAATGAGGAATGCTGAGCAGAGAGCTTGGCAAATTCATTTTTCAGATCGTTCAGAAGATCCTGCTGCTGGATATTGAGATCCTTTTCTTTATTGAGATGCTGGTTAAGTTCCTGGATCTTTGTGTTCGAGTTTTCAAGATCTGATTTGTTTTTAATATGCAAGAAATTAAGTTCATCATAAGAGCTTCTTGAAACCGTTGAAGATTTCAAGGCAAAATATAAAATAATGGCTCCCAGGACTCCGCCCACAATACATCCAATAATTAAATAGGTCATCTCCATTCTTCAAAATTAGGAAAAAAGGCTGGAAGTTAATACTGAATAATAAATTTCCGGAAGGCGTTTTACATTACCATAAGCTATTCTTTTAATCTCTGAAAAAATCTTTGCTTCCTTCCTCTGGCTTCCTTTCTTCAATCATTATCCCTATATTTATGGGAAATTTCAGAGACATTATGAATATCTTATTGGTAGAGGACGATCAGAGAATTAGCAGCTTCCTGTTGAAAGGACTTTCTGAAGCCGGCTATACGATGACGCTTGCAGATTCTGGTGAAAAAGCCAGGGAAATTCTTCATACCTATGATTTTGATATAATATTAATGGATATTATGCTCCCCGGATTGGATGGAATGCAGCTTACACAGATCATAAGGTTTAAAGGAAATTATACTCCGATTTTAGTGTTAAGTGCATTAAATAGTCCGGATGATAAAATTAAGATGTTGGATCTGGGAGCGGATGATTACTTATCCAAACCATTTCATTTCGAAGAATTGATCTCCAGAATTAAAGCGTTGACAAGAAGGAATAAATTAAGCTATCAGAAAGAAGACCAGTATCTGTCTTGTGGCAATATTAGAATTGATACGGATCTTCATAAAGTCACCCAAAATAATACGGAAATCGAATTTTCTCCTACAGAATACAAGCTTTTTACTTTTCTTATGGAGAATAAAAACAAGGTGTTGAGCAGAACTCAGATTTTGCATAACGTCTGGGGCATCGATTTTGACAGTGCAACCAATGTGGTAGATGTTTACATTTCCTACGTTCGTAACAAAATTGACGAATCGGAACAGAAAATTATTCATACTGTAAAAGGAACAGGATATTTAATTAAAGATTAGTATGACGCTCAGGAACAGGTTTACCCTTATTTCCAGCCTTTCGTTCGGCATTGTTTCTATCATCATATCTGCGGTGATATTTTTTGCCTATTATGATAGTACGAAGATTTTTTATTTTGAAAAACTTCGGAATACTGCCCTGATTTCTGCCATTTATTATCTTGAAAAAGACGAATTACCTAAAGACAGGCACGCCCAGATTAAACAGGAATATAAACATCTTATTCAGAATAATCAGGTAGCCGTTTATAACCAGAATAATGAAGTAACATTTGGGCAAAACCTGAATGATAAAAATATTAAAGCGTCTCACTTACAAGCGGCCAGAAATAATAAGGGAACTCAGTTTATGTCTGATAATCAGTTCTACTATGGAATTTTCTATCCTGATAATCAGGGTGATTTTGTAGTTTTTGTAAAGTCTCCCAATGATTCATTTCAATCACAGATCTGGAGGCTTTCGATCATTATGCTTTCTGTGTTGATTATTGGGCTTTTGGCAATTTATTTTTTAAGCCGTTATCTTTCAAAGGTGGTATATAAGCCTATTTCTAATGTAGTAGAACGTATTAATAAGGTGGATTATAATAATATCTCTACTGCTATTACTTCCACCAATACCAATGATGAGATTGAAGATCTGATCAAGTCTTATAATAAATTGCTGGGACGAATTTCTGAAAATGTTCTGCTGCAACAAAACTTTATCAACTATGTTTCTCACGAATTTAAAACTCCTTTAGCAGCTATTTCCGGAAACCTGGAAGTATTTGCTCAAAAAGACCGTACTCCCGAAGAATATAAAAAAGTGGCGAAGGAATCTTTGGATAACGTGTATGAGATTGAAAATATTCTCAATAACCTTTTATTGATGTCCGGGATGACAAAACTTGAATCTTCCCACAAACAGGTAAGAATAGATGAGCTTATCTGGAAGATCTATGAAAAACTGGAGCCTAGGGCAAAAGAAAATCACTCCCATATTAAAATACAACTTCAGGTTCCAAAACCTGCTTTATTAGAATTTCCCGGGAATGAGACTCTCCTCTATTTGGCTTTATATAATATTGTAGAAAATGCAATCAAATATTCTTATGGGCATCCTGTAGAAATTATCTTATCGGAAAAGAATAATCAATTGAATATTGAAGTGAAGGATCAAGGAAAAGGGATTCCTGCAAATGACCTTGTAAAGATTACAGAAACGTTTTACAGAGGGAAGAATGTGGATTCAATTAAGGGGAGTGGCATTGGGTTATCGTTATCAAAAAGCATTTTTGATCACCATCATATTATTATGAAAATTGATTCTACAATAGATGTGGGTACGGATGTCCTGCTTGTATTTCCAGCTAATTTCTAAAATTGCAAAATTTTTTAGGTTTTGGCTAAAGCCAATCGAATCCTTATTTGAATATAAACCTACTAAAGTCCGTTTCTCTTGATGTAAATTTCCCATAGATTCCACGAATTTTCACAGAGGGTTATGGATGCATTTTTAGGGGAATATAAATCCTGTCATTTGTGAATGCATTCATGTCATTTGTGTTTAAAAATCTGCTTAATTTATATGATCTGTGAGTGTTTTAAAACGGATCTCTACCTGTTCTAATCAAACTCTAATGTTGGTCTAATTGAATTTTAATTTCATTCGAAATTAGCTCTAATATTAGGAGAATAGCTTTGTGGTCTTAAAATAAGAGACCTTGAAGAAGATTTTTTTTACACTATTTTATATTCATTGTTTCAGTTTCTTTTCAGCACAGATTTCAGATACCCTGAAGATCAGCAGAAAGGAAGCTGAAACCATTTTTCTGACCAATAACCTAGATCTTATTGCTCAGAAATTAGAGATTTCTCAGGCTGAGGCCAGAGCTCTTCAGGCCAAATACTGGCCCAATCCTAAATTAAGTATCAGTGAAGTAAACCTTTGGAGAACCTATGATATTGAAGAACAGCCTGCCCTGATCGGAAACTGGGGGAAGAACACTCAAATTTCTGCTGAAATAGAGCAGGTGATCCAGACCGCAGGGAAAAGACGGAAAAATATCGAACTGCAAAAAATAGAAGTAGAAGGTGAAAAATATGAATTACAGGAAGTATTGCGTGAGCTCAAAAAGACTTTAAGGAACTCGATTACTGAAATTCAATACAATCAGGAACAGCAGAAGATTTATCAAGGGCAAATTGCTTCTATCGAAAAATTAACAAGATCCTATAACAATCAATTGACCTTGGGAAATATCAGTAAGGCTGAATATATCCGTTTGAAGGCTCAGGAAATTGAATTCAAGAAAAAGCTGGTTTCATTGAAGCAGGAAATAGAAGATCAACAGGCTGAACTAAAGGCTTTGCTGATGATTCCATCTCACTCGTATCTTGTTATTTCAGATTCATTTGCAATGCCGGAAAAACAGCTTTCAGAAATCGAACTGGCACAATGGATGGAAAAAGCAAAAGAAAACCGTCCGGATATCCTGATCGCTAAAAATAAAGAGAAACATGCTGCCAAGAATCTTGAAATTCAAAATGCGATGAAAACTCCTGATGTAGCTGTTTCAATAGGCTATGACCGCGGAGGTAACATTATGAAAGATTTTATTGGATTAGGAGTTTCGGTTGACCTTCCCATCTTCGACAGAAATAAAGGAAATATTCAGGAAGCCAGGCTTGAAATCGAGAAAAGTAAAAATGAAACCCGTAAAAATCAGCTAAAATCTGAGAATGAAATTGTTTCCGTTTTCAGAAACTATATCCGTACCCAACAGGTCTCAGAGGAAATTGATGATACTTACGAGTCCACCCTGGATGGCTTATTGGTGAGCCATGAAAAGAACTTCAGACTAAGGAATATCAGTATGTTGGAGTATATGGATTTTCTGGATACTTATATCGGTAATAAAATGATCATTCTGGATACTAAAAAAGAACTTAATCAATACTTTGAAAACCTGCAATACGTTGTAGGACAGGATTTATAAATGACCATTCAGCATGGCCTTAAAATATATGAACATCTACTTATGAAAATGAACACTACTAAATATATCGCAGTAATTTATCTGTCCGCTATGGTAACACTTACGGGGTGTAAAGATCAGAAGCAGGGCAACGAAGTTGAAAAAGGATATTGTATCAGCAAAGAACTTAAAAAAGATATTAAACTGGCTAAGGCAGAAATGCTTCCTATTGAAGAAAGCATTACCCTTACTGGAGAAGTGGAGAGCAATTCTGATAAAACAGTTCCCTTTGTAAGCCTTGTGGACGGAGTAGTTACCGATACGTATTTTTCTCTTGGAGATTATGTGAAAAAAGGACAGATTCTGGCGACTGTAAAAAGTACGGCTGTTAATGAAATGCAGGATGACACTCAAACATTGCAGGCTCAGCTTGCCGTAGCTAAGAGAAAACTGTCTTCTGTAGAAGCAATGTATAAAGATGATATTGCCTCTCAGAAAGATCTTCAGGAAGCAAGAGCAGAGGTAACAATTTTGCAGTCCAATATTTCTAAAACCCAAAAGAATATGCAATTGTATTCTGCGGGAGGAAGCAATCTTCAGATCAAAGCTCCTGCGGATGGTTATGTAATCAACAAAAATATTTCTAAAGGGATGCCTGTAACTGCAGGTGGTGACCAGCTTTTTACCATTTCCAATCTGGATAAGGTCTGGGTCATGGCAAATGTGTATGCTACCAATATGAGACATGTTTATGTAGATCAGCCGGTAGTAGTGAAGACTTTAGCGTATCCGGATGATAGTTTTTCAGGAAAGATCAACAATATCTCTCAGGTTTTTAATGAAAATGAAAGAGTACTGAAAGCGAAGATCATTATGGATAATAACGGAATGAAACTAAGACCGGGAATGTCTGCAGATGTTGTATTGCCGATTAATTCCCAAAATAAAAGTGCTTTGGCTATTCCTGCGAAAGCTTTGATCTTCGATAATAATCAAAGCTATGTAGTAGTATATAAAAAAGACTGTGAGTTGGAAATAAGGCCTGTTACGGAGATTGCCTCAAACAGTCAATATATCTATGTAGAAGGAAATCTGAAACAGGGAGAAAATGTAATCGCTTCCAATGGATTGTTAATTTATGAGAACCTGAAAAACCAATTAAATAATTCTAAGAAGTAATGCGAAAATTTGTACAGAATATAGTTTCCTTCTCTTTGAAAAATTCTTTGATTGTTCTTTTAGGAACTTTCATGTTGTTGCTTGGAGGAATCTATTCTTATATACACACTCCGATTGAAGCCTTCCCGGATGTTACCAATACCAGGGTAAGAGTAATCACCCAATGGCCGGGAAGAAGTGCCGAAGAAATAGAAAAGTTTGTCACATTGCCCATTTCCAAGGAAATGAATGCTATTCCGAATAAAACTTCGGTGAGATCTATTTCCTTGTTCGGATTATCAGTGGTAACAGTGATTTTTGATGACCATGTCAATGACTTTTATGCGCAGCAGTATGCATCTAATAAACTGGGGAATGTAAATCTTCCTGCCGGCGCAGAATATAGCATTGAGCCTCCATCCGGAGCAACTGGTGAAATTTACCGCTATATCATTAAAAGTAAATTGCCGATTAAAGAAGTCACGGCTATTCAGGATTGGGTGGTAGAAAGAGAATTACTGGCTGTTCCTGGAGTTGCTGATGTGGTAAGCTTTGGTGGCGAAGAAAAAACATATGAAATAAAAATTAATCCTACGGAATTACACAATTACGACCTTTCCCCCCTGGATGTGTATGAAGCAGTTTCGAAGAGTAATATTAATGTAGGAGGTGATGTTGTGGCCAAAGGAGATCAGGCTTATGTAGTAAGGGGGATCGGTCTTTTAGAGAAGAAGGATGACATTGAAAATATTCAAATTGAAGTAAAAGGTTCTACTCCTATTTTGGTAAAGCATGTTGCTGAAGTTAAAGTGTCGGCAAAACCGAGATTAGGACAAGTAGGATACAATAAGGAAAATGATGTAGTGGAAGGCATTGTCATCATGCTTCGTGGAGAAAATCCAAGTGAGGTGATCGCAAGACTTAAAGACAGAATAGAACAGTTAAATGGTGGAGAATTACCTGGAGATGTTCAGATTGTACCGATCATTGACCGTACAGAACTAGTAAATACAACGGTTCACACGGTTTCCAAAAACCTGATTGAAGGAGTTATTCTGGTTTCCATTATTGTATTCATTTTCCTGTATAACTGGCGAACAACATTTATTGTAGCATCAGTGATTCCGCTGGCTTTTCTTTTTGCCATTATTATGCTGAAAATTCAGGGGCTTCCGGCCAACCTTATTTCTATGGGAGCCCTGGACTTTGGACTATTACTGGAAGGAACGCTCGTCATCGTTGAACATGTATTTGTCGCCCTCGAGCTGAAAGCCAAGAAGATCGGATTAAAGAGATTTAATAAAATTTCCAAACTGGGAATTATTAAGAAAAGTGCAGGAAGTGTAGCAAGCTATATTTTCTTTGCTTTACTAATCTTAATTGTAGCGCTGATGCCCATCTTCTCTTTCCAGAAAGTGGAAGGGAAAATGTTTTCTCCTTTAGCATTTACATTGGGATATGCCTTATTAGGATCTTTGATTTTAAGTTTGACATACGTTCCGGCAATGTGTAAGCTTTTATTAACTAAAAATATTGAGGAAAAAGAAAACTTCATCTCAAGATTCTTTAGAGTAAACATTTACAGAATCTATGAATTCAGTATTCGTCATAAAAAAGGATTTGTTGTCGGTTTTATCGCTTTACTTGCCATTTGCGGGTGGAGATTTTCAAACTACGGTTCGGAATTCTTACCTAAACTGAATGAAGGAGCTATTTATGTACGTGCTACGCTTCCCAATAGTGTAAACCTGGATGAATCTGTTCGTTTGACTAAAGAGATGAAGGAGATTTTGATGAAATATGATGAAGTAAAATTTGTAATGACTCAAACCGGCCGTCCTAATGACGGAACAGACCCTACAGGATTCTTTAATATCGAATTTAATATCCAGCTGAAACCGGAAAACGAATGGAAGAAAAAAATATCCAAGGATGAACTTCTTGAAGAGATGAGAGTTTCCCTTGAAAAATATCCGGGAATAAACTTTGGATTTAGCCAGCCGATTCAGGATAATGTGGAGGAATATGTAGCAGGGGTAAAAGCGCCGCTGGTGATTAAAATATTCGGGAATGATTTATTTGAACTTGAAAATTATGCCAATAAAGTAGCCAATTCTATCAGAACGGTTCCGGGAATTTCAGATGTGAATGTATTTAAAAATATTGGACTTCCTGAATTGAGGATACAGCTTCACGATTCAAAAATGGCAAAATACGGAGTGTCTACAGCAGATGCCCAGGCGGTAATTGAAATGACCATTGGCGGACAGGCGGCTACTAAGTTCTATGAAGAAGAAAGAATGTTTGATGTGATGCTCAGATTCGAAAAAGAATATCGTGATACGCCGGAAAAAATGGGGAATATTCTGATCCCGACACAGGATAATAAAAAAGTTCCATTGAAAGAAATAGCAACCATTGATTATCATACCGGACCTTCATTTATTTACAGAGAAGGGAACAGTAGATATATTGGTGTAGGATTTAATATTGAAGGACGAGATCTGGGAAGTACCATTAAAGAAGCTAAAGAAAAAGTAGAGAAAGAAGTCAAGCTTCCGAAAAGTCATAAAATGACATGGGCCGGTGAGTTCGAAAGTAAAGAAAGAGCGGCGAAGCAATTAGCGATGGTAGTTCCTATTTCACTTGTACTTATTTTGATGTTGCTGTATTTCAACTTTGGGAATGTAAAAGATACATTGATCTCTTCTATTACATTAGCATTTGCATTCATTGGAGGGTTTCTATCCCTGTGGTTTACAGGAACCATCTTTGGAATTTCTGCAGGAATCGGATTCATCATCCTTTTTGGAGTAGCTACTATTGATGGGATTGTTCTGATTGGAGTGATGAAAGAAAATCTTCAGAACAGAATGTCACTCAGAGATTCCATTGCTGAAGGAGTTAAAAGCAGGATCCGTCCGGTGGTGATGATTGCGCTGATGGGATCTATGGGACTTCTTCCGGCAGCAATGTCCAATGGAATGGGCTCTGAAATTCAAAAACCTTTGGCTATTATGATTGTAGGTGGATTAATTATCTGTATGATGCTCTCATTTACCATATTACCGATTGTGTTCTATTATGCCTATCGTAAAAAGCATAAAGAGACCTTATAGTTTCTTTTTATTTGTTCATTATTTGGCCGGGATCCGTGAGGAAGATCCTGGCCTTTTTGTTTTAGCTTAAACTGTTTTTGTTGATTCCAGTATTTCAATATTCTTCACAATATCAGAACTTTCACATTTCTTCAGTTCTTTAAGTAAGGGAGGAGTAAGAATTTTTGGATTCAAAATTTGTGTAGCCACCTTTGCAGCTGCATAATCTACGATATTAATAACCTGTTCTCTTAAAAAATTAGGGGTATTGGATGCAATCACTGCTGTTGCCCATGAAGTATCTCTGGCTTTGGATATCGCAAAATCTAGTACAGCGTTATCTTTTCCGTTAGACAGCTTATCGATGAGGTTGACGGGATAACATATTTTGTTCAGGGAATCCTGAACTTTCTGATTAATAGAAGCAATAACAGTATTGATATTTTCAAAATCCTTTTTTAGTGGGTTAATCTTCCGGTAGGGCATAATAGTCGCTGCAGAAATCCCCAGATCCAGATTAATATGTGCATTCATCCCCAGAAAAATATGCTGTAAAATCAGAAGATCTTTATTTTTGGTGGCTTCAAAGGCAATATACCAGGTATTAGTACACTTTTTACCATTACTGTAGTTTTCCCATGCTTCCAGGTAGCGTTGTGCAAAAGCAATATCCAGCGTTGTCATTCGGGGATTATCTTCAAATTTCTTTTGTTGAATTCCTTTTAAAACATGGGCCGTCATAATGCGATAAGTACAGGCGAAATATCCAGCCGGACTTTTGTTTTCTTTGCACCAGATGATAATCTCATCTAGTCTTTTCAAGACTTCTTCGATGGTTTTCATGGTAGGTTTTGTTTATTTAAAGATAATAAAAACCTGCAATCAGTGGTATATGGCTTTGGAGATTCGTAGAATAGCTTTATATTCATGAAAAAAGTGAGCAGTAAGCTCACTTTATTTCTCAGGTTATGGAGTGATTACAATCGGATCCGGAAAAGGTTCAAGAACCAGAGGCTTACACATCGCAGCCGGTTCACATCTTCCACCCATGCATACAAAATTAGTCATAGTGGTTGAGCCGTCAGGGCATCTGATCATACCTTCACCAGGACATCCTCCGGGACATTCTGGTAGATGTAAATACCCGCCGAATACATCTTTCAGTTCTGTTCTTGAAAGTTTTGATACGTTCATTTTTTTCATGGAATTAATTTTTTTTGTTAATGCTAACTTTCTTACAATCAGTTTGTAAGTTTTTTCTTTTGATTAGACTAAAATAATGAAAATATTTCTTTTTTTAATCATAGTGGTTTGAAACGTAAATATTTAAGGAAATAAATTGTATATTTATTTCCAATTAATGAGAAATAAAAAGAGGAATCCGAAAATCTTAAAGAGTAGGAAATTAAAACTAAACTAAATACCTATGAAAAATTTAAAAAACTTAAACAGACAAGAGTTGAAAACTGTTTTAGGAGGTGCTGCAGCTGTATGCCTGGTACCAGTGGATGGAGGAAGCTGCCCGGCAGGCTATACATTCTGTAGCAATCCTTATTGTTGCTATCCGCCGAGAAAACCATTTATTTGTATGGACTAACAATAAAAAATCCCTCAATTGAGGGATTTTGCTTTATTCTTTAAGGATTCTCTTTTGAAATTTCATCATGATGTTTCAGGTATAGCGGTAAGGCTGCGGAGCCATACCAAGGGAAAATTTCATAACTGAAAATTCCAGCCTGAACTGCAGGGTCAGTTTTTACCCACTGCTCGGCTTCTTCTTTAGATTTTGTATTGAAAATAAACATTCCACGGTAGTTTTCTTTATTTTTTTCAAGGAAAGGACCTGCGACCACAATTTTTCCTTCATGAGCCAGTTTACCAATGTTTTCCATGTGTCCTTTCATTAAAGTTCCCATTTTGGTTTTATCTTCAATTTTTGCAGTACCGGTTGTCAGCATCACAATAGTATAAGGTTTCATGCCATATTGATCTGCTCCCAATGAAGCAGCCAATTCCTGATTGAACTTCGGTTTTTCATTTTTTTTGTCCTGAGCGAAAGATAACACAGAAAAGAGGAGGGAAGGGATAAGTAATGTTCTTGATATCATATTGCTTTGTTTTGATAAATATAATAAAACCCTGTAAATTGATGAGACTTCGATTTCAAATGATGATGTGATACAAAAAAACCTCGATGGTTACGAGGTTATATCTAATAGATTTGATGAGGTTATATCAATCTTTTATTCTTAAAAATTCTTTGGCCAATTCAATCATTTTAGGATCACCGGTATATTTTCCGCGCTCATCAGAAAGTTTCACCGTTGGAATCCATTCCTTGTTGGGAGCTTGTACACCAATAAGTTTCATTACGATATTCATTGGCTTTAATCCCACATCGTTCGTAAGGTTAGTTCCTATTCCGAAAGAAATACCTATTTTTCCTCTGCAGTAGCTTGTGATTTCTTCCACCTTTTCAAGATTTAAGGCATCAGAGAAAATGATATATTTAAACATTGGATTGATGCCGTTTTTCTGATAATGCGCAATGGTTTTATCTGCAAACTCCAACGCATCACCACTGTCATGACGTACTCCATCAAAAAGTTTTGCGAATTTTTTATCGAATTGCTGGAAGAAAACATCCGTAGTGTAAGTGTCAGAAAGGGCTACTCCCAAATCACCTCTGTAAACATCTACCCAATGTTCCAAAGCCAGTTCATTAGCCATTTTGAAACCATATTCAGCAGCATGGAACATAAACCACTCGTGAGCATGGGTTCCGATTGGCTTCACTCCATATTTCATCGCAAAATGAACATTGGAACTTCCGATGAAAGTAGAATCTTTTTTCTGTGTTAAGGCTTCCATGACTAAATTCTGTACTTTATAGGAATGTCTTCTACGGGTCCCGAACTCAGCAAATGTTACTCCCAGTCTGCCTAAAGAATCTGCTTTCTCAAGGGTTTTGCTCATTACCACTTCATTAGAATCTCTCTCCATATGGTTCATTTCATAGTGCAGCTCACTGATGATTGCCAATAGAGGAACTTCCCAAAGAATTGTTCTGTACCAAAGACCTTCAACAATTACGGAAAGATCTCCACCTTCCTGGTGAATTTTCACTTCAGACGGATCAAAATGATAGCCTTCAAGGAAATCAAGATAGGGAAGATCAATATAAGGACACGTTCTGGCCATGAATTTCTTTTCATCCTTGGTAAGTTTAAGTTCAGCCATTTTATTAACAGCTTCCTTTAATGCTATATCAAAACCTTCCGGAAAATGATGTTTCCCTCTGTTGATGAATTCATATTTAACAATAGAACTAGGAAAAAGTTTTACCACAGCATTTTGCATGGTTATTTTATAGAAATCGTTATCCAGTATAGAATTTAGTCTTACGTCGTTCATAATATGTGTAATTTTAACGCAAATATAAAAATTAAAAATAAAATCGCCTAAATGTAAGGCGATTTTTTTGAAATATTTTGATGAACCTATCGGTTTATTTCCCCAAATAAGAATTGTACATCCAAACTTCTTTCTCCTGTTCGGTAATGTAGTCACTCATCTGAGAGTTGGTACCTTCATCCCCAGCCTTATCTGTAATATCTAAAAGCTCTCTCTGTAGGTCAATAACAACTTTGAATGAGCTTAGAATTTGCTCAACACTTTTGTTTCCGTCCGTTACTTCTTTGCTTTCTTTGATGGTGGCTACTTTTAAATAATCAGAGTAGTTGTGGGCAGGAATAGCCCCTAATGTCAGAATTCTTTCTGCAATTTCATCAATTTTTAAAACTAAGCTATTGTAAAGTTCTTCAAACTTCGGGTGAAGGGTAAAGAACTGGTCCCCTTTAATATTCCAGTGAGAACCTCTGGTGTTCTGATAAAAAATAGAATAGTTGGCTAAAAGTGCATTTAATTTTTCTGCTATTTTCTTGCAGTCGGCTTCTTTAAGCCCTATAATACTAGCGTTTTTCATAAGTTTATCTTTTTATATATCTCAAAGTTACGAAATATCGTGCCGAATAGCCCGGGATATCAATAGATGATAACTATAAGAAAATTTTTTAAAATAGTTTGGAAGTATTAATATTGCAAATGATGAAGGCTATGCGTGGGGATAGGAAGGTGATAGCTGAAATCATAGGCTGAATTTATCAGCTGAATAATTAATGTTTATATTTAATTTTAAAATGGGAATAGTCCGAAATATAGGTGTACGAAGCTTCTTGCTGTCTTTTATCTTTTTTTTCTCAGTTTGTTTATTATATTATATCAATTCTATTCTGAAAACTGACGGACACTATGTCTATCTTTTGGATGATGCATACATTCATCTTGCAATGGCAAAGAATTTTGCATTCTATGAAGTATGGGGGATGACAAGATATCAGTTTTCTTCTACTTCCTCTTCTCCGTTATTTACGTATATTCTTAGTGTACTGATTAAAGTTTTTGGAAACAATGATCAGATTCCGCTGTATTTCAATGTTTTTTTTAGTATTGGAATTCTTTATGTTCTTTCCGAATATTATGCTGAAATTTTTAAAGAAGTTAAAAAAACTGTTTTAGCCATACTTTTTACTGCATTCTTTATTGTACTTCCTTTGAATATTCTTTCAGGAATGGAACATGTTTTTCAGGTGTTCTTGTTTGCGGTTAATATCTTTTGTCTTTCCCGTATTGGTCATAATAAACTTATCCTATTTGGCTTTTATTTCAGTTTGCTGTTGATGGGATTAGTTCGCTTCGAAAGTATGTTTTATTTTGTAATTCTGGCTTTTATGTTTGCCGTTGTCAGAAAATGGAAAGAAGCATTGTTTGTTGTATTGTTGGGCTTCATTCCTATTATAGCATTTTGTGCTTTCAATTATCAGCAGGACGGGTACTTTTTTCCTAACTCAGTATTGGTAAAAGGAACAAAATTAAGTCTTGATGCCAATATATTTGAGCAGGTTAAGGTCATTTTACTGGATAATCTTTTGCTGAATATCAGCTTTTATAAAATAGGAATTTTTCCTCTTTTGTTATGCATGGTGTTTATTTACAGGGACTTTATAAATAAATCGCTAAAAGAAGTAGTGCGGGATAATTTTTTATTAATTGTATTTTCACTGTTGATGATCTGCCATTCTATGTTTGCTGATTTAAAAGGGCATTTACGTTATGAAGCTTATATTCTTACAGGCTTTAGTATGGTATTAATCCCAAAATGTAAAGGACTGTTCTTTAATTGGAAGGATTATATTGTAAAAGAAAAATGGATAAGTCTGTTAGTGGCAGCTAATGTTTTTTTGATGATCTATAAATGTTGGGTTGCTCATCCTATTATGAGCAATGGAGGTAAGAATATTTATGAACAACAGGTACAGTCTGCAAAATTTTTACACCAGTTTTATAATACTTCTAAAGTAGTAGCTAATGATATTGGAGCAGTTTGTTATTATACGGATATTCATTTGCTGGATATTGCAGGTCTTGGATCTGTAGAAACCATTCATTTTAATGAAAATAAAAAATCGTTTGACCAAAAGTTTGGAAACTTTCTTAGCAACTATTGTCTGGATAATAAATATGACATTGCGGTTGTATATGAAGGCTGGCTGCAGGGGTATGTTCCTTCTTATTGGAGAAAAGCAGCCACACTAAAGATTGAAGATAAAGTAACAGTTGCCAGACTGGAAGTTTCCATATATTCTATAGATGTGAAGAATCTTGAACAGTTGAAACAAAATATCAAAAAATTCAATTGGAATAAAAATGTTACGGTTACAATAATAGAATAGATATCAATTACAGCCTCCATTTCCGATGTGTTTTTATTTCTCTTATTGTTGATTTTCGTGTTAAATTCTTAAGGAATAGATAACAATTTGTTAATGAATCCGGAGATTGTGTTTTCTAGCTTTGCACTCGAAATATAAATTTAAAGTAAAAAGCAATGAAGAAGTTTTTCCTGTATTCTATGGTATCATTATTCATGTTCTCATGCAGTAATAATGATGCAGAGGCGCAGATCATCACAGATCCTAAAGTTGAAAGTAAATATCAAACTAAAAACGTTGTACTTTTAGTAGTGGATGGTCCTCGTATTTCTGAAACCTGGGAAGCTCCTAATAAAGAAAACATACCTAACAGGGTAAGTTTATTAAACCAGGGTGTTTTTATCAGCAATTTTAAAAACAATGGAACTACAAACACAAACCCGGGGCATAGTGCCATGTGTTCAGGAGTATATGAGAATATTAAAAATAATGGAACCGAATTGCCAGGGTTTCCATCCGTAATGCAGCAGTGGCTGAAGTTCACAGGAGCAGATAAGACAAAAGCATGGGTCATTGCTTCTAAAGATAAACTTGAAGTTTTAAACGATTGTAAACTAGCAGACTGGAAAGGAAAGTTCCAGCCAAGTGTTGACTGTGGAGTAAGCGGAAACGGATCTGGATATCGTGATGATCTTGTGACCATGACGAAAACCAAAGAAGTGATGGCAAAATATAGTCCGAATGTTATGGTTATCAATCTTAAAGATGTAGATTCTTATGGCCATGCTAATAATTGGAATGAATACATCAAAGCCATTAAAACTACTGATGCTTCGATTAAAGAAATCTGGGATTATATCCAGTCACTTCCTGCTTATAAAGATAAAACAACACTGATCGTTTCTAATGACCACGGAAGACATATAGATGCCAACGGAGGTTTTGCAGAACATGGAGACGACTGTGCAGGATGTAGACATATTGAGTTCTTTGCCATGGGGCCTGATTTTAAAAAGAATACTACGATCAGCACCGGAAACTATGAGCAGATTGACATTGCCAGTACAATGGCTGAACTTTTAGGAGTTCCTAAACAATATATGAAAGGAAAAATAATAAAGGATGCCTTTAAATAAAATTTTGATTTTTTGATACGAACCTCCATTACTTAAAATGTCACAATAACATAAAAGTAATGGAGGTTTTCGGTAGTTTTGAAAAAAAATAAAGAAAATTGATGACGAAATAAAATATCATAACTGCTTGTCAATTAAAAAAATATTACTATTTTTGCAGCCTAAAATAAAAAGCAATTAAATGCCTACTATTCAACAATTAGTAAGAAAAGGAAGAGCCACGCTTGCCAAGAAGAGCAAATCGGCTGCCCTTGATTCTTGTCCACAAAGACGTGGTGTATGTACGAGAGTATATACAACTACACCTAAGAAACCTAACTCTGCACTTAGAAAAGTAGCAAGGGTAAGACTTTCTAACGGTAAAGAAGTTAACGCCTATATCCCGGGCGAAGGACATAATCTTCAAGAGCACTCGATAGTATTGGTTAGAGGCGGAAGGGTGAAAGACCTACCGGGAGTACGTTACCACATCGTAAGAGGTGCATTAGACACCGCTGGTGTAAATGGAAGAACTCAGAGAAGATCTAAGTACGGAGCTAAGAGACCTAAACCAGGACAAGCAGCTGCTGCTCCTGCAAAAGGAAAGAAAAAATAATCATTAAATAAGGTACAGAAGCAATGAGAAAGACAAAAGCGAAAAAAAGACCGTTGTTACCAGATCCGAAATTTAATGATCAATTGGTAACGAGATTCGTAAACAACTTAATGCTAGACGGTAAGAAGTCTATCGCATTCAAAATTTTCTATGATGCATTAGATATCGTAGAAACTAAAAAAGGAGAAACTGAGAAAACAGCCCTTGAAATCTGGAAAGATGCATTAACAAACGTTATGCCTCACGTAGAAGTACGTTCTAGAAGAGTAGGTGGAGCTAACTTCCAGATTCCTATGCCAATCAGAGCTGATAGAAAAATTTCTATGGCAATGAAATGGTTAATTAGCTACTCTAAAAAGAGAAATGATAAGTCTATGGCTTTGAAATTAGCTAATGAAGTTGTAGCTGCTTCAAGAGAAGAAGGTGCAGCTTTCAAAAAGAAATCTGATACTCACAAAATGGCGGAAGCTAACAAAGCTTTCTCACACTTTAAATTCTAATCTGAAATGGGTAGAGATCTTAAATTTACAAGAAATATTGGTATTGCTGCTCACATTGACGCAGGTAAAACTACCACTACTGAAAGGATTTTATTCTATACAGGAGTAAACCACAAAATTGGAGAGGTTCACGATGGTGCTTCTACAATGGACTGGATGGAGCAGGAAGCAGAAAGAGGTATTACTATTACTTCTGCTGCAACTACTTGTTCTTGGAACTTTCCAACAGACCAAGGAAAGCCTGTTGCAGATACTAAGCCTTACCACTTCAACATCATTGATACACCGGGACACGTTGACTTCACTGTAGAGGTAAACAGATCTTTAAGAGTATTAGATGGATTGGTATTCTTATTCTCAGCAGTAGATGGAGTAGAGCCTCAGTCTGAAACAAACTGGAGACTTGCTGACAACTACAAAGTTGCTAGAATGGGATTCGTAAACAAAATGGACAGACAAGGTGCTGACTTCCTTAACGTGGTAAACCAGGTTAAAGATATGTTAGGATCTAATGCAGTTCCAATCGTTTTACCAATCGGTGCTGAAGAAGATTTCAAAGGAGTTGTAGACTTAATTAAAAACAGAGCGATCATCTGGGATGAAGCTGGACAAGGTGCTACTTTCGAGGTAGTTCCAATTCCTGAAGACATGAAAGATGAAGTTCTTGAATATAGAGAAAAATTAGTAGAAGCTGTTTCTGAATATGACGAAACTTTGATGGAGAAATTCTTTGAAGATCCGGATTCAATTACAGAAGAAGAAATCAATGCTGCATTGAGAGCTGCTACTATCGATTTATCTATTATCCCAATGACTTGTGGTTCTTCATTCAAGAATAAAGGAGTACAGTTTATGTTGGATGCAGTATGTAAATACTTGCCTTCTCCATTGGATAAAGATGATATCAAAGGTACTGACCCAAGAACAGACGCTGAAATTACAAGAAAGCCATCTGTAGATGAACCTTTCTCTGCTCTAGCATTTAAGATTGCTACTGACCCATTCGTGGGAAGATTAGCATTCTTCAGAGCATACTCTGGAAGACTGGATGCTGGTTCTTATATCTTGAACACTCGTTCAGGAGATAAAGAAAGAATCTCTAGAATCTATCAGATGCACGCTAACAAGCAAAATCCAGTAGAATATATTGAAGCTGGTGATATTGGTGCTGCTGTAGGATTCAAGTCTATCAAAACTGGTGATACGATGTGTGACGAGAAAAACCCAATCGTTCTTGAATCGATGGTTTTCCCTGATCCGGTAATCGGTATCGCTGTTGAGCCTAAAACTAAAGCTGACCAGGATAAAATGGGTAACGCTCTAGCTAAATTGGCTGAAGAAGATCCAACGTTTACAGTTAGAACTGACGAGGCTTCTGGACAAACGATCATCTCTGGTATGGGTGAGCTTCACTTAGATATCATTGTAGACCGTATGAAGAGAGAATTCAAGGTTGAAGTAAACCAAGGACAACCTCAGGTAGAGTACAAAGAAAACTTAACAAAAGTTGCTCAACACAGAGAAGTTTACAAAAAACAATCTGGTGGTAAAGGTAAATTTGCTGACATTGTATTTGAACTAGGACCTGCAGACGAAGGTAAAGTTGGTTTAGAATTCATCAATGAGATCAAAGGTGGTAACGTTCCTAGAGAATTTGTTCCTGCCATTGAAAAAGGATTTAAAGCTGCAATGAAGAACGGTCCATTGGCTGGTTTCGAAGTTGAAGGTATTAAAGTTACTCTTAAAGATGGATCTTTCCACGCAGTGGATTCTGATGCTCTTTCATTTGAAATGGCTGCTAAATTAGGATTTAAAGAAGCGGGACGTGCTGCTAAGCCAGTAATTATGGAGCCTATTATGAAACTGGAAGTTGTAACTCCGGAAGAATATATGGGTAACATCATTGGTGACCTTAACAAAAGAAGAGGTACAATCAGTGGTCAGGAAGAAAAGAACGGTGCTGTTGTAATCAAAGGTTCAGTTCCACTTTCTGAAATGTTTGGATATGTTACTACTCTAAGAACACTTTCATCAGGAAGAGCTACTTCTTCTATGGAATTAGAGAAGTACCAAGCTACTCCACAAAACGTTGCTGAAGAAATCATAGCTAAAGCAAAAGGTTAATTTTTAAATTAAAGAAATGTCACAAAGAATCAGAATAAAACTAAAATCTTACGATTACAACTTGGTAGACAAGTCTGCTGAGAAAATCGTAAAAACGGTAAAGGCTACTGGTGCTGTTGTAAACGGTCCTATTCCATTACCAACGAACAAGAGAATCTTCACAGTGTTGAGATCTCCGCACGTAAACAAGAAAGCAAGAGAGCAGTTCCAATTATCAGCTCACAAGAGACTAATGGATATCTACTCTTCTTCTTCTAAAACTGTTGATGCTCTAATGAAATTAGAACTTCCTTCAGGTGTAGACGTTGAAATTAAAGTGTGATAACTGCATACTTTGCAATGATTATACAATCCGTTCCTTTTTAGGGACGGATTTTTGTTTTCATTTCCAAAATGATGATCACCTATTTAGTTGAATCCAAATATTATTGATATTTTTGGCTCAAATCTATACCATGAAAAGACTGATATTCTTATTATTCCCTTTACTGCTGAGTGCGCAGACGCATCGTTTTGTATATCTACTACAATATAAAAAAGATTCATTAGCACAGGATTTTACCAAAGCCAATATGATCCTCGATGTCAACCCTGATGATATCAAATTTTATCCATACTCATATGCCCAGACTGATTCTTTGAATAAGGTTCGTGGCCAGAACAGAGCAAGATGGGATGATGATCTTCCTGCTGTTATCAGGAAAAAGGGTTCTTTTGAAAATACTTCATTGATTCTGGTGAATGATTTATTTTCTTTAAAATCCACTGATAAAATGAACTGGAAGTTGTTAAGTGATACAAAAATTGACGGACAATATAATTTGCAGAAAGCAACCACTCGCTTTGGCGGCAGAGAATGGATAGCATGGTTTTGCAAAGACATCAACCTAAGCGAAGGACCTTATAAGTTCCGTGGGCTTCCGGGGCTCATCTTTGAAATAGAAGATACCAATAAGAATTTTATTTTTAAGCTGGCTAAAAGTATGAAGTTTCCCAAGACCTATGAAACACCCTTTCTTGAAAGCTTTGTCGGAAAAAAACCACTTCCTGTAAGTGAAAAAATTATTGCAAAGAAACAATTGGAGCTTTACAACGATCCGTTACACGATGTCGCAGAATCGTTTAAATCCAATACCAATCCCGAGAATACTTTCTGGGTTTCAGGAGTACAGGTTAAAAGCATAGATCAATTGAAAGGGATGTCTGATGAACGTAGAAGAGTAATGCTTCGGGATAATAACCCAATCGAAATTGATAAAGCTATAAAGTACCCTTTGAACTAATATAAAAGAGCAATACATCATACTTTCCATCCCTATTTTAGGGATGGATTTTTTTTTCATGATGGGTATAAATGAAATTGAGATCCATATATGTACATTTTTTTCTTTTTAAAAATTGATAATCATTAAATAGTATGGACGTGAGATTCTTAATAGCAATATGGATATGTTGGAAGGTTTTTAGTATAATATGAGTGAGATTGGTAATCTTATATTAAAGGGAGTCGGTTGGGTGAGATATGTCACCTTAGTTTATTTATTTAGAATCATTAAAAATAATAATTTTGCAAAAAAATTCTTGATGTTTAGAACAGTATCTTTTTCCTTGCTTGTTTTAGGATCAGCTTTCATGAGCGGTCAGAAAACGAAGGACACGTTAAAAAGTAATCATATTAATGAAGTAGTAATAACGGGTTCCGGGTATGCTCAGAAAATCAAAGACACACCAGCTACGATTTCTGTAATTTCTCAGGCAGACCTTAAAAAAAGAGCATATAGAGATATTACAGATGCTTTACAAGATGTTCCCGGAGTTTTTGTCACGGGAGGTGGTAGTACAAGTGATTTTTCAATAAGAGGTGCTGAATCTGGACAGACATTAGTTTTAATTGATGGGAAAAGAATCAATACAAGAGAGACAAGACCCAATTCTGATGGCCCAGGTATAGAACAAGGATGGATGCCACCATTGGAAACCATTGAAAGAATTGAAGTGGTAAAAGGACCAATGTCTTCACTATATGGTTCTGATGCGATGGGTGGAGTAATCAATATTATAACAAAAAAACTGAGTAACGGCTGGAGAGGATCTATAGGAACCAGCTTAATACAACAGGTACATAAAGAATCTGGAAACACATACCAGATTGATGGATATGCTGCCGGTTCTTTAGTAAAAAACCTTCTTCAAATGAAAGTGACCGGGAGCTATTCCGACAGAAATGAAGATAAGTTTGTTGGTGGATTTACAGAAAGAGTTATTAAAGCTTTTGGAACAGAATTCAGTCTTACTCCAAATACTAAAAATACCTTTAAACTAAGCTATGATTATAACCGTCAGGAAAGAAATCAGAATCCTGGATATTCTTTGGGACCAAAAGCAAAAAGCTCACGTAATAACTACGAGAGAAATGTATTGGCATTAAGCCATAAAGGCGACTATTCTAATTTTCATACAAATTCTTATATCCAGTATGACAATACGAATAACCCAAACAGGGATATGAGGTATGAGACTCTTGCCGCATACAGTCTTAATAATTTCAATATTAAAGATCATGTCATCAGCTTTGGGGCAGAATACAGATATGAAAGACTGAATGATTTAGGAAATAAAATGAAATCCGAAAATGGGGAAGTGGTAACCAAACTGACCCGTTGGAACTGGTCTGCTTTTGCGGAAGGAAACTGGAAGTTAGTGGATAAACTACACCTGGTTACAGGAGCACGTCTGGATAATGATGAGAACTATGGTTCTAACTTTACGCCAAGAGGATATTTAGTATGGAGTGCAACAAACAACTTTACATTTAAAGGAGGTGCTTCATGGGGATATAAAGCTCCGGGGCTAAGAGCTGTAAACCCAGGATGGGGACAGGTGACCGGTGGTGGAACTCAGGATGGAGTAATTATCGGAAACAAAGACCTTAAACCGGAGAAAAGTTTCAATCAGGAATTGACGGTAATGTTTGAGGATAATAGAAAAGTGATTAACCTTAGCGTAACAGGATTTAATACAGACTTTAAAAACAAACTGGTTGAAGTTAGAAAATGTAACAACACCGAAGAATGTAAGCAATTTGAAGCCTTATATAATCATATCTATGACTTTATCTCAACAAGAGAAAACCTTGGTAAGGCAAACAGTATGGGACTTGAAGCTAACCTTGGAGTAAATATGACAAAGGATATTGTATTAAAAGCAAACTATACCTATACTGATACTAAGATTAAATCTGAAGAAATTCCAGCATTATACAATAAACCATATGCAAGAATACCAAAACATATGGCCAATGTAAACCTTTCATGGAAGGCTAACGATAGCTTTGAGTTCTGGTCAAGAGGAAACTACAGAAGTGAAAGCCAGCCGGGAGTTAGCAGAGGTAGAGCCCAGGAATACCCAATTCCATCTTACTTCTTATTAGATTTAGGAACGGTGTACAGATTGAACAAACACGTTCGTTTCACATTTGGAGTATATAATCTGTTAGATAAGGATATTCGTAATGATACTACTGATCCGGCTAGTAATTTTGGTTTCAGAATCGATGGAATCAGATATCAGTTCGGCGCTAATTATTTCTTCTAAAACATTGTAAAACCTTAAAATAAAATAGACATGAAAAGTACTTATATCAAAACTCTTGTAGTAGCATTGGCAACCTTAGTGGTAGCTTCATGTTCAGGTGACAAAAAGAAAGGCGTAGACTACAACCAGTTTAAAACACAAGTACAGCTTACTCCAGACCAGGAAAAAAGCTTTGATGAGATCACTGCAAAATACCAGCAGTTGCAGGAGCAGAATTTTCAGGCTGCAAAAGCTCAGGGTGCCAATATGGACCGTGTGGCATTGGGGATCAAAGGAGAAGAACTGAGAAATCAGCAGGCTATTGAAATGGCTAAAGTCTTGGATGGCCCACAAATGGAAAGATTCAACAAATTTGTTGACGAAAATGCCAGAAAAAGACCAAGATATGACAATGCTTTATTGGAAAGAATAAAAGCAGAAGCTCAGCTTTCAGAGGATGAATTCAAAGTGGTGAATGCGGCAAATGATGCTTTTGAAAAAGCGTTCAGTGATGCCCACGATGTATATCATGGAAACAATGATCTTGCCAAAGAATATTGGGAGAAATTTGATGGGCAGAGAAAAGCTGCTATTCAAAAAGCATTAACTCCGGAACATTATACAAAGTTTGAGGAAATTGTAAAAGAAGTCCAGTTCAAAGGACGAAAATAAACGATATTAATACCGGTTTAGAAAGGAGGATTTACTACGGATTCCTTTCACAAATTTGTATTGACTTTTTAATTTATTCATATCAAATTAATTTTGCAAACATTAAGATGGCTCAACCATCTTAATGTTTTTGCTATAATACCCAACATGAAAACATTGTTTAAAAGCCTTTACAGGAAAAGACGAAAGAATGAATCACTCATTAAATATATGATGTGGATCATTCATCTTTGGCTTGGGCTTTTATCATGTGCTATTGTTTTTGTGGTATGCCTTACCGGATGCCTTTATGCTTTCAAAAATCAGATCATAGAGTTTACAAACAGAGATAAGGTATATATCAGTAAAACTTCTGTTCAGGTTAAGAATCCGGATCTGATCCAGACCGAATTATTGAAGCAGAATAGAGAATTGACCTCATTGCTTATTCCTGATGATAAAGGACGCAGTTATGTCATTGGATATCGTGAAAATCAGGTAGACAAAAGTGCTTATTATAACCAATATACCGGAGAAATTCTTGGTCAGCCTGAAGTAGGGTCCAGTC
The DNA here is from genome assembly GCF_940807095.1 of Chryseobacterium sp. Marseille-Q3244. Classification (NCBI taxonomy): domain Bacteria; kingdom Pseudomonadati; phylum Bacteroidota; class Flavobacteriia; order Flavobacteriales; family Weeksellaceae; genus Chryseobacterium; species Chryseobacterium sp. Marseille-Q3244. The sequence goes on along the minus strand of NZ_CALNWX010000005.1, from coordinate 227,044 downwards.
GTTTTTTTGAAATCGTTCTGGATATTCACAGAAATCTGATGATGGGTAATACTGGCCGACAAATCCTGGGAGCTGGAGTGTTGATGTTTTGTGTATTATTGATTTCAGGGTTGATCCTTTGGCTGCCTAAAAAGCTAAAGTTTCTGAAGCAGGGTTTAACTGTTATGTTCAGGGCGAAATTTCAGCGTGTGAATTATGACCTTCATAATACTCTTGGTTTTTATACCTTCCTGATATTATTCTTTATTGCTGTAACCGGATTGTATATAACCTATCCCTGGGTGAAGAATGGTCTTATTATAAGTTTAGGGGGTTCATCTATTGATAATATTTCAAAAGATAAAGAGAGTGGAGAGGATGCATTCGGTGGATTGTTGGAAGACATGCTCCAGAAGCAGGATGAAAAGAAAAACCTTAAAGACTCTGAATCAGCCTCCATTGATAAAATCTTACAACTGGCAGATCAGCATCTTCCTTATTCTGCAGTGACCAGTATAGAACTGCCCAATAAAGATAATCCGAGGTACGTTGTCATTAAAACCAATACGCAGAATTTTCTGGGTATGATGCTTCCGGATGAAGTCACGTTTGATAAAACCGGAAACTTTAAAACTAAAGAACTATTTTCAGCCAAGCCTTTGAATAAGCAATTTACTTCTTTAGCCAAACCCTTGCATACAGGAGAAATTATGGGTTTGCCAAGCATTATTCTTTATTTCATTGTTTCGTTTATTGGTTGTTCATTACCTGTTACAGGATTCCTGATCTGGTGGCATAGATTTAGAAAAATGAAGTAGATAAATAGAACATCTTTATTTTTCACTTGAGTTTACGTACCTGATTTTTAATATTTTCTTTACTTGTTCAGGTTAATTTTATACATTTATTATAAAATAATCTGAACTATGGGACATAAGAATAATAATTTTTTTGAAAAATTTTCAAACTGGGCTGTGAGATTTACAGGCAGTCAATATGCTTTTATTGGTGCTATGCTTATTGTTATAGTTTGGGCTATTTCAGGACCTTTTTTTGATTATTCCGAAACCTGGCAATTGGTTATCAATACAGGAACCACAATCATTACTTTTCTCATGGTTTTCCTCATCCAAAAAGCCCAGAATAAAGATTCAAAAGCTATCCAGATCAAGTTAAATGAAATTATTGCCGCTCATGAAAAAGCGAGTAACAGGATAGTAGATATTGAAGATCTTACAGAAGCGGAATTGGATCAGCTTCATCATTATTATGAGAACCTGGCACAATTTGCTAAAAAGGACACAGACATTCATACTTCCCATTCCATAGATGCTGCACAGAGAAATCAGGATTACAAATACGAATTCTTTAAAAGAAAACACGAAGAATGGCTGCAACGGCAGGAACAAAAAAAATAGTATAATTTTTTGAACACAATATTTTACCGTTTTGGATAGGAATATTTATTTAATTTAAATAATATATTGTTTTGTTATTTGATTTTAAATAAATATATATATTTGCTGAATAATATGTAAAATTAATTGGTTTGAAAAGAAAGTTATTTTGTTTACCAGTGTTACTTTTAACAACAGTGGTAAGTGCACAATGGAATAAGGCTGTGCCACAACAGAAAATTATTAAAAAAAGTGATCGCTCAATCTATTATAAACTTGATATAGATCAGATCAGAACACAGCTGTTACGAGCTCCTAAAATTGGAGAAGGTTCCCCGGTTACGATAAGTATTCCTAATCTGGAAGGTAAAACAGAAAGATTTACAGTGAATAGTTTTCCTGTAATGGATGAAACTTTAGCAAAACAATACCAACTTGGATCTTATGTGGGAGTCGGTATTGATGATCCTTCAAAGTACATTCGTTTTAGTGTAGCTCCCAATGATTTCCAGTCAATGGTTATAGGAAGTGATGGCAAGTATGAATTTATAGAGCCGGCAACCGCTGATAAATCCTATTATTCCATACATGGAAAGACCAGTAAGAACGGACATGCATTTACATGTAGTACTAAGGAAAGTAAAGAGTCCGTTGCCAATCTTCAGAAGATCATGAATTCCGGTGCTACAGCTAAAGCGAGCAATAAAACCTTTCATACCCTTAGACTGGCCATGTCTGTGACAGGAGAGTATACCAATTATTTTGGTGGAGTAGGCGGAGCTCTTACACAGATCAATGCTACTTTATCAAGAGTGAATGGTGTATTTGAAAGAGAATTTAATATCCATGTTAATGCAATTAATGCACCTAACCTTATCTTTGCAGATGCTGCTACCGATCCTTACAGTACTTCCGACTTTATGTGTAAGTGGAATTATGAATTAATGAATACTTTACACGGAGGAGCATATGGTGTTACTGATGAAAGCTTCGATATCGGGCATCTGTTCGGTGCTACAGGTGGAGGTGGTAATGCAGGTTGTATAGGCTGTATAGGGAGTAATGATATCTCTACCACATCGTATACTGCTGCTAACGGAGGATGTGGATATGCTTATATAGGTCCGGACAATTACAAAGGAAGTGGGATTACTTCACCTGCTGATAATGTTCCTATGGGAGATAATTTTGATATAGACTATGTAGCTCATGAAATGGGGCATCAGCTTGGTGATTCTCATACTTACAGCTTCTTTGAAGACTATCTTAATCAGGAGATGGAACCGGGATCTGGCTCAACCATTATGGGATATGCTGGTATAACGGGTACTACTACCGATTTGCAAAATCATTCTGATGTCTATTTCCATAGTGCAAGCATTGAACAGGTTCAGAATAATATGGTTGTGGTTACGGCAGATGTGGAAACACCCATTACGAATAATCCTCCGGTAGTTGCTGCAATGAATACCACTTATACCATTCCAAAATCTACGGCATTTGTATTAACTGCATCGGCAACTGATCCTGATGGAGATGCTTTAACGTATTGCTGGGAACAGATGAATCCAAGTAAACTGGATAATGGAGTAACAAAATCAAATATCGGAAATACAAGTTCAGGGGCAAGTTTCAGATCTTGGCCGCCAGCATCAAGCCCTACAAGATATTTTCCAAAGCTTGAAACAGTGCTGGGTGGAGCAGTAAAGAAAACTGCTGATTTTGAAGCGGCGAGTACAGTCGCAAGAACGACCAATTTCCGTGTAACGGTAAGAGATAATAAACCTGGCGGACAGGCACAGTCTGCATATGCAAATCAAACGGTTGTTGTAGGTTCTGCTGCTGCATTTACAGTGAACACAACCTCTCTTACTCCTAATACCAACTCTACTATTGCGTGGACGGTATCCGGAACCACAGCTTCTCCATATAATGTAGCCAATGTTAAAATAGATTATACTGAAGATAATGGAGCAACATGGAATGACTTGGCAGCATCAGTTCCAAACAATGGTTCTGCAAGTGTATTTATTCCTGCATCTTTAGCTGGGAAAAGTGTTCATGTGAGAGTTTCAGCCATTGGAAATGTGTTTTATGCAGTGAAGAAAGCTACTGTAGCAGCTACACTAGCTGTATCTGAAGCTGGAAACAATGTGAAAACGGTTCACATCTATCCAAATCCTGTTGAAGATATGCTGAATGTAATGAATGTTTCTGCAAACGCTACTTATGAAATCTTTAATACTCCTGGACAATTGATCTCAAAAGGAACAATTGGCGATGGCAGAATTAATGTGAGTAGTTTGATAAAAGGAGTTTATTTCATTACAATTAATGGTAAGGATATAAATAGTACAACTAAGTTTGTCAAAAAATAATTTATAAAATAAAAAACCTCTGAGCGATCAGAGGTTTTTTTATGATTTATTTTATCTCATGAAATAGCTAAAGTAGCTACAGCTTCCCATCAGACTTTTTGTAGTTTCAGCATCGGAATATTGTGCCTTCAGCTGAGCAAAATAGGTTCTGTACTTTTGATTTTTCAGGTTGTCCATTTCCTTTTGACGGGCATCCTCTTTTTCAGACCATTTCGGGTCAGAATAATCGAAATCTTTCGGTGCTTTAGCTTCATACTGATAATATTTACCTTGCTCGGCACTTGCCATCTGAAACAGAATTCTGGCTTTATCTTCTTTATTGTTGGAGAGCTTAAGTGCTTTTTGATAATAGTTGATCGCTAAATCAAAATTATCAGGTTCAATATATGATGTATCAAGGAAGTTTTTATAATAATACTTGTAAGGATTACCTTTGTCATTATTCCAGAAGTAATATTTTCCTCCGTTACTGTTGTCAATATCCATGACGAACAAATGACGGTAATATCCTAAAATAGAAGTATTGTATAACAGGTTTCCGATAAGCTGATTAGCTCTTGAAGCTGCTTCGTTGTTACCATTTCCGATTTTCTTCAGCTGGATAAGAGCATTTGTCAATTCCAGTTTGTTCATATTGTCTTTGATGAAAGGGAAATCCGTATAGCCTTCAGATTTCATAGATTCAGCATCTGGACTTTGGTAACTTTCCCAAACATTATGCCCGAAAACAAGACCTGAAATATTATTAAAGCCGTTGTATTCAGAAGAAGCATATTGTTTTTGGGTAATGGTTTGCCCGTTTTTTTCAGTCCAGTCATAATTTTCCCTTGGAACTCCGCCAAACTTCTGAGCCTTTTCATAATATGATTTAGCCTTTTCAAAATCAGCAAGCCTCATTGCTCTGTCACCATAGATGGTATTGAAGAATGCATCAATATTACCTACGCTGTCCATATTTTTAGCGATGATCTGCTGCTCAAACTGGGTTTTATTGGGTTTTCTGTAAAAATCTTCAACACTTTTTACCAGGCTGGAGTTCGGATTGTACTGAAGGTCAGAAAGCTTGTTATTCATCAGGAATGATTTTCCATCCTCTCCCTGAAGGAAATAACGGTTAGCCATTACATCCTTTAAGAAATCTGCTGTGGAAGGAGCAGTTCCGTAATAATCGTAATCACTATTTACATTCGCTGTATCTTTTTTCACTTCTTTTTCCACAAAATATGCAGCATAATCTTTCATCATATGATCTTCAAAGGCGGCATCAACTTTTGGTTGGGAAACAATATCATTCAGAACCTTCATTCTTTTAATTTCTTCCAGATATTCAGGGTTCGTTGTTTTGATGTCGTTCAGGATTTCAGTGCTTTCTTTATAATCTTTCTTTAAAAATTTAAGGTAAGCATCTGCAATCTGCCAATATTCATCTTGGGATTTTTCTTTAGCCTTTGAAGTAAATTTTTCAAGGTCATCAAGATAATCTTTGGTGTTATCATCATATCCGCTATATCCGGTAGTATAAAAAGGAATTCTGTTTGGATTGTTCAGCAATTCATCATCACTCTGGTCAGCTTTATTTCCATTGCTGGATGCATCAGATTTGGAACCTCCGAAAAGATTCTTGAAGAACCTTACTATTTTCTGCCAGAAAGATATTTTTTCTTCTTTTACCTCTTTTACTTCTGTTGTTGTCTTGTCATTGTTGGTATCTTTTGAAGTATGGTTTTCAGTATTTCCTCTGTAAACAGATATTCTGCCATACGCTTCAGAAGTGTAATAGTAGGTCGGAAGGTAACTCCTTTCCAATTCATTGATACTTCTTACTGCCATTACTTTCAGGATTTCAGAATCCGGATTAATGTCAAACATCTTTTCCATGATAGGAATAGGGTTGTTGAAATCTTCATATCCTAAAAGGAAATAAGCCATATTCTTTTCCTCATTCGTATGGGCTCTTTTCATAATATTGCTGAAAGAAGCTGTATCCGAAAGCTTCATAGAAACAAAAGCAGATTCCTTACGGTTCTTACTGTTCATAAATACCTGGAAGAAATTCCAGTTGGCATCACTATTCATTTCCAATCCTCTTTGAGCTCCTGCCAATTGATCTAGTGCCATATAATATACCGTACCTTTTAGTTTAATAGGTTCAATATATGTTTTGAATGCCTGTAGTGCAGAGTCATAGTCTCTGGTATAGTGATTCAGACGTATAAGTTGATATCCGTAACGTTGTTTGATCTCCGGATTTTTGGCAGAATTATATAAAGAGTTTAGCGCTGCGATCGTTTTATTATAATCAAGAGATGTGGCATTTTTTCTGTTTTCCTGCCTGTTATAATAAAAAGAGTTTTCACTTTCAACATAATTGATACTCATATAAGGCTCCAGATATTTAGCCTCAATTAAATAATCAATACCTTCCTTATATTTCGGATAAAATCCTGTTCCTAGTTTTTGCAAAAGAGGGTTTGTAGGAGTTCCGTTTTTAAGAGCATTCAGATCATTCATGCTTAATTTATAAACAAGATTCTGGGTCTCGGCATAGGTAAGCTGATTGTTGAAATACTTTTTCCATGTTTCAATGTTATCATCAGGAATCATAGAAGGATTGTATTCACCAAAGAATCTTGAAGAATAGGTATGAAGAAAAGGAAGATAAGACTTATCCTTAATAATGCTCTGCGTAAAAAGATTGAAGTATTCATAATCCGGATCCGACCATGCACAGGCGTTGGAATTCGTATAGAAAAGAGATACAACCGCAAGTGAAAGAATATACTTTTTCATAGGGTTTGTGTGGTGTTTTTTTTAGTTTTTATAGCGTTATTTTGTAATCAAAGTGCTGGCAGAAAATAACATAAGTTACTGAATGTCTATTCTCTGTCCTAATCTATAGTAGATTTAAAATTTTCGATCTAGCACAAATTTACTATCTAATTGATAATAAATTATATTAAACTGCTGTATTTTTTTCTGAAGGAAAAGAATCACATCAGTTAATTGTTCCTCCGATATTTCTTCCACTTTTATTTTGAAACCTTTATTCAGGTAACTCCCAAAGTAGAAGCCATCTTTCAATACTTCAGCTTCATGGTCAGAGATCTTTTTAAAATTAGTGTTGTTGAGATCTTTTTTAGACAAAGCATTAATGAGTTTATGCTTGCCTAGATGATTCGTAATGATTCCCCATGAATAAATCGGTAGAGCCACTTCAACTTTCTTAATAGGATAGTCTTCCAGTTTCGAAAGATAGCTTTTCAGGATGCTGACATCCAGGATTGAATTTTTGTCCGATTTGTCCAAAGGAGATGAAGTGGAGTAGCACATCAGATAGACCTTATCCACTGGGGGAATTCCTGTTTGCTTTTTATCTTTAACCTGATGAAGACGTAACGTACAGGTGATTTCCTTTCCGGAAACTCTTTTAAGTTCTTTTAAGAATTTAAAATAGTCTTCCCGTGTCCCGGCAGTCCAGTCACAGTCGATCTGAATTTCATTGTTGATTTTTAAATGATATTCCTCCGCTTTTTTCTGAACCAGATAATGGATACTCTCTGCAAGAAACCTGATTTCTTCCTGGGAAATTCCTATTAGGGTGGGGTTGGTGATAAAAATTGTTGGTACGATCTGCTTATCAGTCTGGAAACTCTGATCTTTTGTAATAACCGCAATAGGTTGGAATTTTCCACCTGCTTTATCAACATCAAAAAATCTTGTGTATACATAAGGAATAGTAGCCTGATCTAAAACTTTCTTCTCTTCCTGATCCAGTTTCAAATTCGTTTTCCAATAATAAAATGTGTAAGGATGGTTTTCTTTCTTATTGCATGAAACAATAAAAAGGAGTACCCATAAAATCTTTAGTATTTTCATACTGTGGTGTGCATAATTGATTCTCCAAAAGTAAAGATATTTATACAAACCATTTATCGCGAAATCCCGGGATTTTTTACTCCTGACAAATTCCATAATCTCAAACGTCCCTTCCTTGCAAAGCAGACAATTAATATAACTATTCCCCTCCATCGGAGGGGGCAAATTTTTTTTAATTTTGAAGTGGCGGTTTTTCCTCACAACAAACAAAAAGCCACCCCACAAGGAGTGGTTTTCTATTATGCTCATTGATACAATTCACTTTCGCAATTACAAGTATCTTTATCAATACTATCCTTGGCAGAACAGCAGCCTTCAAGATTCTGAATATTCCCCTTTTCATCAGTAATGTAGATCTTGTCTTTACCGAATTTCACAAAGAAGGTCTCTTTATACTTTTTGAACACCACTTTCATTACTTTATTCGGAGCATATTTACCCGCATTAATTTCTTCTTTGGTTTCTTTTCCGTTGGCCTGATTAACCTGAACATATCCAAAATACACATCACCTGTCTTTTTTACATCCAGATAATATTGAGGAGTGCCGGTACCACTGTATCCTTTCAGGATATCAAAACTTCTGTGTCCGGTAAAAGGCAGTTTTGTTTGTGCGAGAGTGAAAATGCTGATGCATAAGATCATTAAACTGAAAACTTTTTTCATAATATTTTTTTTTCAAATTTAAAAATATCTGCCCAATCTATGACACCGTAAAATCCCGGTGATTAAATAGGTTGCCAGAATTAATATTCTCCAACCTCTCTTTCAGCTAACTCTGTAATCCGTATAACCATTCCCCTTCGCTGGAGGTGTCAAATCGAAGATTTGCCGGGGTGGTTTCTCCTTCCACCAAGCAAAAAACCACCCCAAAAGGAGTGGCTATTATATAATTTAGTTTAAAATTTGAATTAAAAAACGGTAGCTGCCAGTTGAATTCTTGCATATTTATTAGAAGGATTCCACATGGCCATCATAGAAACAGGTAAACTGTAATGTTCTGTGATCTTGAGAACCTTTCCAGCTTTTACACCTAAGTTTACAATATCAAAGTTGTTTTTTCCATTTCCATACAAAAAGGTGTTGCCATTCAATGAAAATCCTGCACCTACAAAAGCATCCAGATTCACTTTTTGACCACTGATGACAGGATAACTAGCCTGAACATAGGTAGAATATCTGTTCTTTTTATAACTTCCATCAGGTTCAAGGATTACTTCTCCTGCATTGGCACCTCCATATAACATAATGTCTGCTTCAATATTGATCGGAAATGAAGGACCGAAGGTATAGTTTGTTCTTAAATCAATAATATGTGCTGTTCTTCTTTGTGAATAACTGAAGATGTCATCCGCAGCAACGGCAGTATTAATATTCCTGGAATTATAAAGATCCCATAATCCAATATAAAAACGTCCGTTAGAATATTGAACGTAGTAATTGATCTCCTTATAATGAGTGTTATCTTTATCATCCGCCAGAGCAGAAGCGCCCCAAATACCTACTTTCCATTTCTTTTCCGCATCCAAAGCGTAAGAAAGATTTCCCATCACTACAGGCTTATCTGTAATAATCAATCCTCTCCATAAATGATTGTTTTGAATGTTGGCGGTAAAATCCAGTCTGCCTTCTTTGGTTTCTTTACCCTCATTGCTTTCCTGTGAAAATAGCCTTCCTGTAGCTAAAATAAGTAAGAAGATTCCTTTTAATATTTTCATGATTTGTATTTTTTGTTTTTATTTTAATACCATGAATAATAATGCCGCAATGACAGCTCCAGTAATTGGCCCTATTACAGGAATCCATGCGTAGCCCCAATCACTGCTTCCTTTTACCGGAAGAATAGCATGCATGATTCTCGGAGCAAGATCTCTTGCAGGGTTAATGGCGTATCCGGTAGTTCCTCCTAAAGAAAGTCCTATTACCCATACCAGGAAGGTTACAGGAATAGCTCCTATAGAACCTAATCCTACTTTTGCATTAGGATCAGCCTGTAAATTAATGCTTGGGTCCGAAAAGTGGAAAATGACAAATACCAATACAAAGGTTCCGATGATCTCACTGATAAGATTAGATGAAACTTTTCTGATCGCCGGTCCGGTGCTGAAACAAGCCAGTTTTGCTCCTTCATCCTCTGTAATAGCAAAATGGTCTTTATGGAACAGCCAAACCAAAAAGGCTCCCAACATTCCTCCAATCATCTGAGCTGCGATATAAGACGGAACTAGATCCCAGGCAAACTTTCCCGCAGCAGCCAAACCAATTGTAACGGCCGGATTCAGATGGGCACCACTTACAGGCCCTGCAACAGTTACCCCTACAAAAACGGCTAATGCCCAGGCAGTAGTAATAACAATCCATCCGGAATTATTCCCTTTGGTATCCTTCAAGACAACATTGGCTACAACACCGTTGCCTAACAAAATTAGAAGCATCGTCCCGATCACTTCTGCGATAAATGGAGTCATATGTGTATTTTTAAGGTCAGAAATTAATCTTCAATCCAGCTTTGAGCACGGGATACGGCTTTGTTCCAGGAATGAACCATAGCATCTACTTTTTCCTTTTCCAATTGGGGATGGAAATCTTTATCTACAATCCATTGAGCCTGTATCTCATCAATACTTTTCCAGTATCCTACAGCAAGACCTGCTAAATAAGCTGCACCTAATGCTGTTGTCTCTAATGTTTTTGGTCTTGTAATTTTAAATCCGAAAAGGTCAGATTGTATTTGCATCAATAGATTACTTGCCGAAGCTCCGCCATCTACTCTCAGTTCAAGACTTGCTCTTCCGGAATCTGCTTCCATAGATTTTACAATGTCATAGACCTGGAATGCAATTCCCTCTAAAGTTGCTCTGGCAATATGTCCGTCAGTTGTACCACGGGTAATTCCTACAATAGTCCCACGTGCATACTGATCCCAATGAGGTGCTCCCAACCCTGTAAGGGCAGGAACAAAGTAAACACCACCATTATCTTCAACAGAAGAGGCCAAATCATTTACTTCATCAGAAGAATGGATGAGCTTAAGACCGTCTCTCAGCCATTGAATTGCTGCACCGCCTACAAATACACTTCCTTCCAATGCATAATTCACTTCTCCATTGATTTTCCAGGCAACCGTTGTTAAAAGATTATTTTTTGAAGAAACAGCTTCTTTTCCTGTGTTCATTAATAAGAAACAACCTGTTCCGTAAGTGTTTTTTACCATCCCCGGATTGATACACATTTGGCCAAATAAAGCCGCCTGCTGATCTCCTGCAATTCCCGCAATAGGAATTTTGGTAGAGAATAGAGTAGTAGCTGTCTCACCATATATTTCACTGCTTTGTTTTACCTCAGGAAGAATGGCTTTAGGAATGTTGAATAGCTCCAGCAGATCATTATCCCATTCCAATGTATGAATATTCAAAAGCATGGTTCTGCTGGCGTTAGAAACATCAGTGATGAACATTTTCCCACGGGTTAGTTTCCATACCAACCAGGTATCAACTGTTCCGAAGCATAATTTTCCGGCTTCTGCCTTTTCTCTTGCTCCGTCAACATTATCAAGGATCCATTTTAATTTAGTGGCGGAGAAATAGGCATCCAGTACAAGACCCGTTTTTTCTTTAATGGTTTCTGCATGACCTTGTTCTTTCAGTTCATCACAATATTTGGAAGTTCTTCGGTCTTGCCATACAATCGCATTGTAGATAGGTTCTCCGGTTTCTTTATCCCAAACTATTGTTGTTTCACGCTGGTTGGTGATTCCAATAGCAGCAACTTCCAGTCCGGAGATGCCTGCTTTGGCAATAATTTCTGCAGCAACGGAGATCTGTGATGACCAGATTTCGTTTGGATCATGCTCTACCCAGCCTGGAGTAGGGAAGATTTGTCTGAAATCTTTTTGTGATACATATTTGATTTCTCCGCTATGGTTGAATAGAATCGCTCTTGAGGAAGTTGTTCCCTGATCTAGAGCGAGAATTAACTTTTCATTCATATGGTGATTAATTAAGGTTGATAACTTTAGGTGAATAAGGAGTTAATAAATATCCTTTTGCCAATTCGATGAATTCATTTTCCTGTTGCTGGGCCCATGCTTCAGAATATCCTTTTTCTTCAGCAATAATTCTTGCCACATTATGTGCGCTGTCTATAGCTGCTCTTGCATCAAGGAATAACAAACGAGCTCTTCTTGCCAGTACATCTTCAATTGTTTCAGCCATTTCATTTCTTACAGCCCAAACTACTTCTGCCACCGTGAATGGATGGTCCGGGTGTATTTTTTGTGAAAAACGTGGATTACCTTCCTGTAAAGCTTTTATGGCAGGGATGTCAGATCCGTATACGTATAAATGATTCGTTCTGTCTACTTGTTCTGGTTTTACGTTTCCATGAATAGACATGTGTTCTGTTTTAGAACTCGTATTGCCCAGATTGTGTACCTGCATGGCTTTATCAATAGTATCTTCAGCCATTTTACGGTAAGTTGTCCACTTTCCGCCAATAATAGAAACCAATCCTGTGTCAGAAGCAATAACCTTGTGGCTTCGGGAAACTTCTTTTGTACTCTTGCTTCCGTCTTTTGGAGCGGCAAGAGGACGAAGTCCGGCAAAAACAGATTTTACATCATCACGGGTCGGTTTTTTAGAAAGGTACTGTCTTGCTGTATTTAAAACAAAACTAATTTCCTCTTCCAAAGCACGAGGTTCAAAGCTTTCGTTTTCCAAAAGAGTATCTGTTGTTCCTACCAAAGCCCTGTCATGCCAAGGTACTACAAATAGAACTCTTCCGTCAGAAGTCTTCGGAATCATGATGGCATCATCACTTTTCAGGAATGATTTATCCAGAACCAGGTGAATTCCCTGACTTGGTACTACCAGTTTACCATGTTTTGGATTATTCATATTAAGGATGTCATTTGTGAAAACACCGGTAGCATTGATAACCACTTTTGCATGAATCTGGTATTGTTGTTTAGAAAACTGGTCTTCTGCAACTACACCTATTACTTTATCCTTATCATCTTTCAGAAGATTAACAACCTTTATATAGTTAATAGCACTTCCTCCTTTTTCAATAATGGTTTGGGTTAAGTTGATTGCAAGTCTTGCGTCATCAAACTGTCCATCCTGGTAAACAACACCGCTTGCTAAGTGATTTTGTTCAATAGTAGGAAGTTTTTCAATGGTTTTTGATTTGCTGATGTATTTCGTTTTACCCAAACTTAATTTTCCGGCAAGGAAATCATAAACGGATAAACCTATTTTATAATAGATTCCGCCCCACCAAGTATAATTAGGAATAATGAAAGACTGATTTTTTACAATGTGTGCCGCATTTTTGGCCAACAGGCCTCTTTCCTTTAATGCTTCTTTCACCAAGCCTACATCTCCTTGTGCTAAATATCTTACTCCACCATGTACCAGTTTGGTACTTCTGCTGGAAGTTGCTTTCGCAAAGTCATGAGATTCAAGTAATAAAGTTTTGAATCCTCTGCTTACTGCGTCTAATGCTGAACCTAAACCACTGGCTCCTCCTCCTATGACTATAAAGTCCCATTCTTTTACATGGGTTAATTTACTGAGTTCTTCGTTTCGTTTCATAAATGTTTCGTTTATGTTTCGTTTTCAAATATATAAATTAAAAATGAAAGCAAAAAGAAAATAAATGAAATTTTAAAATGTAGAATTGCCGTGATGTACAAAAACCTTTATCGCTGAAGATGAAACGATTGCATATGACCTTTGAAAACAATAAAAATCCACATGTAAAAAAAAAACGGTAATTTTGAGGAAACGAATAAAATGGAGAAGCTAATACCAAGGCATGATGAAATATTAAAGGAACTGGATGAAAAAGGACATGTTCTTGTTCAGGATTTATGCGAAAAGCTGAATGTTTCTTCGGTTACGATACGAAAGGATCTGAACTATCTCGAAAGTTTAGGACTTCTTTTTAGGAATCATGGAGGAGCAAGTAAACAGGTGCGATATGCTTATGAGCAGAACGTAGGTGAAAAAGAAAATATTAATGTAGAAGCAAAGCAGACTATTGCAAAGGCTGCGCTGTCTTTAATTCAAGAGAATGACTGTATCATATTGGCATCAGGAACTACTATGCATTATCTTGCAAGGATGTTAATGAACTTCGGTCCGCTTACTGTTTTAACTTCTTCATTGAGGGTTGCAATTGAACTTTGTAATAATCCTAATATTAATGTAATTCAATTAGGTGGAGAAGTGAGAAAAAGCTCTACTTCGATTGTGGGATCTATTTCCGAAGGAATTCTTAAACAATTCTCATGTAATAAACTTTTCCTGGGGGTAGACGGAATTGATATTGAATTTGGGATCAGTACCTCGAATGCTGCCGAAGCGCATCTTAATCAAGTGATGATTGAATGCGCAGACAAAACAGTAGTTCTTGCAGACTCTTCAAAATTGAATAAGAAAGGTTTTGGTAAAATTGCAGCATTGGATCAGGTGGATTATCTGATTACGGATGATGGAATTGCTCCCGAAGATCAGGTCAGGCTAGAGGAAATTGGAGTTAATGTGATGAAATAAACCCATGTAAATTCCTAAATATATATATAATAGTATGTCAAAATATAAAGCCTGTGAGTGATCATGAGGCTTTTGTTTTTTTAGAAGATTGTTCTAATTGTATAGTTTGATTTCTGTGAGAAGAAAGGATTGAATATTTCTTGTTTCATGTAAAATAGAAGGATGATGCTTTTCTGCTGAAAATTGCGAAATGTTTCATTATCCTATAGTTATGGCATTTTTTTTGTTTCTAGCTGTTGGCTTTGAATTGTTAGAATAAACAATGAAAAGAAAAGGAGTGTTATTTGTGTTGAATTCATTTTTGTAAAGCTGTTCTTTTTTCTGAAAATGATCTAAATGATTAAAAATCAAAATATTTTACTCAAAATATTTGTCGGTTACAAAATTATTCATAAATTTGCACACTCATTTTAGGAGCGTAGTGTGCCTATATCAAAAGTAGAAATCACTTCAGACTTCCGAAAAATGGAAAAAAATAAAGGATAAATTTTATTATAATATAAACAATGTCAGGTATTATTGGTAAAAAAATCGGTATGACGTCTTTGTTTAACGAAGAAGGAAAAAACATTCCTTGTACAGTTATTCAAGCTGGTCCATGCTCGGTTTTACAGGTCAGAACCTTAGAAAAAGACGGTTATAAAGCTGTTCAATTAGGTTTCGATGACAAGAGTGAGAAGAACGTTGGTAAAGCGTTAGCTGGTCATTTTAAAAAGGCTGGTTCTGCTCCTAAAGCTAAATTAGTAGAATTCTACAGAGAATTCGTTGATGAAGTGAAAGTAGGAGAAGAAGTAAAAGTTGATTTATTCACTGAAGGTGAGTATGTTGACGTAACAGGAACTTCAAAAGGTAAAGGCTTCCAGGGTGTTGTTAAAAGACACGGATTTGGAGGTGTAATGCAGGCAACTCATGGTCAGCACAACAGACTTAGAGCTCCAGGTTCTATCGGTGCTGGTTCAGACCCTTCAAGAGTATTCAAAGGGATGAGAATGGCTGGAAGAATGGGAGGTGAGCAGGTAACTGTTCAAAACCTTCAAGTGTTAAAAGTTGATCAAGAACAAAATCTTTTAGTAGTAAAAGGTGCTGTTCCGGGAGCTAAAAATTCTTATGTAATTATCAGAAAATGGAACTAGTAGTATTAAATACATCAGGAAAAGAGACCGGAAGAAAAGTAACTCTAGACGAAACAGTATTCGGAATTGAGCCAAATCAGCACGCGGTTTACTTAGAAGTTAAACAGTACCTTGCTGCACAAAGACAAGGAACTCATAAAGCAAAAGAAAGAAGCGAAATTACTGCTTCTACTAAAAAGCTTAAGAAGCAAAAAGGATCAGGATCTGCTAGATATGGTGATATCAAATCTCCAACTTTCAGAGGTGGAGGTAGAGTATTCGGACCAAAACCAAGAGACTACAGATTCAAATTGAACAAAGCTCTTAAGAGATTAGCTAAGAAATCTGTTTTATCTCAGAAAATGAGAGACAACAGCATTAAAGTTTTAGAAGATTTGAGCTTTGGTGCTCCTAAGACTAAAGATTTTATCAATGTATTAAATGCATTGGAACTTAACGGTAAAAAATCTTTATTCGTTCTTCCTGAAGCTA
Source organism: Chryseobacterium sp. Marseille-Q3244 (assembly GCF_940807095.1). Taxonomy (NCBI): domain Bacteria; kingdom Pseudomonadati; phylum Bacteroidota; class Flavobacteriia; order Flavobacteriales; family Weeksellaceae; genus Chryseobacterium; species Chryseobacterium sp. Marseille-Q3244. Next base: position 211,254 of record NZ_CALNWX010000005.1, on the reverse strand, counting down.
ACAAGAATGTGTATTTATCTTCAAGAAACTTACCTAAAACTAAAGTAATGAACTTCAACGAAATCAGTTCTTACGATTTAGTAAACGCTGGTGAGATCATTTTCTTAGAAGGTGCAGTTGAAAAATTCCAGGAAAATTTAAAGAAATAAGTCATGTCAGTTATTATTAAACCAGTTATTTCAGAAAAGGCTAACTACCTTACAGATTTAAGAGGTACTTATTCTTTCTTAGTTAACCCTAAGGCGAATAAAATCCAGATTAAAAAAGCTGTAGAAGCAGCTTATGGTGTAAAAGTAGCAGACGTTAATACAATGATTTATGCTCCGAAGGTTTCTTCAAAGTACACTAAAAAAGGTCTTCAAGTAGGAAAGACAAACAAATTGAAAAAAGCGGTAATTAAACTTGTTGAAGGTGATGTTATCGATATTTTTGCTGTAAATTAATTATTAATTATAAATAATAGTAATGTCTGTTAGAAAATTAAAACCTATCACCCCGGGACAGAGATTCAGAATTGTAAACAATTTTGAGGAAATTACTACCAACAAACCAGAGAAATCTCTAACAGTTGGTATTAAAAAGTCAGGTGGACGTAACCAAACAGGTAAAATGACCATGCGTTACACCGGAGGTGGACACAAAAAGAAATACAGAATTATTGACTTCAAAAGAAACAAAGCAAACGTTGAAGCAACTGTAAAATCTGTAGAATACGATCCAAACAGAACTGCATTTATCGCATTACTTGAGTATGCTGACGGAGAGAAGAGATATATCATCGCTCCAAACGGTATCAAAGTTGATCAGAAAGTAATTTCTGGTGAAAGCGTAGAACCAAATGTAGGGAACGCAATGAAGTTGAAAAACATTCCTTTAGGTACTGTAATTTCTTGTGTTGAAATGAAGCCTGGTCAAGGTGCAATTTTAGCAAGAAGTGCTGGTTCTTCAGCTCAATTAACTTCTAGAGATGGAAAATATGCAATCATCAAATTGCCTTCAGGAGAATCAAGAATGATCCTTACTGAATGTTATGCAATGATTGGATCAGTTTCTAACTCTGACCACCAATTAACGGTATCAGGTAAGGCTGGTAGAAGCAGATGGTTAGGTAGAAGACCAAGAACAAGAGCGGTTGTAATGAACCCAGTAGATCACCCAATGGGAGGTGGTGAAGGACGTTCTTCAGGAGGTCACCCAAGATCTAGAAACGGTATGCCGTCTAAAGGTTACAAAACTAGAAAGAAAAACAAAGTGTCTAACCGTTACATCGTATCTAAAAGAAAATAATTATGGCAAGATCACTTAAGAAAGGACCGTTCATTCATCATACTTTAGATAAGAAGGTTCAGGCAAATATAGAGTCTGGTAAGAAGACAGTTATCAAAACTTGGTCTAGAGCATCGATGATCTCTCCGGACTTCGTAGGACAAACTATTGCTGTGCACAATGGGAAATCTTTTATCCCAGTTTACGTTACAGAAAACATGGTTGGTCACAAGTTAGGCGAATTTTCTCCAACAAGATCTTTCAGAGGTCATGGTGGTAACAAAAACAAAGGAAGCAGATAATCATGGGATCAAGAAAACAAGATAGTTCAATCGCAAGAAAAGAAGCTAACAAAGACGTTGTAAAAGCTTCATTAAATAATTGCCCGTCTTCTCCAAGAAAAATGAGATTAGTTGCTGATATCATTAGAGGAGAGCAGGTAGATAAAGCTCTTTATATCCTAAAATATTCTAAGAAGGATGCTTCTAACAAGTTAGAAAAATTACTTCTTTCTGCTATGGCAAACTGGCAGACTAAAAACGAAGGTGCGGATATTGAAGAAGCTAACCTTATCGTTAAAGAAATCTTCGTGGATAGTGCAAGACAATTGAAGAGACTAAGACCAGCTCCACAAGGTAGAGGGTATAGAATCAGAAAGAGATCTAACCACGTTACATTAATCTTAGGTAATAAAGAAAATTAATCAAGGTATGGGACAGAAGACAAATCCAATTGGTAATAGATTAGGTATCATCAGAGGATGGGATTCTAACTGGTTTGGTGGAAACGATTATGGAGACAGAATCGCTGAAGACTACAAAATCAGAAGATACCTTGAGGCTAGATTATCTAAAGGTGGTATTTCAAAAATCTATATTGAAAGAACACTTAAATTAGTAACAGTTACAATCACTACTGCTAGACCGGGATTAATCATCGGTAAAGGAGGTCAGGAAGTTGATAAATTGAAAGAAGAATTGAAGAAACTTACAGGTAAGGATATTCAAATCAACATCTTCGAAATCAAAAGACCTGAATTAGATGCTGTACTAGTTGCTGATAGTATTTCTAAGCAAATTGAAAACAGAATTTCTTACAGAAGAGCTGTTAAAATGGCAATGGCAAGTACTATGAGAATGGGTGCTGAAGGTATCAAAGTTCAGATCTCTGGTAGATTGAACGGAGCTGAAATGGCAAGATCAGAATCTTTCAAAGAAGGAAGAATTCCATTGTCAACTTTCAGAGCTGATATCGATTACCACTGGGCAGAAGCTCACACTACTTACGGTAGATTAGGAGTAAAAGTTTGGATCATGAAAGGTGAAGTTTACGGTAAAAGAGAACTTTCTCCACTAGTGGGACAACAGAAAAAAGGAGGTCAGTCAGACAGAGGAAACAGAGGAGGAGACAGAGACAACAGAAGACCTAGAAAAAACAACAACAATAACAATAATAATTAAAATTTTAGATTAGAAATTTTGAATTTTAAATTACCGTTACTTTTTTAAAATTAAAAAAAATCTAAAATCTAAAATCTAAAATCTAAAATTTAGAGATTATGTTACAACCAAAAAGAACCAAATTCCGTAGAGTTCACAAGATGAAGATGAAGGGGAATGCCCAAAGAGGTAGTCAACTTGCTTACGGAACTTTTGGGATCAAAGCAACTGAGGGTGCTTGGATCACTGCAAGACAAATTGAAGCTGCTCGTATTGCTGCGACAAGATATATGAAGAGAGAAGGTCAACTATGGATCAAAATCTTCCCAGATAAGCCAATTACTAAGAAACCAGCGGAAGTACGTATGGGTAAAGGTAAAGGTGCTGTTGAATACTGGGTAGCTGTAGTAAAACCAGGTAAAATTATGTTTGAAGTAGGTGGAGTTCCTTACGAAGTTGCGAAAGAAGCTCTTAGACTTGCTGCACAAAAATTACCAGTAGTTACTAAATTCATCGTTGCTAACGATTTTGTTAAACCTTTATAATCTTTGAGTACAATGAAAAATGCTGATATTAAAAATTTAAGCGCGGGTGATATTCAAGCTCAATTAACTGAAGCAAAAGCTCAATATTCAAAATTGAAATTGGCTCATGCAATCAGCCCAATTGAAAACCCGATTCAAATCAAAGATTTGAGAAGAACAATCGCTAGACTAAATACTGAGTTAACTAACAAACAATAATTTCATTTTACAATGGATAGAAATTTAAGAAAAGAAAGAATCGGAGTGGTTTCCAGCAATAAAATGGAAAAAACTATTGTTGTTAGCGAAACTACAAGAGTAAAGCACCCGATGTACGGTAAATTCGTTTTGAAAACGAAAAAATATACTGCACACGACGAGAACAACGAATGCACAGAAGGTGATACAGTTTTGATCCAAGAAACTAGACCTTTGAGCAAGAGCAAGAGATGGAGATTAGTAAGAATCATTGAAAAAGCTAAGTAATAATGTTACAAACAGAATCAAGATTAAAAGTTGCTGATAACACAGGTGCTAAAGAAGTACTAGTTATTAGAGTTCTGGGAGGAACCAGAAGAAGATATGCTTCAGTTGGTGATAAAATCGTTGTTACGATCAAAGATTCTACACCATCAGGAAACGCAAAAAAAGGTCAGGTATCTAAAGCTGTAGTAGTAAGAACTAAAAAAGCAGTAAGAAGAAAAGATGGTTCATACATCAAATTCGACGACAATGCTTGTGTATTACTAAACGCAGCGGGAGAAATGAGAGGAACACGTGTTTTCGGACCGGTTGCTCGTGAGTTGAGAGACAAAGAATATATGAAAATCATTTCATTAGCTCCTGAAGTACTTTAATTTTTAAAATTTTTTAAAGAAATGTCAAAGTTAAAAATAAAAAGAGGAGATAACGTAATCATTACTACTGGTAAGAAAGATATCAAAGGTAAGACTGGTGAAGTTATTGAAGTGATCAAAAAAGAAGGAAGAGACCCAAGAGTAATTGTTGCAGGACTTAACATCATCAAAAAGCACGTTAAGCCTTCAGCTTCAAACCCTCAAGGAGGAATCGTTGAAAGAGAAGCTTCTATCCACATCTCAAACGTAGCTTTAGTTGGTAAAGACGGGAAAGCTATCAAAATCGGTTACAAAATCGAAGGAGATAAGAAAGTAAGAATCAACAAAAAAACGGGTGAAACTTTATAATTTGAATTAACATGGAATTTATAGCAAGACCCAAAAAAATATACAAAGAGACAATTGTTCCTGCAATGATGGAAGAATTCGGGTACAAGTCAATTATGCAAGTACCTAGATTAGAGAAAATCGTTGTATCACAAGGTTTAGGTGACGCTACTGCTGATAAGAAAATTATCGATTATGCAGTAGAAGAATTGACAAACATCACAGGTCAGAAAGCAGTAGGTACGATCTCTAAGAAAGACGAAGCTGCATTCAAACTTAGAAAAGGAATGCCTGTAGGTGCAAAAGTAACTTTGAGAGCTCAGAGAATGTATGAGTTCTTAGACAGACTTACTTCTTCTGCTTTACCACGTATCAGAGATTTCTCTGGTATCAAAGCAGATGGTTTCGATGGTAGAGGTAACTACAACTTAGGTATTACTGAGCAAATTATCTTCCCTGAAATCGTAATTGACAAAGTGAAAAAAATCCAAGGGATGGACATCACTTTCGTTACAACTGCGAAAACAGATAAAGAAGCTAAAGCATTATTAACTCACTTCGGTTTACCATTTAAAAAGAACTAAGAAATGGCTAAAGAATCAATGAAAGCGCGTGAGCGCAAAAGAGAAGCACTAGTTGCTAAATACGCTGCTAAAAGACAAGCTCTTAAAGAAGCAGGTGATTACGAAGGACTTCAAAAATTGCCTAAAAATGCTTCTCCTGTAAGATTACACAACAGATGTAAACTAACAGGTAGACCAAGAGGATACATGAGAACGTTTGGTATTTCCAGAGTAACTTTCAGAGAAATGGCTAACAACGGTCTTATCCCAGGTGTAAGAAAAGCTAGCTGGTAATAATTACTAGATAAAAATCGGGACAATTAAGTTGTCAAGATACTAAAGAATAAATATCAGACCGAAGTTTTCTGACGTCTGATATTTTTCTCTTCAAGTCTTTTCAAAACTGATTGTTCTTTAACCAATAATTTATAAAAGAAAAATGGTAACAGATCCAATTTCAGATTTCCTAACAAGAGTAAGGAACGCACAAAGCGCAGGCCACAAAGTGGTGGAAATTCCTGCATCGAAAATCAAAAAGGAGATTACTAAGATCCTATTTGATCAAGGGTATATCTTAAACTTCAAGTTTGAAGATAACGCTGTTCAAGGAGTGATCAAAATCGCTTTAAAGTACGATAAGCAAACTAACAAACCTGCTATTAAGTCTATCCAAAGAGCTTCAAGACCAGGTTTAAGACAGTACAAAGGTTCTACTGAACTTCCAAGAGTACTAAACGGTTTGGGTATTTCTATCATCTCTACTTCTAAAGGAGTAATGACTGACAAGAAAGCTAGAGAAGAGAAAGTAGGCGGTGAAGTAATCTGCTATGTTTATTAATTTTTAATCAGAGGAAAATGTCAAGAATTGGTAAAGCAATTATAACAATTCCAGCAGGAGTTACAATCACTGAAAATAACGGTGTAGTAACTGTAAAAGGTCCTAAAGGAGAACTTTCTCAGGAGCTTACAGCAGGAATTACTGTAGAACAAAAAGATGGGGAACTGAACGTAAACAGACCATCTGATACTAAACAACACAAAGCGCTTCACGGTTTATACAGAGCGTTGATCAACAACATGATTGTTGGTGTAAATACAGGTTTCGAAAAGAAACTAGAACTAGTAGGGGTAGGATACAGAGCTTCTCACGCAGGTCAAAAACTTGAGTTAGCTTTAGGATTCTCTCACGGTATTGTACTAGAACTTCCAAGCGAAGTAAAAGTTGATACATTGACTGAAAAAGGTAAAAACCCAATTATTACTTTAACGTCTCACGATAACCAACTTCTAGGAATGGTTGCTGCAAAGATCAGATCTTTCAGAAAGCCTGAGCCATACAAAGGAAAAGGTGTAAGATTCGTAGGAGAAATTGTTAGACGTAAAGCTGGTAAATCTGCTTAATAAATTATAAGTATTATGGCATTAAGTAAATTAGAAAAAAGAATAAGAATCAAAAGAAGAGTAAGAGGGAAAATCTCTGGATCTTCTGAATTGCCAAGATTATCTGTATACAAAAGTAATAAGGAAATTTACGCTCAGTTAATCGACGATAAAAATGGTAAAACTTTAGCATCAGCTTCTTCTAGAGAGAAAGGTGTAGACGCTAAAGGTACTAAAACTGAAATTTCTGCTTCTGTTGGTAAAGCTATCGCTGCTAAAGCTATCGCTGCAGGAATCGAAAATATTGTATTTGACAGAAACGGTTTCGTATATCACGGTAGAGTAAAAGCTCTAGCTGATGGTGCGAGAGAAGGTGGACTTAAATTCTAATCATTAAATTTCGGAAAATATGTTAGGACTAGATAATATAGAAAGAGTAAAACCGGGAGGATTAGAATTAAAAGATCGTCTCGTAGCTGTTAACAGAGTAACAAAAGTAACAAAAGGGGGTAGAGCTTTCGGATTTTCTGCTATTGTTGTAGTAGGAAATGAAGAAGGTATTATCGGTTTCGGTTTAGGAAAATCTAAAGAAGTTGCTTCTGCAATTGCTAAAGCAGTTGAAGATGCTAAGAAAAATCTTGTGAAAGTTCCTGTAATGAACCACACTATTCCTCACCAAACTACTGCTAGATACGGTGGTGCAGATATCTTCTTAAGACCTGCTTCTCACGGTACAGGATTGATCGCAGGTGGTGCGGTAAGAGCGGTATTGGAATCAGCTGGTATTCACGATATCCTTTCAAAATCTAAAGGATCTTCTAACCCTCACAACGTGGTGAAAGCTACTTTCAAAGCGTTATTGGATATCAGAAGACCTGAAGAGATCGCTAGAATGAGAGGAGTTTCTCTAAGTAAAGTGTTTAACGGTTAATAATAAAACAATGGCAACAATTAAAGTAAAGCAAGTAAGAAGCGCTATTGGTAGAACAAAAACCCAAAAGAGAACGCTTGAAGCATTAGGATTAAAAAAACTTCACCAAGTTGTAGAACACGAAGCTACTCCTTCCATCTTAGGAATGATAGCTGCTGTAGGTCACTTACTAGAAGTTCAAAAATAATTTTATAAAAGAGAAATTAAAATGAATTTAAATAACATACAACCTGCTGCAGGATCTACTTTCAACTCAAAAAGAATTGGTAGAGGTCAAGGTACAGGAAAAGGAGGTACTTCAACAAAAGGACACAAAGGTCAGAAAGCTAGAGCTGGTTATTCTCAGAAGATCGGTTTCGAAGGTGGACAGATGCCTTTACAAAGAAGATTACCTAAATTCGGATTCAAAAACGTAAACAGAAAAGAGTTTAGAGGAGTTAATCTTGATACTATTCAAACTTTAATCGAGAACAAATCCATCACTGGAGAGATCACGAAAGAAGTTTTAGTAGCAAATGGAGTAGTTTCTAAAAACGAATTAGTGAAAATTATGGGTAGAGGAGAATTGAAATCTGCGGTTTCAATCTCTGCTGATAAATTCACGAAATCTGCTGAAGAGCTTATTGCTAAGGCAGGTGGAAAAGCAATTACCTTATAATACTTACTAATGAAAGAATTTATACAAACACTTAAAAATATTTGGAGTCTTAAAGAATTGAGAGATAAAATTCTCTTCACTTTAGGGATTATCCTTGTGTATAGATTCGCATCTTATATCTCACTTCCAGCGATTAACCTTGCAGAGGTGGGAGATCTCTTAGAGCATTATAAAAATCAAGGCGGTAACAAGCAAGGAGCAGGTCTCCTTGGCTTGCTTTCGTCGTTTACGGGGGGAGCTTTCAGCCACGCTTCCGTAATGGCGTTAGGTATCATGCCTTATATTTCTGCTTCTATTATTGTTCAGTTGATGGGGATGGCTATTCCTTATCTTCAGAAGCTTCAGAAAGATGGAGAGTCAGGTAGAAATACATTGAACCAAATTACAAGATGGTTAACGATCGGGGTTTGTCTGGTACAGGCACCTTCTTACTTAACTTCTATTACTCAATTATTCTTACCGTATGCTCAGTTCCAATCTGCATATTTTGTAGAACCAAATTCGATTATGTTCTGGTTACCAAGTATTGTTATCTTGGTAGGTGGTTCAGTATTCGCAATGTGGTTAGGTGAAAAGATTACCGATAAGGGAATCGGAAATGGTATCTCTATCCTTATTATGGTGGGGATCCTTTCAAGATTACCTGAGGCATTCGTACAGGAGATGGCCGTGCAGAACGGAAAAGGAGGAATGGGATCTATCATGATCCTTATCGAAGTATTATTCTGGATGTTGGTAGTTCTTTTAGCAGTGATTTTATCAGTTGCTGTTAGAAAAATTCCTATTCAGTATGTAAGCAGAGCTCAAGCAAGAGGAGGTGTAAACAAGAATCTTATGCAGGGCGCAAGACAATGGATTCCATTGAAAGTAAATGCTGCTGGTGTAATGCCAATTATCTTTGCTCAGGCATTGATGTTCGTACCAGGATTATTAACAAAATTCGATGAGTCCAACACTTTTCTTGCAGGTTTCAAGAATGTTTTTAGCTGGCAGTACAATGTATTGTTTGCGCTATTAATTATTATCTTCTCGTTTTTCTATACTGCAATTACAATTCCGGTAAACCAAATGGCTGATGATTTAAAGAGAAATGGAGGTTTAGTACCGAAAGTAAGACCCGGAAAAGAGACAGCAGATTACTTAGATGATATTTTATCAAAAATTACCTTGCCAGGTGCAATTTTTTTATCTATCTTTGCAGTCCTTCCAGCAATTGTGCATGGAAGCTTTGTTCAGACAGATGCGTTTGCCCTATTTTTCGGGGGAACGTCACTATTGATTATGGTAGGTGTAATTTTAGATACAGTTCAACAGATTAATACATATCTGCTGAATCATCATTATGATGGCTTAATGCAGTCTAAACTGTCTAGAACGACTGGATATTAATTTATGGCAAAACAAAAACATATTGAACAAGACGGCGTTATAACGGAAGCACTTTCGAACGCTCAGTTCCGTGTAGAACTTGAAAATGGGCATATTCTTATTGCTCATATTTCTGGTAAAATGCGAATGCACTATATTAAACTTTTACCTGGTGATAAGGTAAAACTAGAAATGTCTCCCTATGATTTAACGAAAGGGAGGATCACATTTAGATATTAAAACATTTAGCCAAATGGAATACTCATTCCATTTGGCATTTGTAAAAAATAAATACTATCAAAATGAAAGTAAGAGCATCAATTAAAAAAAGAAGCGCTGATTGCAAAATCGTACGCAGAAAAGGTGTACTATTCGTAATCAACAAGAAGAACCCAAAATTTAAACAAAGACAAGGTTAACATTAAATTATGGCGAGAATTGCAGGTATTGATTTACCAAAAAACAAAAGAGGTGTTATCGGTTTAACTTACATCTATGGAGTAGGAAGAAATACTTCTTCTGAAATCCTTAAAGCTGCCGGTATCAGCGAAGACAAGAAAGTCAACGAATGGAATGACGATGAATTGGCTGCAATCAGAACATATATCTCTGAAAACGTAAAAGTAGAAGGAGAATTAAGATCTGAAGTGCAATTGAACATCAAGAGATTGATGGACATAGGATGCCAACGAGGAATACGTCACAGACTTGGATTACCTTTAAGAGGCCAGAGAACGAAAAACAACTCTAGAACACGTAAAGGGAAGAGAAAAACTGTTGCTAACAAGAAAAAAGCTAGTAAATAATCGTTAGGAATTATGGCAAAACAAACTAAAGTAGTTAAAAAAAGAAAAGTAAAAGTTGAAGCTATTGGTGAAGCTCATATTCAAGCTTCTTTCAATAACATCATCATTTCTTTAACAAATAAAAACGGAGAGGTTATCTCTTGGGCTTCTGCCGGTAAAATGGGATTCAGAGGTTCTAAAAAGAATACTCCATTTGCTGCTCAGATGGCAGCTGAAAATTGCTCTGCTGTAGCTCACGAAGCTGGTTTAAGAAGAGTAAAGGTGTTTGTGAAAGGTCCAGGTGCAGGTAGAGAATCTGCAATCAGATCTATCCACAATTCAGGAATTGAAGTTAGCGAAATCGTTGATGTGACTCCAATGCCACACAACGGATGTAGACCACCAAAAAGAAGAAGAGTTTAATTTTTAGAATTTACCCATTATGGCAAGATATATTGGACCTAAAACTAAGATTGCTAGAAAGTTTGGTGCTGCAATCTACGGAGATGATAAGAACTTCGAAAAAAGAAAGAACCAACCGCCAGGACAACACGGTCCTAACAAGAGAAGAGGTGCTAAAAAATCAGAATATGCAGTTCAGTTAGCTGAAAAACAAAAAGCTAAATATACTTACGGTATTTTAGAAAGACAGTTTGCTAACTTATTTGAAAAAGCACACAGAAGTAAAGGTGTAACAGGGGAAGTTCTATTACAACTTTGTGAATCAAGATTGGATAACGTAGTATACAGATTAGGTTTTGCTAAAACTAGATCTGGTGCAAGACAATTAGTTTCTCACAGACACATTACTGTGAACGGAGAGATTCTTAATATCCCTTCTTATTTGGTAAAAGCTGGTGATGTAATCGCTGTAAGAGAAAAGTCTAAGTCTCTTGAAGTTGTTACCAATGCATTGGCTTCTAAGTCAAACTATGAGTGGTTACAATTCAACGATGAGAAGAAAGAAGGTACCTTCATTTCTGCTCCTGAAAGAATCCAAATTCCGGAGGACATTAAGGAGAACCTTATCGTCGAACTTTACTCTAAATAATTTTTTAATCAAATTTTTGCTCAACCCAATAATATGGCAATTTTACAATTCATAAAACCCGATAAAGTAATTTTACTTAACTCTGATGAATTTAAAGGTCAATTTGAATTCAGACCTTTAGAACCAGGTTTCGGGCTTACAATCGGTAATGCTTTGAGAAGAGTGTTGCTTTCTTCTCTGGAAGGATACGCTATTTCATCTATCAAAATAGAAGGTGTAGAGCACGAATTTTCAACTATTCCAGGAGTAATCGAAGACGTTACCGAAATTATTCTTAACCTAAAGCAGGTTAGATTAAAAGCTTCAGCAGAAGGCCAGGCTAACGAGCAGGTTGTTGCTAAAGTTTCAGGTCAAACGATTATTACTGCTGGTGATTTAGGAAAATCGATCAACGGATTCGAGGTTTTAAACCCGGATTTAGTGATTTGTAACCTAAATACTGATGTAACTTTCGAAATTACTTTCAATATTGAAAAAGGTAGAGGATATGTTCCTTCAGAACAAAATAAGTCAAACAATGCACCTGTAGGTACTATTGCTATTGACTCTATTTTCACGCCGATCAAGAAAGTACAGTATAGCATTGAAAATTATCGTGTAGAGCAAAAAACAGACTACGAAAAACTTGTATTAGATATAGAAACTGATGGGTCTATTAGCCCTCAGAATGCTTTAACAGAAGCTTCTAAGATATTAATTTATCACTTCATGTTATTCTCTGATGAGAGAATCACGCTTGAAACTGAAGCTGTAAAAGCATCTATTCAATATGATGAAGAAACTCTTCACACAAGACAACTTCTTAAGTCTAAATTAGCAGATATGGATCTTTCTGTAAGAGCCCTTAACTGTCTAAAAGCAGCGGAAGTAGAAACTCTTGGAGAATTGGTTTCTTACAGTAAGTCTGATTTGATGAAATTCAGAAATTTTGGTAAAAAATCTTTGACAGAACTAGAAGAATTAGTGCATTCAAAAGGTCTTAACTTCGGTTTCGACGTTGCAAAATATAAGTTAGACGCTGATAAATAATTAATAATGAGACACGGTAAAAAATTCAATCACTTAGGAAGAACAGCTTCTCACAGAAGTGCTTTACTTTCTAATATGGCTTGTTCTCTAATTGAGCATAAAAGAATCAACACTACTGTAGCTAAAGCTAAAGCTTTAAGAGTATATGTTGAGCCTCTATTAACAAAAGCAAAAGAAGATACTACACACAACAGAAGAGTAGTATTCTCTTACCTTCAAAATAAATTTGCGGTTGCTGAATTATTCAGAACTGTAGCTCCTAAAATCGCTGAAAGAAACGGTGGTTATACAAGAATCATTAAGACAGGTTTCAGACCAGGTGATGCTGCTGATATGGCTCTTATCGAATTGGTAGATTTCAACGAGCTTTACAACCCTAATGCTGAAGAGAAAAAAGCTACAAGAAGAAGCAGAAGATCTACACCAGCTAAAGCAGCAGTTGTTGCTGATGCTCCAGTTGTAGAAGAAAAAGTAGAAGAAGCTAAAGCTGACACTACTGAAGAAAAAACTGAAGAATAATATTCATTCAGATATAAAATGAAAACCATCCGGATTCCGGATGGTTTTTTTTATGCCGTATAGACTATAGAGAGTTGACTCTAATTTTATGCTTAATAAGAAAGTCAATGTAAAAAGCCGTCCCATGGGACGGCTTATATTTTTATATTTTGGTTCTTTTTAATTCAATAATATTGCTGCCTTGCTCAAGGTGAAGACTATCACCTTTTACTCTTGCAGTCATATCATCTTTCTTATAAATGGTTTCATCACCTTTGGTATCTGTTTTAGGTAAAGTAAATGTTTTTTTGTTACTGGTAATGGCTACAGTACTTTCCTTCGGATCATTTTTGAAAACAACCTTTACCAGAGTACCATCTGTTGCTTTATAAACGAAATCTGTTTTTTCGTATTTTTTACCATTGACATCTACTATGGTTGAACTTTCATTTACAGAATCAATCTTTCCGTTATTATCTGTAACTACGGTTTCTGAGCTGTCTGTTTTAATAATACTCTTATTTCCGCTTTCACTTTTTTTGCAGCTGATTACACTTAATGTAAGCACAGCGCCTAGTGCTAAAAGACTTTTTTTCATGATTATATTATTTGAATTCAATATGATTTTTACCTTTTAATTTTACAAAAATCATGCCTTACAATATCATGATTTTTTGCTGTTTTTACAAGTAACTTGTATTTTTTATTCTTGGTTTTGACTCATGAAATCATTCTCAATATAATGCGGTTAGGGTGAATTAACATTTATTAAAAAAAAATGGTTTTGGATTGGAAAAATAATTAATTTTAATAAGATTAAAAACTAACCATAACGCTAAACTCAAACTTTAGGATTACACAAAAGTGTAATTGACTCCGTTTTATTTTCTGCTGATATTTGTTTCAAATAATAAAGACATGAGCATTTCCATTGCCATAGTAGAAGACGAGAAGAACTACAACAATGCGTTGAAGAAGGTAATCAATTACCAACAGGATATGAAAGTAGTGGCTCAGTTCTTTGATGGGAATGATGCCCTGAAAAACCTTCCTGATATTTCTCCCAATGTTGTCATGATGGATATCCAGCTACAGGATATGCTGGGAATTGAAATCATTGAAAAGCTTAAAAAAGACATGCCCGAAACCCAGTTCATTATGTGTACCAGTTTTGAAGATGATGAAAAGATCTTTAATTCTTTAAAAGCTGGAGCCATAGGATACCTTGTGAAAGGAGAAAGCATGGACAAAATACTTTCCTCAATTCGGGATGTCTATAATGGAGGTGCTCCCATGAGCTTCTCTATTGCCCGGAGAGTTCTTCAGCATTTTGAAAGGACACTTTCCGAAATTAAAGGCTTCGATGAATTGACTGGCAGGGAAAAAGAAATTCTTGAACTTCTTTCACAGGGACTTCTCTACAAAGAAATTGCCGATAAAAAATGCATCAGTATGGATACTGTGAAAAAGCATGTGGGAAATATTTACCGAAAACTCCACGTCAATAATAAAGTGGAGGCTATTAATAAATTTAACCATTTTAAAAACTAAGACATTATGAAAACCAAACTATCAGAATTTTTTTTTCATGAAAACATTGAAGAAATGCCAAAATCTTTTCTTGAAGCTTTTGCCGTAAGCCCTTTACCAGAAAGTGATTTTATTGAACTTACAGGAGAATTTAAACGCTTAAAAAACCAAAATGAAATTTCCTTTACGGACTCTTTAATAGTTGACGCAGCGCTTATTCAGATTATTTTAAGATCTTCAAAAAAGTATGTTAACTTCTGCTTTGTTGAAAAAAATAAAAATATTTCTTTAATGATCCATTTATCTGACAGTATTGTCTCTTTAGACTCTGACGATGAAGTCTATAGTCTGGAAGAAGTTCAGAATGGAGGACTCACGGTATATAATTTAATTCCATCAACGGATCTCGTTGACTTTCTTAAGGAAAAGAAAAATTATGAGGCGGGACTTGGAGATTATGTGGATAGAATAACCAATATGGTTAATACCCGCATTGTATCTTATGAGGTGGACGATATTGCTCTATTTAATTTTAATATTTCTAAATCTTATTCTGCTATGTGGAGATTTTTTAAATATGTTAAAATAAGTTTTATTCTGTTTAAAAGAATAAAAGGATCAATTCTCGATCCTGAATATAAAAAAAGACTAGGAAGACTTTCAATTGCTATGCAATATTGTTTTGAAACTCAAGATCCGGAAGGTAAACAGATGTCTTTTAGCAATCCTTCTGATATAACCAGTTTATGGCCTTAACCGTATTTTATTATATATATTGTTGTAGTTTATTAACGCTTACAATATTATTTTTCACTTTGGGAATAAGAAAGAAATTTTATTCCCAAAGTTTCTTTTTTATATATCTGTTAGTCACTTTATTAGTAGATGTTGTCATGGGCTTTGCAGAAAAAATAATAAAGGTAGATGAACCTAACGCTATACGATTTAATTTTTATATCATTTTTTCAATGTTCTATTTTCTCTATTTGTATTGGGATAAAAAGCGTTGGAATATTTTTTTAATTATTCTTTCGGCTCTGTGTTTATTCTTTATTTATGTGTTGAAAATAGATCTCCTGAACAATATTTTCGATTTGAAATTAGGCTTCATTATCTCTTTTTTTTATATCATTCTTTCATTGTCATGGCTTTTGAAAAAAAACTATTATTTTGATGGAGCAAAGATTATAGATAATCCGTTATACTGGATCAGTCTTTCGCAAATTGTTTGGGCCAGCTTTTTTATTTTAAGAACAGTTCCCATGTATTATTTTAATGATTCTAATAAAGGTATTTTAAGCTTTAGCAAGATCCTTTTTATTGCCGGAAATTATATCTGTATTATCTTATACACTTTTTCGTATTTTAAATGGAAAAAAAATAGCTATGCCGGACAAGATTAAACTTACCATACTTTTAATAAGTATAATCATTGTTTTTATAGTGATAAGTTTGGCTTTTATAACCTATCTTTTTAATAAAAAAAGACTGCTTTTTATACAGGAACAGAAACTTCAGGAAGCAGAACATCAAAATCAGCTTCTCCAGAAAGAATTGGAAAAGCAAAAATCCATAGAGCAGGAACGTGAACGTATTTCTCATGATATGCATGATGATCTCGGTGCAGGTATCTCCGCACTGAAGCTTCAGGCAGAATTTTTAAAACAGAAGGCTGATGATGAAGATCTACAGAATGATATCGCAGAACTTCTGAAAACTTCCGAGGAAATGAATATTTCCATGCGGGAAATGCTTTGGAGTCTGAACTCAGGAAATGATACACTAGGAAGCTTTGTTGATTATGCCATACTTTATACCGGGAACTTTTTAAAGAAAACAAAAATTATCCTTCATTCAGAATGCGAAGACATTATTTCTGATACTCCCATTTCTACAGAGTTGAGACGTAATCTTTTTTTATGCTTAAAAGAAGCGGTTAACAATGTCTATAAACATAGTCAGGCAAATACACTAAAACTTTCATTCTCTCAAAATCAAAATCATTTTTTAATGAAGATTCAGGATAACGGAACCGGTATTCTTGAAGAACAATCAGAAGGAAACGGACTTAGAAATATGAAAAGAAGGATGAGTGAAGCGGAAGGGGAGTGTAAAGTATGCTCTACAAGTTCCGGAACTAATCTGATCTTCAAAGTTACATTGTAATTACTAATAATTTTTATTTACAGCACCATTAGAAATGGTGCTGTTTTGTTTTATAATCACCCTTTTGTGTAATTGACAGGTATATTTTTTAGAGGGAACTTTGATATATAAAACCAATAGCCATGAAAACTTTAATTAATGACAGTATTGAAGATTTAGAAACTGCTTTGAAAAACAACAGTGATCTTCAGGAGAAGTTTAAAACCAATCCTGTAGAGGCCATTAGAAGTGTGGAAATAAGAAATCCCAAAGACACGGATTACTGGATTTACAGGATTATTGTGATTATGCTTGGCTTGGCCATTATAGCCATTATCGCAGGACTCATTCTTCTTTCCTTTTGGAGTGAAGGAGAGCCAGACAGTCAACTGGTAACCATCTTTGCTACCATTTCATCAGGAGCCATTGGAGCTTTAGCTGGCCTTTTATCTCCTTCACCTAGGAAATAAATTATTAAACTTTAAAAACTAAAATCATGAAAACTAAAAAAGATCAATTAACAAGAATTATAAATACCCAATCTCAATTACTCAATCTTAAAATTATGGAACTACAGATGGGTAGTGTTTTATCAGGCACACAGGAAAATGACAGTAGATATGTTGCTGCTAAAAATATAAGACTTCCGGATGATGGATCTCAGATTACTGTTTCAATTTACTTTGGTGGGGAGGGACAGTTAGGATCCGCTACACTTAAGGTTTTGAGAACCAATCAGGAAAGTAAATTCATTAAAGAATCTATTGACAATATTTTAATAGGAACATGTAATGAGCTTATTGGACATGTTTTGAATATAGAATCTTTTATACAGGATGTAAGTAGAGAGAGCAATAAAACTATTTTGACTGTAAAGATTAGAAATGCAGGAAAAGTTATTTATGATGATACCCATGTTTCTGAAGTTAAAACTGAAGGCGGAGTTTCATTATATACACATCATATTACATTTTATTAAAAAATAGCCATGAAAACATTAAAATTGACTTATGTACTAGTCCTTCTTTTACTTTCATATTTTTGTTTCGGACAGGAAGAAAAAGAGAAAGGAATAGACTTAGATATACTAAGAGCTCAGGCATCACCAGGAGCGAATCTGTTAGGAATTGCTAATTCTGATATTGAAAAACCTACAGATCTTAAAAGTATCATGGTTGCATTAAGAGAGGGAACCAGTAATTTTTCAAGTTTACCTACTTCATTTGCTATTGATCTGGCACCATTTAAATTGAATGGAAATTATCAGGATTTAAGAGCTAATACTGATTTTGCTACAACATTTAAGCAGACATTTGTAACTTCTTTAGCTTATAAAGGAATAGCAGCAGATGAAGATCTGAATTTAGAAGAAAAATCAAGGATAGGTTTCGGGATAAAGTTTTCTATTAAAAGGGGAAAATTCAATAGTGAAACGATGAGTGCATTAGATAAAATTCACGAAGTCCATCAATTGTTACAGGAACGAAGAATCTGGGCGAATAATACCAGTCCGGAATTAGCCGAGCTTGACCGTATCAACAGCTCCCTTTTACACAAGAAAAGGCTTTTGGAAGATGCTGAAAAAACAAATACTGTAGAATATAAAGAATTAGAAAAACAGATCGAAGAAATTAGAATTGATATTGAGAACTATCATAAAAAAGTAATTGATGACGAAGAAAAAATACAGGAAATAACAAAAATAGCAAAAGACATTAAACTGGAACGCTTTGGTCTTTTCTTAGATATGTCAATGGGAACCGTTCTTGATTTTAGAACTAATACATTCAATAACTCACAAATATCTAAAGTGGGAGCTTGGCTTACCGGTGGTTATAATTGGCAGAAGAATCCTTCAACATTTATTTTTATGGCCAGATATTTATATAATCCGGATTCATCTTTGGCAAACCCATCATTGAAAAAAGAAAATCTGCATACTTTAGATATGGGTTCACGATTGATATTCAGACTATTTGATGATAAATTTTTTTTGAGTGGAGAATGTATTTATAGAAGTATTTTGAATAAATCAGATTTTGAAGCTTCCTGGAAATATCTTCTTAATTTTGAGTATGAGCTAACTAAAAACCAAAGGCTAACATTCTCATTCGGAAAAGACTTTAATGGCGACTATGAAAAGAAAGGTAACCTTATTGTGGCACTGAATTTATTAGTTGGACTAGGAAGAATGAAACTATAATAGAGAGATGATAGGTAAAAGAACATCAAACATCAATTTCAACTCTCCGGATTATAAGATCCGGAGAGTTTTTTAGTATAATTCCACCCTATCAATTCTCCTGTTTATCATAATATAAATTAACTAAAATTTAACTTGGATTTATTTCAAAAATATCTCCTGAAATACCCCTAAAAGTTAAATTTTGATTAAATTTGTCTAAACTAAAAAAAATAAAAAATGAGTGCAATTTCTTACATAGAAGCAAGACAGATTTTAGATTCCAGAGGTAATCCTACCATTGAAGTGGATGTATTTACAGAAAACGGAGCGATGGGACGTGCAGCTGTTCCTTCAGGAGCATCTACAGGAGAACACGAAGCCGTAGAATTACGTGACGGAGGTTCAGAATATCAGGGGAAAGGAGTTTTGAAAGCTGTTGAAAATGTAAAAGAAGTAATTGCAGAGAATTTAGTTGGACAGCCAGTTTTTGAACAAAACTATATCGATCAGATTATGATTGAGCTTGATGGTACTCCTAACAAAGGAAATCTAGGTGCTAATGCAATCCTTGGGGTTTCTTTGGCAGTAGCAAGAGCAGCTGCAGCAGAACTGGGAATGCCTTTATATAAATATGTAGGAGGGGTAAACGCAAACACGCTTCCTGTTCCAATGATGAATGTAATCAATGGTGGATCTCACTCAGATGCGCCTATCGCATTCCAGGAATTTATGATTATGCCGGTAAAAGCTGATTCTTTCTCTCATGCATTGAGAAAAGGAACAGAAATTTTCCACAATCTGAAATCAATCCTTAAAGGAAGAGGTCTTTCTACAGCAGTTGGTGATGAAGGAGGTTTTGCTCCTACATTCAACGGTACTGAAGACGCTTTAGATACTCTGCTTCAGGCGATCGAAAAGGCAGGATATAAGCCAGGTGACGATATCATGTTGGCATTAGACTGTGCCGCTTCAGAATTCTACAAAGACGGAACTTACGATTACAGAAAATTCGAAGGAGATAAAGGAGCACACAGATCAAGAGAAGAACAGGTTTCTTACCTTGCTGAACTAGCTGCTAAATATCCAATCATCTCTATCGAAGACGGTATGCAGGAAGATGATTGGGAAGGATGGAAAATGTTAACTGATAAAATCGGTGACAGAGTACAGTTGGTAGGTGATGATTTATTTGTAACTAACGTTGACAGATTATCAAGAGGAGTAAAAGAAGGAATTGCAAATTCAATCCTTGTAAAAGTAAACCAGATTGGTTCTCTTTCTGAAACAATGGCAGCAGTACAGATGGCTCAGAACAACAAATTCACTTCAGTAATGTCTCACAGATCGGGGGAAACTGAAGACTCTACCATTGCTGATTTAGCGGTTGCAATGAACTGTGGTCAAATTAAAACAGGTTCAGCTTCAAGATCAGACAGAATGGCAAAATACAACCAGTTGTTGAGAATTGAAGAAGCGCTAGGTGAAACTGCAATTTTCCCAGGTTTAGAAGCATTTAAAATAAAAAGATAATTGAATTTATAAATAACGGCAAGCGATAATTTTTGTTTGCCGTATTTTATGGAAAGTGGTATATTTAAAAAAAATAAATAAATAATGTCAGACAACAAAGTAATATTGAATTACGACGGTAATTCATATGAATATCCAATCGTGGATAGTACTATCGGAGACAGAGGGATTGATATTTCAAAATTAAGAGACCAGACAGGTTTAATCACTCTGGATTTAGGTTACAAAAATACAGGAGCTACTATTAGCGACATCACTTACTTAGACGGAGATAAAGGAGAATTATTCTACAGAGGTTATCCAATCGAGCAAATTGCTGAGAAATCTAACTTTACAGAAGTAATGTATCTTTTATTACATGGAGAATTACCTACTCAGGATCAATTTACTTCTTTCGACAACAATATTAAAAAATATAACTTCATCGCAGATGAGATGAAAAAGATCATTGATGTTTTTCCTCGTTCTGCTCACCCTATGGGAGTTTTATCTTCTATGACGTCTGCATTGACAGCTTTCAACCCGAAAGCCGTTAACGTAAACTCTAAAGAAGAAATGGATCACGCAGCTGAGCTGATGATCGCTAAATTCTCTCACCTTTGTGCTTGGACGTACAGAAAAACTCAAGGTTTACCATTAAACCACGGAGATAACAACCTAAGCTATGTAGAGAACTTCTACAAAATGGCATTCAGATTACCAAACGCTGATTTCGAAATCGATCCGGTAGTAGTAAATGCATTAGATAAACTATTAATCCTTCACGCTGACCACGAGCAAAACTGTTCTACTTCTACAGTAAGAATGGTAGGTTCTGCTCACACAGGTCTTTTTGCTTCTATCTCTGCTGGAGTATCTGCACTTTGGGGACCACTTCACGGTGGTGCTAACCAAGCTGTAATCGAAATGCTTGAGCTTATTGAGAAAGATGGTGGTGACGTATCTAAATATGTAGCTAAAGCTAAAGATAAAGGAGATAGCTTCCGTCTAATGGGATTCGGACACAGAGTGTACAAAAACTTCGATCCAAGAGCGAAAATTATCAAGAAAGCTGCTGATGACATCCTTAAAGCATTAGGAATTCAGGATAAAGCTCTTGATATTGCAATGCAGTTAGAAAGAGTAGCCCTTGAAGATGAGTACTTCGTAGAAAGAAAACTATATCCAAACGTAGACTTCTACTCTGGTATCATCTACAGAGCACTAGGAATTCCTACAGAAATGTTCACTGTAATGTTTGCATTAGGAAGACTACCAGGATGGATCTCTCAATGGAAAGAAATGAGATTAAAAGGAGACCCAATCGGAAGACCAAGACAGGTTTACCAAGGTGCTCAGGAAAGAAACTATATCGATATCGCAAGCAGATAATATTTGCTTTTACCATATCAAAATCCCAAGGCTTGCTTTGGGATTTTTTGTTTTTTAATGGTTAGGAGCTGTTTCCCGCTATCCACTTTTACTCCTCGCGCCCATGCTGTCCAAAACCTGCTGTGGGGTAGCCGTTTCTATCAGGGCTAAGGATATAGGGCATTATAATATCCGGACAACGTTATCCACAATGTTATCCACAACGCTTATTATTCAATAGAAACGGGCTTTAGCCCGTTTAGAAATAAAAAATTCCATTGGCTTTAGCCAAAACCTAAAAAAATTCCATCTATCTGGAATTCAATTCAATAATTTATTAAATTTACTCTTGTAAAAAGATAAGTTTCGGCTAAAGCCAAATGAATGATATTTATCGATGAAATGGACTAAAGTCCGTTTCTATTGATAGAACAATTGATATTAGAAAAATAAATAAGCCATGACCTTCGGACAGCAGATGCTTTTTTTCTTTAGTGCAGTAGGAGCCTTTAATGGGTTGCTGCTTGGTATTTATCTGCTGTTTGTCAAAAAACTGAAATGTATACCTGATTTTTTCCTTGGAATTCTGTTGCTCATGCTAAGTTTAAGAGTGGGAATCTCAGTTTGCATCTACTTTTACCCTGATTTACCAAGATTAATTCCTTATTTGGGCTTGGCCGCATTGTTCTTTACAGGTCCAGCTTTATATTATTATGTGAAGGCATCTTTTCAACAGGAATATTTTGATTTGAAAAATTGCCGCATGTTATTTGGAATCCTTACTTTGGTCTTAGGAACTGTAGGTTTGCTTTATCTGTTCTTTCCTGTGACTTGGGATCGTTATATTGGAACTTTTATATACACTGTCTGGTCAGTATTTATTTGTCTCACAGTTTATCAGTATTATATTTTTTCTAAGCAGAATATTATAAGTACTAACAGATTTGTTCTTCCGGTTCTGATCAGTAATGTGATTATCTTTTTGACTTACCAGCTTATTTCTACAGGTTGGATACAGATCTATTGTGCAGGAGGAAGCTTAGTTTTTTCATTCGTTCTGTATGCTAATTTTTTAATCTTATTCAATAAAAAAGATCAGCAGATCCCGGTAAAAGATCCCGGCAGCAGATATTCCAATAAAAAGATTTCCGAAGAGCAGGCGGATAATTTTGCTTCCAGATTAGAAAAACTGATGAACGTAGAAGAACTCTATAAAAATCCGAATCTTAAATTAAGTGACCTTGCCTTCAGAATGAATATATCGACTCATCAGCTTTCCCAGCTGTTGAACGATAACTTAGGTAAAAGTTTTTCCACCTACATTAATGAATACAGAATCGGTGAAGCCTGTGGAAAAATAGAAAATGGCTCTTATTTAAAAATTGAAGAGATTGGTTATGAAGTAGGATTCAACTCAAAATCAACTTTCTTTTCAACGTTCAAGAAAATAAAGAATACAACACCACTTTTATACAAGCAAACACAAACACCTTCTGATACTGGGTTTCATAGTCTTAATTTATAATTTCGTACTGCGGAATTTTAATTTCAAAACCTGATTTTTGCAACAAGCCAATACTTTTGATCTCATAAAATTTAAAAATTATGATGATCAAATTATGGTTATTTCTGTTACTGCTTTTTCTTTCTGTTTTTGGTAATGCACAGCAAACCACAGGACAAAAGGTATCAGATTCTCTTGCTCAACAAAAGCCTCCGACAACAAACATTTCAGAAGTTGTGATCCAATCCGCCCCACGACGAATCAAATTAAATGATGGAAATTTGACGATGGCTGTTTCCGGTAATAAAGATTTTAAAACTTCTACCCATCTTCTCGATGTACTGAGAAAAACACCGGGAGTTACTGTTGATCAGGAAGAGGGAATTTTTATTGGGGGAAGAGTGACCCCCGCTATATTCATTGATGGCAAACCTATTGTAATGAGTAATCAGGAGTTGCAGGCTTATTTGCGGTCTTTATCACCAGAAATGGTAGAATCTATCGAAGTAAACACGAATCCATCTTCAAAATATGATGCTGAGTTTAAAGGAATTATCGATATTAAACTAAAAAAGAATACCAATCTGGGTTGGAAAGGAAGCTATAATGGAAATGTGTATGCATATAAGTTCAATTCCCGGGAGAATACTTTGAATATTACTTATAACACAGAAAAAGTAGCGTACAGTTTGCAGGCTGGATATAATGATGGAATCTCAGTTTACCGATACAATGCCCTACAAAGGCTAGCTAATACCAATGTTATGAGGACCAGGACCTATCAGGAGGATCAGATAAAGGTGTACAGCATTCAGGCAGGAGCAGATTTCAGATTGAATGATAAAAATAGACTAAGCTTGAATCTCAGAGGTAACTTCAGGGATATTGACCGGATGCGCTTAGGTTCATTATATACTACGGACAAAAGTGAAACACAGCTTGTTTTTAATACTGAAAATGAAAACCCAATGTACTATTTCCAGAACAATTACGGAATTACTACTGATTATTCTTTTCAGAATAAAGGATTTAAGATAAGTTTTTTAGGCAATTATCTTTCGGTGAAAAACAAACAGCAGGACGATTTTATTAATAAAGATAAGTCTTCTTCAGCGGTATTGTCCTATTGGAAATCTGACCTTGTCAATAAGATCGATATTTATACAGGACAAATTGATGCTTCTCAAAAAATAGGGGATGCAGAGATAGAAGCGGGGCTTAAATATAGCCAGTCTAATACCCATAACAATATCAGATATGACAGGCTATCAGTAAATAACCAGTTTGTCTTCGATCCCGGGAGAAGTAATCTGTTTTCCTACAAAGAGAAAATAGTTGCAGGTTATCTGGCATATAGACAAAAATTTGGAAAACTTCAGATCAGTGCAGGATTAAGGTTTGAAAATACAAATAGTATTTCTGATGCTGTTACTGTAGATTCTATTGTTTCAAGAAATTATCTGGAATGGCTACCATCCTTCAGTGCAAATTATACTTTCAATAAATCTAATGAGTTTTCGTTGGCTTATAGCAGAAAAATAACAAGACCCGTTTTTTCACAGCTTAATCCGTTTCGGTATTACTTCAGTCCTTTGAATTACTGGATGGGAAATCCTTATTTGCAGCCTTCTTTTACCAGCCAGGTCAGAGCAACCTATCGATATAAAAATTGGATCACAAGTTTTACGGTAGGAAAAGAAAAAGATGTTATGACCCGTTATCCAAGATATAATCCGAAAACCAATGTATTGGAATATCTGGGAACGAACCTTCCGTACCGTAATTTTGCAGTGTTGGAAACAAGTTTTCCAGTGAAAATTACAAAATGGTGGAATATAACAAGCCAGATTACTGGATATTATAATTATGAGTTCAGACCTTATCTTGATCAGGTTTTTACACTGGGCATTTATAACTATGAAATCAGGGTAAATCAAGTGTTTACTTTACCCAAAGGATACACCGTTAATCTATTTGCTAATTATGAATCTAAAACCGGAAACAGTCTTTATATTATCAAACCACGTTATAGCATAGATCTATCCATTCAAAAATCCTGGTTGGATAATAAACTGAACACGAAGATCGGCTATAATAATATTTTTGATACTTATGATCAGAAGTTAGAGTTTAGGTATAAACAGATTATAGACAATCAGTTTAGGCATTGGTGGGATAACAGCCGGTTCTTTTTTTCACTGAGTTATAGTTTTGGTGGTTCAAAATATCAGGCAAAAGAAACCCAGAGAACGGATGAAGAGAATAGAGCAAGATAAAAGAAAACCTGCTTAGAAAAGCAGGTTTATTATTTTATTAAGGGCAAACGCAGTTACCACATGTCCAGATTCTGCAGCTACCATCTTCATTCCACTCACAGCAGTATCTTTCTCTGTTTATTCCACCGATTACCGATTTTTGTTGCTCTCTTCCTAATTTTTGTGCGTTTTTTAGCACAGGATTTTTCTTGTTCATGATTTTGTTGTTTTTGATGTTAATAGATAGTTAAGTTCTGATTTTTTTATGGACATTGACATCTATCACAAGTATAGAGCGTGCATTTTCCTGACGGATCCCATTCACAGCATCTTTTGCCTGCTGAGATTCCTATTCCACCTACTACTGATTTTTGTTGCTCTCTTCCTAATTTTTGTGCGTTTTTTAGCACAGGATTTTTCTTGTTCATGATTTTGATTTTTTGATGTTGATAGTTAAGTTTTAAATAATATAATTTAATGATAAATTATATCACTAATATATGACTTTATTTTGTTTAAAAAAGAATTTTTTATTATTATGTGTGTGAAATTTAATAAGTTGTATTGTATTAAATAGAATTTCAACAATTTTTTATCATAAAATAAAGAAGATAGAGTACGACTCAGAAAGGTGAAATTGAAAGTTACTGTTACAAAAACCCTTTTACATATAATTTGATGTAGGCGCATTAAAAAAGCCGTATCAAAATTCATGAAACGGCTTTCTCAATATTTTATGGACAACCACATCTGTTACATACCCAGAGGAAGCATGCTCCAGTTACATCATCATATTCACAGCATTTTCTAGGCCCTGTAAATTCACCTCCAATAATAAATTTTTGTTGGTCTCTTTCTAATTTTCGTGCATTTTTCAGCACAGGATTTTTCTTGTTCATGACTTTGATTTTTGATGTTAATAATAAAGTTTTAGCATATATAATTCCGCGAAAATTATATCACTAATGTAGGATGTTAAATTGTAAAAAAAATCTATTTTTCTGTTCTTATGTAGATGAAATATAGTAGGTTGTAGACGTTTTTGTGTGCTTTATACTACGGTTTGTTGGATAGGGGGAGAATTTCGCTAAAAGAAGGTGCTTGCAAAGGCCAAATTTCAGACATAAAATAATCCAAAAATTTTCTAGATAGAGACCTTTACTTATATTTGTAGTATTGCATAAATCTTTATGAGACTAAACATTAAAAACGAAACGGGTAGGCTGAAGTCAGTAGTTCTAGGCCAGCCTAATTCATTGGGAGCTGTTCCCACACTAGAGGAGAGTTATGACGCGAAGTCATATTACTCAATCGAACACAACATTTATCCTAAGGAAGTGGATATCATCAATGAGATGAACGCTTTTGAAGCGGTATTAAAAAAGTATGACGTTGAAGTACTTCGTCCAAGCATTATCCAAGATTATAATCAGGTCTTTTCAAGAGATGTAGCCTTTGTAATTGACGATAAAATGATTATTTCCAACGTAATTGCAGACAGAGCAGATGAGCAGGAAGCATACAAAAGCGTATTTGAAAAAGTAGCCTGGAGAAAAATTATTAATCTTCCGGAAACAGCACATATCGAAGGCGGAGATGTTATCGTATGGAATGATTTCATTTTCATAGGAACCTGCTTCAGCGAAGATTACAGAAATTATAAAACGGCAAGAACCAACGAGTATGCCATTGAAATTTTAAAAGAATACTTTCCAAAGAAAAGAATCATTGATCTTGAACTGAAGAAAAATGATAAAGTACCTTTTGAAGGAATTTTACACCTGGACTGTACTTTCAATCCTGTAGGAGAAGATAAATGTATTATCTATAAAAACGGATTCGTAGACGAAAGCGATTACCGCCTAATCATCGATATCTTTGGAGAGGAAAACTGTTTCCACATCAATGATGAAGAAATGTTTGAAATGTTCCCGAATATTTTCTCTATTTCTCCAGATGTTGTAGTTTCAGACAAAGCATTCACGAGAATGAACAACCATTTAAGAAATGAGTGGGGAATGACTGTGGAAGAAATTCCTTACAGAGAAATCTCAAAAATGGGAGGACTGTTGAGATGCTCTACAATGCCTCTTGTAAGAGAGTAATTGAGTTATAGAGTAGGAAAGTATTAGAGTATTAGAGTAGGAGTGTTTTTAGGTTGGGAGATTTTGAGTATAATTTTTTAATCTTAAATAATCATTATGTCAACAATTAAATTTCATCAAGACCTAAAAGTTTATCAAAAGTCTTTTGAGGCAGCTCAACAGATTTATGAATTCTCTAAGATCTTTCCAAAAGAAGAACTCTATTCTCTTACAGACCAGATAAGAAGATCATCAAGATCTGTTACAGCTAATATAAGTGAAGCATGGGGGAAAAGACGATATGAGAAATCCTTTATTGCTAAACTTACAGACTCTGAAGGCGAAGCACGGGAATCACAAACATGGCTTCAGTTTGCTTACGCCTGCAATTATATGAATGAAGAGCAATTTAATAATTTGCATAATCAGTATAATCAAATAATAGGGATGTTAATTAATATGATTAATCAGTCAGAAAAATGGTGCTCATTTTCTTCGTTTGATACGGAACAGAAGGATCGATAGACCAGACTGACAACTCACAAACCCTCATACCCTAACACCCTCAAACTTTAAAAACATGCAAACGACAGATACAGTATTAATGATAGAACCGATTGCATTCGGTTACAACGCAGAAACTGCAAAAAATAATTACTTTCAGGTAGAACAGACAGGTTCTGATATTCAATCAAAGGCTTTAGCAGAGTTCAATACCTTTGTTGGAAAGCTGAGAGAGAAAGGAATCAATGTAATTACCATAAAAGATACATTAGATCCTCATACACCGGATTCCATTTTCCCTAATAATTGGGTAAGTTTCCACAAAGATGGAAAAGTGGTTTTATATCCGATGTTCGCTTCCAACAGAAGAGTGGAAAGACGCGATGATATTATAGAAAGTATCAAAGATCAGGGATTTGAAGTTGCTGAAATTGACGACTGGTCATTTCCTGAAACTCAGGGACATTTCCTGGAAGGAACAGGAAGTATGATCTTCGATCACGATAATAAGATTGCTTACGGATCTGTTTCCTTGAGATTAGATGAAAACCTATTCAGAGAATTCTGTGAAAAATATGGCTTTACACCAGTAGTTTTCCATTCTTATCAAACGGTGGGTACAGAAAGACTTCCTATTTATCACACCAATGTAATGATGTGTGTGGCAGACCGGTTTGTCGTTATTTGTCTTGACTGTATTGATGATGAGCTGGAAAGAGAAAAGGTGATTGAAACCATTAAAAATTCAGGAAAAGAAATCGTTGAAATTTCAGAAGAGCAAATGCAGCAGTTTGCAGGAAATATGCTTCAGGTTCAGAATAAAGAAGGTGAAAAATTCCTTGTTATGAGTCAGACAGCTTATCAATCTTTAACTTCGGAGCAAGTAGCTGCCATTGAAAAATATTGCGAAATTATTTACTCTGATTTAAATACCATTGAAGTAAACGGTGGTGGAAGTGCAAGATGTATGCTTGCTGAGGTTTTTCTTCCTAAAAAATAATTAAAATCATTACCATTATATTCTTCTGACTTTGGAAACAGGGCCAGAAGTTTTTTTTATCATTCAGAGGATAAAAGTTTCTGTATGTTTTTTACATGAAGAAACAGGAAAAAGTTAGCTAACTTTGCCTGGAATGTTTAAAATCTAAAAATGAGACAATACTTTTTATCTTTAGCAATTCTCCTAGGAATATTTGTGGTAGGGCAACAGAAAACGTTCTGTAATCCAATTAATATAGATTATGGATATACCCCTTTTGAAGTCTTTTCAAAACAAGGAAAACATCGTGCTACAGCAGATCCGGTAATTGTCAATTTTAAAGATAAACTTTTCCTTTTCTCTACGAACCAGGAAGGATATTGGTACAGTGATGATATGCTGGACTGGAAGTTTGTAAAAAGGAAATTTCTCAGAGACAATAAATACATTCATGATCTTAATGCTCCGGCTGCCTGGGCTATGAAAGATACCCTGTATGTGTATGGTTCTACCTGGGAGCAGGATTTTCCTATCTGGAAAAGTACCAATCCCACCAAAGACGATTGGAAAATTGCTGTAGACACCTTAAAGGTTGGCGCTTGGGATCCTGCATTCCATTATGATGAAGATAAAAACAAGCTTTATCTGTATTGGGGTTCCAGCAACGAATGGCCTTTATTAGGAACAGAAGTAAAAGTGAAAACCCTTCAATCTGAAGGCTTTGTAAAACCGATCCTTAAATTGAAGCCGGAAGATCACGGATGGGAAAGGTTTGGGGAATATAACGATAATGTTTTTCTTCAACCCTTTGTGGAAGGAGCCTGGGTGACCAAACACAATGGAAAATATTATATGCAGTATGGTGCTCCGGCAACAGAGTTTAGCGGATATTCCGATGGTGTATATGTTAGCAAAAATCCTTTGGAAGGCTTTGAATATCAGCAGCACAATCCGTTTTCTTATAAACCGGGAGGATTTGCAAGAGGTGCCGGACATGGGGCAACCTTTGAAGACAATTATAAAAACTGGTGGCATGTTTCAACCATTTTTATTTCCACAAAAAATAATTTTGAAAGAAGACTGGGAATATGGCCGGCAGGATTTGATAAAGATGATGTCATGTATACCAATACAGCTTATGGGGATTACCCGACTTACCTGCCGCAGTATGCGAAAGGGAAAGACTTTTCAAAAGGTCTTTTTGCCGGATGGATGTTGCTGAATTATAATAAACCCGTTCAGGTTTCATCTACTCTGGGAAGCTATCAACCCAATTTTGCCGTAGATGAAGATATTAAGACTTATTGGAGTGCAAAAACCGGAAATTCCGGAGAATGGTTTCAGACCGATCTTGGGGAGATATCCACAATCAATGCCATTCAGATTAATTATGCGGATCAGGATGCAGAATTTATGGGGAAGACCTTAGGCAAAATGCACCAGTACAAAATCTATGGATCGAATGATGGGAAAAAATGGAATATTATTGTGGATAAAAGCAAAAATACCAAAGATGTTCCTCATGATTATGTTGAGCTTGAAAAGCCTGCATCGGCAAGATTCCTTAAAATGGAAAATCTGAAAATGCCCACAGGGAAATTTGCATTAAGTGGTTTCAGGGTATTCGGGAAAGGAGCAGGGGAGAAGCCCCGAAAAGTAGAAGGGTTTGTCCCTCTCAGAGCTGATGCTAAGAAATATGGAGAAAGAAGAAGTATCTGGATGAAATGGCAGCAAAATTCTGAAGCAGACGGATATGTAATTTATTGGGGGAAATCTCCGGATAAATTATACGGAAGCATCATGGTATATGGTAAGAACGAATATTTTTTTACAGGTGCAGACAGAACGGATGCTTATTATTTCCAGATTGAAGCTTTCAATGCCAATGGAATGTCTGAAAGAACAGAAATCGTAAAATCTGAATAAGATAATATTTTATCTGAGGATGTAATATCTTGGCAGTAAGCTGTGAGAGGGCAGTTCTTGAAGTACAAAACAGAAATATCACATATTTTGATTAGTTTTTTTCAGACTAATCAAATCTATGATTACCGTTACAATGAGTGTGTATTATAACTTCCAGTCTATTGCTCCCGGCTTCCATTAAAAGTATTCATTTTTTATCAATATGTTTTAGAAATGTTTCAATTTTATCAATAAGGAATTATTTTTTTCATACAATTAAAGATAAAAAACCTGCTGAAGAATCAACAGGTTTGTGTACAAAATAATTTGATTGAATATGAAGAAAGATAGTTTTTATCTGGTTCTGCTTTTGATAGAATCGGAAGCCCCTTCAATATCTCTTACCTTTTTCAGTTTTTTATTTCCGAAATTGTAAGTAAGGCTCACTGTTAAGTTTCTTTTATACTGATTCTGGTGGATATAGTTATAGTTTCCGTTGCTTTGGTAATCATCAATTACTACAATATTGGTTCTTAAAACATCATTTACATTCAGGGCAAAAGTCCAGTCGTTCCAGTTTTTCTTGATGCTAAGATCTAAACTTGATAAACCTCGTAACATCCCCAATTCTATCTGCTGTTTGTCTATGTAGAAAAAGTTCACTCCAAGGAACCACGTTTTCGCTTTATCAAGACGAATGGTATTGTTGGTCTGAATCAAAAGACTGGTAGAATTTACATTATTGACATAGGTTACAAAATTTCCAAGCTCATCTTTGAATCGGTCCCCTGTGGTAGGATCCATATCCAAACTTCCGTTGTTCCTGTTATGCTGAACTCCTATGCTGAAGTTGGTTGTCCAATACTGTTTAAAGAATGATTTTTGGACTCCTATCATCGCTGACATTTCCTGCTTATCTCCAAAATTGGTTCTAATATATCTTAAAGCAAGATTTTGACCAGTATCTCCGTTAGGTTTCACAGGATAACCCTGTAGAGGAACCTGGGTGATAGCATCTTTAATATAAGAATGGTTTAAAACTACAAAATATGAATTCTTATACATGTACATTAGCTCTTGATTATAAGTCGAGGAAGCCTTTACAAATGGGTTGTTTTGTGTATAATTGTCATCAGTCAGCTTGTTCACCACAGGATTGATTTCCCAGAAACTTGGTCTTCTCATTCTGCTTGAAAATGAATAGGAAATATTGTTCTTATCATTAATAGTATAGTTAAGGCTCAGGTAAGGAAGAAAATTATTGTAGTTTCTTTCAATTCTTTTAAGAGCTTCTGCCCCTTCAGGTGGATTATCTGAGGTTCCTAAACTATTAGTGATCTCATATCTTGTTCCAATTTTTCCAGAGAACTTATCCGAAAACTTTTTTTCAGCAGTCACATAGAAACCATAGATACTTTCATCATAGATAAAGTGATTAGGGGCTAACTTTGGCGTATCCTCTGGGTCAAAAAAGTAAGTATCACTTTTTGTATCGTTATCTGTTTGGGTTTTATTATAATTTCCTCCAATGGAAATGGTCAGGTCATTTTTAAATTTTTGAATGTAATCCACCATTCCGGAGAAATTGTTGATAATCTGCGGAAGATCCTGGAACATCTGTATAGACTTATTTCCTATGTTTCTGTTGATGTCAGAATTATAAGTAATATTATCTATAGCCTGGAATCTTTTATAATTCAGGTAAGCTGCATTTACATTCAGTTTACTTCCTAAAGAATCGGTTTTCAATTCATAATTTAAATTGAGCGAGTTATTATAACTTCTTGCATCTTCTTTATTTTTGGACCATGTATAACGTGGGCCTTTTTCGTTAACAATAGTATTGAACAAATTTACCGTTGAATTATAACTCTTATTGGCCCAGGTATTCCAGGATAGAGCTAAGTTGCTTTTATCGTTTAACTGATAGTCGATGTTCAGATAACCGCCAATGTTTTTGTTTGGATCATCAATATCACCTGTAGATTCATTGGATGCATTTTTACTGCTGTTCTTCAGAGTATAGGTTTGAGCTTCAATATTTTCACCACCGCTGAGACTGGCACTTATTCCCAGTTTATCTTTTCTGTAGTTGGCAGAGAAACTTGCCTGGCTGGCATTGTATTTACCTTGAGTGTTAGAGAATCTCATATTTCCATTAAGACCATCACTCATTTTTTTCTTTAAAACGATGTTGATGATCCCGTCAGAAGATTCTACCTGATATTCACTTCCCGGAACTGTAATTACCTCAATTTTCTGGATGTTTTCTGCCGGAGTATTTTTAAGGAACTGAGCTAATGATTCTGCATCCATATTGGATTTTCTTCCATTGATATAGATTAACACATTGTTCTTTCCTGCAATCTTTAATGTTTTATCATCGGTGGAAGACAATAATGGAGTCTGTTTCAGAATATCAAAGGTTGTATTTCCTTTGGCTATAGGAGAAGAAGCAACATCATAGACCAGACGATCACTTTGTTTTTTGAAAACTTGTTTGGTGATGGTAATCCCTTCTATATTTTTAGTTTTTGTCGAGTCAGATTTCTTTTCCTGTGCAAAAGCACAAGTTCCGAATATGACTGCAATTGACAAAAGTATACGTTTCATGTTTGTTTTTTTTTAAGAGTGGTTAAGAGAGGTAAGTTTTTATAGTTTAGGTTCTTGATTTTACAGCATCATTCGCTGATTTCATTTCCCTTGCTTTTTTCAGTTTCTGATTTCCGAAATTGTAGGTTACTCCAATGCTTATTAATCGTGGATAGTTGAAGTTCGTTATATTATTATACTTCCCGTTAGGCTGTATACTGTTAACTCTGTAAAAACTCTGATTAAATAGGTCATTTGCCTCTGCAATTACGGTCCAGTCACCGATAATTTTTTTCAAACTGATATCAAAGCTTTGTCTTACCCCTATTGTACCACCTTCCATAGCTACTTTACTTCCGAAAAAGTAATTAACTCCTAGAAACCAGTCCTTTTTAGAAGAAAGGCGAACGACATTATTGATAGTTGCAGACATATTGTAATTTTTAACATCTACGATGTAAGGTTCCAGTTCTTCCGATTCGTATGGCCCAAGCTGAGAAGTAGGATCTTGCCATACACCACCAGTGTAAGTAATATATCCTAGATTTACGGAATAGTTGGTGGTCCAGATATCTTTAAACCAGGACTTGTTCATTCCAAGCGTCAAACTGATTTCTCTATTCTTACCATAATTGGTTCTGATGTATCTCAGGAATCTTATTTTATCCATAAGCATATTACCCGCTTCATCGTATATGTAATTACCATTTTCATCCTTTTGCGGAGTGGTTAAAATTCCCTGTAAAGGAAGCAGGTCTGAAGCTGCGGCATCGTCTACCATTGTATAACTCAGGTTAGCATAGAATGCATTTTTATACATATAGTTCAGCTCCTGATTATAGAACTTAGCAGCCAGTACAAAAGGATTATTTTGGGTATAATTGGTTGGAGTAAAATACGTTCTGGATGGGTTGAGCTCCCAAAATCTTGGTCTTCTGATTCTACTGGAGAAAGTATAACTTAAATTATGGTCGGAATTGATGGCATAATTTAAATTCAGGTAAGGAAGCAGGTTATTATAATTTCTTTCAAATCCTGTTTTTGCAAGAATATCTCCGGTACTTCTGGTCATTTCATAACGGGCACCTATTTTTCCGGATAACTTTTCCGTCAGTTTTCTTTCATAGTTTAAATAAATACCTAAAATATTTTCTTTATAAATGAAATGATTGGTCTGTTTATTATCCATTACAAATTCATCGCCGATTAATTTGTCTTGTCTTGTATCATTATCTGTATTGGTGTAATTATAGCTAACTCCCATTAACCAGGTTGCCCCTTTAGCCGTTTTTTTCAGATAGTCGATATTGGCTGCATAATTGTTGATAATTTGGGGTACAGATTGTTGTAAAGCAGAATATCTCTTTTTATACTCTGCACTTGAAGGATCAATATTGAATGGAATACTCTCATTGAAACTTATCTTATCTCTGTTAAACCATAGATAAGAAACATTAGAGGTAAGTTTACTGCCTATAGAATCTGTTTTGATCTCATAATTCAAATTGAAAGAGTGATTTCTGGTTTGAGCATCTTCATAATTAACAGTTCTGTCCATTAATACTCCATTTTGCCAGTTCGTCATATCCAGAACAGAATTGAAACTCTTATTATATCTCATATTATAAGATAATCCAAGACTTTGTTTCTTGCTGATTTCATAATCAATATTAAACCCGCCACCGAAGTTTTTATTAGGATCATCATTAGAACCATAGGACTCATTTCTGAAGGTTGGATCCCCGTTAGATAGTGTATATTTTTGTCTTTCTGTCCAGCTACCCATTCTAAAATTAGAATTTCCTGACCATTTTCCCTGTCTGAAGTTAAAAGATCCTCCTGCATTAGGGTTGTTGTAATAAGCTTGTTCGTTCTGCATTTTCAATGTCCCGTTGTAGCCATTATTTTTGTTCCCTTTCATCACAATGTTGATGAGCCCTTCCTTAGATTCCACCTGGAATTCACTTCCTGGAACTGTAATGACCTCAATTTTCTGAATATCTTCCGATGGAGTAGACTTCAGCATTTCAATCAATGCCTCAGAATCCATATTGGTTTTTTTGTTATTGATATAAATAACAGCATCAGATTTACCTAAAATCTTTAAGGTTTTACCATCAATGCTGGAAATCATTGGAGTCTGCTTTAAAAGGTTGAACGTATTAGTGCCTTTAGCGATAGGAGAAGCTGCCACATCATAAACAAGACGGTCTCCCTGCTTTTTGAAAACCTGTTTCTTGATATTGACTGACTCAATAGCATTTACTTTCAAACTATCTTTTTTCTGTTGAGCGGAAACCAGTCCGCTGAAGAATAGTGCTGCAATGAGAATTTGAGTTTTCATGATTATTATATTTTAATTAATAGCTTGTATGGTTTGTTATTTAACATTACAAAGATATATAATAAATTTAGTATCATGCAATACAAAGTACTGAAAAATAATTTGAATTAAATTTAACTTATTGATTTTCAGTTACTAAAAATTAGTATTTAAAAATGCACTGCTTGACCTTTCTGTATAATAAGACAACTGTAACAATAATTCTGTTACAGCAAAACATGAAATTTTATGAAAAATAATTTTATTCTCTGTCGAATTGAGCCAATTTTTTATCGACCCATACCGTAGCAAAGGGGAAAAAGGCTGCTAATAAAGCGAACACAAAATCTTCGTCATCCCAGTTGTAAATTTTTCTTGCGGGAATGCAGAGTAAAAGGTAAAGTGTAAAAAATAACCCATGTAGACTACCAATGACGCTGATGAAAATAATAGAATACAGATTTTCATCATACCGGATCCAGATCATAGCCACACAATATAATAAAACACATGAAATAGCTTCCGCAAGACAAATCTGTTTAAACCATTTGATGAGTTTTTCCTGAGAATATTTTGAGAAGAAATTTTCGATGAAGTTCATTTTTGTAGAATAAGTTGAGTATTAAAGGTAGGGGACTCTACAGTTTCCCACTTTAATCTCTTATTAATGGTTTTGCAAAATTACTTATAAAAGTTACTTCCATCCAAATATTCAAAAACTTCAGGTGGTAACATAGGCCTCACATTCTTACCTTCTTTGATCATATTACGGATTTCTGTAGCAGAAAGTTCTATCACAGGAGCCTTTATCAGAGAGATATTTTCATGCTGAAGATATTCTGA
The DNA here is from genome assembly GCF_940807095.1 of Chryseobacterium sp. Marseille-Q3244. Classification (NCBI taxonomy): domain Bacteria; kingdom Pseudomonadati; phylum Bacteroidota; class Flavobacteriia; order Flavobacteriales; family Weeksellaceae; genus Chryseobacterium; species Chryseobacterium sp. Marseille-Q3244. Next base: position 174,849 of record NZ_CALNWX010000005.1, on the reverse strand, counting down.
ATCCTTCTTTTCTCCTTCAAACACCCTTGGATAAACAATGATATGATGATTTTTAATCAAAGCTTCAGAATTTTTCCATTTGTGCAGGCTATCCAGATTGTCCTCGCCCATAATCAGGCTGAAAGAATAGTCTGGGTGCTTTTCATGCAGATAAGTAAGCGTATCAATGGTATAACTTGGCTTTGGAAGAGAAAACTCCACGTTGGAAGCACGCATATTAGGATAATTCTTTACTGCCAACTGTACCATATCCAATCGGTTGTGGTCCTTCAATAAAGATTTTTTGTCTTTAAAAGGATTTTGTGGACTCACCACAAACCACATTTCATCCATATCGGAATTTTCCAAAATATAATTGGCTAAAATAAGATGTCCAATATGGATCGGATTAAAAGATCCGAAGAATAAACCGATTTTTTTCATATTTGTTAGATAGCAGAAAGGGATAATATAGTAAATGAATGATCTAGTCCTTAAACTTTACATCTTTGATATTAAGATAATGAGTTACATTGCCTTTCCAATGATTTTCTTCCAGCGTAAAAGCCAGATCAAAATTTTTATTTTTAAAATCCTCTACAAACTGTCCGAGTTTGAACCCTACACATTCAATATTTCGTCCCGTAGATTCTTGCTTGATATAAAACTTCAGATGATTGTTGTCTTTACCCATCGTTTTAACATAGCCTGAAAGCTTTTGATTCGTAAGTGTAAAGATAGGCTTCATATTGTGAGGCCCGAACGGAGCCAGTTTTCTATGGAAATTGATGAACTCTCTGTTAATTTCGTCAACGGTAATTTCAGTATCAATTGAGATAGAAGGTTCTTTCTGATGATCTTGAATTTTTTCAGAAACAATCTGTTCAAATTTTACTTTAAATGCATCAAACTTATCCTTCTCCATTGAAAGTCCTGCAGCAGCATGATGTCCTCCGAATTTAAGGAAATATTCCGAGCATAGATCAAGAGCTTCATGAACGTCAAAATCCGAAACCGATCTTGCAGAAGCTACCATTTCACCATTATTTCCGTCCGTAAAAACCAATGTAGGTTTATAATAAGTTTCAATCAGTCTTGATGCTACAATTCCAATTACCCCTTTGTTCCACTCAGGATGATAAACAATGGTAGTGTGTTTCGTTTCCTGTTGAGATTCTATAATCTGGTTCAAAGCCGAAAGAGTAGAGTTCATGTCCAGTTCACGTCTTTCATCGTTGAGGTTCATGATGTCACTCACAATCTGGTTGGCATGTTTCAGGTTCTCAGAAACCATAAGTTCTACTGCAGCTTTTCCATGGGAAATTCTCCCTGCAGCATTTATTTTAGGGGCAATTTCAAAAACAATATTTGAAATTTCAAAATGAGACAACTTATCTTCTGGAATTAATAATCTTAACCCGAGATTTCTTGTTTTTCTAAGAGTTTTTAATCCCATTTTAGCAAGAACTCTGTTTTCTCCCGTCATCGAAACAATATCTGCAGCGATGGATATAGCCAGAAGATCTGTAAGCTCAAATAATTCTGCGTCCGGAAGTTTATAGATGGTATTCAATCCCTGGCAAAGCTTAAAACCTACACCGCACCCGGAAAGTTCCTTGAACGGATATCGGCAGTCGCTTCTTTTAGGATCTAATACAGCTGCAGCATTAGGAATTTCTTCACCAGGAAGGTGGTGATCGCAGATGATAAAATCTATTTCCAGGCTGGAGGCATAATTAATCATATCAAGAGCCTTAATTCCGCAGTCCAGTGCAATGATTAGTGAAAAACCATTCTCTTTGGCAAAATCAATTCCCTCTGTAGAAATTCCATATCCTTCAGAATTCCTGTCCGGAATATAGTAATCCAGGTATTTTTTCTCAACAATTTTGCTGAGGTAAAGGTACATTAAAGCAACAGCTGTAGTTCCATCTACATCATAATCGCCATATACCAATATTTTTTCGCCATTTTCAATTGCAGTAGCAATACGCTCTACAGCTTTTTGCATGTCTGCCATTAAAAACGGACTGTGTATATCGTTAAGGTTTGGTTTGAAAAATTCTCTCGCCTTCTGATAATTGTCAATTCCTCTAAGAACGAGAAGTTTAGATTCAAAAGTACCAAAACCAAGTGACGAACTTAGTCCGTCCACAATTTCCTCATCGGGTTCGGGCTTGTAAATCCATTTTTGACTCATGTTCACAAAAATAAGGAAAAAAAATAGCATTTTGGTGGGATAGGGAACGAAGTTTTGACTTAATAATTGTTAAAAATTAATTACCTTCGTGCTCCAAATTTAAATGACTATGAAAAAAATTATCGTATGCCTTGTATTTTTAGGGGCAATGAATTCGATCAGTGCACAGAAAATCAATCTTGGAAAAGCTGCCGGAATTGTTTCAAATGGTGCCAAAGCTTTAACGTTTACCAACGAAGATGCTATTAAATTATCCAAAGAATCTGTAGATTGGATGGATAAAAACAATGCTGTAGCAGGACCCAAAGATCCTTACACAGTAAGACTAAACAAGTTGTTTGGAAAACACAAAACACAAGACGGTCTGAATTTGAACTATAAAGTGTATAAAGTGAAAGATATCAATGCTTTTGCTTGCGCAGACGGAAGTGTACGTGTGTTTTCTTCTCTGATGGATATTATGACGGATAACGAATTATTGGCTGTAATTGGTCACGAAATTGGTCACGTTAAAAATCAGGATACGAAAGATGCCATGAAATCAGCTTATTTAAAAGCAGCAGCATTAGATGCAGCTTCATCAGCATCTGGTGCAGTAGCAACTCTTAATGATAGCCAGATCGGAAAAATGGCCAATGCATTTTTAGATGCTTCCCACAGCAAAAAGCAGGAGTCTGAAGCAGATACCTATTCTTATGACTTTATGAAGGCTAATAAATATGATGTAGTGGGAGCTTATTCCGCTTTCAAGAAACTAGCTTTGTTATCTGAAGGAAGTACACAATCCGGTTTTGAAAAAATGTTTAACTCTCACCCGGATAGTGAAAAAAGAGCTCAAGCAATCAAAAAGAGAGCAGAAAAAGACGGATTATGGAAAGATCCGGGAACTGTTACGCTTCCAACGACGAAACTTACAAAATAATTATTTAATTTATTGTTTAAACAAAAATACCTCAAAGCATAGCCTTGAGGTATTTTTATATTCATTTGATGTATCAGATTAAGAATACATTTTTTCTTTTAATTCTTTTACTTTTTTATCAGCAAGATATTCGTCATAAGTCATTTCTCTATCGATAATTCCGTTAGGAGTTAATTCAATAATTCTGTTACAGACCGTTGACAACATTTCGTGGTCATGAGATGCCAATAAAAGATTTCCTTTGAAGTTAGACAATGAGTTGTTCAATGTCGTGATACTTTCAAGGTCTAAGTGGTTGGTAGGCTCATCTAATAAAAGAACGTTAGCTTTCTGAAGCATCATTCTACTGAACATACATCTCATTTTTTCTCCTCCCGAAAGTACTTTACAAGATTTCAATGCTTCATCACCAGAGAATAGCATTCTTCCTAGGAATCCTCTTACGAATTCTTCGTGACGCTCTTCATCGTTTTTCGTGAATTGTCTCAACCAATCAACCAAGCTTAAATCTTCTTGGAAGAAATTAGTATTATCTAAAGGCATGTGAGATTGGTTCGTAGTTACTCCCCAAGCAACAGTTCCTTTATCTGCTTCAACGTTTCCAGCCAGAATTTCGAAAAATTCTGTGATCGCTAAAGAGTTTTTAGAAAGTACGGCTACTTTATCTCCCTTTTTAAGGTTTAAATCAATATTAGAGAATAATAACTCTCCGTCTTTTGTTTTTTCAAGACCTTTTACATCAAGAATCTGATCTCCCGCTTCTCTTTCCATTTCGAAAATGATCGCTGGGTATCTTCTGGAAGAAGGCTTAATATCGTCAATATTTAATTTGTCGATCATTTTCTTTCTTGCAGTAGCCTGTTTAGCCTTAGCAACGTTAGAACTGAATCTGGCAATGAAGTCCTGAAGTTCTTTTTTCTTCTCTTCAGCTTTCTTGTTAGCCTGAGCTCTTTGTCTTGTTGCTAATTGAGATGCCTGGTACCAGAAAGAATAGTTACCTGTGTAAAGGTTAAGCTTCGCATAATCTAAATCTCCAATGTGAGTACACACTGTATCTAAGAAGTGACGGTCGTGAGATACTACGATTACCGTGTTTTCATAATCAGCAAGGAAATCTTCTAACCAAGAGATAGTATCAATGTCAAGGTCATTGGTAGGTTCATCCAGAATCAATACATCAGGATTACCGAAAAGTGCCTGAGCCAAAAGAACCTTTACTTTATCTTTGTTCTCAAGTTCACTCATCATTTGCCAGTGCATTTCATCTTTAACACCTACGTTGGAAAGCATGGTTTGTGCATCAGATTCTGCAGTCCATCCACCCATTTCATCATAGATTACACCTAATTCACCCGCTTTAATTCCATCTTCGTCGGAGAAATCTTCTTTTGCGTATAACGCATCCATTTCCTCCTTTATCTCAAATAATTTTTTATTACCTCTTAGTACAGCTTCAAGAACAGTATATTGATCATAAGCAAAGTGATCCTGCTCTAAAACTGACATCCTTTTCCCTGGTTCCAGAGATACGTGACCTGTTGTAGGATCTTGCTTTCCTGTTAATATTTTAAGGAATGTAGACTTTCCCGCCCCGTTTGCTCCGATGATCCCGTAGCAGTTTCCTTTGGTAAACATAATATTTACCTCGTCAAAAAGAACTCTTTTCCCGAATTGTAAAGATAAGTTAGATACTGTTAACATATAGTTTTGTAAATTTGGCGCAAAAATACAAAAAGAATTTGGGTATATTGTAATAATATAATAGTCAAGTTTTTAAATGTATGGTATTTTTTATATATTTCATTAACGAAATTTTAAAATAATGAAGATTGAGAAAACAGTTAATATATTAAATAAAAGAGCCCGCTTTGAATATGAAATTCTTGAAGAATATGAAGCCGGGATGGTTTTGACGGGTACGGAAATAAAATCTTTACGTTCTTCTAAAGCATCTATCACAGAATCGTTCTGTCAGTTTATTGATGGGGAATTATACATCATTAATATGATGATTGATGAGTACAAATTGGGTACTTTTTACAACCACAAAACAAAAAGGGAACGGAAATTGCTCTTGCACAAAAAAGAATTGCAAAAACTTGAAAAAAAGTTAAAAGATGCAGGAAACACGATTATAGCTTTAAAATTATATATCACTGATCGAGGTAAAGCAAAAGTGCTGATAGCGCTGGGTAGAGGGAAAAAGCTTTTCGATAAAAGAGAGGCCATTAAAGATAGAGAAAATAAGCGGAACCTGGACAGAATATTAAAGAAAAGTTAAAAATCATTTGAAAAACTTTGTATATAAAGAAAAATTATATTTATTTTGCATTATCAATTATTTAATCATTTAATTCTATGAAAAATCTAAAATTAGGAATTTCAGCATTGGCGCTTACTGTTGCTTCTACTGTTTTCGCACAGACTACCAACAATCCGTGGTTAATCGGAGTTGGTGCTCACGCAGAAAACCATGTAGCTGCACGTGCAGGTTTCAGTAATACGTTCTCTGCGAAAAATTTGACAAAGAATCTGTTCAATATGAACAGCTATTCTATTACACCTCCATTATCTAAGTTAACAGTTGCTAGAAACGTTGGTAAAGGTTTAGTTATTGACTGGCAAACTTCTGTTGGAAATGTTGAAAACAAAAGATTCAACATGGGGAAAGAATTTTTCTTAATGACAGGTATTGGTTTCCAGGCTAAAGCTGCAGGTCTTTTATGGAACGAAGAATCTTGGTTTGATCCATATTTAAGAGTTGGTGCTAACTACCTAAGACATGACTATACTGGTCAAACTTTCCCTAAAAATGGGCTTGATGCTAATGGAAATGTATTAGATTACAACGTACCTAATGGAAAAGATGGTAACGAGAATGGTAAAGCTAATTACTTTACTGTATCTACAGGTGCTGGTGCTAACTTCTGGGTAACTAAAAACTTCGGTCTTGGTATCCAAGGAGATTATGTATCAACTCCAGGTGATAAATCTACAGTTGCTAACTTCTGGCAGGCTTCTGCTTCTATCTTATTCAGATTCGGAAACAGAGATAGAGATAAGGATGGTATCCTAGATAAAGATGATCTTTGTCCAGATACTCCAGGTTTACCAGAATTCCAAGGTTGTCCTGATACTGACGGTGATGGAGTTCCAGATAAAGACGATCAATGTCCAGATGTAGCTGGTCCAGTTGAAAACAACGGTTGTCCTTGGCCAGATACAGACGGTGATGGTGTTATCGACAAAGATGATGCTTGTCCTACTGTTGCAGGTCCTGCTGAAAACAAAGGTTGTCCTTGGCCAGATACAGACGGTGACGGTATCCTTGATAAAGATGATGCTTGTCCTACAGTTCCAGGTCTTCCAGAATACAACGGATGTCCTAAACCTAAGACTAAAACTGCTGAAGAAGTTGAAACAACATTCAAGAGTGTATTCTTTGACTTCAACAAGGCTACAATTAAAGCTGAATCTAAGCCAGCATTAGATAGAGCTGCTGAAATCATTAAGAAAGATGGAGGTAACTATCTATTAGAAGGTAGAACTGATGCTAAAGGTGCTGCTGCTTACAACTTGAAATTATCTAGAGAAAGAGCTGCTTCTGTAGTTGCTGCTTTAGATTCAAGAGGTGTAGATGCTAACGCTCTTAAGTCTGTAGGTGTAGGTGCTACTAAAGCTACCGTTCCTGCTAAAGCTACTGACGCTGAAAGACAAGTAGACAGAAAAGTAGTTGTTAAAGCTATTGAGAACGAAGCTGAGTGGAATGCAATCGCTAAGAAAGATTATGCTGACGCTCCTGCTAAGAAAGCTACAGCTAAAAAAGCTACTAAAAAAGCTCCAGCTAAGAAAAAAGCTGTTGCTAAAAAGAAAAAATAATTAATTTTTCTAAATAATGAATACCTCCAATTTTTTGGAGGTATTTTTTTTTTGTAGACTTTTGAGTAATTTTGTTGAAAATTTAAAAATTTAAAATGGGAAGAGCATTTGAATATAGAAAAGCTTCTAAAATGGCCAGATGGGATAAAATGGCCAAAACTTTCTCTAAAATAGGTAAGGATATTGCATTAGCAGTAAAAGCTGGAGGAACAGATCCTGAAGCTAACCCTGCTTTGAGAAGATGTATCCAAAACGCTAAAGGGGCAAACATGCCTAAGGATAACGTAGAAAGAGCAATCAAAAAAGCGAGCGGTGCAGATGCTGAAAACTATGAAGAAGTTACTTATGAAGGATACGGGCAAGGAGGAGTTGCCTTTTTTGTAGAATGTACTACAAACAATACAACCAGAACGGTAGCCAATGTAAGAGCTGTTTTCAATAAGTTTGACGGGAATCTTGGTAAAAATGGTGAACTGGCATTTATCTTTGACAGAAAAGGAATTTTTACAATTGATTTAGCTCAAGTTAAAATGGACTGGGATGATTTCGAAATGGAAATGATTGATGGGGGAGCTGAAGATGTAGAAAAAGATGAAGAAGAAGTAATGATTACTACTGCTTTTGAAGATTTCGGGTCTTTATCTCATAAATTAGATGAACTGGGAATTGAAGCGAAGAGTGCAGAATTACAAAGAATTCCAAATAATACAAAAGAGGTAAATGAAGAACAGTTCAAAGCGAATATGAAAATGCTTGAGCGTTTTGAGGACGATGATGATGTGCAAAACGTTTACCACAATATGGAAATTACAGAGGAGCTAATGAACTCTTTATAAAAAATAATATAGCATTCATATATAGTTAACTTTCAATTAGTTTCTTTGTAAAAAACTATGAAACGCCTTCATGTGTTTTCGATGTGGAAATAGTAGGCGTTCCGTCCGGCCAATTTAAAAGCTGAAAAATATACGGATGAAAAGAAACGTTGAGTTAGTTGTTATATCGGATGTTCATTTGGGAACTTATGGATGTAAGGCTAAAGAATTGCTGAGATACCTCAATTCTATCCAGCCTAAAACTTTGGTTTTGAATGGTGATATCATTGATATCTGGCAATTCAAAAAGTCTTACTTCCCTAAACCTCATTTGAAAGTGATCCGAAAAATTCTTTCATTTGCTACTAAAAATACAGATGTTTATTATATTACAGGAAATCACGATGAAATGTTCCGCAAGTTTACCGATTTTGAATTGGGGAAACTTAAAGTCTGTAATAAAATCTGCCTGACTATTGACCAGAAGAAAACCTGGATCTTTCATGGTGATGTTTTCGATGCATCAGTTCAACATTCAAAATGGATCGCCAAACTCGGTGGCAAGGGATATGATCTTTTAATTATCATTAATAATGTCGTAAATTGGTTTTTAGAGAAAATGGGTAAAGAAAAATATTCATTTTCAAAGAAAATAAAAAATAATGTAAAGAAAGCGGTAAAGTACATTGGAGATTTTGAACTCACGGCTTCTGAGCTGGCCATTGATAATCAATATGACTATGTAATTTGTGGTCATATTCATCAGCCGCAGATTAGAGAGGTTGTTAATAAAAAGGGATCCTGTACTTATCTGAATTCCGGAGACTGGATTGAAAACTTATCAGCATTAGAATATAATGATAAGGAATGGAAGATCTTTTATTATGACGATCATAAGCATTTATTGAAAGATGATGAAATTGAGGAAATCCAGGAGATGGATAATTCTGAGCTTTTAAAAATTGTAACCAATTTTACCTAATGAAAATTTTGTATGCATTTCAGGGTACCGGCAATGGGCATGTGGCGCGGGCACAAGAGATTATTCCGATACTCAAAAAGTATGCTTCGGTAGATACGCTCATCAGTGGTCATCAATCGCAATTAAAGGCCGATTTTGACATTAATTTTCAATATAGAGGTATTTCCCTGCTTTATAATAAAACAGGCGGTTTATCCTATCGAAAAACATTTACTGATAATAGCTTTATTGATGCGGCAAAGACAATAAGGGGATTGGAACTTTCCCAATATGACTTAATCATCAATGATTATGAACCTTTGACAGGTTGGGCTTCTAAATTAAAGAAACTGCCAATGATTGAACTTAGTCATCAGGCTTCTATGAGCTTTCCGGAAACCCCTAAGCCTCAAAAGAAAGATTTTCTGGGAGAAATGATTTTAAAATATTATGTTCCGAGTGAAAGGAAAATCGGTTTTCATTTTGAAAATTATCATCCCCAAATCAAAAAACCGGTAATCCGAAGAAAGATAAGAAATCTTAATCCTTATAAGAAAGGATATTACCTTGTTTATCTTCCGAGCTTTGCAGATGAAAATATCATTAAAGTTCTGAGAAAAATTCCGGTAGAGTGGAAAGTGTTTTCAAAATACAGTAAAGTACAGGTTAAAGTAAAAAATGTTGAAGTATTTCCTATTGATGAAATCCAATATCTGAAATATTTTGAAGGGTGTGAAGGAATTCTTTGCAATGCAGGTTTCGAAACTCCTGCAGAAGCACTTTTCATGGATAAAAAATTATTTGTAATCCCAATTCACAATCAATATGAGCAGGAATGCAATGCCTGTGCTCTGGATAAAATGGGAATTCCCAACTCTAAGGTTTTAAATCTGCAGGAGATTATGGAATGGGTGGCTTCAGATCATCACCTTAAAGTTGATTATCCTGATAATATTGAAGAAATCCTGGTGAAGGATGTCTTAGTTCTTTAAGAAAATATCATCCACATCATTCATTCTCATCATTACGGCTCTTGCATACGAGCAGTGAGGATAAACGTTCCAATTATTTTCCCTTGCAAATTTGATGGCTTCTTCTACCAGATATTTTCCCATTCCTCGTCCTTCAAATTCAGGATGAACCAGAACAAAAGAAATAATTAATTTATGATCTTCAGGAAAAATTGTATAGGTTAATCTTCCTACTTCTTTTATTTCATTATTCAGGGTAAGAACTCCGCCGTTTCCAGATCTGTTGTTTTCAAATTTCATGATAGAAGGTTTATTGTTATTATTAAAGATACGAAAATTATGAGGACTGATAAAATGTATTGGGTTTGATAGTCCTGCTATTCACTACTTGCGAAGCAAAATTGACTGGTGACAATCTATTTATCCTTTCCTGTATAATAGTTATAATCTTTAATAATAACATTAATAAACTGTTTTTCCGTCATTTTTGTAGGATCTATTTCCAGTTTCAGAATGCTTTTGATCTTATTGGAAAGTTTACTGATGATCTGGCGGTCGTCCGCTTTCACAGCTTTAGTATAATTATCCTTGATGATTCTCATATCATTATCACTTAAAGCAATAACCTGAGGAAATGAAGGAATATAATCGTCATTGATATTCTCGAGAATCGTATGAGAAATATTAATATTGTTTTTTAAAGAAATTACAGCCGTTCCGGAAGCGATATCTCCCAGACGCTGATTGTTTTTGGAAACAATCATTGAGATTAGGCCTACCACTCCTGCAAAAGATACATCTATCAGCCTGAATACCCAACGGATCAAATAATCTCCAAAACTGGCCTGATATCCGTCAATCTTTACCACTCTGATTTTCATGAGTTTTTTCCCTGGCGTCTGCCCTTCCATCAAACTTTCCAAAACAAGAGGATAAATGTAAGTAGGGAAGGTGAGTATAATATAGACTGCCATTACAGACCAGTTATCCAGACCATTAAGTAAATATCCCAAGTCCAGGATGTTGAAAAACAAATACAGAACAATGACAACGTAAGCAACTCTTATCAGAAGATCAATGATAAATGCAAGCATTCTTTCTCCAACACTTGCCGTATTGAAGTTAATATTTACATTTTGTGAGGTATTTATCGCAATCTGAGACATATTTTTTATTATTTTAGCCTTACAATTATGAGAGAAGTTTATTTCATTAAACAAAATAAAGAAAAATGGTTGGGAATAGAACAGGTTATTGATGGGAAAATTAAAAAAAATCCTGATGACCTGTCTTCGTTATATATTAACCTGATCAATGATCTTTCTTTTGCCCAGACTTACTATCCTAAAAGTAATACAACCATTTATCTGAATCACCTATCTTCACAAATTTTCCAAAAGATTTATAAAACCAAAAGAGTAGAGGAGAACAGATTGGTGTATTTCTTTAAAACAGAAGTGCCGCTGCTGGTGTATCAGTACCGGAGATATTTACTGTATGCTTTTCTGTTTTTTGTTCTTTTTACTTCTATAGGCGTACTTTCTGCTATGTATGATAAAGATTTTGTGAATATTATTCTTGGTGAAAGTTATGTAAATGAGACTATTGAAAATATTAAAAAGAATAATGCAGTTGGAGTATATCAGAGTGGAACAACCTGGGGAACAACCATTGGTATTATTTTCAACAACATCCAGGTAGGTGCTAAATTATATATCTACGGAATTGCTGGTGGAGTGGGAACTTTATTTGCATTGCTCTCCAACAGTGTTATGTTAGGATCTTTCCAATACTTTTTTTATGATTATGGTGCTTTGAAGGAGAGCGCCAGAGGAATTTGGCTTCATGGCGTTTTTGAAATCTTTGCTATGGTCGTAGAAGCGATGTGTGGATTGATTTTAGGGGCATCTATTTTATTTCCGAGAACCTTTTCAAGATTTAATTCTTTTAAAAAAGGATTTAAAGATTCTTTTAAAATATTTTTAAGCACTGTTCCTTTCACTATTTGTGCCGGAATTATCGAAGGGTATGTGACAAGACATGCTTTAAAAATGCCTATCATCCTAAACCTGATTATTATTCTGGGATCCCTGGCGATTATAGGATTTTACTATTTTGTATATCCGGTTATAGTCAATAAAAAAACTAATAAACACATCAATGATACAATTTTATAAAAAAAGAGATTTTGGAACTTTCATCAGTGACAGTTTCAATTTTTTCAAATTATACGGAAAGAATTATTTTAAGAACTACATTCTGATCAATGGCTTACTGTTGATTTTAATGGTAACTGTTTTTATTTTTGGGTATAGAGAGCTTTTTTCTCAAATTTTCGGCTCTAATCTGGGGGGAGATACTTATTATTTTGAAAGGTATTTTTCAGACAACGCCGGAATGCTGATCGGAGTTGGGATAGTTACATTCCTGCTTTTTATGATTCTGGCTATTGTCAATTATCTTTATCCTGTTTTTTATCTGAAAAGAATCGCTGCCGGAGCAAAAAATATAAAGACCGATGAGATCTTAGGTGACTTTAAAGAAAATATAGGTAGAATTGGTAAGTTGTGTATTGGGATGACATTTATTGTAATTCCTTTATCTTTATTTATAGCAGGGTTTTCCTATCTTCTGATATTTGTGCTTATCGGGATTTTTCTTGTAATGATTGTTTATCCTACATTATTTAATGTGATTACATTTCTGATGTATGATTATTTTAATTCGGGCAGAGGTTTTATGGAAAGTCTGAGTTATTCTATCCGGTCACAATTTTCTTATCCTAACGGAAGCGAAAAATCTCCTTATTGGAAATATTGGGGTGCAGGATTTGTGATGTTTATTATCATATCTATTGCCAGCTCTGTATTTACCTATATTCCCATGATTTTTTTCTACGGTTCAATACTTACCTCTACACCCGATGGAAGTTTTGAGCAAGACCCTTTTACAGGTGCTTTCGGAATCATATTTTTTGTATTTTATGGAATTTCAATGCTGCTTTCATTCTTCCTTTCGAATCTGTTGTATGTGAATGCCGGATTCATGTATTATGACAGCAGAACGGATCTTCATCAGAAAGTAGAGCTTGAAGAAATAGACACTATTGGAATTAATGAATAAGGTTCTTTTTTTCATATTATTCGTTTTCTCCCTAAGCCTTGTTAAAGCTCAGGATGAAAATGATATGGGCGATTCACTGTTTACAACGGGACATTATCATAATATGCTGCGTGCAGATTCCGTACTGGCAAAAAATCCTATTTCTGAAAATACTGTATATCCTAAAGAATTTAAGAAAAATATTCCATCAAGATATAAAGGAAATGAATTTGATTATTCTGTATCAAAACCCAGAGAATCTTTCTGGCAAAAACTATTGAAGAAAATAGACCGTATTTTTAGAAGCATTTTTGGAGAGACCGTTTTTGAAAAATCTTCCCAACTGACGGTAGCACTTGTTCGGCTTTTTGCTATTATTCTGGTAGGCTTTCTTCTATATTTTATTATTAAATATATTCTTGGAAAAGACGGGAGTTTTATTTTCGGTAAAAAAAATAAAAAACTGAACCTGAATGTAGAAGAACTTCATGAAAATATCCACGAAATCAATTTTCCGGAAAGTATTGCAAAATTTGAACATGCTGGAGATTATCGTTCAGCCGTTCGTTATCAGTTCTTATTTATTCTTAAAAAATTAAGTGATAAAAAACTGATTGCTTGGAATCCTGAAAAAACCAATAAAGATTATGTGTCGGAACTAAAAGCTACCCAGCTTAAAAATGAATTTTTCGATCTGTCTTATATTTTCGATTATGTATGGTATGGTGAGTTCAATATTGACGAACAGAGTTACCAGAGATTTAAAAATCAATACCAGGCATTTAAACCATAACCTAATTAACTATGAATAAGACTTTCAGAATATATGCTGTGATCTTCATCGTTGTGATGGTTATTTTGGCATTGCTTGAAGTGAATAAAAAAGAAACTACAGACTGGCGTAAAAATTTTGATATCAATGAGAAGTCTCCATTTGGCCTTTTTGTGTTTGATAACGAAGCAAAAGATCTTTTTAAAACTCATCTGAAGAAAATAGATCGGGCTCCTTACGAATATTATAACCAACATAAAAAAGAAGTTCATAACATTGTCATTATTGAAACTGATATTGATACAGAATCCTGGAAAAAGATTATGGATCAGGTATCAAAAGGTTCAGATGCTATGCTGGTGATAAGCAGTATGCCTAAGCAGATTTCAGACAGTATAGGATTTTATGATTCAGAAATTTCTTTTGAAGAAGAGAATGTACTAAAGCTTACAGATCAAAAATATAAGAATGATTTTATTCAATTAGATAAGTTTCCTTCAGGAAGAGGGTTCTCATTTATTAAGCCTGAAGTGGAAGTATTGGGAAAGACGGTGGAGAGTAAAAATACAGATCAGGCTAACTTTATCAAGGTGAAATTTGGAAAAGGAAACTTCTATGTTCACAGTGAGCCACTTTTCCTTACCAATTATTATTTGTTGAAGCCTGGAAATGTGAAATATGCACAGGATGTTTTCTCTTATCTTCAGGATAGGGAAACCCTTTGGTTTGTTGATAATAACACTAAGACATCCCGTTTCTTCATGAGATTTGTATTGGGAAATCCAGCATTGAAATATGCATGGTGGGTATTTCTTGGGGGACTCATCCTCTTTATTTTCTTCAATGCTAAAAGAAAACAGAGAATTGTACCCGTTACAGAACCATTGAGAAATACATCACTGGATTTTGTGAAAAGCATCGGAAATCTTTATCTTCAGGAAGGTGATTTTCATGACATGATGGCTAAAAAAGCCCAATATTTTCTAAATAAAGTCAGGCTGGATCTTCTGATTGATACACAAAATCTGGATGAAGAATTTGCTAAGAAACTACAGATGAAAACCGGAAAATCCATAGAAATGATTAATGAGGCTATTAACCTTATCAAAAGAGCACAGGATCCGTATGCAAGCGTTATGAAGGAAGATCTGACAAGAATCAATAAACTGCTTGACGAGATATTAAAATAAATAAGCATCCCAAGGGACGATTTAATAAAAGATAGAATGAAGTCCTATCAAACCCAAAGAAAAAAAAATATGGAAAATCTTGATAACCCAAACATAGAAAATCAATCTTCTATAAATCTTAATAAGAACGAAGATCAGTTTCAGTCAAGAATTGATATGATTGAGCTTCGTGCAAGCCTGGATAAGGTAAAAGCGGAAATAGGAAAAGTAATTGTAGGACAGGAGAAAATGATAGAACATCTTCTGGCAGCATTACTTTCAAACGGACATGTTCTTATTGAAGGTGTTCCGGGAGTAGCAAAAACGATTACCGCAAAATTATTAGCAAAGACCATTGATGTAGGTTTCAGCAGAATTCAGTTTACACCGGATCTTATGCCTTCTGATATCTTAGGAACCTCAGTTTTCAATGTGAAAAATTCTGAATTTGAATTTAAAAAAGGACCTATTTTCTCCAATTTTATATTAATTGATGAGATCAACAGATCACCGGCGAAAACTCAGGCTGCTTTATTTGAAGTAATGGAGGAAAGACAAATTACAATGGATGGTACCCGTTATATGATGGAAGAACCATTCCTTGTAGTAGCTACGCAGAACCCGATAGAGCACGAAGGAACATATAGACTTCCTGAAGCCCAACTAGACCGTTTTCTATTCAAAATTACTGTGGGATATCCGAATCTTGAGCAAGAAATCGCCATCATTAAAAATCAACACGAAAGCAAAAAAGAAGATAAAACAGAAGGCGTAAACCATGTTATTACGGCAGAGCAACTGAAAAATTATCAACATTTGGTTAAGGAAATCATCGTGGAATCTCAATTGATGGAATATATTGCGAAGATTATCATCAACACCAGAGAAAACCAATTCCTGTATCTGGGGGCTTCACCTAGAGCTTCGCTAGCTCTTCTTACGGCTTCCAAAGCTTTTGCTGCATTAAGAGGAAGAGATTTTGTAACCCCGGAAGATATCAAAGAGGCAAGTTATGCTGTATTAAGACACAGAGTGATCGTTTCTCCTGAAAGAGAAATGGAAGGCCTTACTGCTGATGAAATTATCCGTCAAATCTTAGAAGGAATAGAAATCCCTAGATAGGTAATAGGTAAGGATCTCTTGTAAAACCTATAATCTGCTACCAGCCACCTAAACAATGAAAAACTTATATATCAATACACGTTTCTTCTTTACGCTCATTGGAGTGGGGATACTGTATGTTCTGACATTTTTTTTTCCGGTGTTGATGTGGGTAGCCCACATTGCACTGCTGATATGCTTTCTTGCCGTAATAGTGGATTATTTGCTGATTTTTAATCAGAAAAATGCCGTACAGGCACAAAGAATATTACCGGAAAAACTCTCCAATGGTGATGAGAACTTTGTAAAAATTGATATTAAAAATAACTACAGTTTTAAAATCAATACTAAGATTATTGATGAGATCCCGTTTCAGTTTCAGAAAAGAGATTTTCTAATTGAAAAATCAATTAATGCTGACGCCAACACATTCTTTAAGTATAGTTTAGAACCCAAAGAAAGAGGAGAATATCATTTTGGAAGCCTTAATGTTTATGCTTCATCTCCTTTAGGATTTGTTTCGAAAAGATTCAATTTTCAGAAGGATGCGATGTTACCTTCTTATCCGTCTTTTATCCATCTTAGAAAATATGAATTGATGGCTTTACAGAGTGAATTTCTGTTAGGCGGAATAAAAAAAGTAAGAAAGTTGGGGCATACTATGGAATTTGAACAGATCAAAGAGTATGTTCCGGGAGATGATATCAGAACGATCAACTGGAAAGCAACTTCTAAAGCCAATCGTCTGATGGTAAACCAATTTCAGGATGAGAAATCACAACGTATTTTCATGCTGATAGATAAAGGGAGAACCATGAAGATGCCTTTTAAAGGATTGAGCCTTTTAGATTATTCCATCAATGCAACGATGGCTTTATCTCATATTATTCTAAGAAAAGGAGATCGAGCAGGAATGATGACTTTCTCCAAAAAAGCTGAAAATAAAATTGCAGCAGAGAATAAGTCCGGACAGCTTAAGAAAATATCAGAATCACTTTATAATATTAAAACAGATTTCTTCGAAAGTGATTTCAACCGACTGTATCAGGATGTAAAATATTCGATCAACCAGAGAAGTCTTATTTTGTTATTTACCAATTTTGAAACGCTAGATGGATTAAACCGTCAGTTAAAATATCTTCGCGGAATTGCTAAGAACCACTTGTTGGTTGTGGTATTCTTCAAAAACTCAGAATTACAAACATTGATTCATAAGAATCCGGAAAGTATGCAGGAAATCTATGATGAAATTGTTGCTGAAAAATTCGAATTTGAAAAGAAACTGATTATTCAGGAGCTCCGTAAATATGGAATTTATACAGTATATACACTTCCTGAGAATTTGAATATTGACGTTATCAATAAATATTTGGAGATAAAAGCCAGAGGAATTTTATAATTTTGCAACAAGCAACAAGCAACAAGCAACAAGCAACAAGCAACAAGCAACAAGCAACAAGCAACAATGAAAATAACACTAAATAGAATCAACGACGACTTTTTATTTGAATGTACAAACAGTCAGGGAAATTCCATCCTTTTAGACAATACTTCCCAGCCAGGAGCTAAAGGAGTTTCTCCAATGGAAAGTGTCCTGATGGCAGTGGCTGGATGCAGCGGAATAGATGTAGTTTCAATTTTAAAAAAGCAACGTCAGGAAATTAAAAGTTTTCAGGCAGAAGTAGAAGGGGAGAGAGTTCAGGTAGACGATGCAAAACCTTTCAAATCAATTATGGTTAAATTCCTTTTAGAAGGTGAAATTGATCCTAAGAAAGCTTTAAAAGCTGCAGAATTATCTTTCGAAAAATATTGTTCTGTATCGAAAACTTTAGAACCGAACGTAGAAATCGGATACGAAGTATTCGTAAACGGAGAAAAAATTTAAAACTATAGTGAGGCCTTTAAGCCTCATTTTTTATTTGGCACAAATGCACGAATAAAATAGTTTATAAGCATTCTAAGAACTATGTACCTATATGGTTTAAAAATTCTTACCACATAGACTTTATGCAAAAAAAATATATATTCAAAAAGAAAACCGGATGTTTCATCCGGTTTTTTTATTACTCATTACCTATTATTCATTGCTCATTAAAAGGTAAGTCTTGGTTTTATCAATTTCGCCACAGTAGCCGTCCATCCTGTTTGATGGGAAGCTCCTACGCCTCGGCCATTGTCTCCATGGAAATATTCAAAAAAGGTGATGTAGTCTCTAAAGTGTTCATCGTAATTGAATTTCGGATTTCCTCCATTGAAGGCTCGTTGCCCATGTTCATCCTTTAGGAAGATAGAACATAGTCTCTTACTGATATTCTGTGCCACTTCATCCAGGTTTTTCTTTTCACCGCTTCCTGTTGGGAATTCTACTTTTAAGCTATTTCCATAATAATAGTGGAAACGTTGTAAGCTTTCTACAATAAGAAAATTAATAGGGAACCAGATCGGACCACGCCAGTTACTGTTTCCGCCAAACATTCTGCTATCACTTTCTGCAGGCGTATAATATACTACATTTTCATGGCCGTGAACAGAGAATACAAATGGATTTTCCTCATATACTTTAGACATAGCCCGGATTCCGTAAGCGCTTAGAAATTCCTTTTCATCAAGCATTCTTGATAATACTTTAGTCAGTCTGTTTTTACGAAGGATGCTCATCAGATGTTTTCTGCCCTGGCCTTCTTCATCCCAATGAGAAACAAGTTTGGTGAGTTCCGGTTTGTTTTTTAAGATCCATTCCATTCTGGTTTTGAAATTCGGCATCTTTTCCAGAAGGCGGTGATCTACAATTTCTACGGCAAATAATGGAATTAATCCAACAATACTTCTCAATCGTAAAGAAACACTGTTTCCATTTCCAAGCTGAAGAACATCATAGAAAAATCCGTCTTCCTCATTCCATAGCCCTTTGGTTCCTTCACCAAGATTTTCCATAGCTTCTGCGATATAAAGGTAATGCTCAAAGAATTTGATGGCCATATCTTCATATACCTGATAATATTGGGCAAGTTCCATGGCAATTCGCATCATGTTCAGCGCATACATCGCCATCCAGCTTGTTCCGTCTGCTTGTTCCAGATGTTGTCCATCCTCTAAAACCATATTTCGGTCAAAGGCTCCGATATTATCCAGTCCAAGAAAACCGCCACCAAAAATATTTTTTCCGTTTTTATCCTTTCGGTTCACCCACCAAGTGAAATTCAGAAGAAGTTTTTGGAAGACTTTTTCAAGGAATAATAAATCGGGTTTTCCATTGTTTTTTTCATCAATTTTAAAAACCCTGAAGCATGACCATGCGTGTACGGGTGGATTTACATCGCTCATATTCCATTCATAGGCAGGTAGTTGTCCGTTAGGATGCATGTACCATTCTTTGGTAAGGAGTAATAGCTGTCCTTTGGCAAATTCAGCATCAATGATGGATAAAGGAACACAGTGAAATGCCAAATCCCAGGTTGCATACCATGGATATTCCCATTTATCGGGCATCGAAATAATATCTTTATTGTGAAGATGGTTCCATTCCGTATTTCTTACATACTGATTAAAGTTTCTGGGCGCCTCAAAGTTAGGATCCCCTTTGAGCCATTTTCCAACATTATAGTGATAAAACTGTTTATTCCAAAGAAGTCCTGCAAAAGCTTGTCTTTGAACATTCCTTTCGTCTTCATTGGTGGTATCATTCTGAATTTCATGGTAAAATTCTTCTGCTTCAGATTGTCTGATCTCAAAGATTTTATCAAAATTTTCAAAAGGCTCATCGCTTTCCTCAGGACATAGTCTGAATTCAAAGA
Organism: Chryseobacterium sp. Marseille-Q3244; assembly: GCF_940807095.1. NCBI lineage: Bacteria > Pseudomonadati > Bacteroidota > Flavobacteriia > Flavobacteriales > Weeksellaceae > Chryseobacterium > Chryseobacterium sp. Marseille-Q3244. Next base: position 155,184 of record NZ_CALNWX010000005.1, on the reverse strand, counting down.
CCTGAGATTGCCCGGCTCCAATGAGTTCATCAATTAAAAAAGAAGCTTTGCTTCCTCTTTTTTCAGGGTTTACGGTGTTACTATGATGGACGATAAAATCATTGATGCCATCTTTAAAATAAGTGTTTTCTGTCTGTGGTGCTCCATACAACATTGGAGTGTTGGTTTCATTTTCGCAGAATACACTTTGAGCATTTCCATTTCTTGAATAAAACTTTTTGATGGAAATACTGTCGTGTCCAATAGTAATACTTCCGTCATCGGAGGCATTCATGTCTCCTTTATAGGTATTATAACCCCATTTCCAATTATTTCTGAACCAAGCTGTTGGTGCTACCACTATCGGGGCATCCTGTTGGCTTCGGTTGCATATTGTTACTCTTACCAGAATATCGTTGTGATCTGCTTTACAATATTCAATGAAAATATCAAAATAGGCATCATTATCAAAAATTCCTGTATCAAAGATCTCATATTCCGGTTCCTGTTTGCTGCGTCTTCCGTTGACTGTAACGAGTTCATCATAAGGGAATTCATTGATTGGATATTTGTAAACCATTTTCATATAACTATGAGTAGGGGTATTATCCAGATAATAGAAAATTTCCTTGATGTCTTCTCCGTGGTTTCCCTGAGGATTGCTCAGACCAAAGAAACGTTCCTTAACGATTTTATCTTTTTTATTCCAGAACGAAAGCGCAAAGCAGAACAGCTGTTTTACATCAGAAATTCCTGCAATACCTTCTTCACCCCAACGGTAGGCATAGCTTTCCGCATTATTATGATTGGTATGGTTCCAGGCATTTCCGTCCGGGCTATAATCTTCCCTTACATTTCCCCATTGCCGGTTGCTTACATAAGGTCCCCAGTTTTTCCATTTGGTATCTTGTAATCTTTCTTTTTCGGCGATCATATATCATCATTTTTCTATACGAAGGTAGTTTTTTTGAAAAATAATTCCAATTCATTTTATCTGAAGAATAATTAATATGCCCTTGAGAGACTTCTATTTAAGGGCTTTTTAAAATATTAAATTATTTTTTTTTTGATTTTAAAAGAAAAGAACTACCTTTGCACCATTCGTTCATTCAAATATTGAAAATGTTATCAAGAAAGGTTGAGGGATTAGACCCTATGAAACCTTAGCAACCCTTTGCGCAAGCAAAGAAGGTGCTACGTTCTACCAAAATTATTTTGGACAGATAACTTACTGAAGTTCTTTTCAGCCATTTCCTGTGGCATTTTCAATTGTATTAAAATATATAATAGAATTGAAAACAGAACTAAACTATATTAATCTTTCGTATCAAACCCATTCCCAAAAGGAATACAATATCTCGTTGAGCTATGAGCTTTTCGGGAAAGATCTGTTTACAGCCCCAATTATTTTAATTAACCATGCCCTTACCGGAAATTCAAATGTATCCGGAGAAAAAGGTTGGTGGAAACAATTGGTAGGCGAAAATCAGATCGTTGATACTAATAAGTACACTGTTCTGTGTTTCAATATCCCCGGTAACGGATACGATCATTTTTTAATTGAAAACTATGAAGACTTCAAGCCTTCAGACATAGCCAATATTTTTCTGAAAGGATTAGAAGCTCTACATATCAAAAATTTATATACCATTATTGGAGGCTCCCTGGGAGGAGGAATTGCATGGGAAATGTTAGCAAAACAACCAAAGCTTGCAGAAATTTTTATTCCCATTGCCTGTGATTACAGAACTCATGATTGGCTTCATGCACAATGTCTGGTTCAGAAATTTTTATTGAATGATAAAGAAGAACCATTACAAAAAGCAAGAATCCATGCGATGTTGTGCTATAGAACTCCGGAATCACTTAACGACAGATTTCAAAACAAATACAATCAGGAAAGGCAACGCTTAGAATCAGAAGACTGGCTGGTTTATCATGGTAACGCACTAAACGAAAGGTTTAGTTTACAAGCATACAAGCTGATGAATCATTTACTGATGAATATCAATGCTGATGAAACTGCTCTGGAGAATATACAAGCACGAATGCACATGATCTCCGTAGATACAGATTTATTCTTCCCGGCTTCTGAAATCCGAATGTGTTTTGAAAAACTGAAAAAGAAAAAGGAGAATATCTCTTATCACGAGATCCAATCTATACATGGGCATGACGCCTTCCTAATGGAATATCAACAATTAAATAATATCATAAAAAACATTTTATAAGTAATGAAAAATGCTAAAGAAATAAAATTTTTGAAGAACAGATCAATTGTCAAATTTGAAGGGGAAGATTTCTTAGGGGAAATCGGAATTGACGGACGAATTTTTAAAGCGCTTACTTTAGCGCGCATCAGTGTGGGAGTAATCTCTCAGCAAGCTATAGAAAACGGAATTTCTATTTTAGTTCACGAAAATGATGCTGAAAAAGCAGTGGCTTGTCTTATTGATGAATTTGAAACAGAAAGAAAATCAGGAAAAGTATCTCAAATATACAGTATCAACAATGTTTCTGTTATAGGTTTTGTAGCAGAAGATTCTAACAAAATTTTTGCAGAACTCGCAAGAAACAATGTTTTCCCATTGCTGTTAAATCAGGTTGCCGGTGAAAACAGAGTAAATATCGTGGTGACTTCTTCACAGGACGAAAAAACCAGGAATATTATAGAATCTGAGATTTTCAAAAAGCCGAAGACCGTTCATCTGGCAATTATTGGCCATGGAAATGTAGGGAAAACATTAATTGAGCAGGTTCTTGAGTCTTCAGAAGAGATCAAAAGACGTAAAAAAGTAGATCTGAAAGTTGTTGCAGTAGCCAATTCAAAGAAAATTGCATTCAATAAAAAAGGGTTTGACAATAATTGGTCTGATGAGGTTTTAACGGCAGAGCATTCTTCGGACGTTCAGGAATTAATCAATTTTTCCAATGAAAATCAATTGGAGAACCTGATTGTTGTAGACAACACAGCAAGTAAAGACTTTGTGAAAAACTATCATGCATTAGCAGAAAACGGATTTGATCTGGTGTCTTCCAATAAAATTTTCAACACCCTTCCGATTGAAGAATACAGAAAACTAAGATATACGTTGAGTAAAAACAATAGACGTTATCTGTACGAAACCAATGTAGGTGCAGGTCTTCCGTTAATTGATACAATCAAATTATTACACCTTTCAGGAGAGAATATCACAAGAATTAAAGGAGTTTTTTCGGGAACATTGAGTTATGTTTTCAACAATTTCTCTTTGAGAGAAGATAAGTTTTCAACAATTATCAACGAAGCTTTAGAAAAAGGATATACAGAACCAGATCCAAGAGAAGACCTGTCAGGAAATGACGTGGCAAGAAAGCTATTGATTTTGGCTAGAGAACTAGACTTAATCAATGAATTTGAAGATATCAACATTCAAAATCTGGTTCCGGAAAGCTTACTTGAAGTTTCAAAATCAGAATTTCTTACAAGATTAGATGAGCTTGATGAAGAATATCAGAAGATTAAAGAAAATCAGGAACCAGGTCATGTGTTGAGATATGTGGGAGATTTACATGGCGATTTACAGAAAGACAAAGGTGAGCTGGATGTGAAACTGATTTCTGTCCCTGCAACATCAGCATTAGGGCAGTTGAAAGGATCAGATTCCATCTTTGAAATCTATACAGAAAGTTATGGTGAAAATCCCATTGTGATTATGGGAGCCGGAGCCGGAGCACAGGTAACTGCCAGAGGAGTATTCGGTGATATTTTAAGACTAAGTGAAACAAAATAAATTAATGTAGCAATCTAACAATGTAGCAGTTTACCAATGGCTATCATTGTCATTCCGAGCAAAGCGAAGAATCTCATTGTTACACTGTTAGATTGATACATTGGTAAATCAATTAAAACTATATGGAAAATTTCGAAACATCAGCAATAAGAACCCAGACGGAGAGATCTCAGTTTGACGAGCATTCCACACCATTATATCTTACTTCCAGCTTTATTTTTCAGGATGCTGAAGATATGAGAGCAAGCTTTGCTGAAGAAAAGCCTAAGAATCTGTACAGCCGTTTCTCCAATCCGAATGTATCTGAATTTACAGAGAAGATTGCAAAAATGGAAGGAGCAGAAGCAGGATATGCCTTTGCAACCGGAATGGCAGCAATCTATTCTACATTTGCAGCTTTATTAAGTGCAGGAGATCACATTGTAAGTTGTCAGTCCGTTTTCGGATCTACTCACACTTTATTCACAAAGTATTTTCCGAAATGGAATATTGAAACCACTTATTTCAAAGCAGAAGATGCAGAGAATGTAGAAAAATATATAAAACCAAATACAAAGATATTATATCTTGAAACCCCTACCAATCCTGCAATTGAAATCCTGGATCTGGAGTTTTTCGGACAAATCGCAAAAAAACATAATCTGATTTTTATTGTAGATAACTGTTTTGCAACTCCTTATCTTCAACAGCCTATTAAATATGGTGCGGATGTTGTTGTACATTCGGCAACGAAGTTGATCGACGGACAGGGAAGAGTATTGGGAGGAATTGCAGTAGGAAAAGAAGACCTGATCAGAGAAATTTATCTTTTCGCAAGAAATACAGGACCTGCGTTGTCTCCTTTTAATGCATGGGTATTATCAAAAAGCCTTGAAACATTAGCGATCAGAGTTGAAAAGCATTGTGAAAACGCATTAAAGGTCGCTGAGTTTTTAGAAAGTCATCCTAATGTAGAACTGGTAAAATATCCATTCCTGAAATCCCATCCAAACTATGAAGTAGCTAAAAAGCAGATGAAGTTGGGAGGAAATATCGTTGCTTTCGAAATAAAAGGTGGAATAGAAGGCGGAAGAAACTTCCTGGATAAGATCCAGATGTGTTCACTTTCTGCGAACTTAGGGGATACAAGAACGATCGTAACCCATCCGGCATCTACAACCCACTCTAAATTGTCAGATGAAGAAAGAAACGAAGTAGGAATTACAGCAGGATTAGTTCGTTGTTCAGTAGGTTTAGAAAACGTAGACGATATCATCGCAGACTTAAAACAAGCCTTAGACTAATCATAAAGAGCTCCAACGGGGCGATTTAACCCAAAGATAGAACGAAGTCCTATCGACCCCAAACCATATCAGTCTCACTCAACAACTATAAAAGACATGACAAATATAGAATCATTAAACAAAGCCCTCAAAGAACGAATACTCGTCCTGGACGGAGCTATGGGAACCATGCTTCAGCGCTACAAGTTTGAAGAAGAAGACTATCGCGGTGAACGATTCAAAGACTGGGAATATCCGGTAAAAGGAAATAATGATCTGCTTTCCCTTACACAGCCACAGGCGATTGAAGAAGTACACAAGAAATATCTGGAAGCAGGAGCTGATATCATTGAAACCAATACATTCTCCGGAACTACCATTGCAATGGCTGATTACCACATGGAAGAGCTGGTGTATGACCTGAATTATGAGTCTGCAAAAATTGCCAGAAAAGCCTGTGATGAATACACAGCCAAAACTCCGGATAAACCGAGATTTGTAGCAGGGTCAATAGGTCCAACCAACAGAACGGCAAGCCTAAGCCCTGATGTGAATGATCCGGGATACAGAGCCATTACTTTTGAAGAACTGAGAGTCGCTTACAAACAGCAATGCGAAGCTTTATTAGACGGTGGTTCAGATATTCTATTGGTAGAAACCATATTTGATACCTTAAATGCTAAGGCTGCCCTATTTGCTATCGATGAAATTCAGGAAGAAAGAGCAATAAAAATTCCAATTATGGTTTCCGGAACCATTACCGATGCTTCAGGAAGAACTTTGAGCGGACAGACCGCTGAAGCCTTTTTAATTTCAGTTTCTCATTTGAATCTATTAAGTGTAGGCTTTAACTGTGCTCTAGGAGCAGATCAGCTGACTCCTTATCTGGAAACATTGGCTCATAATTCAGAATTCCATGTTTCAGCTTACCCCAATGCCGGATTACCGAATGCCTTTGGAAAATATGATGAAACACCAGAAGATATGGCGAGACAGATCAAAGAATATGCAGAAAAAGGATTGATTAATATTATTGGAGGTTGCTGTGGTACCACTCCGGAACATATCAAGGCGATTGCAGAGCTTGTAGAAAAATATGAACCAAGGAAATTGAAGGAATTTGTGTAATTAGATAGATTTTTTTAATTAAAATCAAGAATGTAGGCTGGAATATAAATATTAACTTTAAGTAAACCACAAAAATTAATATAATGGAAAAGCCGAGTTACTTAAAAGATTCAGATGATGCCAAGTTGTTTAATGAATTGAGAAAGAAAGTAAACCAACGGATAGAAGCTATTCCTGAAAACAGAGATATCTATATTCAGATCAAAGCGATACTTCTACCACTGATCTATGTTGGTTTATATTTTATTGCTCTTTTGAATGCAGAAAAACATTGGGTCTATATCCTGAGTTTTATTTTAATGGGAATTTCTCTGGTTTTAATTTATTTAAATCTGATCCATGAAGCAGCTCATAACAATATTTTTAAAAGTAAAAAGCTGAATGGAGTAGTGTTGCACATTTTTGATTTCATAGGAGCTAATTCCTATATCTGGAAGAAGAGACACATCGCAAGTCACCATGCTTATCCGAATGTGGATGGTTGGGATACCGATATTGAGCAGAGTGGTTTGCTTTTAATAGTGCCTTGGATTAAGGCCAAAGGAGTTCAGAAGTATCAGCATAGGTTTTTCTTTTTAGTATATCCGTTGTATTTGTTCAATTGGATGTTCATAAGAGACTTCAGAGACTTTTTTGATAAGGAAAGAGTGATTTTGAAAACGCAGGGAAGAATACCTGTGGTGGAAAAAGTGAAAATGGTGAGTTATAAGCTGTTTTACTTTTTTTATCAGATTGTGATTCCTGTTGTGTTCTTTAAAGTATCAATTGGTTTGGCTTTAGGAGCTTGGTTTTTACAGGTAATTGCGGCAAGTATTTTTGCACTGTTTGTTCTATTGCCTTTGCATCCTCTTCCTGATAATGCCTTTCCAAGATTGAATAAGGACAATGGGCTTCCATTTAGCTGGCTTCATCATCAGTTTGAAGTGACCAATGATTTAAAAGAAAATAACTGGTGGGTAAGAAATGTATTGGGAAATTTTAATTTTCATGTGGCTCACCACCTTTTTCCCAATTACAGCTATATGTATTATAATGAGATCACAGAAGAGATAGAAGAATTTGCTAAAGAACATGGCTTGGCATACAAAAGATTTCCGTTGCTCACTGCTTTAGGCAAGCATAGGGATTTATTAAGGCAGAATGCAAATAATGCCTACTATATTTTAGAAGAATAAAATGAAATATTTAAGATTATCAGGCCTAGAGCCTCTTATCATAACGCCGGAAAGTAATTTCATCAATGTGGGTGAAAGGACCAATGTTGCCGGTTCCAAAAAATTTTTAAGACTCATCAAAGAGGAAAAATTCTCTGAAGCATTAGACATTGCCCGCCATCAGGTAGAAGGAGGCGCCCAGATTCTGGATGTCAACTTTGATGATGGTTTGATCGATGGGAAAGCATCGATGATTAAATTTCTGAACTTAATAGCCTCAGAACCGGATATCGCAAGAATCCCCATCATGGTAGACTCTTCCAAATGGGAAATTCTTGAAGCAGGACTTCAGGTGGCTCAGGGGAAATGTGTAGTAAACTCTATCAGCTTAAAAGAAGGCGAAGAAGAATTTATCAAACACGCCAAAGCAATTAAAAGATACGGAGCCGCAGTAATTGTAATGGCATTTGATGAGGTAGGCCAGGCTGACAATCTTGAACGAAGAATAGAAATTTCAAAACGATCTTATGATATCCTGGTCAACCAAATCGGATTCCCGGCTGAAGATATCATTTTCGACTTAAATATCTTCCCGGTAGCAACGGGAATGGATGAGCATAGAAAAAATGCTATTGATTTTATCGAAGCTACACGCTGGGTAAGACAAAATCTTCCTTATGCATCTGTGAGTGGGGGAGTGAGCAATGTATCCTTTTCATTCCGTGGAAATGATACCGTAAGAGAAGCCATGCACTCCGTATTCCTTTACCATGCCATTCAAGCTGGAATGAATATCGGTATTGTAAATCCTGCCATGTTGGAAGTTTACGATGAGATTAATAAGGAATTGCTGGAACTTGTAGAAGACGTAATCCTGGATAGAAGAGAAGACGCTACAGAAAGACTTCTTGATTATTCCGAAAAACATAAATCAGTCAAAAAAGAAAAGACTGAAGATCTGGAATGGAGAAATAACCCATTACAGGAAAGAATTACCTATGCTCTCGTAAAAGGAATAGACCGTTTTATTGAAGAAGATGTAGAAGAAGCCAGACAATTGGCAGAAAAACCGCTCCATGTCATAGAAATTAACCTAATGACGGGAATGGGAGTAGTAGGAGATTTATTCGGAAGCGGAAAAATGTTCCTGCCACAGGTAGTGAAATCTGCCAGAGTAATGAAAAAAGCCGTTGCTTATTTACAACCTTTCATTGAAGCCGAAAAAGACGGATCAAGACCAGCGAATGGAAAAATTCTGATGGCAACTGTAAAAGGAGACGTTCACGATATTGGAAAGAATATTGTAAGCGTAGTTTTAGGGTGTAACAACTATGAAATTGTTGACCTTGGCGTAATGGTTCCGGCTGAAAAGATTATCCAAACTGCCATCGCAGAAAAAGTAGACGTAATCGGATTAAGCGGACTAATTACACCGAGTTTGGATGAAATGGTGTACATCGCTTCAGAATTAGAAAGACAAAATTTAGATTTTCCATTATTAATTGGTGGTGCAACGACTTCAAAGGCACACACCGCGGTAAAAATCGATTTAAAATATAAAAATGCAGTAGTTCACGTTAATGATGCTTCAAGAGCCGTAAATGTGGTAAGCTCATTGTTGGGAGACAGAAATAAGGAATATGTTTCTGATCTGAAGAATGACTACTCAGATTTCAGAGAAAAATTCCTGAACAGACAAGTTGATAAAGATTATGTTTCCATTGAAGAAGCAAGAGAAAGCAAGTTTAAAATAGACTGGGAAAACGAAGAAATCTTCACTCCGAATAATTTAGGCATCACTGTAATTGAAAACCAGGACCTGAGAGAATTATTACCTTTCATTGACTGGTCTCCATTCTTCAGAAGCTGGGATCTTCACGGGAAATACCCGAATATCTTAGAAGATGAGGTAGTAGGAGTACAGGCGAAAGAACTGTTTAAAGATGCACAGGTTATTCTCAATAGAATTCTGGATGAAAAACTATTAACAGCAAAAGCCATCTTTGGAATCTTTAAAGCCAATTCCAACGAATCTGATGATATTCTGATTTTTGATGAAAATAATAATGAACAGGCTAAATTTTTAACCCTGAGACAACAGGCTCAAAGATCAAAAGGAAAAGATTATCTGGCATTAAGTGACTTCATTGCTCCACAAAGCTCAGGAAAGACAGATTACATGGGAGCATTTTGTGTAACCACAGGTTTTGGAACTGATGAATTGGCAGAAGAATATGAAAAAGCCAACGATGATTACAATGCTATCATGGTAAAAGCCCTGGCGGATCGTTTTGCAGAAGCTTACGCTGAATTTTTACATAAAAAAGTAAGAACAGAATACTGGGGGTATGCCGCTCAGGAAGAATTAAGCAATGAAGAACTGATCGCAGAAAAATATAAAGGAATTCGTCCGGCACCGGGATATCCGGCTTGCCCAGACCACTTGGAAAAAAGTACTATTTGGGATCTTTTAAAAGTAAAAGAAAATATAGGAGTATACCTTACAGAAAGCTTAGCGATGTTCCCAACAGCAGCCGTTTCAGGATATTATTTCGGAAGCCCGCATGCCAAGTATTTCGGATTAGGAAAAATTACAGAAGACCAGCTTAAGGATTATGCAGACAGAAGAAGTTGTAGCATTCAGGAAGCGCAAAAATGGTTGTCACCAAATTTAGCAGATTAAAATTGATATGAAGATAACAGAGCACATTAAAAACGCAAATGGAAAAACTTTATTCTCCTTAGAAGTCGTTCCGCCACAAAAGGGGATTGGTATTGAAGACCTGTATACGAATATAGATCCTTTGATGGAATTCAAACCACCATTCATTGATGTTACCACTTCACGAGAAGAATATATTTATTTGGATAAAGGAAATGGATTGATGGAGCGTCGTATCACAAGGATGCGCCCGGGAACATTGGGGATTTGTGCAGCTATTCAGCATAAATATAATGTAGATACTGTTCCACACCTATTATGTGGAGGCTTTACCAAAGAAGAAACCGAATATCTTTTAGTAGACTGTATGTATTTGGGTATCGATAATGTAATGGCATTGAGAGGAGATGCTATGAAAGGGCATCAGTATTTTGAACCTACTCAGGGAGGGCATGCCAGTGCAATGGATCTTGTGAATCAAATTAATGATCTTGGAAGAGGAAAATACCTTCACAACGAAGAACAGGTTTGTGATGAACTTAATAAATTCTGCATTGGGGTAGCGGGTTATCCCGAAAAACACATGGAAGCGCCTTCCATGAATTATGACCTGAAATGGCTGAAACAAAAAGTAGATGCCGGAGCAGATTATATCGTTACTCAAATGTTCTTTGACAATAAAAAGTATATTGAATTCGTTCAGAAAGCAAGAGAAATAGGAATCACAGTTCCAATCATTCCGGGAATCAAGCCGATCGCTACGAAGAAACACCTGAAAATCTTGCCTCAGGTATTCAAAATAGATCTTCCGGAAGAGCTTATCAATGAAGTGGAGAATGCAAAAAATAATGAAGCGGTTAAGCAGATCGGCATAGAATGGTCCATTGCCCAGTGCAAAGAACTTCTGGATTTCGGAGTTCCTGTTTTACACTTTTACTCAATGGGGAAAAGTGATAACATTAAAAAAGTAGCCGGTGAGCTATTCTAATAAAAGTACCAAAAATGAAAGTAGCCTTGTCTTAAAAGACAGGGCTTTTTATTTTAATCAGAATCAGTATAAGAAAAAATTGCAAAAGCCGCAGGCTATACACTCGCTTAGAAAGAATCAATGAAGTTGATTCCACCTTCGCTCCCTTTAAAATATAACAGTAGCAAACTAAAACTTTGCGTCAAATACTTTGCAGCTTACAAGAAAATTAAACTAAACCTTTAGTCAATCATCACACTTCGATATCTTGCTTACCTTAAAGAACAGCATGCCTTTCAAACTCCTTATTCCGATCAAATAAATAACGATAAGTAGCTAGCTTCCTAGTCACCGTGGTATCAAGAGTTTCTGCAATCTTAATCATCTTTGGGTTAAAATCACCAATCCACTGAAGCTCAGTAATCGTAAAATCCGTATGCTTTCTCAAATGTTGGGTACCTTCCCAGATCATATACCCATCAATTCCTTTCCTTTGCCATTCAGGAACCACGCCGAACACCAGACCAACCATTTTTTCATTCTTCTTAAATCGCTTTAAAAACAAAAACTTAAGCTTCTCAAAAACGCCAAACTTTCCGTTGAGGTATTTAAACCACTGGTTGAGGTCCGGAAGATTGATCCACATCGCAATAGGCTTGTCATTTTCATACACAAACCATGAGATATGTTCATTCATAATAGGTTTCATCGTATTGAACATTTTCAAAACCTTACCTTCTTCCAATTGCTTTCCTTCTCCGTGAGCTGCCCATGCCTTATTATAAACCTCTGTAAAGTCCTTTGCAAACTTTGGCAGGTTATTCTTTTTCATAGGCTGAGCAGAAATAGCAGGATTTCTCCTGTTTTTCTCATGGGCAATCGTAAAAACACGTGAAACTTCTGCAAATACAGGCCTGGTGAAACAAAGCTGTTCAAAGTAAATCTGAAATCCATAATTTTCAAAAAGCTCTTTGTAATAAGGAAAATTATAATTCATCCCATACAAAGGCTCTATAAAACCTTCAATCAAAAGTCCCCAGAATTTATCACGCTCTCCGAAATTAATCGGTCCATCCATAGCTTCCATACCTTTTCCCTGAAGCCAGTTTTTACAATGTTCAAAAATGAAATTAGCCGTTTCCTGATCGTTAATACAATCAAAAAAACCAATTCCTCCGGTAGGTTGCTTCTGCTCATAACAGCTGTTGATAAAAACAGCTACCTTTCCAACCGTCTTATTATCCTTTTTAAATAAAAATCTTTTGCATTCTCCATTTTTGAAAAACTTGTTCTTTCCAGGATCAAAGATCTCCTCAATATGTTGATCTAAAGGGCGTATATAATTTTTGTCGTGTTGATAAAGTTGTGCGGGAAATTCCAGAAATTCCCTTTTGTGGTTTTTGTTTTGTACTTCTTCGACAATAATCATATAGTTTTAATCAGAGTAGGTTATAAAAGATAATGATTTTCATCCCATTTAAAATAGATGAAACAATATTATCCGTATTTTTGCTGCAAATTAAATAAAAATGGTTGATTTTACTGATAACGACGATGATATTTTCACAGGAAAAGAACATACGCCTATAAGGGAAGATGCTTTTGATAAATCGCCACAGGAAAAAATAGAGAAAATTACTGAGCTTTTTGGAGAGATTATGGAAACTTTAGGTCTTGATATGACTGATGACTCCCTGAAAGATTCTCCAAAGCGTGTTGCTAAAATGTATGTGAACGAAATTTTCGGTGGACTTCTTCCGGAAAACAAGCCTGGAATCTCTACATTTTCCAATAAATATAAATACCGTCAGATGTTGGTGGAAAAAGATATCACAGTATATTCTTTTTGTGAACACCACTTCTTACCTATTATAGGAAGAGCACACGTTGCTTATATCTCCAATGGAGAAGTAATCGGTCTTTCAAAAATTAACAGAATTGTGGATTACTATGCAAAAAGACCACAAGTTCAGGAAAGGCTGACAATGCAGATTGTAGACGCTCTGAAAGAAGCTTTAGGAACAAAAGATGTCGCTTGTATTATAGATGCAAAGCATCTTTGTGTAAACTGTAGAGGAATTAAAGACACAGCAAGTTCTACCATCACGGCAGAATTAAGTGGAATTTTCAGAACAAATCCTATCACAAGGCAGGAATTCTTACATTATGTAGGAAGTCACGCAAAATTAGATTATTAATGAACTACCAAATCCTTAAAAATATTATAGATACAGAACTTCAGAGATTCCAGACAATTTCTGAAGAAGAATGGATTGATAAGAAATCACCCGAAAAATGGTCCAAAAAAGAAATTATTGGCCATCTTTGTGACAGTGCTTTTACAAATATCCGTAGATTTGTAGTCACTCAATATAAAGAGAACGAGAATATCGTATACGATCAGAATGTCTGGGTAAAAGCTCAGAACTATCAGAATGTTCCAACGGCCGAATTAATCAACCTTTGGAAAGGTTTGAACTATCAGGTCGTTCACATCGTAGAAAATATTCCTGATGAAGCATTACAAAGAACTTGTGATACCACCAAAACAGAACCTCAGGTTTTTACCCTGGAGTTTATCATTAAGGATTACATAGAACACTTGCAGCATCATTTAGAAGCGATTTAATTATGATAAAATTTAAAAAAGTTTCACATAAAATTTTTATCACAACAATTATTTGTTGTGACAGATCTTTATTTTAACTAATTTTTGAATCTTAAAACTATTGAATCTTTTAATAAAAAATAAATGCAATTAAAAATATATAACTCGCTTACAGCAGAAAAAGAAATATTCAAACCCATCTTAGAAGGAAACGTAGGAATGTATGTCTGCGGACCTACAGTATACAGCAACGTACACTTGGGAAATGTAAGAACTTTCCTTTCCTTTGATTTTATCTACCGTTCCCTAACCCATTTAGGATATAAAGTAAGGTATGTAAGAAACATTACCGATGCCGGACACCTTACCGATGATGGAAACGTTGATAACGACAGATTCGTAAAACAAACCAGATTAGAAAAGCTGGAACCTATGGAAATCGTACAAAAGTACACCGTTGATTTTCATAAAGTATTGGATATGTTCAACCTGCTTCCTCCAAATATTGAGCCTACAGCTACAGGACATATTGTAGAACAGATCGAGCTTACTCAAAAGTTAATAGATACAGGCTTTGCTTACGAAAGCAATGGCTCCGTATACTTCGATGTATTGGAATACAATAAAAGAGGCCTGAACTATGGTGAACTTTCAAAACGTAATATAGAGGAACTTTTTGCCAATACCCGTGATCTTGACGGACAAGGCGAAAAGAAGAATCCACAGGATTTTGCCCTTTGGAAAAAAGCATCTCCCGCTCATATCATGAGATGGAACTCTCCTTGGGGAGAAGGTTTTCCGGGGTGGCACCTTGAATGTACAGCAATGAGTACTAAATATTTAGGTGAAACTTTTGATATTCATGGAGGAGGAATGGATTTGAAATTTCCACACCATGAATGTGAAATTGCTCAGGGAAAAGCTTGCAACGGAGCAGCACCGGTACATTACTGGATGCATGCCAATATGTTGACGATGAATTCGCAGCGTATGAGTAAATCTACTGGAAATTATATCCTTCCGATGCAGTTGGTAACAGGAGATAATGATTTCTTTGAAAAGCCTTTCCATCCGTCAATTGTACGTTTCTGCTTCCTGCAGGCACATTACAGAAGTGTTTTGGATATTTCCAATGACGCAATGATTGCCAGCGAAAAAGGATTTATCAGATTGATGGAAGCTGTGAAAGTATTGAATTCCATTACTCCTGACGATACAAAACAATCAGCGTTCAGCCTTACAGAATGGAAGAACAAATGTTATGATGCATTAACAGATGATTTCAACTCTCCCGTTCTAATCGCTCACTTATTTGAAGCAGTAAAATATATTTTTGCTTTAAATGATGGGAAAGAAACGATCTCAACAGCAGATCTCGAAGAGTTAAAGTCAACATTGAATGCATTTATCTTTGACGTGTTAGGATTACAGACTGTAGAAGAAAACAATAATGAAAAATTGGATCAAACCCTAAAAGTTTTAATTGAACTGAGAAATCAGGCAAGAAAATCCAAGAACTTCGAACTTTCAGACCAGATCAGAGATAAACTGCTTGCTGAAGGTATAGAATTAAAAGACGGAAGAGACGGAACATCGTATGTTCTGAACTAAAAATATAAACTTCAGTTTTACAATCATTCCGTAAGAATCCTGAATATGGATTCTTACGGAATTTTTTTATCTATCTTTGAAAATACACACACGTGGCTAAAAATTTCAATCTTTCATTCTGTCATATATAATATACATCTCTTTTCTATTCCATTTCTAAATTTCTCCAATCTTCTGCATTTAAGCTCTCAAACTTTTTAGGAGCTATTTCCCGCTATCCACTCTTACTCCTCACGCCTTTACCCTCCAAGGCTCGAACCCTCCACCTCTCCACACCCTGTTGCGGGGTAACCGTTACTATCGGGGCTAGGGTAGTGGACATATATTATAAGTAATAAGTAATAAGTAATAAGTAATAAGTAATAGATGATAGGTTTTATTACATAGGTAAGCATTCATATCATTAATAACTAGAATGAGTTTTTATAAAACCTGTCTTCTTATTATATATAAGTATACATCAATATCGCCTGAAGTCTTTGTCATTGGTGACGTGTAATCTTCTATTTCGATAAGAACTCCCGCAAAAGCTACCTATTCCTTTAAGAAGATCGAGTGGCTCTTTCAATTAAATAAAAAGCGACCACAATACAACCAGCACTATCATCTGTGAAAATCCGTGTCCTCTGTGGGAAATAAAAAAAACACAGCGTTTTTCTATAAAACAATCTTAGAGAATAACCCTCATATCCGTCAGTCTCTTTATTTATCTATTTTTCCCTCGCACCATTTTTGTCATCCTGTAAGGATCTCAACACCGCATTATTAAAATAAACCTCTATCTATAATTTCCAACGTACAGAAATCCATCAATAGGAGTGGGCTTTAGCCCACTCAAATAAAATAAACGCCCAGCCATTGGCTTTAGCCCAAACCTATTTCAAAATAATTCTGAAAACTTACCCATGTATTATATATAATGTATACCTTCCATTACCCATTACCCATTACCCATTACCCATTACCCATTACCCATTACCCATCATTATATAGATGGTATATCATATAGAAACACCCCCATTTCTTCCCAACTTTCATACCCTCGGACCCTTTCCCTCCAATCCCCAAACAAATGGTTAAAATTTTTCTCTCATAGTACCAGTGCTTTAAGGGTAAAACATTACCTGAATATGAATTTTATGTTAAATAAACTTGCGGGTAATGGATGAAGTTTCTATCTTTGCCCCACTGAAAAACGAAAGGGATTCAGTAAGCGCAGAAGAGCTTTTAAATAAGCATAAACATTATACTCTACGAAAGAGACAGACAAAAAAAAACTTTTAATTTTTAGGATTTAAAAGTTGCGAGTTAAAATAAAGTTTGTATCTTTGCAGTCCCAATTAAGGGAGCGCAGGAGTAGAGGGATTGAGGGTTAGGAAAGAGGTTAAGGTTACTTAAAAAACTTTAAAATTTTCTTTCAAAACATTTGGTCGAATCAAAATAAAGTTTTACTTTTGCATTCGCAAATACGGAGCGACACTGACAGAAAGATTGCTTCGTTGAAAAGCGAAAGATATAAAGATCATTGACATACAATATAACAACCAAGTAAGGAAAAACTAAAGCGTTAAAAAACTTTGAGTGAGTCAGACAAACATACAATGGAGAGTTTGATCCTGGCTCAGGATGAACGCTAGCGGGAGGCCTAACACATGCAAGCTGAGCGGTAGAGATCTTTCGGGATCTTGAGAGCGGCGTACGGGTGCGGAACACGTGTGCAACCTGCCTTTATCAGGGGGATAGCCTTTCGAAAGGAAGATTAATACCCCATAATATAAGAAACGGCATCGTTTTTTATTGAAAACTCCGGTGGATAGAGATGGGCACGCGCAAGATTAGATAGTTGGTGAGGTAACGGCTCACCAAGTCTGCGATCTTTAGGGGGCCTGAGAGGGTGATCCCCCACACTGGTACTGAGACACGGACCAGACTCCTACGGGAGGCAGCAGTGAGGAATATTGGACAATGGGTTAGCGCCTGATCCAGCCATCCCGCGTGAAGGACGACGGCCCTATGGGTTGTAAACTTCTTTTGTATAGGGATAAACCTACTCTCGTGAGAGTAGCTGAAGGTACTATACGAATAAGCACCGGCTAACTCCGTGCCAGCAGCCGCGGTAATACGGAGGGTGCAAGCGTTATCCGGATTTATTGGGTTTAAAGGGTCCGTAGGCGGATCTGTAAGTCAGTGGTGAAATCTCACAGCTTAACTGTGAAACTGCCATTGATACTGCAGGTCTTGAGTGTTATTGAAGTAGCTGGAATAAGTAGTGTAGCGGTGAAATGCATAGATATTACTTAGAACACCAATTGCGAAGGCAGGTTACTAAGCAACAACTGACGCTGATGGACGAAAGCGTGGGGAGCGAACAGGATTAGATACCCTGGTAGTCCACGCCGTAAACGATGCTAACTCGTTTTTGGGGCGCAAGCTTCAGAGACTAAGCGAAAGTGATAAGTTAGCCACCTGGGGAGTACGTTCGCAAGAATGAAACTCAAAGGAATTGACGGGGGCCCGCACAAGCGGTGGATTATGTGGTT